>CAZGKW010000001.1:0-72886 GCA_964526295.1 uncultured Anaerolineales bacterium
AACGGGCACGGGCCGTACTGAATAATGTGCAATCTGCTTGATACACTACACTAGCCTGGAGGAAGACACCGACGAGCGAGGAGACGACCACCATGGCCGAGACGAGGCCGGACGCCGATGCCGTTCGCCGCCGGGCCGAGGAGGCCGGCCAGGGACACGTGTTCCGCTTCTGGGACGAGCTGCCCGAGGAGCGGCGCGAGCGGCTGCTGGAGGAAGTCGCCCAGGTCGACTTCGACGAGCTCTCTAGGCTGGTCGAAGAGCTGGTCGAGGGCGACCAGACCGCCGAGATGCCGGACGACCTCGAGCCCGCCCCGTTCATCCCCCTGCCGACCAGCGACGAGGAGCGACGCCGGCGCGACGAGATGCGGCGCCTGGGCCGGGACCTCATCGCCGCCGGCCGCGTGGGTGCCCTGACGGTGGCCGGCGGCCAGGGCACCCGCCTGGGCTACGAGGGCCCGAAGGGGGCGTTCCCGGTCGGGCCGGTCTCGGGGCGGCCGCTGTTTCAGCTCTTCGCCGAGGGGCTCCTCGCCGCCCGCCGGGCCCACGGGGCCGCCGTCCCCTGGTACATCATGACCAGCCGGGCCAACGACCAGGCCACCCGCGACTTCTTCGAGGCCCACGGCTACTTCGACCTCCCGCGGCAGGACGTCCGGTTCTTCACCCAGGGGAGGATGCCGGCGGTGGACTTCGAGGGCCGGCTCATCCTGGCCGACAAGGACCGGCTGTTCTGGAGCCCCGACGGTCACGGCGGGACGATCCGGGCCCTCGCCCGGACCGGGATGCTCGAGGACATGCTGTCCCACGGCATCGAACACATCAGCTATTTCCAGGTGGACAATCCGCTCGTGCAGCCCGTCGACCCCGTCTTCATCGGCTACCACGCGAGCGCCTCGAGCGACATGTCGAGCAAGATGGCCCGGAAGCGCGACGCCGGCGAGAAGCTGGGCCATTTTTGCGAAAGCGACGGGCGGCTCATCGTCGTCGAGTACAGCGACATGCCCCAGGAGCTGACCGAGCAGCGGGACGAGGACGGGCGGCTGCGGTTCGAGGCGGGCAGCATCGCCATCCACGTCATCTCCCGCCGGTTCGTCGAGCGGCTGACCGAGGCCGACCGATTCGCCCTGCCCTTCCACCGGGCCGAGAAGAAGGTCCCGTGCGTCAACGAGGCCGGCCGGCGCCGCGAGCCCGACGAGCCCAACGGCGTCAAGTTCGAGACGTTCATCTTCGACGCCCTGCCCATGGCCGAGAACCCCATCGTCCAGGAGATCGACCGGGCCGAGGAGTTCAGCCCCGTCAAAAACGCCGACGGCCCCGACAGCCCCGCCACCGCCCGGCGGGACATGGTCCGCCAGGCCGCCCGGTGGCTGGAGGCGGCCGGCGTCGACGTGCCGCGCAACGACGAAGGCGAGCCGGCCGTCCGGGTCGAGATCAGCCCGCTCGTCGCGCGCGATGCGGAGGAACTGAGGGAGTGGGTCGAGCAGGAAGGCGTCAAGGAAATCGACGAGGACCTCTACATCGGCCCGTCCTGAACGGACCAGCCGACGCAGCCCGTGACCCGCCGCTCCCCGGAAGTTCCGTCGACGCATCACAGGACCAGCATGGCGTCGCCGTAGCTGTAGAAGCGATAGCCCTCCCGCTTTGCCTCCTCGTAGGCCGCCAGCACCCGCTTTGTCCCCCCGAAAGCGCAGACCATCGCCAGGAGCGTCGTCCGCGGCAGGTGGAAGTTCGTCACGAGCGCCTCGACCGCCCGAAACCTATACGGCGGGTAGATGAAGAGCCGCGTCCAGCCCTCGCCGGCCCGGACGGCGCCGGACGGACCGGCCGCCCACTCCAGGGCCCGCACGGTCGTCGTGCCGACCGCGACGACGCGGCCGCCCCGCCGGCGGGCCGCCTCGATCCGTTCGGCCGTCGCCCGGGGAACCTCGACGTGCTCGGCGTGCATCTCGTGGTCGGCAAGCCGCTCGCAGCGGATCGGCTGGAACGTCCCCAGGCCCACGTGGAGCGTCAGGCCGGCCCGCTCGATGCTCCGCTCATCCAATGCCGCCAGGACCCGCGGCGTGAAGTGGAGCCCGGCCGTCGGTGCGGCCACCGCCCCGTCGGCCCGAGCGTAGACCGTCTGGTAGTCCACGCCGTGGGTCTCGGTCGGCCGATCGCCGGCGGCGTCGCGCCGGATGTACGGCGGGAGCGGCGTCCGGCCGACCCGGCGGAGCAGCTCGAGCGCCTCGGTCCCCACCGGCGGCCGGACGTGCCAAAGGCCCCCCTCGCCCCGCCGCACCAACTCCAGTTTTGCGGCCTCCCGGCCGTCGCGGTCGAGGACGGCGAGCGTCTCGCCTTCGCGGATCCGGCCCCGGCCGGCCAGGAGCACCTCCCACAGGCCGTCGGGCCGCTGGCGGAGGAAGCAGCCCTCGATCCGCCCGCCGCTCGAGCGCCGGGCGACGATGGCCGCCGGAATGACCCGCGTGTCGTTGACCACCACCAGGTCGCCGGGGGCCAGCAGCCCCGGCAGGTCGCGAAACCGCCGGTGGGCCACCTCGCCCGTGGTCCGGTCGAGGACGAGCAGCCGGGAGGCGTCGCGCGGCCGCACCGGCTCCTGGGCGATCCGCTCCGGCGGCAGGTCGTAGTCGAAGTCCGACACTCTGGCGTCTTCAGGTGGCATGCACGCTCCGCTGTGCGGCGGATTCTAGCCGACCGAGGCGCTTGGGGCAACCGGCGCGGGGCGGCCTGCTCGCCCTCCGCTTGACACCTCCCGAGCCGGGCATCTACAATCCGGGCCCATGAAGCGTCTCCGCCGGCACATCGTCTGGCTGCTCCAGTACTGGGCCCTTCGGGTGGTCCAGAGTCTGCTCATGTGTTTTCCGATCGATGCGAACCTGGCGACCGCCCGCATCGCGGGCGACCTGCTCTACGCCCTGGACCGGCGGCACCGGCGGATCGCCCTGCGGAACCTCCGGGCCAGCTTCCCCGAGAAGGGCGAGGCCGAGCTCCGCCGCATCGCCCGCGAGTCGTTCCGGCATATGATCATGGTCGGGGTCGAGGTCCTGTGCATGCCCCGCCTGGTCCAGTTCAACAGCTTCACCCGGCACGTTTCGCTGGAGCCGGGCACCCTCCGGGCGATGGGCCTGATCGCCGGCGGGCCCTACCTCATCGTGGGCGGCCACTTCGGCAACTGGGAGATCGCCACTTACTTCCTCAGCACGATGGGCCTGCCGCCCGTCTCGGTGGGCCGGCCCCTGGACAACCCCTACCTCGACCGCCACATCAAGCGGATTCGCGAGCAGCCCGGCCAGGAGATCCTGTCGAAGTTCGGCATGACCGAACGGGCGGTCGAGCTGCTCCGCCAGGGGCGGGGCCTGGCCTTCCCGGCCGACCAGGACGCCGGACGCCGGGGCTTCTTCGTCGACTTCTTCGGCCGGAAGGCTTCCGTCTACAAGAGCATCGCCTACCTCGCCCTCCACGAGCGGGTCCCCATCATCGTCGGCGGAACCTACCGGGTGGGCAAGCGGTTCCTCTACCGGGCCAAGGCCCAGGACGTCATCGACCCGGCCGAGTACGACCTCAGCCGCGACGGGGCCATCGCCATCACCCAGCGGTACACGAAGGCCCTGGAAGACCTGGTCCGCATCGCACCGGAACAGTACCTGTGGGTCCATCGGCGGTGGAAGACCCGCCCGCCCGAGGAGCGGCGGCGACGCCGCGAGATGGGCCTGCCCGAGAAGGACAAGGGGTGAAACGATGACGGCACGGACTGGCGCGCGGAACGCCGGACGGTTCGCCGCCGGCGCGATGGCTGTGCTGGCCGCCTGGCTCGGCGCCGCGGGCCCCACGGTCGCCGAGACCGGGGAGAAGCTCGACCGCGGCCTCGTCGCCCTGCGGCGGGAGGACGGGGAGGTTTACATCGGCTGGCGGCTGCTGGCCTCCGACCCGCCCGATGCGGCCTTCCACGTCTATCGCCACACGGGCGGCGCCGCGCCGCAACGCCTGACGGCCGAACCGGTCCGCGACAGCACGAACGTCGTGGACGATGGACCCCCGCGAGACATCGGCCTGGCTTACTCCGTGGCGCCGGTCGCAGGCGGCGCAGAACGGCCGCGATGTGCACCCGTCGCCCCCCGCGAAGCCTGGCCGGGGGCTTCCTACATCCGCATCCCACTGGAAGCGGGCGACGACTTCCAGAAGGTCGGCGTCGGCGACCTCGACGGCGACGGACGCTACGACTACGTCATCAAGCGGCCCAACTTCAACGTCGACCCCTACCAGAAGCCCGGCTACTGGAAGAAGGGCCCCGAGCCCTACAAGCTCGACGCCTACTCCGCCGACGGGCGGTTCCTGTGGCGGCACGACATGGGCTGGTCCATCGAGACCGGCATCTGGTACAGCCCGTTCGTCGTCTACGACGTCGACGGCGACGGACGGGCCGAGGTCTACGCGAAGGGCGGCGAGGGCGACCCCCGCGAGCCCACCGGCCACGTCCGCACCGGTCCGGAATGGCTCCTCAAGCTCGACGGGCGGACGGGCCGGACCGTCTCGCGGGTCCCCTGGCCCAGCCGCGAGGGCCTCGGCGACTACAACTACTTCTGCCGCAACTTTCTGGCCGTGGCCTACCTGGACGGGCGACGGCCGCACCTCGTCGTCGAGCGGGGCACGTACCGGCACATCCGGATGGAGGCCTACGGGCCGGAGATGGGGCCCGTATGGAAGTGGTTCTCGGCCGACGACGCCCCCGAGTTCCGCGGCCAGGGGGCCCACACGCTCCTCGCCGCCGACGTCGACGCCGACGGCCGGCAGGAGCTGGTCATGGGCTCGGGATGCATCGACGAGACGGGCGAGGCGCTCTGGTGCACCCGCATGGGCCACCCGGACGTCTGCTTCGTGGGCGAGATCGACCCGGACCGCCCCGGCTGGGAGGTCTTTCTCGGCTACGAGACCCGCCAGAAAACCGACGGCGTGTGCCTCCTCGATGCCCGCACCGGCGAGAAGCTCTGGGCCTACGACGGCCCCACCCACCACGTCCACAGCCAGGGGATGTGCGGCGACATCCTCGCCGACCACCCCGGCCAGGAGTGCTATGCCGGCGAGAAGGACGGGAGCCAGTACTGGCTCTACACGGCGGCAGGCCGGCGCATCGGGAGGGAGCGGATCGGAGGCCTCGCCCCGTGGACGGTCTGGTGGGACGCCGATCCGCAGAAGGAGCTGCTCCACGGCCGCACGGTCCGCGACTACGAGGGCAGGACGTGGGTTGAGATGGGTGACATACGCCGGGCGGTGCTGGTGGCCGACGTTCTCGGCGACTGGCGGGAGGAGATCGTCGTCTCGGCCCCGAATGAGATTCGCATCTACACCACGACCGTCCCGGCCACGACCCGCCGCACCTGCCTCATGCAGGACCGCCACTATCGGACGTACGTCGCGACGAGCGGCTCGGGCTACCACACGCCGCCCCAGCACGCCCGGCCGTGAAAAGACAATCGCGGCGGCCCGGTTCTCGCGCGGTGGTTCTCCGCAACCACCGTGCAGGGAGGGCTTAGCGCGGCGGGCGCGGAGACCCACCGCGCAGGACTGGGGGATAGCGCTGCACGGGCTCAATCTCGGGCCAGATGACGCCGCCGTCGCCAGGCCATCTCTGAGAGGGCCACGAACACCAGCACCGCCGATGCCGCCGGCCAGAGGACCAGCCGGACGAACCGCTCCCATCCCGTCTCGGGCCAGCCCTCCCGGCAGAGGCGAATCGCCGCCACCGCCGGGCTGAGGTCCACCAGGCCCGCCAGGTCGATCCGCATCACCTCATGCACGCCGTAGGCCACCAGGATGGGCCCCGCCGCGGCGAGCATCGCCCCCAGCATGAGCCACCGGCCGCTCTCGGGGCCGATGCCCACGCTGGCCAGGCGAATCGCCAGGCCCAGCAGGACGAGCGACCCGACCGCTGCCGCCACCGGCCCCGGCTCAACCGCCCGGTTCGCCACCGACCAGCCCACCAGGGCGAACGGCACGGCGAGCGCCACCAGGACCACCAGCTCCGCCAACGAACGCAACAGCCAACCCACGGAGACGCGGTCGGCGCCCGCCGCGGCGCGATCGGCAAGCGCCGGCCAGAACGGCCAGACCACCACCAGAAAGAACGCTCCCGCGACGACCAGGGCCGACGGGGCCGACGCCGCCGTCACCCACACCGGCCGCGTCGCGAGATCGGGAGCCACGAGCAGCGAGGGAACGAGCCAGAGAAGCAACCACAGACACCACGCCGCCGGCAGCAGCGGCCACCAGGGCGAGCCGCGCCGACCGGCGTCCGGGGCCTCGCCTGTGGCAGGGCCGGCCGCCGGGCCTGACGCACGTGCCATCGCTCAGCTCCGCAGGCGATAGGTGGTGGTGTGAGACCGGCGGCGGATCACCTCATTGGGAATGTCGACGTACTCCAGGACCCCGTCGAAGGCCCCGACCCGCCGGTGCACGTAATCAAGGTACTCGACCTTCTCGGCGACGGACCGCTCGTGAAGCAGGGCCGCCCGCTCCGTCGGCGCCTTGCCCCACCGAATCTCGGTCTGACCCTCGGTGTAGACGGCGACCTCGCTGCGGCGGCGGCTCAGGCGATACCCGAAGTTCGAAACGTCGACGGCGGCCAGCCGGAAGTCCGTTCGCCGCGGCTCCAGTCCCGCGACGATCCGGAGGCCCGCCCGGAGGCTCTCGGCGGTCCAGGCCCGGCCGGGCGCGGGCGGCTCCTCCGCGACGCCGCGGACCTCCAGCAGCTCCAGGCCGTCGCCCTTCGAGCCGCACGTCGCCAGGACCGGTTCCCGATAGACGCCCGGCAGCCGCACGCCGTCGTGGGCCGCCAGGTAGAGCGCCTCGCCGCGCCGGACGAACGCCGCGGGCCGCCTGAACCGGAGACGCATCAGCAACCGTTCGCCGCCGATCCGCGGGTCGCGCTTCTCCACCCGCACGACCTCCTCGACCCAGACGGACCGCTCGTACGCCTCGGCCACGCGGCGGCAGACTGCCCGGTCGAGCAGGCTGAAGTACGGAGGGAACTCCGGGTCCAGCTTCGCCAAGTCGAGGTCGTCGAGGGCCTCGGGCGGCACCCAGCCGGGCACCTCCTCCAGGGCCAGGTCCGTCCGCGCGACGACATAGTCGGGATGGCGCTGCACGAGACGGCCCAGTCGATCGAACCCGTAGACGATGCCCCCCGCGCCGGCCGCGATCGCCGCCAGCACCAGGGCGGGCTTCAGGAGCCGCCCGGCCAAGCCCGGCACGCCCTCGGCCCGCTCGACCTTCGGCGGCTTCTCGCGCTTCTTGTGCTTGGCTTTGCTTCGGGCCAACGCCTCACTCCTCGCCGGCGGGCACGCGTTGTTGGGGCCGGGTCCTCAGGCCGAATCGCCCTGCGGGGCCGGCGACGTCCGTGCCCGTTCCAGGGCCAGCTCGACGATCCGCTCGCACAGACGCGGGAACGCGATGCCCGCATGGGCCGCCGCCTTCGGCACCAGGCTGTGGTCCGTGAAGCCGGGGATCGTGTTCACTTCCAGGACCACCGGCCGCCCGTCCGGGGCGAGCATCAGGTCGACCCGCGACAGGTCGCGGCACCCGAGCGCGTCGTGGGCCGCCAGTGACGTCTTTACGACCCCCCGCTCCACGTCGGCCGGCAGGCCGTGGTCGAACACGTACTCCGTCCGGTCCGACTCGTACTTGTGGTGAAAGTCATACCACCCGCCGGGCACGCGGACCTCGACGAGCGGCAGCGGCGTCCGGCCCAGCACGCCGACCGTCAGCTCCCGGCCCTCGACGTGCCGCTCGACGAGCACCGCCTCGTCGTCCTTCCAGACGGCCTCGGCGGCGCGCCGCAGTGATCGGGCCGAGTCGCACAGGCTGACGCCGAAGCTCGACCCGTCGGCGAGTGGCTTCGCCACCAGGCGCGGCCCGAGCACCTCGAACGCCTCCACCAGGCGGCCCTCGTCGCCGCGGCGGGCCACGCGAAAGGCCGGCGTCGGCACGCCCGCCTCGAAGAACCGCTCCTTCGCCTCGACCTTGTGCATCGCCAGACGGCTGGCCCCCGGCCCGGAGCCCGTGTAGGGGGTGCCGAGGGCTTCGAGCTCGGCCTGGACGCCGCCGTCCTCGCCCCACCGGCCGTGGAGGGCGATGAAGACCGCGTCGAGGTCGCGCACGAGATCGGCCGTCACGTCGCCCGGCCGGACGTCATGGGCCTCGACCGTGTGGCCCCGGGCCTGGAGGGCCGCCGCCACGGCCCGCCCGCTCAGGAGGCTGACCTCGCGTTCCCGCGAGAGGCCGCCCATCAGGACGCCGACGGCCAGGCGGCCCGCGCCCGTCTCGACGCCGGCCTGGTGCTGGACGGCGCCTTCGGTCATGGCCACACCTTGATTTCCAGTTCGAGGTACACGTCGAATCGTTCCTTGACGGCCTGGCGGGCCTGCTCGATCAGGGCGAGGACGTCGGCGGCCTTCGCCTTCGCCTTGTCCTTGATGACGATATAGTTGGCGTGCTTGTGCGAGATCATGGCCCCGCCGACGGTGGCGCCCTTCAGGCCGACCTGGTCGATCAAGGCCCCGGCGGACATGCCCCGCGGGTTCTTGAAGATGCACCCGGCGGAGGAGGAGCCGGTGGGCTGGCTGTTTTTCTTGGCGATCCAGATCTTCCGCATCCGAGCCAGGATGGCCTTCTCGGAGTCCGGCAGGAGGCGAAGCTCCGCCTCCAGGACGAACCGGGCCGAGATGTTGCTTGTCCGGTACCCGAACGCCAGGTCGTCGCGCTCCCGGTAGAACGTCTGGCCGTGGGCGTCCATCACCTTGACCCGCTCGACGGTCTGGCCGATGTCGCCGAACGCGCCGCCGGCGTTCGTCCGGATCCCGCCGCCAATGCTCCCGGGGATGCCCACCAGGCACTCCAGGCCTGAGAGGTCGGCCCGGGCGGCTTCCTCCACGACTTTCCTCAATGGGGCCGCCGCCCCGGCACGCATCAGGTCCTCGCGGGTCTCGACGTAGCCGAATCCCTGGCGGTTGATCCGGACGACCGCGCCGGGCACGCCCTCGTCCTTGACGAGGATGTTCGACCCGCGGCCCATGGCGTAGACGGGCACGCCCTCGGCGTCACATCGCTTCAGGACGTCGCGGAGCTCCTCCTCGCTGCGCGGCGAGACCAGACACTCGGCCGACCCGCCGATGCCGAACGTCGTGGACCGGCCGACGGGTGCATCGCGCTCGACGATGTCCTCGAGTCCCTTAAAGATGTCCATCGCGTGCCCTCGTCGGTCGTGCGGCGCCGCGCCTTAGCGGCCCGGTCCCGTCCGAGCCGCTAGCCCGTCGGCCTTGTGGCTTGCGAGACGTCTTGCGATGTGCGTGCAGCCTCGGGCACATCGGCCGGCGCTGCCGCCCCCCCGGCCCGGAGGTCGGTCAGCACGGGCTCGCCCAGTCGCCAGACGTCGCCCGCCCCCATCACCAGGAGCACGTCTCCCGGCGCGAGGCTCTCCTTCAGGTACCGGCGGATGCTGTCGAAGGTCTGCATGTAGAGGGCCTCCGCCCCCTGGGCCTGGACGAGTCCGACCAGGTCCTCGCTGCGGACGGCCTGCTTCTCGCTCTCGCTGTCGCGGACGAAGTAGATCTCCGGGACGATGATCCTATCGGCCCGCGACAGGGCCAGCGCAAAGTCTTTCAGCAGGAACCGCGTCCGGCTGTGCTGATGCGGCTGGAAGACCACCCACAGGCACCGGGGCTCGAAGCGGGCCTTGGCCGCCTGGAGCGTCGCGGCGATCTCGGTGGGGTGGTGGGCGTAGTCGTCGACGACGGTCACCCCGCCCGCCTCGCCGAGGACCTCCATCCGCCGCCGGGCGCCCTGGAACGAGCCCAGCGCCTCGGCCACCTGGCCCGCTCGGGCCCCGGCCCAACTCGCCAGCGCCGTCGCCGCCAGGGCGTTCAGCACGTTGTGCCGACCCGCCAGGGCGAGCTGCACGTGGGCGTAGTGCGTGCGGCCGCGGTAGACGTCGAACGCAAACCGTCCGCGGTCGGCCTCCAGGTGCTCGGCCCGCCAGTCCCACTCGCCGCCGATGCCGTACGTCTCGAAGCGGCAGTCCAGCCCGTCGACGGCCTGGCGGGCGCTCAGGTCGCCCCCGCAGACCACGAGCAGCCCGTCCGGCTGGACGCGGGCGGCGAAGGCCCGGAACGCCGACCGGATCTCTTCCAGGCCGCCGCGATAGCAGTCCAGGTGGTCCTCCTCGACGTTCAGGACGCAGGCCGCGTGGGGCGCCAGGTGCAGGAACGACCGGTCGAACTCGCAGGCCTCGGCCACCAGGTGCGGGCCGCGTCCTACCCGTGCCCCGCCGCCGAGCTGCGGCACGTCGGCCCCGATGACGAAGCTCGGATCGAGCCCTGCCTCCGACAGAACGTAGGCCAACAGCGCCGTCGTCGTGCTCTTGCCATGCGTGCCGCTGACGGCGATGCCGCGGCGGAGGTCCATCAGCCGGCCGAGGAAGGCGGCGTACTTCTCGACGGGCAGGTCGCGGCGGCGGGCCTCGACCAGCTCGGCGTTGTCGGGCTTGACGGCGGCGCTGGCGACCACCAGGTCGGCGGCCGGCGGCACATGGCCGGCCTCGTGGCCCACGTGGACGGTCGCGCCGAGCCGTTCGAGCCGTTCCGTCACCTCGCTCGCCGCCATGTCTGAGCCGCTGACCGCGCCGCCCTCGCTCAGGACGAACGCCGCCAGCCCGGACATGCCGCACCCGCCGATGCCGACGAAGTGGATCGCGCGGCCCGCGAAGGTGCGACCGTGGCTCAAGGGCATGGAGGACGTCATGGACTGGGCTCTCCCGCCGGAGTGTAAGGAGCGGCGGCGGGCTTGTCAACGTCGCGGCCCGCGGCCTGCCAGCGGCGTTTGGCGGCCTTGTCGGCCAGGTCGAGGACGGCGGCGGCCACCTCGCCCGCCGCGCCGGGCCGGGCGGCCTCACGGGCATGCTGCTCCATCCGGGCCCGCCAGAGTTCGTCATCCAGGAGGCCTTCCAGGGCGTCGCCCAACTCGCGGGCCGTGATCTTTGGGGCCTCGGGCCGATCTCGGACCACCACCGCCGCCCCGCTCATCTCGGCCGCCCGGGCCTGCTGCATCTGGTGCTGGTCGCGATGGTGCGGATAGGGCAGGTAAATCGTCGCGACCCCCGCGGCGAGCAGCTCGGCGATGGTCGAGCCCCCGGCGCGAGCGACCGCCAGGTCCGCCGCCGCGTACGCCAGGCCCATCCGCGGCTCGTAGGCCTTGACGAGGCCCGGTGTTCCGAGCTCCTCGTGGGCATGGGCGGCCGGCCGGTGGTCGAGGTGCCCCGTCAGGTGCAGCACCTGCCACCCGTCCGGCAGGCCCCGCTCCCGCAGGGCCGAGAGGACCGCCCGGTTGACGCTCCGGGCGCCCGAGCTCGCCCCCGTGACGAGCAGCGTCCGGCGGTCGGGGTCGAGCCCGAGCGCCGCGATCGCCTCGGCCCGGCTCGCCGCCAGGAGGCTGGGCCGGATGGGGCAGCCCGTCAGGCGGACCCGGTCCTCGGGGAAATGCTCCAGCGTCTCGCGGAACTGGCAGCACACGAGGTCGGCCTCGCGTCCGGCCCGGCGGTTCGCCCGCCCCGGCACGATGTCGGGATTCAGGACGACCGTCGCGATGCCCTCGTCCTGGGCCACCCGGACCGGCACGTAGCTGCCGAAGCCCCCCAGGCCGACGACGACTTCCGGCTCGAACTCCAGGAACCGCCGCCGGATCCGGTGCCCGCACCGGGCCAAGCTCGCGAGAAACGCCGGCCAGGTCCACGGGGCCAGGCGGAACGGTCGGGCCGGCAGCGGCGTCAGGGGGCACCCCGTCCCGGCGAGGACGTCGCGGTCGATCGGCCGGCGGGTCGTCGCGAAGGCGAAAGCGGTCTCCGGCCGCTCGCCGCGGATGGCCTCGACGAGGGCCAGGCCGGGGTACAGGTGCCCCCCTGTGCCGCCGCCGGCCAGCAGGATTCGCCGCCCTCTCTCACGCATGATGCGTCCGCATCCGCCTACGGCCGATAGACGATCGGCCGGGCATCCGCCGCCCGGGTCGCCCCGCGGGCCACCGAGGCCAGCAGCCCCGCCGCCGCGCTCATCATCACCAGCCCCGACCCGCCGTAGCTGATGAACGGCAGGCCGATGCCTTTCGCCGGCAGCGCCCCCGTGACGACGCCGATGTTCATCACCGCCTGGAGGCCGATCACCAGGAGCACCCCCGCCGCCAGGAGAAAGCCGAAGCGGTCGGCGGCGTGACGCACGATCCGCCCGCCCCGCCATACGAACACGCCGAACAGGCCCAGCACGAGGATGCCGCCCAGGATGCCCCCTTCCTCGCAGATGACGGTGAAGATGAAGTCGGTGGCGTTCTCGGGGACGTAGTACTTCTGGACGCCGGCCCCCAGGCCGACGCCGGCCAGCCCGCCGCGGCCGATCGCCATCAGGCTCTGGGCAATGTGCCACCCCGCCCCGTCACGGCTCGCCCACGGGTCCAGGAACGCCGTCAGCCGCTCCAGCCGGTACGGCACCCGCCACACCAGCAGCCACACGCCCAGCGCCGCCGGCGGCACGAGTGTCAGCAGGTACCGGAGGCGGCATCCGGCCACGATGCACATCGCAACCGACACCAGGCCAATGAGGGCCCCCGTCCCGAAGTCCTCCTTCGCCACCAGCCCGCACACGGCGCCCACCACGGCCATCGGCACGAGGAAGCCGCGGACGAACCGCTTCGGATCGAACGCCTCCCGCCCCAGGTACCACGCCAGGAACACCACCAGCGCCACCTTCGCCAGCTCCGACGGCTGAAAGCTCACCCGCAGCGACCCGGCCTCCAGCGAGAACCATCGCCGGGCCCCGTTGTGCGGCGTCCCGTAGACCAGCACCGCCGCCAGCAGCGCGACCGCCACGGCGACCAACGCGACGGCGGCCCAGGACCGCCCCAGACAGCGGTACGGCAACAGGGCCGCCCCCGCCAGGGCCGCCAGTGCGACCGGCAGGAACATCAGGTGACGCTCGAAGTAGTACCCTTCGACCGACGGGTCGACGCAGCGTGTGGCGCTGAAGACCATGATGATGCCCATCGTCATCAGGGCCAGGACCGACAGGATGAGGACGGCCGGTTCGCGCCAGGTCGCCCCGGCCCACCCGTGGCGGTGCCTCTCGCCCGCCGGGCTAGTCGTGGCCGCCGCCGCTGCCGTCATTCGCACCCTCCCGCCCCTTGCGGACCGCTCACCGCAGCTTCAAGGTCGCCAGGGCGAGCGCCGCAAACATCGCCCCGATCAGCCAGAACCGCACCACCGTCTGCGTCTCCGTCCACCCCTTGAGCTGAAAGTGGTAGTGGATCGGCGACATCAGGAACACCCGCTTGCCGCCGGTCAGCTTGAAGTAGCCCACCTGGACGATGACACTGAGGGCCTCCATGACGAAGACGCCGCCCGCGATCAGCAGGAGGAACTCCTGCCGGATGGCGAGGGCGACGTACCCGATCGCCCCGCCCAGGGCCAGGCTGCCCGTGTCGCCCATGAACACCTGGGCCGGCGAACAGTTGTACCAGAGGAACCCCAGGCACGCCCCGAGCAGGGCCCCGCAGAAGATGCCCAGCTCCCCCGCCCCGGGCACGTAGGGGACGTAAAGGTAGTCCGAATAGATCACGTTCCCAGCCACGTAGCTCAGCGCCAGGAACACCGCCGTGGGCGGCACCATGCTCCCGATCGCCAGGCCGTCCATCCCGTCGGTCAGGTTCACCGCGTTGGAGGTGCCGGCGACCACCAGGACCGAGATGAACAGGAACGACGTGGGCCCCAGCGGGATGGGCCACTTGTAGAACGGCAGGTTCAGGGCGATGCCCACGCCGCCTTCTTCCGGCAGGCGGACCGTCTCCCGCCCGTTCTGATAGAGAAAAAAGCCCAGCAGCACCGCCAGGGCGATCTGGAAGACCAGCTTCTCCCACATGCGGAGGCCGTCGCGGCTCTTGCGGACAAGCTTCAGATAGTCGTCGGCCCCTCCCAGGAGCCCCAGCCAGATCACCGTCACCAGGCCCAGGAACACCAGGAAGTTGCTGACGTCGGCCCAAAAGAAGGTCGAGATCACCAGGGCCGGCACGATCAGGATGCCGCCCATCGTAGGCGTCCCCGCCCGCGAGGCGTACATCCGGTCGACCACCTCGTTGCGGAAGTCGACCGCCCCGCCGACCTTCAGCCGCCGGAGCAGCCGGATCAGCACCGGCGCCAGCGCCATGCACAGGAAGAAGCTCGTGACCATGGCGAACGCCAGGCGGAACGTCTGATATCGAAAGACGTACAGATATCGCCAGACGTGGGCGCGGGCGAGCGCTTCCCGCAGCCACCCGTGCTCCTCGTCAAAGAGCAGCCAATAGAGCATCCGCACTCCTCGTCAGGCGTCGTCCGGCGGACCGTCCGCCGACCGGGGGGCCGCCGCGCCCCGCCACACCCAGCCTCGACCTCCCACCGGGCACCGGACCCGGCTCGAGGCGACCCAGGTAAGCCTCGGCCGAAGTCCGGGGCCCGCAACCGTCCCGCCCGCGCCCGTGGCGGGACCGCCAGGACCACCCTGGCATGGTGGGAGGATTCTCCTCTAAGCGATTCCTCGTACGTCCTGTCAACCTTGTTCCCGGCGAGGCTCCGTGCCCGCCGACTTCCTCATGAGTGCCTCGACGACCCGCTCCATCCGCACCGTCCGCGAGCCCTTGACGAGCACGACGTCTGCCGGCCGCACGACGCCCGCTACGGCCGACGCCGCCTCGGCCGAGTCCGCGAAGCGCTCGACCGCATCCTCCGCCAAGCCCGCCTCCACCGCCGCGCGGACCGACGCTTCCGTCAGGTCGCCGACGCAGACGAGCCGGTCGACGCCGGCCCAGACGGCTCGGCGGCCGAGCTCCGCGTGGGCCGACTCGGCGGCCGATCCCAGCTCCCGCATCTCGCCGAAAAAGGCGACCTTCCGCCGCCCGGGCCAGAGCGCCACCAGCAGCTCAAGCGCTGCCGCCATGCTCGCCGGGTTCGCGTTGTACGCATCGTCCAGGACGAGCACGTCGCCGGCCCGGCGAAGCCCGAGCCGCATCGGCGGCGGACGGTACTCCGCCAGCGCCTCGGCCGTCTCGGCCACCGTCACGCCGCACTCCCGGGCCGCCGCAGCCGCCAGGACCGCCAGCACCGCCTGGTGCCGGCCCAGGACGGGCACCGCGAACCGCTCACCCGCTACCGCGAACCGAAGGCCCGCCTCCGTCTGCTCCAGGTCCGTCACCCGCAGGTCGGCCCCCTCGGCCGTGCCGGCCGTGACGACCCGCCCGCGGCACGCCGGGGCCATGGCCGCCACGCGCGGGTCGTCGGCGTTCAACACCGCCACCCCGTCCGGCGGGATGGCATCGACCAAGGCCGCCTTCTCCCGGCCGACGGCCTCGACGGAGCCGAGCCCCTCCAGGTGGACCGGCGCAACGAGCGTCACGACGCCGAGCGTCGGCCGCGCCACCGCCGCCAGCGACGCGATCTCGCCCGGCGCGTTCGTCCCCAGTTCGCACAGGGCGAACCCGTCGTCCGGCTCGGCCGCCAGCAGCGTCAGCGGCACGCCGACCCGGTTGTTGAAGCTCTTCGGCGGCGCCCGTCCCCGGAGCCGGCCCGCCAGCGCCTGTCCGACCATCTCCTTGACCGTCGTCTTGCCGCACGAGCCCGTGATGCCGATCACCGGGCAGGCGAGGCGGTCCCGTGCGGCCCGGCCCAGCGCGGCCAGCGCCGCGTAGGTGTCGGCGACCTCGACGACGGCCGGTCGGTCGCCAGTCGCGTCGGCTTCGCCGACCGCGTCGACCCGTTCGAGGACCAGGCAGGCCGCGTCGGCCTTCGCCGCATCGGCCGCGTAATCGTGCCCGTCGAACCGCTCGCCGCACAGGGCGACGAACGTCCACCCAGGCCCCATTTCGCGGGTGTCGGTCGTGACGCGTCCAGCCGGCCCCTCGGCCGGCCCCGCCGCCAGCCGCCCGCCCGTCGCCGCCAGGATCTCGGCAATCGTGAACTCCATCTAGCCCTCGGCGGCCCCGGCCTGCGCCTCCAGCACCTCCCGCGCCACCTCCCGGTCGTCGAACGGGACGGTCCCCTGCGACGTCTCCTGGTAGGTCTCGTGTCCCTTGCCGGCAATGACGACGACGTCGCCCTCGCGGGCCTCGCGGACGGCCCGGGCGATGGCCAGGCGACGGTCCAGCTCGACCGTCACCTCCTCGGGCCGCCTGAAGCCGCCGGCGGCCTCGGCGGCGATGGCCGCCGGGTCTTCCGACCGCGGGTTGTCGCTCGTCAGGACGACCCGGTCGGCGAGCGATTCGACGACGGCCGCCATCCGGGGCCGCTTCGTCCGGTCGCGGTCGCCCCCGCAGCCAAAGACGACGATCAGCCGCCCGGGCACGAGCTTGCGGACGGTCCTCAGGGCGTTCTTCAGCGCATCGGCCGTGTGAGCGTAGTCGACAAGCACGTGAAAGCCTCGGCCCG
Organism: uncultured Anaerolineales bacterium; assembly: GCA_964526295.1. Taxonomy (GTDB): domain Bacteria; phylum Planctomycetota; class Phycisphaerae; order FEN-1346; family FEN-1346; genus CAZGKW01. Next base: position 16,478 of record CAZGKW010000001.1, read on the forward strand.
TCGCGACCGGCTCGAGCCGCCCGCGGACGGTCGTCACGGCCTCCAGGCCGGCGGCGATTCGCCCGAGCGGCAGGCCGAGGGCTTCGCCGCACGCCGCGGCCGTCAGACAGTTCCGCAGGTTGTGCTCGCCCAGGAGGGCCGTGCGGACCTCGGCCCGCCCTCCCGGCGTGACGAGCGTGAACCGGCTGCCCGAGAGGTCCGCCCGGACGTTCTCGGCCGTCACGTCCGCCGGCCGGTCCAGGCCGTACCACAGGACCTCGGCGGCCGTCTCCTCGGCGAACGAATCGCTCGCTTCGTCGTCGGCGTTCAGGACGGCCGTCGCGCCCGCCGAAAGACCGGCGAACAGGCGGCCCTTCGCCTCGCGGTAGGACGGCATGTCCCTGTGGTAGTCCAGGTGCTCGGGTGTCAGGTTCGTGAACGCCCCGACGTCGAACTCGATGCCGGCGGTCCGCCGCTGGGCCAGGGCGTGGCTCGAGACCTCCATGACCGCCGCCTTCAGGCCCTCCTCGACCATCTCGGCGAAGTAGCCCGCCAGGTCGGTCGCGTCCGGCGTGGTCATCGACGAGCGGATTCGCCGGTCGCCGATCTCGTGGGAGATCGTGCCGATCAGCCCCGCCGGCCGGCCCGCCTGCTCTAGCACGCTCCTCAGGAGGTACGTCGTCGTCGTCTTGCCGTTCGTGCCCGTGATGCCGCAGACAATGAGCCGCCGCGTCGGAAAGCCCGCCAGGGCGTGGGCGAGGCGGCCCAGGGCATCCCGCGTGTCGGGAGCGACCAGGAGGGCCGGCTCACCGGGCAGCCGCAGGGGGCCCTCGACCACCGCCCCCTCGGCCCCCGCCTCCAGCGCCGTCTGGACGAACCGGTGCCCGTCGACCCGCGTCCCGCGGAGGGCGACGAACAAGTCCCCCCGCCGGACGCGGCGCGAGTCGTGCACCACCCGCGACACGGTCGCCTCGGCCCGGCCCACGAGACGCGAGCCCGGCACGCACGCCATCAGCTCCGAAAGCTTCATCGCCATCCCGATCCCCTCCGCCCTCCTTATAACACAGAGCGGCGACGGGGTTACAGGCCAAGTTCCTGACGAACCAGGTACGTGGGCACCGGCTCGGGCGCCCCCTCTTCGCGGCGCGGCACGCCGAGGTACTCGAGCGTCTGCTCCAGGACCTTCCGCGCGGCGGGGGCCGCGACCGTCCCCCCGTAGAACCCGATCTCCTTGGTCGGCTCGTTGACCGACATCAGGACGACCACCCGCGGGTCGTCCACCGGGGCGCCCGCCACAAACGAGCTGATGTAGCGGGTGTGGCTGACGGCCCCCGTCTCGGGGTCCACCCCCTGGGCCGTGCCGGTCTTGCCGAACACCCGGTAGCCGGGCAGGCGGCAGTTGCGGCCCGTGCCGATCTCGACGACCTGGTGGAGTACCTGGTGCCGCATCGTACTGGCCGTCTCGGGCCGCATGGCCCGCCGGAGCATCTCGGGCTTCGACAGGTCGACGACGACCCGCCCGCGGGCGTCCATGACGGCGCGGACCACCTTCGGCCGCAGGACCTTGCCCCCGTTGGCGAACGCACAGAACGCCGTGGCGAGTTGGAGCGGCGTGGCGCTGAACTCCTGGCCGAACGGCACCCGCGTCGTCGAGTACTTCGTCCACCGGCCGAGCGGATAGACCTTGCCGGCGCTCTCGCCGGGCAGCCGGATGCCCGTGCGGAGGCCGAAGCCGAAGTCGCCGAGGGCCTGGTAGAGCTGCTGGTTGCCCATGACGACGCCGATCTTGGCCATGCCGATGTTGCTCGACTTGATGACGATCATCTCGAAGGTGAGTTCGCCGTAGCCGTGGCCGGCGTCGCGGAGGCGGCGCTCCGCCCAGTAGCCGTCCTCGCAGTAGAACGTCTCGCCGAGCCGCACCAAGCCCCTTTCGAGGGCCTTGGCGGCGATGTAGGGCTTGGCGGTGCTGCCCGGCGGGTGGGGATCGGTCAGGGCCCGGTTCCGGCGGGCGTCGCGGGGGAAGTCGGCAAAGCGGCCCGGCTCGAACGTCGGCACGTTGGCCATCGCCAGCACGGCCCCCGTGTGGGGGTCCATGACGACGGCGGCCCCGCTCTTGGCCCGGTACCGTTCGACCGCCTCGGCCAGGGCTTCCTCGGCGAAGGCCTGGACGGCCGCATCGATCGTCAGGACCAGGTGCTGGCCGTCCTCGGCCGGGACGAACTGGTCCGGCCGCGACCAGATCGGGCGCCGCCGTCGGTCGGCCAGGATGAAGGCCTCGCCCTCGCGGCCGGCCAGCCGCCCGTCGTAGAGCTTCTCCAGCCCCTCCAGGCCCTGCTCGTCGCTGCCGACGAAGCCGACGACGTGGGCCGCCAGGCTCCCGTTCGGGTACCGCCGCCGGCCCTCGGTCACCAGGCCGATGCCGTAGACGCCCAGCTCGTCGACCGCACGGGCGACCTCGGGGCTGACGCGCCGGGCGAGCCATACGAACCGTGACGTCCGGTCGGCCGTGAGACGGCGGAAAACCTCGTCCCGGCCCAGGCCGATGATCGGGGCGACCTTGACGGCCGCCTCCGAGTGGTCGCGGATGACCTTCGGGTCGGCGAAGACGCTTTGGCATTCGACGCTGCCGGCCAGGATCCGCAGCCGCGTGTCGAGGAGGCTGCCGCGGATGGGCCGGATGGGCACCCGCATGTAGTGCTGCCGGGCGGCCTGCTCGGCCAGCGGCCCCGACGACGTGACGTGGATGAAAACGAGCCGGCCGGCCAGGGCGGCCAGCATGGCTCCGAGTCCCAGGCTGAGGGTCCAGGCGGTCACGGTTTGGCGTCTGGCGGGTGTCACGTCCGCATCCTCGGGCTGTCGTCGATTCCGTCCGCCTGGGCCGGTCTCAGGGGGCCCCTCAGGGCGGCGCCTGGGGCGGCGCCGAACGCTCCACTAACTGCATCGGCCCCTGGGCCGGCGTCCCGAGCGGCACCGGCGGCACCGGCGGAGGGGACGGCGGGTCGGCCGCCGGCTCCGAGCCCGGCTCCGCACCCCACGGGTCGAGCGGGACGAGCGGTCCCGGCTCAGGCGGCCGGGGGACCGGCTCGGCCAGCTCCGGCAAGGGGTCCATGAGGACCTCGACGCCCTCGCCCGCCTCGCGGAACGCCGCCGCGCCCTCCCGCAGCCGGTCGACGTTCTTCAGGTCGGCGATGGCCACGTGGAGCCTCCAGCAGGCCTTCTCCAGCCGCCGCTTCCGGCCGTACAGGGCGTGCAGACGGTTCCCCGCCCGGGAGGTCTCGGTGCGAAGGTGGACGACGGCGATGGCCAGGCCGGCCATCAGGGCTGCCGTCACACCGAGCCGCACCCAGAGTCTCACCGGATCACCCCCATCTGGTCGGCCGAGGCCGTGCCGTCGAGCAGCAGGATCCGCTGCCCCGCCTGCAAGAGGAGCGGGTCGGGCACGAGGTGCTCGTTCCTCAGATGGAGCAGACGCCCCAGGCTCTCGTCTCCGTAGACCTTCTCGGCGATGCGATGGAAGCTGTCGCCGGGCTGCACGACGTAGGTCGAGGGGTTCGGCGCCGGCGCCTCCACCAGGTCGGAGTGGTTCCCCAGGACCTGGGCGAGCTGGTCGGCCGTGACGCTGATGACGGGCGGGTCGCGCGGCTCGGGCTCACTCGGCGGCGCCGGGACGGGCGCCGGGACCGGTGAGGAGGGCCGGCGGCCCGGATCGGTCGCGGGCGCCCCCCCGGGCGGCTCGGGGATGACGATCTCCTTGCCCACCACCAGCAGGTCCGGGTCGCGGATGACGCCGCGGTTGGCATCGAAGATCCGCCGCCAGTGCTGGGCCGAGCCGTAGAACCGCCGCGACAGGACCGTCAGGGAGTCCTTCTCGCGAATCGTGTACCGCCGGCCTCGGACCGGGGCCCGCGCGACCGCCCGGACGGGCTCGACGACCTCCGGCTCGACCTCGGGCACCGGTGCGGGAGCCGCCGGGGCCGGTGCGGGCGGTGGAGCGGACGGCCCCCAGGACGGGTCCAGCTCCGGCCGGCGGCGCCGACGCGCCACGGCCACCCCCTCCCGGCCTGACGGGTCGGTGAAGTCGTCGGCTTCGCGGTCAGCGGCGGCCCGCCGGGCCTCCGCGGCGGGCCCCCCCTGCTCCGCCGCTGCCGACGCCGACCTCGCGGGCCCGCCGAGCGGGAGCTCCAGGACCTGCCGCTCCAGCGTCGGGTCGACCCGCCGGACCGGGCCGGGCCCGATCAGGCGGATGCCTTGCGTGGTCCCGAGCGGGAGGTCGGCATGCCCCTCCGCCTGGGTGCCTGCCCGGACGCTCAGGATGACGCCGAACAGGACGATGAACGAGAGCCCCACGAACAGTCCGACCTTGGTATCGCGCCCCACGGTACGTCCCCCACCCTATGGGTCCACACGTCCCCACCACTTGTCACGCCGGCCCCGCCCCCGGGTCCCCACCTGGGGGCGGCCTGTGTCACGCCGAGGGCAACGGCGCTTCCGGCCGGACCTTCTCGGCGGCCCGGAGCTTGGCGCTTCGGGCCCGCGGGTTCTCCCGGACCTCCTCGTCCGTGGCCGTGACGGGCTTCCGCGTCAGGGTCCTCGCGGTGCCCGCCCGGGCGGCCTCACGGAACCGGTCCTTGACGATCCGGTCCTCGCCGCTGTGAAACGAAAGGACCACCACGCGTCCGCCGACCGTCAGCCTGTCAAAGATCTTGCGGCAAAACTCGTCGAGGCTCCCGAGCTCGTCGTTGACGGCCATCCGGAGGGCCATCAGCACGCGGGTCGCCGGATGGATCCGCTTCTTCCGCCGGTACCAGCCGGGCTGGGCCCGGGCGACGATCTCGACCAGCCGGTCGGTCCGGTCGATCGGCCGGTCCTCGACGATGGCCCGGGCGATCCGCCGGGCGAACGGCTGGTCGCCCAACTCGCTGAACAGGTCCGCCAGCCGCTCGCGGTCCCATCGGTTGACGATTTCGTGGGCCGTCAGCTCCTGTCGCGGATCGAACCGCATGTCGAGCGGCGCCGGGCGTTCGAAGCTGAAGCCGCGGTCGGAGGCAAGCTGCCGGCTCGACAGGCCAAGGTCCAGCAGGGCCCCGTCGAGGCGGGTCTCGCCCCGGTCGGCCAGTGCGTGGTCGAAGTCGCGGAAATTGGCGTGGCAGTATTCGACGTCCCCCGGCCGCCCGAATCGGGCCTTCAGGCGAGCCAGGGCTTCGGGGTCCCGATCCAGCACGAAGAGTCGCCCACCGGGCCGAATCCGGTCCAGCAAGGCTGCCGCGTGGCCCCCTTCGCCGCCCGTCCCGTCCAGGACCACCCGGCCGGGTCGGGGTGCCAGGCAGTCGAGGACCTCGTCGAGCATCACCGGCACGTGGCCGGGGACGGGGTTCACGATCCCCCCCACTTCGGGGCTAATGGACGGCCGAGGAGAGCGTCGCGCCGGCCTCCAGGCGGACCAGCAGCCCCCGGACGTCGCTGGAGAGCTTGACGTCGCGGTACGGTCCCCCCCGGGCGTTCACGCCGGCCAGGCGGTCCTCCAGGCGGTGCAGCTCCCGGTTCAGGTCGTCGGCCGACAGGTACGCTTCGGCGTGGGGGCCGGCAATCGCCTTGCGAACCAGCCCCAGACCCGTGCCCTTGGTGTCTCGCTCCACGGCCATCTCCTTCTCCTCGTGCGACCTGGGTTCGCGGGACCTCGTCCTCGCCGCCGGTCGGCCCGCCGCGGTGGGCGGCAGGCCGGTGCGTCCCGTGTGCCGGTATGACTCCTCAATCGTCCCTGGGCCGCCCCACTGCTCGGCCGTCGGGACGTGTCTTGGGTTCGGGCCGCCCGGGTGGGCGTGCGCCCACCCGGACGACCCCCAAGGGGGCTCCATGTCAAGGGGCCGGCGGGGCCTCGGCCTGGGCCTCCGCCTCGGCGGAGGCGACCGCCGGCGCCGCCTTTCGGCGCTCGGTCACCCGCACGGCCAGCTCGTCTCGCGACGGGTACGTCTCGTCCAGCCAGCCCTGCCACCGGTCGGCGTCCCAGACCTGGATGTGGTCGTAGGCCCCGACGATGGCGACGTTCTTCGTGATGTTGCACCGGCGGAGCAGCCGCTCGGGCAGAAGCACCCGGCCCAGCCGGTCGACCTCGACGTACTCGGTCAGGGAATAGTACAGCCGCTGGAAGCTGCGGACGTCCTCGTCGGCCAGCTCGTCGGGGTCGAACCGTGGCGACCGGCGGCGGTAGACCTCCGGGGTGTAGAGGCAGAGGGCCCCGTCGTACTCGGCCACGGCGTAGAAGGCACAGGTCTGCTCCCTGGGGTAGATGACATCACGAAGCTTGGATGGGATGGTGAGCCGCGACTTGGAGTCGATCGCGTGGAAATACTCGCCGGTGAATGGCGCGTGGTTGGCCATGCGGCAGGTCCCCACAATTTCCTACACGACGTGCTTTACATCCCACCTGTCTCCCCTTCTATCGAATCTTTCTCCCACCTGTCAACACAAATCCCGCGGTTTTTCCAGGGGTTTTTTCGCCCCTCAAGATTTCGTATCCCCGCGGCGCTAAGGGCCCTAGATGCTGGGCCTTTCGCGGACGATTTTTGCGGCCCGATTCCGGCGGCCGGTCGGGCCTCGTACCGATGCACCGCGAGGCCGTGGCGAAGGTTGCGGCCGTGTCACGCTGACCGGGACCCAGGCACCCGCGGATGGGATCGAATGAGGGCCTTACGTGACCGTTTGCGCGCGGGGGTTTCGCTTACCGCGGCAGCCGCTTGTCGATAGCGTTCTGCTATCGGTCGAAGGGGCGCTTGCGGGAGGCGACACGTGACGCCCTTATTCGCGGCCTGGACGCGGAAACTCTTAAGCGGCTCAAGGCCCGCGCCAAGCGCCACGGCCGGTCGCTCCAAAGCGAAGCCAGGCGCCTGCCGGAGCAGGCCGCCGGCGCCGAGCCCGAAGAGGTGACCGCCATGCTCGACCGCTGGAAGGAGCGGTTCGCCGGCCGCAAGTTCTCCTCGAGTGCGGCACTCATCCGCGAGGACCGGGACCGGTAAACGCCGGGGTCGTCCGCTCCCTTCGGATACTTCGCCGCCTGCCGTCTGTGGGATGGCCTCGAACGGCGGTCCCGGCGCGCCGGGACTGCGCTCGTCCCGACTCGGTCGGGACTCGGTCGGAAGGGCGCGTGGGGGTGGACGGCCGGGGAGTGCGGGATGCCAGGCCGCCTGGGGGCTTCTCCACCCTCACCGCGTTCCTCTCCCCCGGCGGGGCAAGGCCCTCAAGGGAGAGGGGGGACAGGGAATTGTTCCCTAACCGCCGGGCGGTGTGCGGAGGACGACGAGCGTCCCGGCGGCGCGGTCGCCCAGGCGCTGCGGGCGGGGGCCGACCAGGATCGAGATGGTCCCCACGAAGTAGAACGTCGGGAGCCAGTCGAACAGGCGGAGAACGTTCCGCGCGACCAGCCGGCCGGTCGTCGCCTTCTCGCCGGAGACGGCACGGACCTCCAGGCCGAACAGGGCCTTCCCGAGCGTCCGGCCCCACCCCACCTCGGCCACCGCGAAGTACAGGACGACCCCGGCGAAACCGATCAGCTCGATCGGCAGCAACTCCTGCCATGCCGGCTCGGGGCCCTGGAGCACGCGGTCGCGAAGGCCGGGCCACGCCGCCAGAAGGACCAGCGCCACGGCCATGCTCGAGAGGAGGTGGTCGACGACGGCCGCCCCGCCGCGGCGCCACAGCGACGCCGGCACGACACCTTCCGGGTAGGCCTGCCCGGCCTTCGCCTGCCGGGCGACCTGCCGCCCCCTGGCCACCAGCACCAGGAGTCCTGCCAGCACGACGCCGAAGACGATGACCTCGATGGCCCCTTCGGTCCTGTCTGAGGGCGGGGCTTTCTCGGCCTGGACCGGTTCGAACGCCTCGACCTCTCCGGTTTCGGGGTCAAGCTCCGCTACGGCGGGCCCTCCGTCGATCCGGGCGGCGAGGACGAACCGGTCGCCCCACCGGGCCAGCGCCAGCCGCCCCTCCGGAAGCTCGGCGTCGGCATTCACCTCGGCCGTCTCGTGGAAATCCTCGTCGGTCGTCTCGTAAGTCGCGACCGCCCACCGGCCGGGGGCGTCGCCGGCACCGGGCTTGCGGTACAGGCACACCATGGTCTCGGCGGCGGCCGCCACGCTGGGCCCCTCCTGGAGGCGGATCCGCGACGGGGCCGCCAGGCGCCAGCCCTCCTCGTCGAGCCAGGCGAAGCGGACGCGAAAGCCCTCCTCGCCGAGGAAGCCGCCGGCGGCCGGTTCCCGCCACAAGAGGTACAGCCGCCCCAGGTGCCGGACGGCGGTCGGCTCGGCCAGCTCGGATGGGAGGGCGGCGTCGATCCGCCGGCGGGTCCACCCCGAGCCGTCCCACCGGGCGTACAGGGGGTTGCCGTCGGGGTCCCGGCCCAGGGCGTCGAGGGCCAGGCCGTCCTCCGCCAGGGCCAGAGTCCGCCAGCCCGGGACGGGCGGCTCCTGGACGTCGGGGCGGCCCAAGCCGAACAGGCCGCACCGGCCCGACGGGAAGAAGACGGCGAGCCGCTCGCGGTAGGCGGCGACGGCCTGCGGGGTGCCCTCGACCGGCTCGCAGGGGTGCCACGCCCCCGCCGCATCGCCCTGCCAGGGCCGGAACCGGCCGTCGGCGACGTCGACCACGAAGAGGTTGTTGGGGTTGCCGACGGCCAGGAGGCGGGGCCCGTCGGCCTCGGTGGCGGGCCCTTCGCAGCCGGCCCCGGCGGCCGCCAGGCACGCGGCCAGCAGGATGGTCACGCGTCGGCTCATGGGCATGTTTTTGGCGACCGAGGCCCGGCGGGCCGTCACCATCGCGTGACCAGCATGACGCCGCCGGCGTCGTGGCCCGCGTACGGCAGGACGTCGAACCGGCCGAGGCGAGGCATCTTTCCCGTCGCGATGCTGTGACCCGTGACGTATCCGAGGGCGGCCCCGAAGATGACGTCCGAAAGGTCGTGCTCGCGGTCCTCGAGGCGGCTGGCCGCGACGTAGCCCGCCAGGGCATAGAGCGGCAGGCCCACCTTCCACCCGTAATAGGCGTGCATCACCGAGGCGAAGCAGACGCTCGACGACGTATGGCCGGACGGCCAACCGAATTCCTCGTCGTTGGGCGTCTCGTCATCCATAGAAACCTTCAGAAGCATCGTCGAGAGCCCGTTGACGGCCAGGGCCTCGATCATCGTCGTGCTCATCCGGTGGTGGCGGTCGTCGCGGTAATGGACGGAGGCGAGGTACCACGCCCCGGCGATGCCGAAGTGGAGGGCGGGGTTGCCGACGACCGTGCCGAAGTCGCCCGTCTCGGCGAGACTGGTGTCGTTGTTGTGCAGCTCGCGGCGAACCTCGCTGTCGAGGTTGTGGCGGACGACGCGGTCGCCGCCGAAAACGACGCCGAGGAACACGAGGTTCTCGCAGTTGCCGAAGGATTGCTTCGTGCCGCTCCAGAGGCTTTCGGGGGCCTGGCGGAGGTCCCGCTTCAGGATGTCGAGGACGGGCCTGCCCTCGAGGGACGACGGCGCTGCCACATCTTGCCCGGCGGGCGCCTCCCAACGCGCATCGTCCGGAGCATCTCCTGCGGGCGCATCCGACGTCTCGGCGGGGGCGAGCCAGATGCCGCTCGGAATCGCCGGCCGCGATGCGGGTGGCGGGTCCGCCTTGTCGGCCGGCAGACGCGGCAGGCCCTGAGACCCGCCGCGCAAAACGGTGGCACGGTCTTCCTCCACCCGCCGTGCCGCCCGGAGGCGGCCAAGCGTCACGTCGGTCTGTCGGCGGACGGCGGCCCCCGGGCCCCCGCACCCCCCTGCGGCCACCGCCAGCGATATCAGCCCGGCGGCCCAGCCCCCCCGCGCGAATCCGCTCATTCCCCCTCCTCGTTCTGGGCCGGCTGCTCGGGCTCGGGAGGCGGCGGCAGCGTCGGCAGGACGTCGAGCACCTGCCGCTGGTAGTCGTCGGGGCCGACCTCGCCGCCCTCGTCGCCGTAGCCTCGGGCCCGGATGGCCGCCCGGACCGTCCCGACGCGGTTCTCCGGGTTCGGGTGGGTGCTGAGGAACTCCGGCGGGCGGGCCCCGCCCATCTCCGAGAAGATCGTCAGAAGCTCGACCATGCCGTCGGCATCGTAGCCCGCGTTGACCAGGTAATCCAGGCCCAGGTCGTCGGCCTGGTTCTCCTGCTCACGGCTGTACTTGAGGTTGACCAGGCCGCCGACGACCTGGGCCAGGTCGGCCGCGGCGCCGGCCCCCTCGCCACCGCCCGCGGCAGCCAGGGCCACTGCGATCAGGAGCTGCATCCCGAGCTGCCGGCTGAGCTGCACCGTCCCGTGCCGGGCGTAGACGTGGCCCGTCTCGTGACCCAGGACGGCGGCGAGCTGGGCCTCGGTCTTCATCTCCTTCAGCAGGCCCCGCGTGATGTAGACCGGCCCGCCCGGCAGGGCGAACGCGTTGATGACGTCGCTGTCGAGGACGGCGTAGCTCATCTCGTAGGGCAGCTCCTCGCCGGCCCGCCGCTCCTCCATCCGCTCGGCCGTCGCCGCCACCTTCTCCCCGACGCCGCGGACGTAGGCCTGGAGACCGGCGTGGTCGAGCGGCCCGCCGAACTCGGCCTCGAACTCCGGGGCGGCCCGCTGGCCCACCTGGACGTCGTCCTCCTTCGAAAAGACCAGAAAGTGCCGCTCGCCTGTCGCCTCGACGGTCTGACACCCCGTCGCCGAGGACACGGCCGCCAGCAGCGCCACGCCCAGCCCCAGGCCCGTCCACCGTCGCATGGTGCACCTCCTCGTCGTCGGCTCAGGACGCCGTCGACACGTACGCCATCCGAAGCTCGTAGAGCATCGTGTCGAGGAGCCGCTGCTCCTGGTCGTCCAGGTTGCCCCGCGTCTTCTCCTCCAGGACGCCCAGCAGGTCGATGGTGTGTTTCGCCAGGTCGAGCCGCTGGAGGCCCTCCCCCGTCTGAGGGTCCTGCTGGTCCGAAAGGAACAGGGCGGCCTGGGCGGCAAGCTGCTGGACGAGCACCTCGAAGCTCGCCTCGGGGACCTCGACGCCCTCGCCGGCCTCGGCGGCCGCGGCGGCGGCCTGGTCCGCCTCCCGGACCAGCCGCTCCTTCTCCTGCTGGGCCTCGCGTTTCCAGTCGGCGTCCACGTGAATCTTGGACGCCTTTCCGTCCCCGCCATTCGGGCCCGGTTCGTCCTGGTTCGCCTCCGGCGGTTTCGACGGCTCGTCGGCCATGGTGTCTCTCCTCCTCCAGGCGGCCCATCGGGCGCCGCCCGCGGCCATGCATCTTGAGGATACCGGCCGGCCCGCCCCGAGTGCCAGAGCCTGGGCAAGAACCCTCTCGCCCGGCTGTGGCCACGGACTCCACCATCCGCCACGGCCGGGGCCAGCATACCGCAGCCCGCGCCGCGGCCCCCCCTGCCCTAGGCCGTCGCGCTCTCCGCATCGACCGGCCCGACGGCGCTTCGCCCCAGGGCCGCCGCCACCAGCCCCCGATAGAACGGCGAGGGCCGCAGCGGCCGGCTCGTAAACTCCGGGTGCGACTGCGTCGCCACGAAGTACGGGTGGTCCGGCAGCTCCAGGACCTGCATGATCGGCGACCCGCCCTGCGAGGCCTGTGTGGCCTTGCCCGAGAAGACGAGCCCCCGCTCCTCGAGCCGCTCGACGTACGCCGGGTTCACCTCGTACCGGTGCCGGAACCGGAGCCGGACCCGCCGCGCACCGCCGAACATCCGGGCCGCCTGCGTCCCCGGCGCGATCTCGACGTCCTTGCCGCCGAGGCGCATCGTCGCCCCGAGGTCCTCCACCTCCTTCTGCTCCGGCAGAAGGTCGACCACCGCGTGCGGCGTGTCGCCGTCGATCTCGCTCGAGTTCGCCCCGTCCAGGCCGCACACGTGCCGCGCAAACTCCACCACCGCCATCTGCATCCCGTAGCACAGGCCCAGGTACGGCAGGAAGTGCTCCCGCGCGTACCGGATGCACGCGATCTTCCCCTCCGTGCCGCGCGTCCCGAACCCGCCCGGCACGATCATGCCGTCGACGCCCGAAAGGGCCCCGGCGGCGCCCGAAGAATCGAGGCCGGTCGTATCGACCCACCGGATGCGGGCATGGGCGTCGAGCGACGCCGCCGCATGCTCCAGGGCCTTGATCAGGCTGGCGTAGCTGTCGCGGACCGCGACGTACTTGCCCGTGATGGCAATCGTCACCTCGTGCCGGGGATGGCGGACCCGACGGGTGAACCCGTCCCACGCCTCGGCCGCGTCGCTCTCGGCCCGGGGGTCGACCCGGTCGACGAGGTCCAGCAGGTGGACGACGTGGCGATCGACGTGCTCCCGCTGGAGGCGGCTCGGAATCAAATAAATCGACGGCTCGTCATGCATCGAGATGACCCGCGACAACGGCACGCTCGTGAACACGGCGATCTTCTCGCGGACCTTGTCCGTCACCGGGTTGGCCGCCCGGCAGGCGATCAGGTGCGGCTGGATGCCCATCTCCAGCAGCCGCTTGATGCCAAGCTGGGCCGCCTTCGACTTCTGCTCCCCCAGAATCTGCGGCTCCAGGACGAACGTCAAGGCGACGAACAGGACGTTCCCCTCGCCCTCCTCGTAGGCCAGCTCCCGCATCGCTTCGATATAGTAGGCATTCTCGAAGTCTCCGGCCGTCCCGCCGATCTCGACGAACACGACGTCGGCCGACGTCTCGACGGCCAGCCGCCGAAGCCGCGCCTTCACCTCGCCCGTCACGTGGGGGATGATCTGGACGTCGCGCCCGAGGTACTCGCCCCGCCGCTCCCGGTCGAGCACGGCCCGGAAAATCTGGCCGTTCGTGGCGAAGTTGTCCCGCGTCAGGTCCTGGCCGAGCATCCGCTCGTACGTCCCCAGGTCCATGTCGCATTCCATGCCGTCGTCCAGCACGAACACCTCGCCGTGCCGGTACGGATTCAACGTACCACTGTCCACGTTCAGATAGCCTTCCAGCTTGATGGGCGCGACGCGGAGGCCCTTGTCCTGAAGAAGCTTGGCCAGGCTGGAGGCGAAGATGCCCTTCCCCAAGCCGCTCATCACCGTCCCGAAGACGACGACGTACTTCGTCTGGCCCCGCCGATAGCCCTCGGGCGCGGGCGTGTAGAACTCGGTCTCGTCGGTCTGGCTGGCGATGCTGGTAAAGATTTCTTTTATCGGCATACGTTCTTGCCCCCGCGATTCCTCTATCCGCTCTCCCCTCCCGGCCAGGGCGAGGGTGGGTCCTCCAACCTTTGCGCGGCGGGCCTCCGCACCCGCCGACCCTACCCCCTATCCCCCCTCCCCCGATCGGGCGAGGCCCCAGGACGGGAGAGGAACCTGGCCCGATACCGCTCGACGAACGCCGCGTAATCCGCCGCCGTGTTGATGCCCCGGGGCGAGGTGTCCATCTCCAGGACGCGGACCCGCCCCCCCGCCTCCAGCCACCGGAGCTGCTCCAGCTTCTCCGTCTCCTCCAGCGGCGACGGCGGCAGGGCCGCATACGCCCGCAGCGCATCGGCCGTGAAGGCATAGATCCCCACGTGCAGCCGCAAGGGCGCCCGCCGGGCCGCCTCCCCGTCGCGGGCGAACGGGATCACCGACCGCGAGAAATACAGCGCCTCGCCCCCCGACGCCACGACCACCTTCACGTGGTTCGGGTCCGCGGCCCCGGCCGCATCGAGTGGCCCGGCCAGCGTCGCCAGGCCCACCTCCGGCCCCTCCTCCAGGGCCTCGACCAGCCGGTCCAGCCACGCCGGGTCCATCTCCGGCTCGTCGCACTGGAGGTTGATGACGACCCGAGCGTCGGGGTAGTCCTCGGCCACCTCGGCGGCCCGGTTCGTGCCGCAGGGGTGATCGGGCCGCGTCATGCGTGCCGTGCCGCCGAAGGCCTCGACGGCCCGGACGATCCGCTCGTCATCGGTCGCGACGACGATGCGGTCGAGCCGGTCGGCGGCCGCAGCGGTCTCGTGGACGTGCTGGATGAGGGGTCGGCCGGTGTCGGAGGCGAGAGCTTTCCCCGGGAATCGCTTGGACCCGTATCGGGCGGGTATCACACACAAGACGCTCATTCGGCGTCGCCGGCCTCCTGCCCCGGCACCCTAATGGCCCGGCGCGGCCAAGTCAAGCCGAAACGGCGTTTTGGAGTGCGGTGACACGGCCCGCGCCAGCCGGCCGGCCCGCTGCCGCGCCCGTTTCGGAAGGTCCCCCTCGGCGTTCGCCTGGAGCCGCCAGGCGATGCGCTTCAGGAGGAACCGCTTGTGACGGCTGCGGCACTCCTCGCCGAAGACCTCCAGGTATCGGCCCCGGAGCTGCTTGACGGTCATCCGCTTGAGGGCGGCCACTTCGCGTCCCATGTTCGCTTGCATGCCCATGTCCTTTCCGGCGCCAGTCGCCCGTTAACTTGCCGGACAGGGGGCCGCCTTTTCGGAAGCGCATCCAGCCAATTCTGAGGAAATCTCGGGGGAATCTTCGGCGGGGTCATGTGCCGCGGAATCGCGGCCAGGAACGCACCCCGTGCGGCGTTTCAGCCGCAGGAACCCGGCGGCCAGGAGGACCGGGAGACAAGGTGTTCCCACCCACCTACGTGGGGGCCACCTACGCCACGGAGCAGCGCCGCCTCCCGGGCAGAGAGGAGCCGGTGGCTTGCGTGCTGCTCGACAGCGTGCAGAGCCAGGCGAATCGCATGGAGGAGGCTTTGCAGGAGGCGGTCGACGCCGGCCGAATCCAGATCCCCCTGATCGAGGTCGATTTCGGGCAGGCGAACCTGGAGTTGCTCAAGCCCATCGACGAGCGGATTACCAGCCTGACGGTTCCCCATCGCCTCGCCGATGCCATCCTCCGCGACAGTGAGCTCGACGACGGCACCGCCTTCAGCAAGTCCGACCACGCGGAGTACTGGCGGCAGGCCGGCGTCGCCAACGCTACCCCGGTGTATGAACTTTGCCCTACCGCGCTTGTTTTCGGCATCTGGGGTGCTCCCGAAAAGCCGGGCGGCCTGGGGGCCAAGTTCGAACGCCTGATGTCTTCCGAGATCGTCGGCGTGGACGTGACAGAGCCCCCTGAGCGTCGAGGCCTTCGCATGGGTCCCCTCGGTATCGTTCGCGGTGCCGCCGTTCACGTGGGCGAAGAGGGTGAGTGGCAGGTGGCGGAGGGGTCGGACAGGAACGCCAAGCGACCTTCGGAAATCAATCACGGTCCCATCCCTTTTGACACGCCCAATGGCGGTGTGAGCATCAGCAGTGCTCAGCAAACGATGCTGGTGTCTCTCGCCGGCCTGCGGCGTCTAAAGTTCCCGCCGAAAGGCGAGAAGTGGGAGCCGAGCGACGAGCAGCGGCGGCGCGACCTCGCGGCTCGTACCGTCCTGGCGTCTCTGGCCCTCTGAAAAAAGACACTAAGTGTCTTTTTGGTAGAAGCTAAGCCCTTTATCCACACCTGGTTAGGCGCAGAAAAAAGACACTTAGTGTCTTTTTTTCCCCCTCCACCCAACACATCGCCCAGGCTCGGCATCCCGTTGGTGATCAGCGCAGCAAGGTTGCCGGCGAACTTCTGCGGGTCAATCTTGTATTCGATCATCAAAGCCACGACATCATCAACTTCGTGGGAAGCGACGAGTGGCTCTCCCATTTCGTCGGGTGCCAAGATACTGCGCCACATTTGCTCGATCATGATTCCCCCTTTTAGGTAACTGTTTACTGTTCTACACGACTGGACCCTCAAAGGCTGGCCCCCGAGCCCATCGACGCCAGTATGCCACTCAAGCCCAATTGCGTCAACAAATGATTTGTAGCACGACGTACAGAACAGATATCGTTGCCCATTGGCTGGCGCAGTGGATTCGCCGCGAGTTTCTCCTTGTCACCGGTGACACCGCCCACGCCGCCGGCCTGGCTCGCGTTCCCGTCGCAGTTCCAACCAGTCCCAGAATTGCTTACGGTGAAAGTCACATGACGATCATGTGACGGTTTTCCGGCACCCGCCTTCGTCTCCTTCGGCGACCAGCTCGGCAAGATGGGCCGGCGGACGGGCGTCGGGGCGGAGGCCGGTCTTATGAAGGCTCTTGCCCTTCCTCGCCTTCCGACGCTGGGCCGGAGGTCGAAGAACGGCGGCGCACAACAATGGTCAACCAGGAATCATCAACACACGATCGCCAAGGGCCGGAGACGCGGCGGGCGCCCGTCGGTCCCGAAGCACCAGGGCTCAGAGCTTGCCCTGGGTCCGCCGAAGGGACAGGCTCCGACCCGCCCCGCCGATTGTTGACAAGGCTTACCTGGACCCGCTTCGCCGGCGCCTGCGCGGTCCGACATACGTTGTGCGCGGTGGTTCCCTGCAACCACCGCGCTATGGACCACTTGCACGCAGCAGGTGCTCCAGACCCGCCGCGCAGAGGCTTTGCGGGACTTATGTCGGGCCGCATAAACGGGGTCGGACGCTACGGCGGGGCGTCGCTCGGTGCTCGCCTGTCTGTCGTCTCCGGCGCAAGGTCGAGGGCGAACTGCCAAGGCAGCGGAACCCGCGTCGCGTCGCCGCGGAAGTCCGTGACCATGCGCGTCAGGACCTCGGCCCGCTCGGTTGGCGATAGGGCCTCGGCGTGCCGGATGGTGAGCCACGCCGGCGGCGAGGCCCGCAGCTCGTCCAGCAGGTCCCGGCGGACGAAGAAGAACAGCCCGTCGACGGTCACCTTGACATAGCTCTCCAGGAACGCCGTGTCCCCCGCCAGGCCGGAGGCCCGGGCCCAGGAGGTGTGGATCTCGACGACGTCGGGCCGGTCGTCGGAGGCCATGAGCCGGCGTACCGCCTTCCACCCCCGGAGGGCCCCCTCGCGGTAGTTCAGGAGCGCGAGGTCCACCAGCTCCAGCTCGTCCCCCCACCACAGGGCCGTCGCCCCCATGTCGGGGGTGGCGAGGCGCGGCGTGCGGCCCAGCCGACCCTCCAGCCGTGCCGCCAGGCGCGCTCCCGGTCCGACCAGCTCCCGCACGGCCGCGACGGTCACGGGCTGACGCGCGTACCGGCGGAGCACGAGGCCCTGGAGGGCGAGGAACGGGACCAGGACCAGGGCGACCGTCGCCGGCGACCAGCGGAGGCCGGCCCGGGCGAGCGTCGCCAGCAGGACGGCCCACATGGGCACCGTGACGGCCATCAAGACCCGCCCGTCGGTGCCCATCATCCCCCCGATCCACCAGTGATAGACCGCGTAGAGGACGAAGGCGGCGACGAAAAACGCGAAGTCGGCCGCCGTCCGGCGGGTGGCATGCCACAGCCCCGCCCCGGCCCCGCGGCGGCCCCTCAGCGCTGCCAGAATGGCAGCCGGGACCAGCGGCACTAGCGCCGCCCCGAGGAACCGCCCCACGTAGAGCGTCCCCAGGGCCAGGCGGACAGCGTGCGGCCGCCAGTACGGCGGGTGCATCTTGGCATAGACCGGGTTCGGCATGATCTGGCCGAAGCAGGCCCATCGCCACGCCAGAAACGCCCCGAACACGACCGCCGCAACCCCGACCGCCCCCAGAATGCACCCGAGGCGTCGCCCCCGTGCCGCAAAAAGGGGCCCTGGGTCCCTTTTTAATCCCCCGTAGGACCCCGAATTCGGGCCTCTATGGGGAAAGGATGCCGGGTCCTTTTTCCGGGCGGCGTCCCAGACGGCGGCGGCGGCGAGCAGGCCGGCCGTGACGACGCCTTCGGGGCGCGTAAGGAGCATCAGGGCCAGGACGACCCCCAATCCCATGGCCAGGCGTCCCCCATCGCCCCCCTCGACCCCCCTCAGGCGCAGGTACAGCACCCCCGCCGCGAGGTGCAGCGCGAGGAACAGGTGGTTCTCCATCCCGTCGGCGACACTGCCGATCGCCACCGCCGACAGGGCGTACAGGGCGACCAGCAGGAGCCGGCCCGGCCGCCCGAGGCCGACCGCCCGCCCCAGCTCGTACGCGAGGAGCGAATTCGCCACGTAAAAGCCTGCACAAGCCAGTCGCGCGGCCGTCAACAGGCCGTCAGGCGACCGCCACACGACCGTCAACGCCGCTGCAACGAGCATCCAAAGGAACGTCGAGGACCCTTCAACCCGCTCGCCGTGGTGGCCGAATCGGACCTCGCCGGTCTCGGCCAGCGTCCGCGAGTAGGCCAGCGTGATGGCCGTGTCGTCCCAGCTCTTCTCCCACACCAGGCCCGCCATCGCCAGGCCGATCACCGAGAGGCCGAGCACGACGGCGACGGTGACGATGGAATTCTTCCGGCGGCAGGTCACGCGGCGTCTCCGGCAGCTCCGTGCGCGGTGGTCCGGCAGCTCCGTGCAGGTTGGTCGGGCGGCTTCGTGCGTGTTCGGGCGTGCTTTGTAGTTTGCGAGCGGCCCGGCCGCAAGCGCGATTCCAAACCAAGCACGTACCCGAGGCGCCGCGAAGTTGCGGCTTGCGGCCCCCGCCCGTTTCGCTTACCATCCGGGCCCCTGTGACAGGCGAAGGCCCCCCGATGACGCGTTACCTCGTGACCGGCGGCGCCGGCTTCCTCGGCATCAACCTGGTCCGCTGCCTGCTGGCCCGGGGCCACGACGTCACCTCGCTCGACGTCGCCGAGTTCGACTACCCCGACTGCCGCGACCGCGTCCGGACCGTCACGGGCGACGTCCGCGACCCGGCGGCCGTGTCCGAGGCCACCGAGGGGTCCGACCTCGTGGTCCACTGCGCGGCCGCCCTGCCCCTCTACTCGCGAGAGGACATCTTCTCGACCGACGTCGACGGGACGCGGAACGTCTTCGAGGCCGCCCGGGAGGCCGGCATCGCACGGGTCGTCCATATCTCCTCGACCGCCGTCTACGGCATTCCCGACCACCACCCCATCTACGAGGCCGATCCGCTCGACGGCGTCGGCCCCTACGGCGAGGCGAAGGTCCAGGCCGAGGAGGTGGCCCGGGAGTTCCGCCGGCGCGGACTGTGCGTGCCGATCCTGCGGCCGAAGTCGTTCATCGGGCCCGAGCGGCTGGGCGTCTTCGCCCTGCTCTACGACTGGGCGACGGAGGGGCGGAACTTCCCGATCCTCGGCCGGGGCGACAACCGCTACCAGCTCCTCGACGTCGAGGACCTGTGCGATGCGATCTGCCTGGCGGCCACGGTGGACGCCGACCGGGCCAACGACACGTTCAACATCGGGGCGAAGGAGTTCGGCACGTTCCGGGAGGACCTCCAGGCGGTGCTCGACCGGGCCGGGCACGGCAAGCGGATCGTCCCGGTCCCGGCGGGGCCGGCCATCCTGGCCCTCAAAGTGCTGGAGCGCCTGGGCCTCTCGCCCCTCTACCAGTGGGTCTACGAGACGGCGGCGACCGAGTCGTTCGTCTCGATCGAGAAGGCCGAAAGGGTGCTCGGGTTCGAGCCCGAATACTCGAATCGCGAGGCGCTGATCCGCAACTACGAGTGGTACCTGGAGCACGAGGAGGCGTTCCGCGGCGCCTCGGGCGTCTCGCACCGGGTGCCGTGGAACCAGGGCGTCCTGCGGCTGGCGAAGGTTTTTTTCTGACCGCCCGCGGCGCCGGACAGCGGAAGGGCCGTCATGGACCGACCGAGATCGTCGCTGGTCAGCCTGTTCCTGCTGTCGCTGGCGGTCCTGGTGATGGAGGTCTGCCTGACGCGGATCTACTCGGTCCTGTCGTGGCACCACTTCGCGTACCTGATCATCAGCCTGGCCCTGCTGGGGTTCGGGGCGGCGGGGAGCTACGTGACGGCGTCCCGGCGTTTCGCGGACGCGGAGGTCCGGCCGGCGCGTCTCGCGCCGTTCGCATGGCTTTTCTCGGTGACGGCCGCCGCGGCGATCGTCGTGGCCTCGAAGATCCGGTTCTACCCGGTCGACATCGTCCTTTTCCGCGATTACAGCAACGGCGTCAGCCTGCTGCTGCTCTACGCCGTGACGGGCGTGCCGTTCTTCTTCGCCGGGGTGTGCATCGGCCGGCTGGTGGCCTTGGCGGGTGACCGGGTGAACCAGTTCTACTTCGCGGACCTGCTGGGGGCGGGGGCCGGGGCGTTGGCGTCCCTGGCGGTCATCAACCACCTCGGGCCCGTGGCGGGCGTGTTCCTGTCGGCGACGCTGGCGGCCCTGGCGGCTTGTCTGCTGGGCACGGGGGGCCTGCGGTGGCGGCGGTGGGCGTTCCCGCTGACGCTGGTGGCGGCGGCGGGTCTGACGGCCGGGGCCGCCCGGACCGACCTCGTGCCCCTCTACTACCCCCCCAGCAAGGACATGTTCCGCCAGGAAGGCCGCGTGGATTACTCCCGGTGGCACGTCGTTGGGAAGATCGACGTGCTGAAACCGGGGGCCTCCTACTGGTCGTTCGGCGGGGCCCTCGCACAGCGCTACACCGCGCCGCCGCCGGTGGTCCGCGGCATCTTCCAGGACGGGGCCGCCCCGACGGGCATCATGCACCTGGCCGAGGCCCCCGAGGACGTGCCGCTGCTGGGCGAGTATCTCCAGGGGGTGGCCTATACGGTCCGGCCCGTGCGGCGGGCCCTCGTAATCGGCATCGGCGGCGGCATCGACGGCCTTATCGCACTCCACCACGGGACCGACGAGGTCGTGGGCGTGGACTTGAACCCCGTGACGGTCGAGGCCATGCGGGTCACCCACCGGGACGAGTGCCCGGCCTTGTGGCGGGAGGGCCGGGTCGAGGTCGTCGTCGCCGAGGGTCGGCACTACCTGACGCGGACGGGCGAGCGGTTCGACGTCATCCAGCTCTCCGGGGTGGACACGTTCACGGCGCTCTCGAGCGGGGCCTACGCACTCTCGGAGAACTTCCTTTACACCCGCGAGGCGATGCGGGACTTCTGGGACCACCTGACGGACGACGGGGTCCTGTCGTTCTCGCGGTGGCTGTTCGATCCGCCCCGCGAGACGCTCCGGCTCGTCGCGACCCAGGCCGCCGCCCTTGCGGACGCGGGCGTCGAGGGGCCCTGGCGGCACGTCGTGGTGCTGGCCGGGCCGGCCTACAAGGGACGTTCGCCGTGGGCCGAGACGCTGCTCGCGCGGTCGCCGTTCACTGCGGCCGAGATCGCGAACCTGACGCGGTGGGCCGAGGAGCGGGGCTTCGAGGTGCTTTACGATCCGCACCACGAGCGAGATGGGCCATGGGACGAACTCCTTCGCGCAGACGAGGCCGAGCGAGAGGCCTTCGTCGCGGCCTATCCGTTCAACATCCGGCCCACGACCGACGACGACCCGTTCTTCTTCCAGTTCTACCGGTGGCGGTCGCTGGTCGAGATCGCGACGGGCGGCAAGGGCGGCCTGGCGGGCAGCACGGGAGGCTACGGTATCACGCGGGTGCCGCTTGGCCTGATGATCCTTGCCCTCAGCCTGGTGCAGATGCTGGTGCTGGCGGTGGCGTTCATCCTGTCGCCGCTGCTGATGCGGGGGAGGCAGCGGACGCGGGGGCGGGGCCGGTTCGGCGTGTTTCTTTACTTCGCCGCGCTGGGCCTGGGCTTCATGTTCATCGAGATCGCCCTGCTTCAGAAGTTCAGCGTGTTCGTCGGGGGGCCGGTCTACAGCATGGCGATCACGCTGGCGGCGATCCTGGTGTTCTCGGGGCTGGGGGCCCAGGTCGGCCGGGTGTTCCGCCGTCGGCCCGGCCGTGGGCTGGTCGTCGTGATCGGCCTGGTGCTGGCCGTCACGGTGGGCGAGGTCCTGTTCCTGCGGTACGGCCTGGGGCGGCTGATGGGCCTCAGCCTGCCGCTGCGGTGGCTGGTGACGGCGGCGGCGATCCTGCCGGTGGGCCTCGTCCTGGGTATGCCCTTCCCCACGGGCCTTCGGCTGGTGGAGCGGATCGACGAGTCGGTCCGGCCGTGGGCCTGGGGCGTCAACGCCTTCGCCACGGTCATCGGGAGCATGTTGTGCGTCCTGGTGAGCATCCACGCCGGGTTCACGACGGCCCTGGTGGCGGCGATGGGCATCTACGTCGTCGGCGGCCTGGGCATGCTGTGGGCGGTGTGGCGGAACCGGGCGACGACGTTCGTGGCATCGCGGTGAATCGCGCCGCCTGCGAGGTCGTCCAGTTCAGCGGCGCGCCCGCAGACGGCACGGCCGTGCGGAGGTGACGATGCGAAGGCGATGGGTGGCCGCACTGGCGGTCCTGGTCTGTGCCTTGATGCACGTCGACGTCGCGGGCGCGGCCTCACCGAGCGTCACTTGGAGGCACTACGTCGTCCGGTCGGCCGCCTCGGGCAAGATCGAGCGGTTCTGGGTGGGCCACCGGGCGGACCTGGACGCCGGCGGCGAGTACCCCGCGATCTACTTCCTGGACGGCCTCCTGGGCCACGAGGACGAGTGGAAGCAGGGCCTCGACCCGCACCTCGGTCGGCACGAGATCGTCGCCGTCTGCCCGTCGGTGGGCGGGGCGACGTGGTATATGAACTCGCCCGCCCGGCCCTGGATGCGATGGGGCGACTTCCTCACCCTGGAGCTGCGATCGTTCGTCGAGGCGAACTACCCGGCGTCGCGGAAGAAGGGCCAGCGGGGGATCGTCGGCATCTCCGCCGGGGCCCACGGGGCCCTGTACCAGGCCCTCGCGCGGGACCTCTACGGCAGCGTGGGCCTGCTGTCGCCGGCCATCGACCTCCGGGGCTACATCGGGGGCTTCGGCCTGGGCTACTGGGTCGGGCCGCGGTCGGCCGGGACGGGACCTCTCTATGCCGCCCGCTCGACGCCGCTGCTGGTGGCCCAGCGGGAGGACCCGCTGCCGTTCGAGTTGTACGTTGATGCGGGCAAGTCCGACCCCGCCCGGACCCAGATGATGGGCCTGGCCGCCGCGCTGGCCCGCACCGGCACGACGTTCAAGCAGCACGTCGGGACGGGCGGGCACAACTGGACCTACTGGCGGTCGCGGATCGCCGACCACCTGGCGTGGCACGCCGAGCAGTTCGCCCGTCACGCCCGGGAGGGCGTCTACGCGACCGAGGCACCCCCCGCCGAGGACGGCCTGAAGCCTGCGACCGTGCCGGACGTGACGCTCTCGGACGCGGCGAAGGCCCGCCTGACGGCGGCGTGGGACACCGGGCCCGGGGGGCGCTTCGTCGCCGTGACCGGCCTGCCGGAGGGCGGGGCACCGCTGGCGAAAACGGACGCCAACGGGCAGGACGTCGCGCTTCAGGCCGGCATCGGCCTTCAGGGCCACGAACCGCAGGTCCGGAGCTGCCGGCTGGAGCTGGACGCCTCGACGCCGATCCGGTCGGCCGGGTCCGTGACGCTGGTGGTGCACCTTCGCAACGGCCGGCGCCAGCGACTCGCCTCGGCGAAGGTCAGTCTGCCGGTCCCGGCGGGCGAGCCGAAGCGGCGGGTGCCCGCCCGGGCCCGGCTGGTGGCGGAGGTCCTTCCGCCGGACTCGCTCCGCGGCGGGATCGTGCTGGGCGTGCAGCCGATCGGGCCCGACGGGTCGGCGGCGGGCGAGCCGCGAATCGTGGCGGCCCCGCCGGGCACCAAGGCCATCGAGTTCTGGCCCATCGTGCCGAAGGGCCGGCTGGACTTGCGGCTGTCGGTCTCGGGCGCGGGCGACCTGCCCCTGGTGGGGGTCCACGCGGTCCGCCTGGTGGAGGAGCCGGCGGGCGGACCGTGAGCGACTCGTCTCGGTCGCCTCTCTCGTGGTGGGAGAGCGGGCATGAGACGGACCCTGAGCGGACGCGCCCCGGGCACGGCGGCGCCTCAACCCGCCCGACAGGTGCGGCCGATAAGGACTTGAGCTTACGAGTGCGAACCGCAGCGAGGATACTTCGATGGCCGAACGCTGGCTGGTCACGGGTGGAGCGGGATTCATCGGGTCGAACCTCGTCCGGGCCCTCCTGGAGCGGGGCGAGACCGTCCGGGTGCTCGACAACTATCTGACGGGATTCCGCGAGAACCTCGAGGAAATCGCCCGGAACATCGACCTCGTCGAGGGCGACATCCGCGACCCGGCGACGTGCCGGGCCGCCTGTGAGGGGGTCGAGATCGTCTCCCACCAGGCGGCCGTGCCGAGCGTGCCGCGGAGCATGGAGGACCCCCGGACCAGCTTCGACGTGAACGTGGCGGGCCTCCACAACATGCTGATGGCCTCCCGGGAGGCGGAGGTGCGGCGGTTCATCTTCGCCGCCAGCTCCAGCGCCTACGGCGCCGCCGAGGACCTGCCGAAACGCGAGACGATGGCCGTCCTGCCCGTGAGCCCCTACGCGGCGGCGAAGGCGGCGGGTGAGCTGTTCGTCTCGACGTGGGCCCGGGCGTTCGGCCTGGAGGCCGTCTCGCTCCGCTACTTCAACATCTTCGGCCCCCGCCAGGACCCCACGAACCAGTACGCCGGGGTCATCGCCGCGTTCGCCTCGCGGATGCTCCGGGGCGAGCCGCCGACCATCTTCGGCGACGGGACCCAGTCGCGGGACTTCACCTTCGTCGAGAACGCCGTCCACGCCAACCTGCTGGCCGCCGAGGCGGGCGGCCTGGCCGGCGAGGTGGTCAACATCGGGTGCGGCGAGGCCACGGACCTCAACCAGATGGTCCGCGACTTCAACCGGCTGCTCGGGACGGACTTCGAGCCGGTCTACGAGCCGCCGCGGGCCGGTGACGTGAAGCACTCCCTGGCCGACATCTCGGCCGCCCGGAAGCTCCTGGGCTACGAGCCGCAGGTCCGGTTCGCCGAGGGCATGGAGCGGACGATCGAGTGGTACCGGTGGGCCCTGGAGACGGGCTACGGCGGGTGGGGCGACGCGCCGGGCAAGCCCGGCGGCTGACCGTCCCCTGCCATCGAGGGACTTCGGCTGCTCATCCGGTAGCGGCGGCCTGCTGGCGCAGGCGGCGGGAGCGGACGTCCTCCTTGATCCGCTGGATGTGTCCCCGGCCGAGTGCCTTCACTTCGCAGCCCAGCTCGAAGTAGCGGCGAATCTGCTCGTCCGAGAGGATGCCGAAGCAGTCGACCACCGCAAGCGGCCCGCCGGCCCACTCCAGGACCTGCTCGGGTTCGAGCTCGAGGTACGGCTCGTGGCGGACGGCGAGCACCAGCGCTTCGGCCCCATGGAGCGTCGCGGGGAGGTCTTTCGCGACGGTCACATCGGCCAGCTCGTCCTGGTTGCGGAAGAACCGGGCCAGCGAATGCCCCGGCGCGGGATAGACGTCCTGCTTCTCCAGCTCGTACCAGTGGTCGACGTAGGGGTCGTGGACGCGGACCTCGGCCCCCATCTCGGCCAGCTTCCGCACGACCAGCTCGGAGCCGGAGTAGCGGGTGTCGCCGACGTCCTCGCGATAGCTCGCCCCCGCGACGACGACCACCGACCCGGCGATGTAGCGGCCCATGTTGCGGAGGGCGTCGCGGGTCAGTTCGGCGGCGTGGAGGCCCCGGGTGTCGTTCGTGTCGATGGCCTCGGGCGTGATGCGGAAGACGTCGTCGCCGTCCTCGAAGCCCAGGATGTGCTTGTAGGCCCAGTACCCCAGGCCCCCGTCCTTCGGCAGACAGTAGCCGCCGATGCCCGGGCCGGGAAAGATGATGTTGGAGTGCGTCGGGCGGACCTTGATGGCCTTCATGACTTTGACAAGGTCGACGCCGTTCCGCTCGGCGAACAGGCTCCACTCGTTCATGAACGCCAGGATGGTCGCCCGGTACGAATTCTCGACGATCTTGGTCGTCTCCGACTCGATGGGCCGGTCCATGACCGTCAGGGGAAACTCGTCGGTGTTGAGGACGTCGGTCAGGAACCGGACGACACGCTCCCGGGCCTGGTCGTTGCACCCGGCGCAGACCCGCCAGAAGTCGCGGATGCTCGAGACGTACTCGCGGCCCGGCATGACCCGCTCGAAGCTGTGCGCCAGGACCGGCGGCGAGTCGATCCCCCGCTCCTGGAACGCCTTCCGGAGGATCGGATAGGCGACGAACTCGGTCGTCCCCGGCGCGACGGTCGTCTCGATGAGAACGAGGCACTCGGGCCGAATCTTCTGGCCGATGATCCGCATGGTCGCTTCGAGGGCGGCCATGTCGGTCTCGCCGGACCGCATGTTGCCGAGGTCGTGCTTCGTGTAGTCGCACTGGACGTCGACGACGACGACGTCCGCCAGGCCCAGGCAGTCGTTGTTGTAGGTCGCCACGAGGGTCTTCTTCTCCAGGACGCACCGGGCGATCATCGGGTCGACCTCGGGGTCCTCGGCCTTGACGGGCGACTGGCCGCGGTTCAGCAGGGGGATTTTCCAGTAGCTCCGCGTCGAAGGCCGCTGGCACCCGATGACGAACTTGCCGGGGTTGCCCGTCTCCGGGTCGACCGTGTCGGCGACGATGGCCGCCATCACGGCGCCGACGAACCCGACGCCCATGACGACCACGATCTCCTTGCCCTCGGCCCGGGCGTCCTCGACCAGGGCCCGGATCCGCTCGAACTCGGCGGCGTACTCGTCGGCCTCCGGGATGGGGAACGTCTCGCCCTCGGGGCTGACCGAATAGTCGGTCATCGCAAGGCTCCTCCTCCTCTCGGGTGCTCAGGCGGGCGGAATCACGCCCTCCCGCTCCAGGTAGTCCAGGACTTCCTGCGCCGATTCTTCCGGCGTCCGACCGACGGTCCGCAGGCGGACCTCCGGCTCGGCCGGGGCCTCGTAGGGGTCGTCGATGCCGGTGAACTGCCTGATCTCGCCGGCCAGGGCCTTCTTGTAGAGGCCCTTCGGGTCCCGCTCGATGCACTCGTCGATGGGCGTGTCCATGAAGACCTCGATGAACCGCCCGCCGTCCTCCTCCACCTGCCGGCGGACGGTGTCGCGAATCTTGGCGTAGGGACTGATGCACGCGCAGCAGGCGGCCAGGCCGTTGCGCGAGAGCAGGTTCGCCACGAACCCCACGCGGAGGATGTTCGTGTCGCGGTCTTCTTTCGAGAACCCGAGGCCCTTCGACAGGTTCGTCCGGACGACGTCGCCGTCGAGCACCTCGATCTTGACGCCCCGCCGCCTGAGCTCCGGCACGACGAGCTCGGTGATGGTCGACTTGCCGGACCCCGACAGGCCGGTGAACCAGAGGACGAATCCCTGGGCCATTCGTTTCTCCCCTTCGAACGGAACTCGATTGCGGCCGAGCCGGCCGGGGCCGGCGCGGCCTTCGCACGGTCGTCTCACGCACCGCCGGCGGCCCGCCGGGCCGCCTCCAGCAGGACCTCGGCCACCTCCGGCCGGGTGAACTCCGGCGGCGGGGCCTCGCCCCGGGAGAGCATCTCCCGCACCTTCGTCCCCGACAGGAACACCCGGTCCGCCGTCCCGTGCGGGCAGGTCTTATTCGAGACCATGCCGTCGCACCGTCGGCAGAAGAAGGCATGCTCGAACTTCAGCGGCGCGATGCCCATCGCGTCGGCGTCAAACTGGTCGAAGATCATCTGGGCATCGTACGTGCCGTAGTAGCTCCCCACGCCGGCGTGGTCGCGGCCCACGATGAAGTGCGTCACGCCGTAGTTCTTTCGCATGATGGCGTGGAGAACGGCCTCGCGCGGCCCGGCGTAGCGCATCGACGCCGGCAGCACGGTCAGCAGGACCCGGTCCTTCGGGAAATACTTCTCCAGCATGACCTCGTAGGTCCGCATGCGGACGTCGGCCGGGATGTCGCCCGGATTGGCCGTCTCGCCCACCAGGGGATGCAGCAGGAGGCCGTCGCACAGCTCCAGGGCCACCTTCTGGAGGTACTCGTGTGCCCGGTGGCAGGGGTTGCGGGTCTGGAACGCCGCCACCGTGTGCCAGCCGCGCTTGTCGAACTCCTCGCGTGTCCGGCGAGGCGTCCAGCGGTACTCCAGGAGGTCCTCGTGGGGCGGGAGGCCGATGACGTCGACCGGTCCGCCCAGGCACACCTCGCCCTGCTCCATGATGAGGGCGCAGCCGGGGTGGGCCGCCTCGCCCGTGTTATAGACCTCCAGGCATTCCCGCTCGCGGTCGTGGGGGTACTTGTCCTCGACGTTCAGGATGCCCAGGTTCCGGTCCGACTCCGGGTCGTAAAGGGCCGCCTGGCCCCCGACGGGGATGGCGTCGGCCTGCTCGGCCGAGACGCTGACCGTGATGGGCACCGTCCAGGGCTCGCCGGTGGGCAGGTGCATCTGGCCCACGACCGTGTCGAACTGGTCCTTGGTCATGAAGCCGGCGAGGGGGCTGAACGCCCCGACGGCGAGCAACTCCAGGTCGCACCGCTCGCGGCGCTGAAGCTCGACGCGGGGCAGGCCCTTGGCCCGCTCGGCCGCTTCGGATGCCTCGGCCGCCGGCAGCAGCCGCTCCACCAGGACGCCCCCGTGAGGGGGGACCGGACCCGGCACGGGTTTCGCTGGCATGTCCTGGCCCCTTTCGTCGCGGCGGCAGTCTCCGGCCGGGGGTGTCGCGGAAGTATATGGGACCATCGGCCCCTGTCAAGGCGCGGGCGCTTCGCCCGGCTCGCGCATCGCCCGATCGGTTCGCGGGAGGCGACCGGATTCTATTCGGCTATCCGCCGGGGACAGCTATGCCTTTTCCCTCGACCAGGGCCCGGTAAGTCTTCTCGATACGGTCCCAGTTGCCCTCGCGGTCGAGCGACCAGAACCGGCCGATGATGGTGACGAACCGGCCGGTGCCGAGCCGGGCGCATTCCTTCTCGGCCATCTCGGTGTAGATGGCGCCGCTCTCGGGCCGCTCGCCGCGTCGGCCGAGCATCCCGTGGACGTACACCTCGGCCAGGCCCGCCTCGTGGGCCGTCCGCAGCAACTCCAGGAGGTGCTCGACCGACCCGTGGCTGGAGTAGAACGAGATGATGCCCACCAGGTGCAGCCGCGTCCCGTCCCGCTTCGCCCCGTCGGCGGCCCAGCGGAAGGCCTCGTTCGTGCGGAACGAGCCGTCGTCAATGGCGGCCTCGATGCGGAGCCGGTCGCTGTAGACGACCCGGCCGGCCCCGATGTGAAGGTGCCCGCACTCGCTGTTGCCGACTGTCCCCTCGGGCATCCCGACGGGCGGCCCGGAGGCCGTCAGCGTCGTCGAGGGGAACCGCTCGCGGAGCCGGTCCAGGGCGGCGGTGTCGGCCTGGGCGATGAGGTCGGCCTCCGACCCGTCGCCGACGCCCCACCCGTCCAGGAGGACGACGAGCACCCGCCGCGCCCGGGACTCGAGCGCCCCGCTTGCAACGAGGCCCCGGCCCGTCATGGCGTCCGGCCGCCCCACGCCCAGCAGCGCCAGGACCGTCGGCGCGACGTCGGTCAGGGCCCCGTCGTCGCGCAGCACCTCCGAGGAGGCCCCCTCGAGAGACGCGTCGGCCAGGACCAAGGGCACGGGGCTGTTCGTGTGGCCCGTGTCGACCGTCCCCTCGGGGTAATACCACTTCTCGACGGTCCCGTGGTCGGCCGTGACGAGGACCGTGACGCCCTCGTCCAGGGCGGCGTCGATCAGCCGCCCGGCCTCGCGGTCGACGGTCTCGACGGCCTTCAGGATGGCGGGCTTGTTCTCGATGTGCCCCAGAACGTCGACGTTGGCGAAGTTGACGAAGGTGAAGGCGTGCCCGCCGCCTCGGACCACTTCGATGGCCCGGTCGGCCACCTCGGCGGCACTCATCTCGGGCCGCTCGTCGTGGTTCGCCACGTCGCGGGGGCTCTCGACGACGAAGCGGTCCTCGCCGGGGAACGGTTCGTCGCGTTTCCCATTCAGGAAGAACGAGACGTGAATGGCCTTTTCGGACTCGCAGACCTTGGCCTGGCGAAGGCCCGCCCGGCTGATCGTCTCGCAGAGCGTCTCCGCAACCGTGTCCTCCGGCGGAAACGCCACCTTGACGTCCAGGTGGGGGGCGTACCGGATCATCGTCGCCCAGTGCGTCCGCATGGGCCGGACCGGAAACTTGTCGAACCCCGGCAGGACGAACGCCTCGGTCAGCTCGATCTCGCGTTCGCCGCGGATATCGTAGAAGATGCAGTAGTCGCCGTCGGCGACCCGTCCGACGGGCCGACCGGCGTCATCGACGAGAACGCGAGGCTCCATGGCCTCGTCCTCCTCGCCCGCTCGGTAGGCGGCCCGGACGGCCTCGGCCATGGGGAACGTCACCGCAGGTGGCTGCATCGGCGGATGCCCTTCGGCAAGAGGAGAGTCGGTGTCCCGCGGCGGCGGGTCAGCCCTGGATCCGGGCCAGGCGGAGAAACTGGTCGGCCCGGGGGAACTCGGGGTCCTGCCGGACCACGTCGACCAGCAGGTCCGTGGCGTCGGCGTAGCGCCCAGTAAAGTAGTAGATATAAGCCAGGAGGAACTTCAGCTCCGCCGCGTCCGGCCGAAGCTCGACCTGCCGCTCCAGGTTCGCCCGGTGCCGCCCGAACTCCGACGGGTCGCCGTAGAACTCCTCCAGGCGAAACTCGTACAGGCCCCACCCCGGCTCCAGCGCCAGGGCGGACCGCAGGTACCGGGCGGCCAGCCGGCTCTCGCCGTTGGCGAACGAGGCGTGGGCCAGGGCGAACAGGGCGAACGGGTCCCGCGGGTCCTCCTTGTGGGCCGACCGGTACGCCTCCGCCGCCCGCGTGTAGTCGCCCATGAAAAAGCGGTAGTCCCCCAGCCGCATGTAGTCCTCGAACGAGTCCGCCCCCGTCCGGAGCACCTCGACCAGGTGAGTCCGGACCGCCGGGGGAAGCCCCGGCTCCTCCAGGCCGGTCAGGTCCTCGGCATAGGCCCGCAGGACCGAGGCGGTGGGCCGGCGGATGGTTGCATCGACCGCCCCGGCCCGAAGCCGCGCCAGGAGGCCCGCCGCCACCGCGCCGTCGGCCGCCAGTCGGCCAAGCCGCTCTTCGGCGGCACTCCATTTCCCGTGGAAGATGTCCACCCACGCCATCAGAAAGTTCAGGTCGGCGTCGTCCGGCCCGGCGGCGAGCTGGGCCGAGAGCTCCTCCCGGACGTCGGCCAGGTCGCGGGGGCTGGGGAACACGTCCTGGAAGTTCGAGCCGGTCAGCGCGAGGCCGTCCGGCCAGCCGGGCGCCAGCGTCAGGCCCTTGCGGGCCGCCTCGGCCGCCGGCCTGAACCGCCCCGTCGCCAGCAGCGCCAGGGCCAGGCCCCGCTGCCTGACCCCGCTCGTCGGATCACGCTCGACGAGCAACCCGAAGACCTGCGCGGCCGCAGCGTAGCGGCCGTTGTTGAACAGGTAGTTGGCCAGGGCGTGGAGCTGCGGGTCGTAGAACTGGTCCAGGGCGGCCCCTTCCGGCAGGGGCCGGCCGAAGAGCATCGCCTCGGCGGCGTCGAGGAACCGTTGCTCGCCCAGGCTCGTCTGCACCTCGGCCGTGAACGGCGCCAGGAGGGCCTCGGCGTCGACGCCCCCCGCCCCCACCAGGTCCAGCCGCGAGAAGAAGCCGTAGCCGAGCGCCGCCGTGTCCTGAAGGGGGATGGGGAACATCAGCTCCCGGAAGCCGGTCCGCACCTGGCCCAGGCTCTCTTCGTCGTATTGGCGGACGCGTTCGGCCAGGGCGACCATCGTCTCGCGGAGCGTGGCAAACCGGGCCCGCTTGTCCCAGTCCAGGGAGGCGATGGTCCGGACCCGCATGACAAACAAGGCCGTCGGCGCCACGCCCGGCGCCCGCTGCCGGAGCTGGACCGGCTGCCATCCGGCTCGACGCAGGTTGACGTAAATCCCGGTCACGCCCAGCAGGTTGGCCCCCCCGGGCGGCAAACGCCGACCGAACTGGCCCCCCGTCGTGAAACCCACGTCCTGGCCCAGGGTCCGGGCGATCCCGCGGCTCGGAAGGTTGGTCTCGAACGACGTGCTCGGCCCCGAGCCGATGCCGCGGACCCCCTGGTGCGGCACCTGGGCCAAGGCCGGGCCTGCCAGCACCCCGACCAGGAGCGCCGTAGCAACCCGCCTCAGACGAAACGTCATCGCGTCACCTCGCTACGTGCTTCAACCGGTTAATTGTCGGCGCCGAAGGCGGCCGTTGCAAGGCCAATTCCGCCCTTTTCGGCCGTGTCGGCTGGGGCCGCCCTCCCTCAAGGGATATCGGCCGATCGGGTGCCCCTTCTTCGGCCCGGCCGCCGTGCGAGCCGGCGTGGCGGTCCTGACAGGAGCGTTCGCGGAGGCGCCCGTCGGTAGCGACGAAGCGGGCGCCCGCGTCGGGCGGCGTCGGCCGCTCGGCGTCGGAGAATCGTCCCCAGGGGGCCGTAGGTGCCGCCGGACACCTGGAATTCGGGACGATTTAAGCGCGCCCGGCCGGCCGGGACCACGGGCGACGGCTTGTCGGCGCCGCTCGCACCGCGCCATTTCGCTGAAAGCGGCCCCAGGGCTGCCCTGGGGCAGGACAAAGCGCGTTTCCCCCCCACGAGGCGTTGCTGACCCCGGTCGAGATCGCTATAATGTCACCGGAAGGCGAGCGGAACAGGGCTCCGACCGAAAGGACTCGACGACATGGCCCAGCGGCGACACCGCGCAGGCGGCTTCACGCTGACCGAAGTCCTGATGGCCGTGGGGATCCTCGGCATCGGGATGACGATGGTCGCGACGATCTTCCCGGTGGCCGTCAACCAGAGCCGCGAGGCCGATATCTCGACCCAGGCGGCCCTCCAGGCCCGGAGCATCGGCGCGTACATGCGGATGCAGAAGGACGACCTGGCGGAGGAGGCCCATCGCCGGGTGGCGGCGGTCTTCACCTGGCCCACCAACAACCTGGCGAGCTGGTCGGGCTGGAAGGGCGAGTTCGGCATGTACGCCCCGAACGAGTTCCTCTACCAGCGGAACCGCTCCTATTCGGGCGGGGCCAACCCCTGGGGCTCGGGTCACCTGGCGCCCCAGCTCGTGGTCGGGGCGGTCGATGCGGGCGGGACGAGCACCCGCATCAAGGGACCCTGGCGCGTCGCGATCGTGCTTTACCGGGCCCGCGGGGACGAGCCCACGCCCCAGAACTACGCCTCGGGCGAGGCCGGCCGCCGCCGGGCCCGGCCCGGCGAGTACATCCTCGATCCGAGCCGCGGCCGCTGCGAGGTCTACATGATCGACTCGATCGACTTCAAGAACAACGATTCGCCCGGCGACGACAACATCTACGTGGCCCCGGGCCGGACCAGGGAAGGCGACGAGGCCGCCAAAACCAGTTGGCGCGACCTCCCCGGCGCCGTCGCCGTCTACCATACGATCCTCGGAGACTGAAGGGGCCTGACCCGATGCGACCCACTGGGAGACGCGGCGCCCGCGGGGGCTTCACGCTGGTCGAGCTGGTGACCGCGGCCGCGCTGATGAGCATGATGATGGTCGGCGTGATCGAGGTGTTCCAGATCATCACGGAGGCCGCCGCCGAGGCCGAGGCCATCTCGTACAGCCAGCAGCAGCTTCGGGGGCTGTTCGACACGCTCCACCGCGACATGCGCGGCCTGACGCGCGAGGGCTACCTGAAGATCGACACGAACTACTGCACCCGGACCAGCAATCCCACCCAGGGGACCGGCACGACCGCCTCCTACGCCGTCCACAGCCTCCGGTTCGTCAGCATCGGGGCCTGGGACGGCATCTTCGAGAGCCGGGGCGAGACGCACGGCACGGCGGCCGAAGTCTGCTACACGGCCAACGTGACGTACGTCCCGGGCAACCCGAGCTCGTTCCGCCAGGTCCAGGGACGGAGCCAGAAGGAGGACATCCGGCGGGGCGTCATCGCCCGAGGCGCCTGGATCATGGGCGGCTCGCCCGGGGCCGGCGGCGACGTCGACGACGCCTCCCAGGCCCCCTACCTGGCCCACGTCTTCTCCGGGGGGGCCAGCGGACGCGCTAACGAGTACGTCTACATCTCTCCCTGGCTTGAAGGCGAGGGGCTGCCGGACGAGCCCGAGACGCTCCGCCGCGTCATGGCCACCTGCGCCGGCGAATTCTACGTCGAGTACTGGGACGAGGTGGGCGGGAGCGGCACGTGGAGGAGCCAGAACAAGTCCTGGACGCCCACCACACCCGGCGAGTGGCCCCGAGCGATTCGCGTGACGGCGTCGGTCCACGACCCGGAGGACACGTCCGCCCCGAACGTCATCCGCAACGCCAGCGGCCAGGTCGTTTCCGAGGAACGCCATCGCGGCTTCGCCCTCCAGGAGGTCTTCTGGGTCAGCGACCCGTAACCGGCCCCGGCAGAGGCCGACAGACATGAGGCAGCCTCCTATGACCCGTCAAGCCAACCGACGCGGATCCGTCCTGGTCGTCGTGCTCGGCATCCTGGCCATCCTTGCCGTGGTCGGCGTGGCCATGGTGACGATGAGCGGCGTGGACCGGCAGACCGTCCAGAGCTTCTCGCTCCAGACCCAGTTCGGCCTGATGGCCGACGGGGCCGTCGATTACGTCAGCCACGCCCTCGTCGACGATCTGTGGGAGTGGGACGTCAGCAACAAAAAGTACCGTCGGCTCCTGAGCGTCACCGACAGCACCGAGACGTTCGACATCGCCGACAAGAACTTCGACTGGTTCCTGACCTCGCCGGTCACCGACAACCAGGAGCCGCAGCACCGGGCCTTCTCGCGGAGCCTGGCGGCGAGGTACTACGGCATCGAGGGCTTCGAGGAGGCCGGCGACGAGCACTACCTGAACACCCTCGATTTCCCCGTGGCGGAGTCGTCCCAACGGCCCCTGGCCGTGTGGAACCCCGACCTGTCCTGCCCGTTCGAAGGCGGCCTGGTCCGCGTCGCCGTCGCCGTCCTGGACCACGGGAGCATGGTCAACGTCAACGCCCACGGCTACGGCAGCGCGCCGAGCTGGCCGTATGCCGACGCCGCCGACCAGGGCGCCGGCTACTTCATCTGCGAGGTCGAGCCGGTCAACATCCTGGACCGGTCGGGTCTGACGACGGGCTCGTTCGGCCGGTGGCAGTCGACGGGCTTCGGCGGAGGGGCGCCCGGTATCCCCGAGACGGGCGAAACGCTCATCGAGCTGCCCCACATCGTGACGACCGGCCGCCGCAACCTGCCGTTTACCCTCGCCGAAGAGTTCGAGCTCCGCCGCCTCCGCGGGACGTTCTACACCAGCCGCCTGGAGCAGATCTGGACCGGCCTGAAGGTGTCCCCGGACTCGGTCAACATCACGTCGGCCAGGAACCGTCTCGGCCTGACCACCGTCAGTTGGACGTCGGAAGTCCGCGGCGACAAAAATTCCTTCACCCACCTGACCGGCAACGACGGCAAGGGCGACGGCGGCGAATGGTCCGCCCGCAAGGTCGACCTTAACCTCGACAGCGGCGACGCCATCTACAGCGCCCTGAAGGACCACCAGGTCATCACCAACGACAACGACCTGAAGCAGCTCGTCGCCAACATCCTGGCCTATCGCGACGGCGACAACACCTTCGAGGACGAATACGCCGGATTCGTCGGGGCCGAGCGGCAGCCCTTCTTCAGCGAGATGGGCGCCAGCTACGTCCAGGAGGCCGACGTCAGCGAGGAGGGAGAGGTCGAGGTCGAGAAGGAGATCTGGACGATCAAGTTCGAGCTGTTCAACCCGTGGCCCGGCGACAACCCCTGGGAGAACACGCTCAGCCTGAACAAGATCGAGGTGTTCGTGCGGGGCAGCAACCTGACGTCCGCCGGCGCCAATCCCCCGCTGGACATCGGCGCCCTGAAGATGCCCAAGGAGAGCGCCCGCTTCACCGACGGCCGGCCGGCCGTCTACGAGTACAGCGTCGAGGTCGACCGGACGAAGGGCGAGCTTATCACCACGAAGTTCCAGACGGTCATGCTGCGGCTCAAGATCGCCGGCTTCCCGGGGGCCATCGACATGATCACCCCGGGCCAGGTCAAGTCGCTCACCGACATGGCCAAGCAGGCCGGCGCCGGTTCGCACGTCCGCGGGGCCCGCAAGTTCGGCATCGTGACCGAGACGCGCGGCCCGGGCGGCGACGAGATGCCCGTCATCTACATCGACGGATGGACCTACGAGCAGGGCGAGGGCGGCTTCGGCGACCCGCCGCAAAAGCTGACCAGCGTGGCCGGCCTGGTCCCCATTCGCGTCGCCAACTCGGTCCCCGACGACTACGACCCCATGATCGACGGGACCCTGCCCATCCGCGCCACGGCCGGACGCCAGAGCTACAAGGCCTTCGCCCGCCTCGGCGAGCTCAACCGCGTCCTGGCCCCGAAGAACCTGCCCGGCAACTGGTTCTGGTTCCCCCCGTGGGTCATCGCCCTGACCGAATCCAACCAGACCGACCGCAACATCAAGTTTGACTGGCGGGCCTATCCCGAGGCCGCCAACTACCTCTGTGTCGGCGGGCCCTGGTCCGACAACGTGGACAATGACGGCGACGGGTTCATCGACGGACAGGACGACGGCACGTCCAACAGCGGCCGACGCAGCGGACCCGAGTTGCGCGTCGCCGGCAAGATCAACATCAACACCGCCACCGAGGACACGCTCCGCAGCATGCTCAGCGGCGTCAACCTCAGCGTCTCCCCCGCCGCCATCATCAGCCGGCGGCCCTTCGACACCATCGGCAAGCTGGCCCAGGTCCCGGGCAACGCCGGCAACGAGGCCAAGGGCGACGTCGAGAAGGACGACATCGTCTTCACGCGGCTATCCAACATCACCACCACCCGCAGCGACGTCTTCAGTGTCTACGGGACGATCCAGTTCATCGACCTGGCCAACTCCTCGGGCAGCGACGTCCGGGTCCTCAGGGGACGCCGCTTCTGGGCCCTGATCGACCGGTCGCCGGCCCTGGCCTACGCCCCCACCGAAGACAAGGGGCTTCACCCCCGGGTCATGAACTTCCAGTGGCTCGATTGAGCGGCGGACCACTCGGCGGGCCGCTCCGGCCGGCCGGTGCAGCGACCCCCGCCGCAAGGAAAGCCTTTCGCCTCCCGCCCCGCCGCCGGGTATACTTCGCCGCATGGACGCGATCCACCTGGCCCGGCCGTGGGTGCTCGTTTTGGCCCTCGGGGTCTCGGCGGCCCTGATCGCGGCGGCCTTCCCCAGACGTGGCCGCCGACCGGGCGCCGCCGCCCGGGCCGCCCTCGGGTGCCTGGCCGCGGGCCTGCTGCTGGCGGCGCTGGCCGGTCCCTCGGTCCGCATCGGCGAAGGCGCCGCCGCGGTCGTCGTCGCCGAGGACGTCTCGCCCAGCATGATGCTGGCGGGCGCACAACTCCCGCTCGACACCCTCCAGGAGGCCGTCGAGGTCCACGGCGTCCCGGTCGAACCGTTCGGCCGTGCCGACCCCGGCACCGACGTCGCCCAGGGGCTCCGCAGGGCCGCTCGAGCCCTGCCGCAGGGCCGCGGCGGGGTCGTCCTCCTCTACACGGACGGCCGCGAGACCGAAGGCGACGCCGTACGGGCCGCCTCCGAGCTGGCGTCGCGCGGCGTCCCGGTCCACGCCCTGCTCCCCGACCTCGCTTCCGTGGCCGATGTGCGGATCGCCTCGATCTTGCCGCTGACGGAGGCGCGGCCCGGGCAGGGCCTTCGCCTCCAAGTCCGCGTCGCCTCGACTGTGACCGCCTCCGCCGTGCTTCGCGTGTCGCGGCCCGCCGCCGAGGAGGGGCCTGCACTGACATGGGAGCGGTCGCTTGACCTGAGGCCGGGTCTCGGCGCGACGGCCGTCATCGAGGAGACGGCCCCTTCGTCGGGCCTGCTCGCCTACCGGGCCGAGGTCACCGCCGAAGCGGACGCGGTAGCTGAGAACAACGCCGCCTCGCTGCTCGTCCAGGTCGGACCGCCGCGGTCGGTCGCTTACGTGCACGGCGGGGAACGCCCCGGCCGGGCAGCCCGGTGGCTCGAGCGATCGCTGCCGGCGGGTCTGGTAGTGCAGACCGTCGCCGCGGCCGAGGGAGTCTCCTACGGGCCCGACGTGGCGGTCGTCGTCCTCGATAACATGCCGGCCCGCGAATCGCTGGCAGCCGAGCCGGCGAGGCGACTCGCCCGCCGGGTCAGCAACGGCGGCCTGGGCTTGCTCGTCCTGGGGGGCGACGCCGCCTTCGGAGCGGGCGGCTATGCCGACTCGCCGCTCGATGCGGTCCTGCCGGCCGAGACGCCGGCCGAGCGGCGGCCCGTCCGGCTCGTCCTCGTCATCGATGCCAGCGGCTCCATGAACGAGGCCGTCGGCGGGGTCCGTAAGCTCACCCTCGCCACCCAGGCCGTCCTGGCCTTGAGGCCGGCCCTGGGGCCCGACGACCGCGTCGCCATCGTCGCGTTCGCCACCGAGGCGCAGCCGGTCTCGCCGCTTCGGCCGGTGGCCGAGTGGGCGGCGCTTCGCCGGTCGCTGCTCACCTTGACGGCGGGGGGCGGCACGCGGATCAGCCCGGCCCTCGGCGCGGCACTCGGGCTGCTCCTGCCCGAGCCGGCCGACGAGGAGACCGCCCGGCACGTGTTGCTCCTGAGCGACGGGCGGAGCGAGGACTTCGAGGTGGCCCGCCTCGCCGGGGCCTTCCGCGAGGCGGGGGTCAGCGTCTCGGCCGTCGCGACGGGGGCCGATGCCGATCGGGGCCGCCTGGGGCGATTGGCCGAGGCGACCGGCGGTCGGCTTTACGTCGAGAGGGACCTCGCGCGGCTTGCGGAGACGTTCCTCGCGGACCTCGCACGCGCCCGCGGCGAGGGCTTGGTGAAGGGGCCGTTGGGAGTCAGTTGGGGGCGACCGGCGCCCATCTGGGGCGCACCGGGGCCCCCGTTGCCCCCCGTTTCTGCATGGAACCCGACGCGGGCCCGTGACGAGGCGACCGTCCACTGGGTCGGCGTGAGCGGGACCGACGACGACGACGACGACAAGCCGCCGCCTCTGCTGGCATCCTGGCGGGTCGGCATCGGGGCCGCTGCGGCCCTGCCCTGGCCCGTCTCCGGCGCGTCCGGCGCGTGGCTCGAGGAGGCAGGGCTGCCGCAACGGCTGGCGGAGATCGTCCTGTGGCTCCGCGGACCGGACGTGCCGCCCGATTGGTCCGCCCGCCTCGTGGAACGAGACGCTCGGCGCCTCGTCCGCGCGGTGCTGGCCCCGGAGGCGATCGTCGACAAGGCGCCCGGTTTTGTCGCGACCGTGTTCGGGACCGGTGCGGTCGAGGCCAGGCGCGTCGAACTGGAGCAGGTCGAGCCGGGGACCTACGAGGCGTCGCTCGGCCGGTCCCGCGGACCGGCGGCCGCCGTGGTGGTCGCCCGTGAGGGGGGCGGCCGGGAGCGGATGACGCTCGCCGCGCCGGGGCTGCCGGCGGCGGAGCTCGACGCCTTCGGCGTCGACCTGGAGCGGCTCGAGCGAATCGTCGCGGCGGCCGGCGGACGCATCCATGCGACGCCCGAATCCCTCGCCGCCGCGTTGGAGGCGATCGAGCAGCGGAGCTACCGTCCGGCGGGGTGGCACCTGGCCTGGGCGGGCGCGGCGGCCGCCGTGCTGCTGGTCGTCCTCCGCCTCGCGGGCAAGCTTTAGGCGGTCCGGCGTTCGACTTTCAACGCCGAGGTCGCCCAGACCGCGCAGAGAAGCGAACGGAAGTCGTTTTAGGAATCGAGGTCGTTGTTATCTGCGGCCATCTGCGTCATCTGCGGACGATCCGTTTCTTTTTTCCCTCGGCGTCCTCTACGGTCTCTGCGTTGAGAAGCCGAGCCCGGAGGGCTACAAGGCGGGGTCGAGGAGCCGTTCGGCGAAGTTGCTGTCGAAGACGACCACGACCGCGCTTCGCCAGTCGCCCATGATGGTGATGCGGCGGACTTCCCCGTGGAGCTTGACGAGGCGTCGCCGAGGACCGGTGGCCCGGACCTGGGGGACGCTCAGCTCGACCCAGACGCGGAGGGCGTCGCGAAGGGCCGCCCCGCCGCGGCCGATGATGCGGATGCCGCCGGGGGCGATATCGGCCGTTCGGCCCCGAAGCAGCACCCGGCCGGTCTTGTCGCGGACGACGGCAGGGAAGGCGAGGGCGTATCGGGCGTGGCGACGACGTTCCTTGACGCGAACCATGCGGGGACCTCGGGCGGCAGGGGAGATTCGCCCACGGGCGCAGGGGACCGTACGGCTGACCGCACAGGGACTATCGGCAGCCCCCGCGGAACGGCTTCAGGCATTCCCCGCCCCGCCGGCTTGCCCCGCGGGTTCACCCGGATAGAGTGCCCCGAACGCCCGGGGCGGTCGCGGGAGGAAACGCTATCAAGCACGATCGAAGAGGGCGTATCCGGCGAATGGGTGAGAGAATGCTGCGAACCGGTCTGGTTTTGGCGGCGCTGGCGGCGGCGGTGCCCCCCGCGGCCCGAGGTGACACGTGGGAAGACTATCCCCCGCCGTTCGACGAGTTCGAGCCGGGCTATCGCAACGCCAACCGGGCCAACACCGGGGTCTGGCTGAAGGCGGCCGAGGCGCCCGGCTACGCCGAGGCGACCGCCTGGGACCCGGCCTTCGAGGACCACGCCGTCTGGCCTGCCCTGACAGGCAAGGAGAAGTACACCGGCCAGACGTGGAAGAAAGCCCCCCTGCTCCTCTGGGCCCATCCGGGCCAGAGCGCCGGCGTCCGCGGCGCCACGCACGACACCTACGACCCGGCCAACTGGATTGACGCCGCCACCGGCAAACCCCCGCCCGTCGAGGACATGCGAGACCTTCTGGACGGGACGCGGGACTTCCTCATCCCGCCGGCCGACCCGCGGTACCAGGTGAGCTGGAAAGTGCCGGGGCGGGAGCACGCCCGCATCTCGATCCGCCACCTCACCATCGGCCGCAACGCCTCCTGGTACACCTCGGGCATCGACATCCACGGCAACGTCTGGGTCAAGGCGGGCGGGTCGATCGGGAACCACGGCGCCATGTCGCCCGTGGGCGTGGAGCACAGCTTCTTCCGCAACGACAACCCCTACGCCCCGGTCGAGCACCGCGAGGGCGGCTACGGCAGCCACGTCTCGCAATACGTCGTGATGAACAAGCCGGGCGCGACCTGTGAGTTCATCGGGGCCTTCTCGATGACCGACGAGTTCCGCGTCATGGGCGGCACGATGATCGCGGCGGTCGACTCCGAGGTCCACCCGGGCCGCAACGCCACCCCCATCATCGCCCCGGAGGCGGCGCTGGCGCTGCTGGACGGCGCGTTCTTCGGCAAGATCATCAACCAGTTCGACACGGCCGACATGATCTGCGACGGGACGATCAGCGGCGGCCTGCCCGACCGGCCCTTGACGCGCGACTGCACGTTCGCCCTGGGCTACAAGAACTGGCCGCCGGTCCACTTCTCGGTCGAGCCGGGGTCGGAGCGGGACAAGGAATGGAACCGCCGCCGCACCAGCCTCGTCCTCAAGGAAGGCGCGAAGATGGTCGTCCACTCGACGGACCTTTCGAAGGCCCGGATGGTGGTCAAGTGGCACGGCATGCGGCGAACGTGGGCCATCAACCACTACTTCCAGGGCCTCGACAGCCCCCGCACCACCGTCTACTTCAAGGACCCGCAAATCCGCAAGGAGTTCGACTCGGTCCCGCCGAAGATCGACCTCTGGTGCGGCCCGGGCGTCATGCTCAGCGGCCTTCGGTTCGAGGACCTGCGGAAGGGGGGCCTGATGCACGCCGACGAGGCCACGAAGCGGTCCTGGAAGGACCTGGACTTCGGCCCGAGCTGCGCGGGGTCCGGCGAGGAGCACTACTCGCACGTCCCGAAGGTCGGCCGCAGCGGGGAGTACTGACCCGCGGGGCGACCCTCTCCCGCCAGGGGAGAGAGGGGGGGGCAATGAGGCAGCCTCTCACCGGCTGCGGCCGTCCTGCCGGCAAGCCTCGAACGTCTCCGTCAGGCGGCGGACGATGTCCGGGCACGACTCGTACAGGTTCGTCCCCTCGGCCGGGTCGTCCGCCAGGTTGTAGAGCTGGCCCGGCGGCTCGGACGGGCCGAAGTCCTCGATGCCGGGCCGGCCGACCCATCCGGCCCCGATGCCCCCGCCGCCCTGGCCGAGGATCAGCTTCCACTCCTCGCTCCGGACGGCGAACATCTTTCGCATCATGCTGTCGTGGACGACGAACGGGCGGAGGTCCCGCGGCCCGGCCTCGCCCAGGAAGGCCGACAGCAGGTCGAAGCCGTCCGGGGCCGCCTCGGCCGGCAGCGTCGCCCCCACCAGCGATGCCAGCGTCGGCAGCATGTCCGTCAGGGCGATGAGCTGGTCCGACGTCCCGCCCGGCGCGACGCGGCCCGGCCAGCGGACGATCAGAGGGACCCGCTGGCCCCCCTCGTACACCTCGGACTTCTGCCCGCGGAACGGGCCGTTGGAGCGCAGGCCCTCGTTGCTCACGAACCGGACGGGCCGGTGGTGCTCGGTGGCCCCGTTGTCGCTGGCGAAGATAACGAGCGTCTCGCCGGCCAGGCCCAGCCGGCCGAGCGCCCCGAGCACTTCGCCCACGGACCAGTCCAGTTCGTGGACGAAGTCGCCGTACACGCCGCACCGGCTCGTCCCGCGGAAGTCCGGGTGCGGGATGAGCGGGGCGTGGACGTTGCGGACGGCGAAGTAGAGGAAAAACGGCCGCTCGCCGCCGGCGTGCCGCTCCAGGAACGCGACGGCCTCTCGCGTCAGGACCTTGGTGACCTCGTCGTGGTCGTAGACGGCCGAAGCGCCGCCCTCGGTCTCCAGCTCGGGGTTGTGCGTCCGGGGCCGGTGGCGGTAGTCGGTCATCCACTCGTGCCGCTCATCGAGGACGATCCGCATGGGGTCCTCCGGCTCGAGGTCCACCACCTCGTGGTCGCGGATGTAGACGTGGGGCTTCTGGCCGATGGCCGGCACGCCGAAGAACGAATCGAAGCCGACCTCGCACGGCCCGGGGGCGATCGGCCCGTTCGGGTCGAGGCCGCGGAGGTCGTCCCACCCCTCGCAGCCGGGCCGGCCGAACCCGAGGTGCCACTTGCCCACGATGCCCGTCGTGTAGCCCTGCCCGCGGAGCATCGAGGCGAGCGTCGGCCGGCCCTCGCGGACCAGCAGCGGGTCGTGCCACCAGATGCAGCCCGTCTCGGCCCACGTCCGCCAGCAATACTCGCCCGTCAGCAGCGTGTACCGCGTGGGCGTGCACACCGAGCTCGGCGAGTGGGCGTCCGTGAAGCGAAGCCCCGAGGCCGCGAGTCCGTCGACGTGCGGCGTATCGACCAGCGACGCCCCGTAGCAGCCGACGTCGCCGTAACCGAGGTCGTCGGCCAGGATGAGGACGATGTTGGGTCTCTCGGGCGCTCGGTCCATCGGGGCCTTTCCATGCCTGCTGCCATTGCACTGCCGGGTCGAGATGCGGTATGTCCGGAACCACCCTGCGCGGCGGGTCTCCGTGCCCGCCGCGCCTTGAGGGTCTACCACCGATACAGGTGCGGGCCCCAGTCGGAACTCAGGGGCGGTTCGCCGCCCACGTCGTTGTACGGGACGACGACCTGCCGCGGCCGGGCCAGGGCGTCGACGCGGGCCCGGTCCTCGTCGGTCACTTCCACCTCCAGGGCCCCGAGGTCCTCCCGGAGCTGCTCCTCGGAGCGAAAGCCGACGATCGGGCACGTGACGCCCGGCTGGGCCAGCAGCCACGCCAGGACGAACTGGGCCGTGGTGCACCCCTTGTCGCGGGAGACCGCAGAGAGGCCCTCCACCACGTCGAACGCCCGGTCGACCATGCGGGCGTTCTCGGCCTCGTCCGCCTGGAGCGACCGCCAGATGGGCAGCTTCCTCTCGTCCCCGCGGCGATACTTCCCCGTCAGGAACCCGCCCGCCAGCGGCGACCACAGGATCAGCGCCACCCCGTACGTCAGGGCGAACGGCACCAGCTCCCTCTCGATGGTCCGGTCGAGCGGGTGGTAGCTCACCTGCTCGCAGACGAAGCGGTCCAGGCCCAGCTCGCGCGACACCCAGAGCGATTCCATGAGCTGCCAGGCGGCGTAGTGGCTCGTGCCGATGTATCGAACCTTCCCCGCCCGGACGAGGTCGTCCATGGCCCGGAGCGGCTCGTCGATGGGCACCTCGTGGCCCCGCGAGCAGTGGAGCTGGTACAGGTCGATGTAATCGGTGCGGAGGCGCCGCAGCGAGGCGTGGCACTGCTCGGTGATGTGTCGGCGGCTGATGCCGCGGGCGTTCGGGTCGGTCTCGTCCATCGGCCCCTCGACCTTGGTGGCGAGGACGACGCGGTCGCGGCAGCCGAGTCGCTCGAGGGCCCGGCCGATCATCCGCTCGTCGCGTCCCGCCCCGCCGTAGATGTTGGCCGTGTCGATGAAGTTGAGCCCCGCCTCGAGCGCCTTTCCGAGCAGCGCTTCGAAATCGGGCTGGTCGAGGCGTGCGAAAGCCCCCGCCCCGATACAGAACGGGCTGACCTTGACGCCGGTCCGGCCGAGGTTGCGGTAATTCATGGTCACTCCGCTGCTTGTTCCCGGCACCCCTCGTCCACGCCGCCTCACCGCGGCGGGTGGGACATCTCGCTCCGCTTCAGGCGAAGCGTGTAGACCGTCTCGCCCTCGGCGTTGACGATCCGGAACTCGAGCGTCGGGTCGGCGAGTGTCGTGTCGAACTCCAGCAGCCCGAACAGGTTCCCCCGGTTGTAGGAAAACACCGCCTGCCGCCGCGTCCCGTGCGTGTGCGTGTTCGTCAGCTTCGAGCTCTCGA
This sequence comes from uncultured Anaerolineales bacterium, assembly GCA_964526295.1. Classification (GTDB taxonomy): domain Bacteria; phylum Planctomycetota; class Phycisphaerae; order FEN-1346; family FEN-1346; genus CAZGKW01. The sequence goes on from CAZGKW010000001.1 coordinate 60,846, forward strand.
ACTCGTACAGGGGGTAGCCGCCGGGCCGCTCGATCTTCCACACCTCGGAGCGGTGGCGGTCGGCCGAGAGGAGCACGACGCCGTCGATGCGGCGCCGGTCAACGAGCGAGAAGATCTCCTCCCGCTCCTGGGCCACGCCTTCCCAGGAGTCGCGGCCCCCCTTGTCGGCCTGGGGCGTCCAGAGCGTGCCCGAGGCGATAACGCGGAACGTCGCCTTCGACGCCGCGAGCTTCTCCAGCAGCCACCGCTTCTGGGCGGGCCCGAGCATCGTACCTTTCGAGAAGTCGCGATAGTACCGGCCGTCGGTCATGAAAAAGTCGACGTCGGCGATGGAGAAGTCGAACCAGCAGCCCGGCTGCCTTTCGCCCCCGCCGTAGTAGGGGTTGTTCCAGTTCTGGCGGAAGACCTCCCACACCTTCGGCTTCCAGTCGGGCCGGAACGGGTCGAGGCCGCCCGAGCAGTCGTTCGTGCCAAAGTCGTGATCGTCCCAGACGGCGTAGACCGCCGTCGAGGCCGCGAGTCGGCGGAACGCCGGGTGGCCCTGCCGCCGGTAGTAATGGTCCCGCTGCTCCTGGTAGTCGCGGGGCTCGTCGATGTAGACGTTGTCGCCGAGGAAGAGCATGGCGGCCGGGTCAAACGAGCCGATGGTGTCCCATACGCCCTCGTTGGCGGGGATGTACCGGGCCCCGCCGCCGAACGCGACGCGGAACCTGGCGCCCTTGCCGGCCGCGGGGTACGTGCGGAACTCGGGCCGCGGCTCGGTCAGCCGGTCGACGCCGTCGATAAGGACCTGGTACTCATACACCGTACCAGGTTGCAGCCCTTTGACTTCGGCGACGGCCGTGAAGTCGGTTTCCTCGCTCGTGCGGACCGCTTCGGACCGGCGGACGTGGGGGTGCTGGAGGACCTCGCGGCGGTCGGCGTCCGGCGGAGGCCGGTCCGGCCGGGCCTTGCCGATCGCGACCACGACGACCTCGGCCTCGTCCTTCGTCCGGACCCAGAAGCGGGCCGACGTGTCCGTCACGCAGCCCAGCGTCGGCCCGTGCACCAGGCCCGACCGGTCGATGACCCGGAGGTCCCCCGCCTCGGCCGTGCCGGTGAAGGTCGTCCGGTCGTACCACGGCGCCAGCTCGGCGCCGGCCACCATTCCCGAAGACGCCGCTGCGAAGACCCCGGTCACCCACAGGCTCAACCCGATTCGTGTCATCGTTGGCGTCTCCCTCAAACGGTTCGGCTCCCCGGCGTCCCTTTCGCCCCTCCCCCGCCGGGGGATAAGGGCCGTGCGGCAGCACTCCCCGACGTTCGCGCGGCGGGCAAGCCCGCCGGCGAAACGCGCCGACGAAACGGGCGGGCCGTAACTCAGACGGCTTGCGCCCGGGCTTGCAGGTAGACCATCAGGACGGCGACGTCGGACGGGCCGAGGCCGGGGATGCGGCCCGCCTGGCCCAGCGAGTGCGGACGCACGCGGGCCAGCTTCTCACGGGCCTCCGTCCGAAGGTGCGGCACGGCCGCGTAGTCGATGTCCCGCGGGAGCGGCCGGTCCTCCATCCGGGCGGCCCGCTCGATCCGCTCGCGCTGCCGCTGGAGGTACCCGGCGTACTTGGCCTCGATCTCGACCTGCTCGGCCGCCTCGGGGCTCGTGCCGAGCGCCGCCAGCTCCGGGCGCTCCGCCGCGAGCCCATCGAACGTCACCTCGGGCCGGCGCAAGAGTTCCTGGAGCGTCCGCCCGTCGCGTCGCACCGTCCGCATCAAATCCTCGGCGGCGCGGACCTCCCTCTCCTTCTCCTGGAGCGCCGCCCACGACTCGTCGCCCACCAGGCCGACCTCCCGGCCGATGGGCATGAGCCGCCGGTCGGCGTTGTCGTGCCTGAGGTGGAGGCGGTACTCGGCCAGGCTGGTGAACATCCGGTACGGCTCCTCGGTGCCCTTCGTGACGAGGTCGTCGACCAGGACGCCGATGTAGGCCTGGTCGCGGCGGAGGACGACGGGGGGTTGGCCGTCGAGGGAACGTGCCGCGTTGATGCCCGCCAGGAGGCCCTGCCCGGCCGCCTCTTCGTAACCGCTGGTCCCGTTGATCTGCCCGGCCAGGTAGAGGCCCTCGACGGCCTTCGTCTCGAGCGTCGCCCGGAGCTGCGTCGGCGGGACGAAGTCGTACTCGATCGCGTAGCCGTACTGGCGGATCGTCGCCCGCTCCATGCCCGGCACGCCCCGCACGATCTCGTCCTGGACGTCCTCCGGGACGCTCGTCGCGAGGCCGTTGCAGTAGACCAGGTCCGTGTCGGCCCCCTCGGGCTCCAGGAACACCTGGTGCCGCTCGCGGTCGGGGAAGCGGACGACCTTGACCTCGATGCTGGGGCAATAGCGGGGGCCCGTGGAGCGGATCTGGCCAGAGTATAGCGGCGCCCGGTCGAGGCCCTCGTGGATGGCCTCGTGGACCTCGGGCGTCGTGGCGGTCAGCCAGCAGGAGATGGGCTCGAATGTCCGCTCGGGCCGAGGGTCGAAAGAGAAACGGACCGGCTCCAGGTCGCTGGGCTGCTCGGTCAGCAGCGTGTAGTCGAGGGTGCGGCCGTCGACGCGCGGCGGCGTGCCGGTCTTCAGGCGCCCCAGGGCCAGGCCCGCCCGCTCGAGGCTGGCCGAGAGGCCGTCGGCGGCCGGTTCGCCGAGCCGCCCGCCGGACCAGGTCTTCTCGCCGAGGTGGAGGACGCCCCGGAGAAACGTGCCCGTCGTCAGGACGACGGCCCGGGCGCGGAGCGAGCGGCCGTCGCCGCATCGCACGCCGGCGACGCGGCCGCGCTCGAGGATGAGGTCCGTGACGGCGCCTTCGACGATCTCCAGTCCCGATTGCCGGCGGAGGCGGGCCTGCATCTCGCGGGCGTAGGCGGCCCGGTCGCACTGGGCCCGCGGGCTGCGAACGGCCGGGCCCCTGCTCCGGTTCAGCAGGCGGTGCTGGATGGCGGTCGCGTCGGCGGCGCGGGCCATCTCGCCGCCGAGGGCGTCGATCTCGCGGACGATCTGGCCCTTGGCCAGGCCCCCGATGGCCGGGTTGCAGGACATCCACGCAATCCGGTCCGCCCGCAGAGTCACCAGGGCGGTCCGGGCCCCGAGGCGCGCCGCAGCCAGGGCGGCCTCGCACCCGGCGTGCCCGCCGCCGACCACCACGATGTCGAACGCGTCAGAAGCCATCGGTCGCCTCGGACGCTATTATACGGGGCGGCTCCGGCGAGCCAAGCGCCGGCGGCTTGGCCGGCCAACGGCGCTGGTAAACTGAAAGACTTATTCCTAGCGATTTCTACCATCCGATATCCGGAACAATCCCATAAACCGCCATGGCCAATCATGACGATAGTGATAGTGTTGGCAAAACGCCTGAGCGCCGTTGGCCGCGACGCGGGGCCGTTCGCATAGGCCGACCGCCGGCCGGCGCCGCAGACGAGAGCGGACCTTTGACGAGGTGAAGTCTTCACAAGCTTCCGGCCGCCCCGCGGCGGCCGGGTTGCCGCAAGGATCGTCCTTGCGCTGGGAGGGGGACGGGCCGGACCTGGGCTCGTCCCTCATTTTTCTGCGCTCGATTTCTCACGAGACGCCTCTCCGCGCACCGCCCCCGAAGGTGATCGTTGGCACCGGGTTGCCCCCCCCCTCGGCCCCGCGGTCCCCCCGTGTCGGGGTGCAGTCCCTGGCCCCTGGGGAGCCGATCTGGACCGAAAAAACGGGCTGTCCGCTGTAGAACAAGCCGGACAGCCCTTGCGCTGGGATGGTTGCTACGGTTATCGGACGCGGCGGCGGCCGTCCTCCAGCGAATCCCGCCGGGTCCGCAGAAAAATGTGGCACCGAATCCGACTGCCAGATTGGCAGGGGCCGACCGCCCTTCCCCTGCCCCGCTGCGTGCCAGTTTGGCACCCCTTCGTCGCCCGTGCGCGGGTCCGCGGCGGCCCCCTCACAAGGTGGCCTCCAAAGCCTTCCCTCGCCCTGTTTGGCCCGTTTTGCGCGGCCCCCGCACCGGGCCCCGGTGTCCCTTTTGGCACGCCCTTTGCTTCCTATCAGGGTGAATGCGAGCTGGAAGGCACGACCAGGCAAGGAGGAGAGCGATGGCAATCAGAGGATGGGTGCCGGCCTTCGGACCACTGAGCGAGTTCCAGCGGGAGATCGACCGGTTGTTCGAGGGCGTCTTCAGCAAGCAGTTCGGCCGGCCGGGCCGATGGCGCGTCGGCTACGTCTTCCCGCCGATCAACGTCCGGGAGACCGATGCGGACTACCTGGTCGAGTGCGAGCTGCCCGGCTTGAAGATGGAGGACCTGGAGGTGACCGTCACGGGCGACCAGTTGACCGTGGCGGGGACCCGGCCCGAGACCACCCCCGGCGAGGACGCGACGCTCCACCGCCGGGAACGCGACGCCGGGGCGTTCAGCCGGGCCATCACGCTGCCGGGCGCCGTCGAGCCGGACCGGTGCGAGGCCCGTTTGCAGCACGGGGTCCTCTCGCTCCGCATTCCCAAGTCGGACGCGGCCAAGCCGAAGCGGATCGAGGTCCGGGCCGAGACCGGCCGCGCGATCGAAGCCGGGAAGGAGGAATGACCATGGGCAAGGCGATCGACGTCAACGTGGAGAAGGAACCCCAGGGCGTGCCCGAGAGCTATTTCGTGCCCGCCACCGACATCTACCAGACCGACGACGAGCTGGTCCTGGTGGCCGACATGCCGGGCGTCCCCCCGGACGGCCTGGACGTGCGGGTCGAGGGGGGCGTGCTGACGCTCCGCGGCCGGCCGCCGCAGGCCGAGAAGCCCGGCGAGGTCCTCCTGGAGGAGTTCGCCACGGGCGAGTACTACCGCTCGTTCCAACTGCCGGGCGACTACGACACCGACAAGATCGAGGCGTCGGTCCGGCAGGGCGTGCTGACGGTCCGGCTGCCGAAGTCGGAGCGCCTGAAGCCGCGGAAGATCGAGATCAAGACCGAATGAGTCATCGGCCGGCGGGCCGGCCGGGAGGCCGGCGCTTCGAGGGCACACGGCGGCGCACCCCCCGGCCGACCGCCGAACCGTTCGACGCAGCGAGGAGGCGTGAATCATGGCCCTGATACCGTGGAGAGGACGGTCGCTGCCGACGACCACCCTGGCGTCGCTGCGACAGGAAATGAACGATCTGCTGAACCGTTTCTGGGCGAACACGACCGAGCCGTTCGGCCTGGCCGAGTGGTCGCCGGCGGTCGACGTCTCGGAGACGCCGGAGGCGGTGCTGGTCCACGCCGAGCTGGCCGGCATCGACCCGAAGGACGTCGACATCACCGTGACGGGCGACGTGCTGACGATCCGCGGGGAAAAGAAGGACGAGACCGAGACGAGCGACCGCAACTACACCCGCGTCGAGCGGCGGTACGGCAGCTTCAGCCGCAGCCTGCCGCTGCCGGCGGCGGTCGACGCCGACCGCGTCGAGGCCCGGATGCACAACGGCGTCCTGGAGGTGACGCTGCCTAAACACGAAGAGGCCCGGTCGCGGCGGGTCGAGGTGAGCGCGGACGCCGACTGAGTGGAAACGTGACGGCGGGGCCGGCGACGAGGGTCTCCGGGCGGGAGGCCCTTGTCGCGCGCCCCCCAGCATCAAGGGCCGCCCTTGCGTCGGACAGGGGGGGGGACTACCATGAAAAGGAAGGCCGGAACCGCTCATGTCCTGAAGGAGTGCCTGAGAATGTCCCCCGCCGCCGCATCGCACCATCGCCGCGACGAGATGGGCCATCTGGCCCATCACATGAACCAGCTGATGGAAAAGCTGATCAAGTCGGGGTTCTCGCCGGGGGCCAGGGCCCCCGACTGGAGCCCGGCGGTCGACATCTGCGAGACGGCCGACCGCTACGAGGTGATCGTCGAGCTGGCCGGCGTCCGCCGAAGCGACATCGAGGTCTACACCGAGAGCCGGCACCTGGTGATCACGGGGTGGCGGCGGGACCCCTGCCCCCGGGAGAAGGTGTCGATGCACCACCTGGAGATCGAAGAGGGGCGGTTCCTGCGGCGGCTGATGTTGCCCGGGTCTGCCGACGTCGAGAACGTGACGGCCCGGTACCGCGACGGGCTGCTGCGCATCGGTATCCCGAAGCGAGGCGAGGCGGGCGGGCCGGACGAGGAGTGAACCGTTGGCCGACGACGTGAAAATCCGACACGAACAGGCCCCCGTGGTGGGGTCGCCCGGCGAGGGACCGCAGGTGCCGGAGGCCCTGCCCGTCATGCCGCTTCGGGACCTGGTCCTGTTCCCCGGCATCGTTCAGCCGCTGACGGTGGGCCGCGAGCGGAGCCTGGCCCTCATCAAGGACGTGATGCTGAAGGACCGGGTGTTCGCGGCCGTGGCCCAGAGGGACTCCTCGGTGGAAGAGCCGGGCTTCGACGAGCTGTACGACGTGGGTTGCACCTTGCGGGTGCTGAAGCTCGTGCCCCTGCCCGACGACAACCAGACGGTGATCGTCCAGGCGTTCAGCCGGGTCCGTATCGGCCGGCCGGTCCAGTCGGCCGCCTACTTCGTGTCGCCGATGACGGCCCTGCCGGACGAGGTGGAGGAGGGCCGTGAGACGGAGGCCCTGCTGCGGTCGGCCCGCGACCTCATGGGCCGGATCATCGACCTGTCGCCGCGGATCCCTCCCGAGGCGTCGGCGGTGGTCGAGGGCATCGAGTCGCCGGGCAGCCTGGCCGACTTCATCGCGGCGAACATGAGCGTCGAGCTCGCGGAGAAGCAGGCCCTGCTGGAGGAGACGAACGTCACCCAGCGCCTCCGGGCCGTCACGGACATCATGCAGCGCGAGATCGAGGTCCTCGAGATCGCCAGCAAGATCCAGAGCGACGCCCGGGAGAAGATCGAGAAGACCCAGCGGGAGTACTACCTCCGCGAACAGCTCAAGGCCATCCAGCGGGAGCTGGGCGAGACGGACGAGAAGAGCGCCCTGCTGGAGCAGATCCGAAGCGACCTCGGCGCCGCCGGCCTGCCCGAGCAAGTCCAGCGGGAGGCCGACCGCGAGCTGTCGCGACTGGAGGCCATGCCCGTCCAGGCCCCGGACTTCAACGTCGTGCGGACCTACCTGGAGTACCTGGCCGAGCTGCCCTGGGCCAAGGAGAGCGAGGACCGGCTCGACCTGGACCGGGCGGCGGCCATCCTGGACGAGGACCATTACGGCCTGGAGCAGCCGAAAAAGCGGATCGTCGAGTACCTGGCCGTCCGCAAGCTCCGCCAGGACCTGCGTGGGCCGATCCTTTGCTTCGTCGGGCCCCCCGGCGTGGGCAAGACCAGCCTGGGCCATAGCATCGCCCGGGCCATGGGCCGCAAGTTCGTCCGCATGAGCCTCGGCGGGATGCGCGACGAGGCCGAGATCCGCGGCCACCGCCGCACCTACGTGGGGGCCCTGCCCGGCCGCATCATCCAGGACCTGCGGAAGGTCGGCGTCCGCAACCCCGTCTTCATGCTCGACGAGGTCGACAAGCTGGGGCACGACTGGCGGGGCGACCCGACCTCGGCCCTCCTGGAGGTCCTCGATCCCGAGCAGAACACGACCTTCACCGACCACTATCTCGACGTGCCGTTCGACCTGTCGAAGGTCCTGTTCATCGCGACGGCGAACGTCCTGGATCCCGTCCCGGCCGCCCTGAAGGACCGCATGGAAGTCATCGCGCTGCCCGGGTACGTCGAGGAAGAGAAGCTCGCCATCGCCCAGAAGTATCTGGTGCCGCGGCAGCGGGAGGAGCACGGCCTGAAGGGCAAGCAGCTCCGGTTCACCAAGGGGGGCCTGAGGCGGATCGTCCGCTACTACACCCACGAGGCGGGCGTGCGGAACCTGGAGCGCGAGATCGCCACCGTCTGCCGGGGCGTCGCCCGACGCATCAGCCAGGGCCGGGAAGGCACCGTCACGCTCACTGCCAAGAATGCCGCGGAGTTCCTCGGCCCCGAGAAGCACCTGCCGGAGGTCAAGCTCCGCACCAGCACGCCCGGCGTGGCGACCGGCGTGGGGTGGACCCCCTACGGCGGCGACATCCTCTTCGTCGAGGCCACCGCCATGCCCGGCACGGGCAAGATTTCCCTCACGGGCCAGCTCGGCGACGTGATGAAGGAGTCGGCCCAGGCCGCCCTCTCCTACATCCGCAGCCGGGCCGAGACGTGGAACATCGACGCCGACGAGCTGCGGAAACGCGACCTGCACGTCCACGTTCCCGCCGGGGCGATCCCGAAGGACGGCCCGAGCGCGGGCATCACCATCTTCAGCGCCCTGGTGTCGCTCCTGACGGACCGCAGCGTCTCCAGCGACGTCGCCATGACCGGCGAGATGACCCTCCGCGGCCTCGTTTTGCCGGTCGGCGGCATCAAGGAGAAGGTCCTGGCGGCCAAGCGGGCCGGCATCCACACGGTCGTCCTGCCCGAACGGAACCGCAAGGACTTCGAGGACATTCCGTCGGAGATCCGCAAGGACCTGACCGTCCGCTACGTCAACCACGTCGACGACGTCGTTCCGCTGGCCATGGGCGACGGGAGCGTCGGCCGGAAGAAGGCCGGCGGGAAGAAGCGCCCCGCCCGGGGCGGCCCGAAGCGCCAGTCGCGCCGAAAGAAGGCGAACAAGCGGTCGTGAGATGCGTATAAGGGGTGAGAGGCCGGCACGAAAGCCGCCCCGGCGGACCGCCCCTGGACGGGGCCCGAGGGGCGGGGTGCGAGGCTGACCGGCCACGTCTCTGGATTGTCCTTGCTTTTGCGCCAAATCAGTTCAGAACAGCTTCGCCCGCCCGTCCGACGCAGGCGAATGAGGACCGTCGCCAGGAAGGAGGCCCGACATGCCCGCTGCCGCCCGTCACGTCGCCGCTCTCGCTCTGGTCGCCTTTCTCGTGGCCGTCTCGGCCGGAACGGCCGACGCCCTGGTCCTGAAGCACCGGACGACGGGCGAAGTGGTCCAGGGCACGTTGACGGACGAGCGGGAGGGCCGGCTCTACGGGTTTCGTACCGACGACGGCGTCATGCGGTACATCGACCCGAAACAGTGGCAGATCGTCCGCATCGAGGAGAACGACAAGCGACCGGAAGGCGGGTCGGAGGGGCCCGCGGCCGGGGGCGAGTCCGTCGTGGCCTACGTGATGCCGATCGTCGGGCCCATCGACACGCACGCCCTGGTGGGCGGCCTGGAGAAAGGGCTCGATGAGGCCAAGAGGCGGCGAGCCGGGGTGGTCATTTTCCGCATCGACACGCCGGGCGGGCGAATCGACCTCGGCGATCGCATCATCCGCCTGATCGGCGCCGTCGACTGGGCCACGACGGTGGCCTGGGTCGAGGGCGACGAGAAGCGGGCCCTCTCGGCCGGGGCCTACATCTGCCTGGCCACGCACAAGATCTACATGGCCCCCGGGACCACCATCGGTGCCGCTACCCCTTACCGGGTGACCTGGATCGGGTCGGCCGAGGTCGAGGAGAAGATGACCAGCGCGTTCCGGGCCCGGTTCCGGAGCCTGGCCCAGGAGCGGGGCCACCCGTCCGCAATCGCCGACGCCATGGTCGATGCCAGCAGCAGCGTCGTCCAGGTCTGGCTCGACGGCGAGCAGCAGCTCGTCACCGAGGAAGAGGCCAAGCGCCTGGAGAAGGAGCACAAGGACTCGGACCGCTTCAAGCGAGGCAAGACCATCTCCAAGAGCGGCAAGCTGGTCACCCTCACCAGCAACGAGGCCCTGGAGTACAGCGTCTGCTCCGGTATCGCCGACAGCGTCGAAGAGGTCCTCAAGCAGATGGGCCACACGAACCACCGAGTGTTCGAAGCCGCCTGGCTCGGCGAGTGGATCCAGAAGGAAGCCAGGCGGGCCAAAGACCTCGTGGAGAAGCAGAAGGCCGCCTTCAACTATCACATGAGCCTGGCCGTCGAGAGCGACCCCCGGAACCAGCACTACGTCTTCAGGCCGGGGAGCTTCCGCTTCGCCGACGGGGGCCGCAAGTGGCAGGCCTACACCGATCGGGCCCTGGCGTACCTGAAGAAGTGCGCGGCCGCCCTCCAGGAGCTCGAGAAATACTCCAAGGACGAGCGGTACGACTTCCCCATCCCGGAAGCGCTGTTCAACGCGATGAAGGCCGACATGGAAAGCTATTACACGCGGCTCCAGACGCAGCGCAACGCCCGCGAGATGCCGTAGCCCGCCTCCGTGACGGGCCGCGCCGTGCGCCGCCCGTTCCGGTCCGGCCGGGGGCCGCCTTCAGCACCCCGAAGGCGACGCGCCCGTCGCGAAGCACCGGCGGGCCGTCACGGCTCCTCGTCCTCGTAGACGATCTGGGAGCGGACGGTGTGCCCCTTGAGGCGTTCCCGGCCGCCCAGGAACGCCAGCTCGATGAGGAACTCGACGCCGACGATCCGGCCGCCCGCCTTCTCGACGAGCTGGCAGCAGGCGGCCATCGTGCCGCCCGTGGCCAGCAGGTCGTCGACCAGCAGGACGCGGTCGCCCTCGTCCACGGCATCGGCGTGCATTTCCACCGTGTCGGTGCCGTACTCCAGGTCGTAGGTCACGCCCCTGGTTTCCGCGGGGAGCTTGCCGGCCTTCCGGACGGGGACGAACCCGGCGTCCAGCTCTGCCGCAACGAGGGCGGCGAAGATAAACCCCCGGGCTTCGGCCCCGAGGACGACGTCGACCTGGCCCGGCCGATAGGGCCCGGCCATCCGCCGCACCGCTTCCTTGAGGGCCTCCGGCGCCTTCAGCAGGGGCGTGATGTCGCGGAACAGGATGCCCGCCTTCGGGAAGTCGGGGATGCTGCGAATGTGGCGGCGGAGGTCGGGGACCTCGCTCATCGGTGTCTCCTCGGTCGGACGGGTGGCAGGGGGCAGGGGGTCAGTTCGCCCGCATGATGGGCAGCGTGACGGTCTCTTCCTGTTTGTGAATGGCTTCGTTGATCCGCTTGAGGGTGTCTCGCTCGATCTGGCGGACCCGCTCCCGCGTGAGGCCGACCTTGGCCCCGATCTCCTTCAGGGTCATCGGCTGGTACCCGTCGAGGCCGAACCGCATCCGCAGGATCGTGGCGGCCCGCTCGTCGATCGATCCGAGGAGCCTCATGACGGCTTCGGTGCGGCGGGTCTCGAGGAGGACGTCGGCGGGAGAGCGGGCGTTCTCGTCGGCGAGCATCTCCGAGAGCGACCACTCGGAGTCCTCGGAAATGGCCTGGAAGGGCGAGCTGAACGCCCGGGCCGCACGGGCGATCACCCGGACCTTCTTCCGCGAGATGCCCATTGCTTTGGCGATCTCGCCTTCCGTGCAGGACCGACCCGTGTCGCACTCCAGCCGCGACGCCGTCCGACGCCACTTGTTGATCATCTCCACCATGTAGGCGGGCACTTCGACGGGCTTGACGGCGTTGATCAGGCTCCGCTTGATGGCCTGGCGGATCCACCAGGAGGCGTAGGTCGAAAAGCGGCACCCCTGGGCCGGGTCGAACTTCTCGACCGCGCGCAGCAGACCCAGGTTGCCCTCCTCGATCAGGTCCAGCAGGCTCAGGCCCCGGCGGGTGTAGTTCTTCGCGATCGAGACGACCAGCCTCAGGTTCGACCGAATCATGGTGTCGCGGGCCTGAAGGTCGCCCTTGCGGATCCGCCGAGCAAGCGTCGCTTCTTCCTCGGCAGTCAGGAGGCGAGTCTGGTTGATCTCCCGCAGATAGAGCTGCAGGCCCGAATCCATGCGGAAACCCCTCGTGCCTCGGTCGCGCCCCCCGTTTCGCAACGCCCGAACCCCGACGAGCGGACGCACATACCCCTTGGGCCCTGACCACCTTCGTCCAGGCATGTCGACCATCGTGGCCGTCTCAGAGCCGCCGGAAGTGCACCCTATTCTAGAGCCGTGACTCGGGGCGGGGCAAGCCTTTTCCGAGGAATTCGCGGTGCCCTAACGATGCGGCCCGAAGCGTGGGGCCGGCCGCACCTCACGCCTTCTCGTCGGACGCCTCGGGCCCCTCCGCCTCGACCGATTCGTCGACCTCGTCGGAGACGTCGTCCTCCGGTTCAGGCCCCGATTCGGTCGGGTCGGCTTCGGCCTCGGCCGTCTCGGGTTCGGCGGTTTCCTCCCGGCC
>CAZGKW010000001.1:72986-214155 GCA_964526295.1 uncultured Anaerolineales bacterium
CTCTGCCTCCTGCTCTGCTTCCTCTGGGGCAGGCGCCTCTTCGGTTTCGGCCTCCGGTGCGGCCTCAGGCTCGGAAGCTTCGGCTTCGGCCTCGGCCGTCTCGGGTTCGGCGGTTTCCTCCCGGCCCTCTGCCTCCTGCTCTGCTTCCTCTGGGGCAGGCGCCTCTTCGGTTTCGGCCTCCTCCGGCTCGGTCTCCGTCGGCCCAGCCGACGACGGGGCCCCCGGAATCGCCTGGCCGAACAGGACCGTCCCGGCGGCGACGGCTTCGGCCGGCTCGGCCTCCTGCGGATGGTCGATGCCGCCGAGGCGTGGGGCCCGCTCGGCCCCGGCTCCGGTCGCCTCGACTTCCTCCTCTTCTTCGGCCGCCCACTGAACTCGCTTTAGGCTGAGTCCGATCTTCCGCTCGTCGGTGTCGACGCGCAGGACCTTGACCTCGAGCTCCTCGCCCGGCTTGACGACCTCCTCCGGGTTCTCCACCTTGTGGTCCGCGAGCTCCGAGACGTGGAGCAGCCCCTCCAGCCCCGGCTCCAGCTCGACGAAGACGCCGAAGTTCGTGACCTTGGTGACGGTGCCCTTGACGATGGCGCCGGCGACGTAGTTCTCGGGGATCTTCCGCTCCCACGGGTCCTCTTCGAGCTGCTTCAGGCCCAGGGCCACCCGCCGCTTGTCCTGGTCGACGCTCAGGACGACGCACTTGATCGTCTCGCCCTTCTTGACAACGTCCGAAGGGTGGCCGATCTTCTGGGTCCACGACATGTCGGTGACGTGCAGGAGGCCGTCGATTCCTTCCTCGATCTCGACGAACGCCCCGTAGTTGGCCAGGTTCTGGACGGTGCCCTCGATGACGGTCCCGGGCGGGTACTTCTCCTTGACGAGCGTCCAGGGGTTGACCTCGGTCTGCTTCATGCCGAGGCTGATCTCCTGCTTGGCCTTGTCGATGGCCAGGACGACCACCTCGACCTGGTCGCCGACGTTGACCAGCTCGGAGGGATGGTTGACGCGGCGGGTCCACGACATCTCGCTGACGTGGACGAGCCCCTCGACGCCCTCCTCCAGCTTGACGAACGCGCCGTACGGGGTGATGTTGACGACCTCGCCCTCGGCCTTCGAGCCGATCGGATAGCGGACCTCGATGTCCTGCCAGGGCGACGGGGTCTTCTGCTTGAGGCCGAGAGCGACCTTCTCCTTTTCGCGGTCGATCGAGAGGACCTTGACCTCGAGTTTCTCGTCGATCGAGGCCGCCTCGCTCGGATGGCCGACCCGTCCCCAGGCCATGTCGGTGATGTGGAGCAGGCCGTCGACGCCCCCGAGGTCGACGAACGCACCGAAGTCGGCGATGTTCTTGACGACGCCGCTTCGGATCTGGCCGACGCGCATCTCCTTGAGCAGCTTGCGTTTGGCCTCCTCCCGCTGCTCCTCGATGAGCTTGCGGCGGGAGACGACGATGTTGCGGCGGTCGGCGTCGATCTTGAGGATCTTGCACTCGATCTCGCGGCCGATGTAGGCCGAAACGTCCGGGGGGCGGCGGATGTCGACCTGGCTGGCCGGCAGGAACACCGGCACGCCGATGTCGACCAGCAGGCCGCCCTTGATCTTGCGGCTGACGCGGCCCGTGACGACGTCCCCTTCGCTGTGGGTGCTCAGGACCTTCTGCCAGCCCTTGATCCGGTCGGCCTTCCGCTTCGACAGGATCACCAGGCCGCTCTCGTCCTCCACGTCCTCCAGCAGGACGTCGACCTCGGCCCCGACTTCGGCCTCGGCCGGGGCGTCGAACTCCGAAAGCGAGACGCTGCCCTCGCTCTTGAAACCGACGTCGACGATGGCGTCGTCGCCGACGATGCGGACGATGCGCCCCGGGATGACGCTTCCCACCTCGAAGCTTCGGACGGACTCTTCGTAGAGGGTCTCGAGTTTCTGGTCGGTTTCTTCGCCCCCGAGGATCCGGGCGACTTCGCCTTCGATTTCGCGGTCGCTGAGGCCGTACTGCCTGTGGATTTGGCTTTTTTGCATGATTTCCAGTTACCTGCCGAGTCCCGTGGGCCGGCGAGGGCGTTCACCTCCGACCGCCGGAGGACTCGCCGGCTCGGCGCTTGGCCGAGAGCGGGCCGACATGGGCCCGCAAAGAGTTCGAATCCTAGACTACGGGGCCTCGGATTGCAAGGCCCTAATCCGCCGGCAGACGGCGTCGATGATCCACTGGGGCGTCGACGCACCGGCCGCCACGCCGACCACCGGGCGCCCCCGGACCTGCTCGGCCGTCACCTCCTCGGCCTGCTCCACGTGAAACGTCTCGACCCCGCGCGACGCACACAGCTCCGCCAGCCGGTTCGTATTGGCCGAGTTGCGGCCGCCGATGACGAACATGACGTCCGCCCGGTCCGCCAGGTTCGCCGCCGCCTGCTGCCGGTCGACCGTCGCCTGGCAGATCGTCGAGATGATACGGACCTCCGGCAGGTTCCGCCCGGCCAGGGCGGCGCCCATCTCGCGGAACCGGGCCGGCGAAAACGTCGTCTGGGCCACCAGGGCCACCTTTCCCGAGACCTCCAGGTGCTCGACCTCGGCCAGGTCGCTCACCACGCGGGCCGCGGGGGCATGGCCCTGAATGGCCCGCACCTCCGGATGGGCCGCATCGCCCGCCACCAGCACCTGGTACCCCTCCGCCGCCAGGTCGGTGGCCAGGGTCTGGACCCGCCGGACGAGCGGGCAGGTCGCATCGATGATCTCCAGGCCGCGGGTCCGGGCGTCCTCCACCTCGCCGGGGGCGAGGCCGTGGCTGCGAATGAGGAGCACCCCGCCCGGCTCGGCCGCGTCGAGAGAATCGACCACCCGGAAGCCCTGCTCGCCGAGCCGGGCCATCTCCTGGGGATTGTGGATCAGCGGCCCCAGGCAACAGACCGCCCGTCCCTCGGCGATGGCCTCTTCGGCCAGCTCCAGCGCCCGCCGGACGCCGAAACAGACCCCCGCCCCGGCGGCCACCTCCACCACCGGGCCCTCGTCCGGTTCACAATTGTCCTGGCTCATGCTCACGGCCCCAACAGAGGCGCGGCCCGCAAGCGGCCCGGCGAAACGGGACTTGGCTGACCACTTGTCGCGGGACGCGGCCGGCACGGGGACCGGCCGCGCCGTTGGTTCTCCTTCTCCGCTCAGACGAACCTATCGCGACGGGCGCGGGCCCGAAGCTCGGTCTGAAGCCCGACCATCGTCTCGCGGACGACCGCCATCACCTCCTCCGGGTCGCGGCCCGCCATCGCCTCCGGCGCGACGGGCTCGCCGAACGCCACCCGGACCGGATGGGGGCGCGGCAGGAGCCGCCACCTGGGCCACGCCTCGAACGACCCGTCGATGACCGCCGGAACGAGGGGCGCGCCCGCCCGGGCCGCCACCGTCGCCGGCCCGCCGTGAAGCTGGCCGATCGACCCGTCCCGCGTCCGCGTCCCCTCCGGGAACATCAGGACCACCCGGCCGGCCCGCAGCCGCCTGAGCGCCTCGCGAATCGCACGCAGGTCGGCCCGCCCCCGCCGCACGGGGAACGCGTACAGGCTGCGGACCAGCCACGCGAACGGCCTGAACCGGAAGAGCGACTCCCGGGCCATCGGGTGGAACGCCCGGCCCATCCCCACGGCCGCCAGGATCGGGTCCAGGTAGCTCTGGTGGTTCGAGACGACCAGGACGCCGCCTTGGGCCGGCAGCCGCTCCCGATAATACACCCGGATGCGGAACAGGGCCACGAAAAGGCCCTGCGCAACCGCCTGACAGAACCGGTACCAGGGACCCTTGGCGTCGGTCACGTCGTCCCACCTGTCCGGCGGCGGACCTCGTCCAGCAACACCTCGACCATCTCGTCGATCCCGAGGTCGGTCGTATCGACGTGCACGGCGTCGGCGGCGGGCCGGAGCGGCCCGACCTTCCGCGTCGCGTCCCGCTCGTCGCGCTGCCGGACCTCGGCCAGCACCTGCCGGTAGGAGCAGAACTCGCCCCGCTCCTGGAGCTCGACCTGCCGCCGGCGGGCCCGCTCCGCTACCTCGGCGTCCAGGTAGAACTTGACATCCGCATCGGGGAAGACGACGGTCCCCTGGTCGCGTCCTTCGGCAACCAGGTCACCGGCCCGCGAGCCGTGGGCCCGCTGCCGCTCGACCAGCACTTGGCGGACCCCGGGTGTGCCGGCGGCGTAATGGGCACGGGTGCTGACGCGGTTCTCACGGATGGCCGCGGTCACGTCCTCGCCACCCAAGAGAACGCGGGTGCGGCCGTCTTCGTTCAGAAGCTCGACGGAGGCGTTCCGGGCGATGCGCTCCAGGGCCTCGCCGTCCTCCAGGTCGACGCCCTCGCGGAGGGCCTTGAGCGTCACGGCCCGGTACATCGTGCCGGTGTCGAGGTGGAGGGCCCCAAGGCGGCGGGCCAGACCCGCGGCCGCCGTGCTCTTGCCGCTCCCGGCCGTCCCGTCGATCGTGACAATCATAGGGCGAGCATTATACCCGCCCCGGTCGGGTCCGCAAAGAC
This sequence comes from uncultured Anaerolineales bacterium, assembly GCA_964526295.1. Classification (GTDB taxonomy): domain Bacteria; phylum Planctomycetota; class Phycisphaerae; order FEN-1346; family FEN-1346; genus CAZGKW01. Next base: position 77,487 of record CAZGKW010000001.1, read on the forward strand.
CCCGAACGAGGGGCCGCGGTCCGGCCGGCTCGGGTCAGTCCCCCGCGCGGTCGCGCGGCCGATGCTTCACCCCGCCATAGTAGGGACAGGTGGCGAAGAGGTCGCCTTGGCCGAGCGCCCGCGGGTCGCCCGTCGCCTTCAGCTCGGCCATCAGGCGTCGCGCGAGGTCGGCCTTGACAGGGGCGTACGTTGCCTCTCCGGCCACGTTGCGAAGCTGGTCCGGGTCGGCGTTGAGGTCGTAAAGCTCCTCGGCGGGCCGCTTGGCAAACGCCAGATCGTAATACGGGCGGACCTCGGGTGCGTCGCGGTTCTCCAGGATGAACGACTTGGTCGGTCCGCCGTCGCAGTCCGCGTATGGGCTGCCGCGGGTCGAGTCTTCGGGGACCCCGGCGGGCCAGAGGTCGGGTTCGAAGTTGCGGACGTAGAGGTAGTCGCGTGTCCGAACGGCCCTCTGGGGGTAGCCGCTCATGCTGGGCCGCCTCTGGGCCGGCGTGTGCCGCTCGCGGCCCGAGAGGACGTGGTCGCGGGCGGCATCCACGAGTCCCGACGCCTCCGAGAGCAGCACGTTCATCAGGCCCCGGCCGGTCATCACGTCCGGAACAGACGCGCCTCCCGCCTCCAGGAACGTCGGGGCCACGTCGGCCAGCGACACGAAGTCTGAGACGCGGCGGCCGGCCTTGACGCGGCGGCCCCACCGCACGGCCAGCGGCACCCGCGTGCCGGAATCGTACAGGTTGCACTTGTGCCGGGGGAACGGCATCCCGTGGTCGCCGGTCATGACGACGAGGGTGTTCTCGAGTTCGCCGGCCCCTTCGAGTAGCCCCAGGGCCGCCCCGACGTCGCGGTCCCATCGCTGGACCTCGAAGTAGTAGTCGGCCACGTCGTGGCGAACGACGGGGTCGTCCGGCAGGTCGGCCGGCAGGCGTATCGCGTCGACGTCGATGCCGCTCCGGGCCCCGCTCTGCCACTTATACGGCCGGTGGGGATCGGAAGTGCCCAGCCAGAAGCAGAAGGGCCGGCCCGCCGGGCGCTTGGCCAGAAAATCGTCGAAGCCCCTGAAACCCGGACCGGCGGGGTCGCGCCGCCGGCCGAGGGCCCGCCAGTTTCCAGGTCCCCAGGCCTTCCGCCAGTGACCGACGGCGTACCCGGCCTCCTCCAGGAGCAGCGGATAGACCGGGTGCCTCGGGTGAAGCGTGCTCCAGAGATTGGCCCCCTGACCGAGCCGCCAGTGCCACTGGCCGGTCAGGACCGAGTTGCGGCAGGGCGTGCATGACGGGGCCGTGACGTAGGCGTGCTCGAAGAGGATGCCCTCGCGGGCCAGGCGGTCGAACGTCGGCGTCCTGACGACCGGGTCGCCGTATGCGCCGGCGTGGGGCCAACCCCAGTCGTCGGCGATGCAGAAGAGGAGGTTCGGTCGATCGTCCGCTCCCGCCGCGGGCCCGGCCGCCGACCGACCGGGAAGCACCGTCAGCCCCGCCGCCGACAGTCCGGCGGTCCGCAGAAAGTCCCGTCGTCGCATCGTCTGTGCTCCTCTCTCTGCGCTCGTCTCGGCATCGTCGCCCCGGCCCGAGGCCCTGTCAACGCTCTCTTTCGCCTCCGCCGGGCAGACGCTCGGGGCCGGCGTCTGCCCAGGGCCAACCCGACCGCATAGGAGGGCCGGTGGCACGAAAATGCTGGAAACCGGGCGTCGGCGGCGTATAGTCGCGGTGTATGGCGATGCTTCGCGACTACGTCCGGCTACTGCGTCCGCCGCTGTTCGTGACGGCGGCCGCCGACTCCGTCGCCGCCTACGCCATCGCGGGGCTCGGCGTCGGCGCTGCGTTGGACTGGCAGGTGGCGCTGCCCCTGGCCGGCGCGTCGTCGGGGCTGTACCTTTTCGGCATGGTCGAGAACGACCTCGCGGACGTCGAGCGAGACCGCCTGCTCGGAGTCGATCGTCCGCTCGCCCAGGGCAAGGTGACCGTCCAGGGGGCGTTGCGGATGCTGGCGGGGGCCATGCTGCTGGTCATCGTCTGCGTGATGGCCCTGCCGGCGCCGGTCCGCGGGCCGGCGGCGTTCATGGTCATCGCCACGTTCGTCGCCATCAACCTCTACAACCTGGGGGCCAAGGGGGGGCCTGCCGGCATCGCCATGGCCGTCATGGCCCTGTGCCGGTTCCTGAACTGCGGCATCGGTGTTGTGGCGGTGGTGGGCATACCGCGGGGGACGATCGATTGGGGGCTCCTGGCGCCCAGCGGCCCGCTGTGGATGCGTCAGGCCCTGGTCGTCGCCCTGACGGCGGCCATGGCCAGCGGCTACAGCATCTCCGCCCGGCGGGGGGCCCCGGTGTCGTCTCGGCCGTGGCAGGCGGCCGCTGTCGTGACCGTGGCGGCGGGGCTGGCGATGTGGATGCTCGTGCCGGCCGTCTCAGAGGGCGACGTCGTCCCGCCGGTGGCCCGCGTCTTCGCCCTGGTGGGGCTCGCGCTTCTCTGGCCCGGGCGGCCCTGGTCGGCCGCCGGGCACGAGCGCCGGCCCGAGCAGTACGGCCCATTCATCGAGCGGGCCCTCTATTGGCTGGTCGCGGCCGACGCGGCGTTCGTTCTGGACGCCCTGATTGCGTATCGGTGACGGGCCAGTTGGCCGGGCCACCCACGCGCTCCTGCCGCGCCCCCCTTCCCGCCCCTCTCCCGTCCGGGAAGAGGAGGCCCGGGCCAAGCCGTCACCGGTCCCGTCGCGAGACGACGTAGAGTCGCTCGAGTGGCAGCCGCAGCGTCACTTCCCACCGCTTGGCGTCCAGGGGCTGGCTGTGCACGATGCGGGCGCTCCGGAGGAACGTGTCGCGGTCCCGTGCGAACGTCTCGTCCTTGGCCGCCAGCCCCCCGACGGTCAGCTCGTCGGTGAGCCTCAGGGCGTTGACCTGGGCGGCGAGGGCATTCTGGGCCTCGGTTTCGGCCGCCCGGGCGGCCAGGACGTGGGTCCGCTCGGCGTCCTCGACGTCGTCCGGCACGTCGGCCTGGCCGCGGGCCTCGAGGATGCGGTCGACCCACTCGGGGGCCGAGGGGGGACGCTCCTGGCCCGGTCCCTCGCGGATGAACTCCGAAGCCGGCATCCCCCGCCCGACGACCGGCACGTGGTCGGCCTTCAGTCGGACCGAGAGCTGGTCGAGCGTGGCGTCGGTCCACCGCTCCTCGGCCGGCAGGAGCGACCGCAGCCCCTTAAGCAGCTCGATCAGGTTCGCCACCGGGGCGGCCACCTCGATCTCGGCGATCCGGTCCGGCATGAAACGCGGGCGGTCCCGCACCGGCAGCGACCGGAGAAACGTGTCAAGTCGGACCTCGGCCGGATAGTTCTCTTTGATCTGCTCCCCGAGTGTAGCGCCGGCCGTCACCTCCAGGTCCCGGACACGCGACGTGATCGCCTGGTAGGCCCGGATGCGGGCGTCACAGGCGGCCTGGATGCGGCCGGAGGGGGCGACCGCTTCCCACCCGATCGGGAACGCCTCGGGGAACGCCTCGCGCGGGGCGCGGACGACGCGGCGGACGACCTCCTCCGGGACCTCATCCGGGGGCCGGCCGGCGCCGGTCGCCCGGAGGACGCCCCCCACCGCCTGGGCCTCCAGGTCCGCCAGGAAGAGCGGGGCGGCCGGGTCGCCTCCGACCAGTCTGGCCACCTCGCGCTGCACGTCGGCCAGGGCGATCTCGACGTCCACCTCGGTCACGCCGTCCGAGTAGGTCCGCGGCAGGCCGACCACGCGGGCCGACCGCAGGGCCACCCGCAGGGCGATCCCTTCGGAGCCGGCGGGATCGAGCGCATCGCCCACGCTCCGCCCGCCCGGCAGGCGGGCCGTCAGGATGCGGTCCGTCAGCCGGCGGAGGGCGTCGGCCTGGGCCGCCCGCATGCCGAGGGCGGCCGCCTCCCCCTGCGTATACGCCCCCGGGCAGGGACAGGCCGCCGCCACGAGCACCGCGAAGCCCGTCGCCGCTGCCGCCATCGCGCGTCTCATCCGGCGCCTCCTGCCGATTCGGGTCCCGTCGCCGCCCGCACGGCGGCCGGACGGTCACGTTCCCTCGATCGTCGCCGCCAGCTTCTCCAGTTCTTCCTCGCCGACGTGGACGCGGAACGTGAGGCTCGTTTCGAACGCCTCGCCGGGGTCGAGTTCCGGCATCAGGCCTTGCTCTCGCAGCTCGGCCCGCGCAAGAAGGGGAGCATTGCACGGCTCGATGCCCAGGACGTACGTCCCCTGCCCCATCATCTTCCACTGCGTCAGGTAGGGGAGCGTCTCGTGGGTCCACTCCAGTTCCAGGGCCAGCCGGCCGCCCAGGTCCGGGTTCGCCAGCGCCGCCCGGCAGAGGCCCGACGGGCCGGCAACCGGCTCGACCCGGTACACCTGCTCCTCGAAGCCTGGCGTCGGCCCCCCCATCTCGGCATGCGTCTCCAGACCCCCTGCGGCGCCCTCGGTCCGCGGCTCCACGGACCGGGCCTTGACGAGAAGCCGGCTCGAGGGGCCCAGGAGCGGCCAGCCCAGGTTCACGTGGTAGAGGAGCATCGCCGAACTGGGCTCGTAGCCGGTGTTGGCGACGCGATCGTCGATGCGGACCTCGCGCGACCCGAGGGCCGTCGAGATCGTCCGCTCCAGGACGAGCGTCGGCTGGAAGACCTCGGCCTCCTCCATTCGCCCGCGGACCAACAGGACGTACTCGTCGTCCTCCCAGCCGCGCTCCACCGCCACGTCCCGGGCCGACAGGTGGGCCGCCCGCCCGTGCAGGCCCCAGTCGCGCCCGTCCTCGGTGTCCGGGAACCCGAAGTGCCGCAGGCCGCACGTCGTCACCAGGCCGGCGTAGAACGAGCGGAGCCAGCCGAGGCCCTCGGGCTCGTACCGTTCGGGCCGCACCGGGCCGGTGCTCGACTCCCACGCCAGGGGCCACCCCCGGAAGCGGGCCGCCCCGATGTCCATGCACCGGTCCGGCAGGACGGTCAGCTCGAGGCCCGAGCCGGTCCGCACGTCGATACCGCGCATCCCTCGGGCCGGACCGTCGTCGAAGACGAACGGCCGGGCGCCGGCCACCTGCTCGATGCGGCCGACGCGCTGGAGGACCTCGTCGCGGCTCATCCGGCGGCCGAACAGCTCAGCCATCGTGGGTCTCCTTCGCACAGTCGCTCAACGGTCAGGCCCGGCGGTTTCGCTTCGATTTCGTCGAGGCGGCGCCCTTGGAGGCGGCCCGACGCATCGACCCGCAGTTGATCTTCACCTCGCGGCCGCCCTTGGCGTGCGACCGGTAGATGCCGTCCAGGATCGCCATCACGTAGACCGTCTCCTCCGGCGGCACGGGGACGGGCGTGTCGTTCTCCAGGGCCTCGACGAAAGCGTGGATGGCGGCGGTGTGGGCCTTCGGCTTGGTGGCGTATCCCTCGACCTGGCTGACGCGGATGACGCCGTGCTCCTGGGTCATGATCCGCCCCTCGCGGACGTCGACGCCCCCCTTCGTGCCGCAGATCAGGGCCTTGTGGACCCCCGACTCGGGCATGTTCAGGAGGAACGACGCCTCCAGCACCAGGACGGCCCCGTCCTCGAAACGGACGAAGCCGACGGCGAAGTCCTCGACGTCGAACTCCTTGCCGTCGCGCTTCCAGGAGCCCCACTCCGGCTGGTTGACCACCTCCGGCCGGTTGGCGAGCTTCGTGGGGGCGACGCCCGTGACGGCCACCGGTCGCGGGAAACCCATGAGCCAGAGCGTCAGGTCGAGGATGTGGACGCCGATGTCGATGAGGCACCCGCCGCCGGAGAGCTCTTTCCGCAGGAAGCCTCCCCAGGCCGGTGCGCCGCGCCGGCGAAGCATGCTGGCCCGGGCGTAGTAGATCTCGCCCAGGACGCCCGCGTCGACGTACTTCTTCAGCGCCGCGTGCCGCCCGTCGAAACGCTGGTGCTGGCCGGTCATGAGCTTCCTGCCGGCGGCGTCGCGGGCCCGGATCAGCTTGCGAACGTCGGCCGGCGTCGGCGCGAGCGGCTTCTCGCAATAGACGTGACACCCGGCCTTGAACGCCGCCTGCGCGATCGGCGCGTGGAACCTGTTCGGCGTGCACACGTCCACCACGTCCAGCTCGACCGTCCGAAGCATCTCGCGATAGTCCTCGAAGACGTTCGGGATGTCGTGGGTCTCGGCGAGGGCCCCGGCGGCGTCGCGCCGGACGTCGCAGGCGGCGACCAGCTCGACGCGGCCCTGGTCGCGCAGCGGCGCCCAGCCGCCCATGTGCGCGCCCTTCATGATCCCCCCCGTCCCGACGAGTCCGACTCGAAGCGGTTTCACGCTACGGCTCTCCTTCTTGCCCTGTGTCGAGGGCGCCCACGAGGTCGCCCGGCCGGGCACATCCCAGCCGCCTGAGCGCCTCGCCCAGCCCCTCGACGAGGTCCTTGCACGTCTCCGGATTGATGAAATTGCCCGTCCCGACGGCGACGGCGGTGGCGCCCGCCCGGAGGAAACGGACCACGTCCTCGACGAACTGGACGCCCCCCAGGCCCAGGATCGGCACGCCCCGCGGGCCGGCCACCTCCTCCCACGTCCGGCGGACCATGTAGAGGGCCACCGGCTTGATGGCGGGTCCCGAGAGGCCGCCCACGACGTTCGACAGGACCGCCCCGCCCCGCCACGGGTCGACCGCCATACCGCGGAGGGTGTTGATGAGGCTCAGTGCGTCGGCCCCGGCGTCGACCGCCGCCCGGGCCGTCTCGGCGATGTCCGTCACGTTCGGGCTGAGCTTGACGATGAGCGTCGCCCGCGAGACCTCGCCCCGGACCGCTTCGACCAGCTTCGCCAGGATCGCCGGGTCGACGCCGAACTCCATGCCGCCCTGCTTCACGTTCGGGCACGAGACGTTGAGCTCGATCCCCGAGACGCCCTCCTCGGCGTCGAGGGCCCGGACGACTTCCAGGTACTCCTCGCGGGTCGAGCCGGCGACGTTGACGATGACCGGCACGTCGAAGCGGGCCAGCCCCGGGAGCTTCTCGGCGATGAACGCCTCCAGGCCGACGTTCGCGAGGCCGATGGCGTTGAGCATGCCGGCCCGGGTCTCGGCGAGGCGCGGCGGGGGATGGCCCTCCCGCGGCCGGAGCGTCACGGACTTCGTCGTGATCGCCCCGAGACAGGACAGGTCGTAGAACTCGGCCAGCTCCTCGCCGTAGCCCGAACAGCCGGAGGCGGTGACGACCGGGTTCTGCAGCCGGAGGCCGCCCAGCTCGACGCTCAGATCGACCCTCTCGTCGGCCATGCTCATTCGTCCTCGTCCCAGACGACCGACCGGGCGTCGACGACGGGCCCCTCGCGGCACGTCAGGCGGTACGTCCAGCCGGCGTCGCTCGCCGGGGCGTGCCGCTTGTGCACGCAGGAGAGACACAGGCCCGCCCCGCAGCCCATCCACCGCTCCAGCGACACCTGGCACGGCAGGTCGCGCTCGACGGCGACGGCCGCCAGGTCCCGGAGCATCGGTGCCGGGCCGCAGCCGTAGAGGGCGAGCGGCCCTTTCGGCACGGCGTCCTCAAGCCACCGGCGGAGGGCCTGCGTGGCCGTGCCCTCGAAGCCCGCCGAGCCGTCGTCGGTGGCAAGGATCGTCGACACGCCGCTCTCGGCGAACTCCGCCACCACGTCGGAGATCTCGACGTGGTCGCGCGTCGGGCGAGGCTCGTCGAGGAACCCGACGGGCATGTCCTCGCGTGCCCCCGCCCCGAATACGGCCAGGCACCGCTTCCCCGCCTCGGCCAGGTGGTCCGCCAGGCCGAAGATGGGCGCCAGGCCGCACCCGCCGGCCACCAGCACGCACAGCCGGTCGTCCTCCGGAGGCGTGAAGCCCGTCCCGAGCGGCCCGACGAGGTCTAGCGCCGAGCCGACCGGCCGCGACGCAACGAAACGGCTCCCGCGGCCGACCGCCCGGACGAGCAGCACGAGGTCCACGTCTTCGCCGCGCCGCTGCAAACGGGCGATGCTCATGGGTCGGCGGGCGACCGGCCACTCGCGCGCCAGCTCCAGGCCGGTCGTCTCGGGCCAGGCGCCTTCCGGCCACTCGATGACCCGGCCATCGGCTGCCTCCGACCCGGCAGGATCGGACTCGCACAGGACGTTGACGAACTGGCCGGGCCGGCTGGCCCAGTCGGGCGGGGCCCGGAGGGTCAGCCAGACGAAGTCCCGCCCGGCCGCCCGAGAATCGAGGACCGGCAGGTCCAGCCGCCGGGGCCCGGAGACTTCGGCTTCGGATTCCGTCTCAACTCGAGGCATTCCGCACGTGTCCAGGGGCAGGATCGACCCGCGATTATAGCGGCTCCGCGCGTGGCCGGAAGGCTTTTCCAGTCTCCCCCACCCAAGGACACGGGGTTTTGCCATTGGACGGGCCGCTTGGTGCTGGTAGGCTGGTGCGCAACGGGCCGCACCTTAAGGAGGAGGCATCCTATGGCGTCGAACGTCAGCCGGCGGGACTTTCTGAAGGAGAGCGGCATGCTGAGCGCGGCCGCGGCGATGGGCGTCGCCGGAGCGGCCGAGCTGGCCCGGGCGGCCGACAGGTCCGCCAAGCCGGAACCCGCGATGCCCACCATCAAGCTCGGCGACGTCGAGGTGTCCCGGCTCATCCTGGGAAGCAACCCCTTCTGGGGCTACGCCCACGGCAACCCTCAAGGCTCCGGCGGCGAGATGAAGGCCTACTACACCGACGACCGGATCGTCGAGGTCATGGAGGACGCCGGGCGGAACGGCGTGACGGCAGTGGTGTGTCCGCCCTCGAAGCGGTGGCACGCCCTGTGGAAGAGGTACCGCGACGGCGGCGGGAAGGTCCGGACGTACATCGCCCAGCCGCACGGCAAGATCGAGAACATGAAGGACGAGATCTCGGGGGCCGTCGACGGCGGCGCCACCGCCGCGTTCGTCCAGGGCCACCGCACAGAGAACGCCTTCGCCGACGGCCGGGCCGAGGTGGTCCGCGGCCTGGTCGAGCACATGAAGAAGCTGGGCATCGCGGCGGGCTTGGCCGCCCACCGGCCGGACGTCCACCCGGAAGCGGAGCGGCTCGGCTTTCCCACCGACTTCTACTTCCAGTGCTTCTTCATCCCGGACACCTATCGCCCGGAGGACCGCGAGAAGGCCATCGCCACCATTCGCAGCATCAAGAAGCCGATGGTGGGCTACAAGGTCCTGGCGGCCGGGCGGCTGCCTCCCAAGGAAGCGTTCGCCTACGCCCTGAAGCGGCTCGCGAAGAAGGACGGCATCTGTGTCGGCGTCTATCCGAAGGACGACCCGGACCAGGTCGAGGAGGACGCGCGGCTTGCCCGGGCGGGCGCCGAGGGCCCCGGCCTGGCATAGCCGCGGCACGGCGCGTCTGTCCGGCGGCCGGCGCGACCGGCGACCCCCCCCCCCGCCGCCACTTGCGCATTGATCTCTACGCGAGGTGACCTCGCGGTCCGGCGCGCCGCTGCTGGCAGAGTCGGGGCCTCCGGAGGCGATCCACTCACCCGAGGCGAAAGGACAGACCCTTGAAGAAGCTGCTTGTGGCGGGTCTTGCCGTCCTCGTCCTTGCCGGGTCGACCCGCGGCGGCGAGTTCCCCGCCACGAACTGTCCTGGCTTCCACGCCCAGCACCAGGTGCTCGGGTACCTGGTGATGCATCTCTCGAGCATCAACGCCATCAACGGGCTCCGCCTGTCGGGCGAGCAGGCGACGGCCCTCCGGGACCTGGCCCAAGAGCTCGAGGCCGTCGCGCCGGGTGTCCCCGACCTGGCTATGCCGATGCGGCCGGACCTTGCCGGGGTCCGGGACACGTACCTCGAGGTCCGCGAGGCGCTGCTGAGCGGCGACGGGGAGATCGGCAAGCCGCTGCGGAACCGGGTCACGACTGCCCGGCAGACGCAGGCGCTGGCCGCCCGTCTCTCGCTCGCCGAGACGCCGACTGCCGCCGCGGAGGGCTGCGGCCGGTGTCACGCCGGGCCGGCCGCGCAGGACCTGCGCGACGTGAGGGCGATGCGGAACGCCGGCGCCGCGGCGGTGACGTTCAAGTGGCCCCGCCGCGAGGTCTTCCTCGCCCACCAGGTCGGCGTGTTCGAGAGGCGCGGCGCCGTCGCGGACGCACCCGCCCTGTTTGGCTTGCCCCGTCGAGCGGCCCGAGGTACCTTCTTTCCCAACCGACGTTTGTCCCCGGAAGCGCAAATGAGGGTCGGCCGCGCCTCGGCGCGGCACTTGTCCGGAAAGGCGAAGCCGTGACCGACTGCATCGTCCGAGCAGCTTGGGTCGTCGCCATCGCGGCAGCGGCCGTCGTCCTCGCAGGTCCCTCCGCTCGCGCTGCCGACGCGAACGAGGACACCCGCGGCTTCGTCGTCGTCAAGGACGGGCACCTCAGCCTCGACGGGAAGCGGGTCCGCTTCTGGGGCCACATCGGCCACTTCCCGAACCCGGTCCTGAAGCCCGGCCGCGACCCCCGACGCGACCACGAGCTGATGGTCCAGCGGATGAAGGACCTGGGCTTCAACCTGCACCGCCTGTGGCACATGGAGGAGTCGACCGATTACGTGCCGGGCGACAACTCGCGGGACGACCTGCGGGCCTACGGCATCTCGCTGCTCAAGAAGCACGGCATCCGCATCTGGTTCGGCGGCCTGAACCGCCGCGGCCTCGTCGACCCGGAGAAGGACGTCGCCATCCTCGACGACCCGGCGACCGCGGACGAGTGGAAAGCCGCCGTGGACGCGATGCGCCACGAGAGCTGGCGATGGGAGGGCAGACAGACGCCCGTCAAGAACATCGCCTACGTCTGGGACCCGCGGCTGAAGGCCCTCAGCCTTCGCAACATGGAGGCCGTCGCCAAGACCGTGAACAAGTACACCGGCATCGCCTACGCCGACGATCCGAACGTCGCCGTCTGGGAGCTGACGAACGAGGAATGGTGGATGCCGAAGATGGTCCAGGGCCAGTGGCTGAAGCTGCCCAGGTTCTTCCAGGCGCAGCTCATCGAGCGGTGGCAGGATTTCCTGGCGAAGAAGTACGGCGACGAGGCGGCCCTGGTGAAGGCGTGGGGGTTCCTCATGCCCGGCGAGGGCCTCCAGAGGCGGACGATCATGCTCGCCCCGACAGCCCGGCCCGCGACGCCGGCCGAGCTGAACGACCCGAACCCGCACGCGCAGAAGGCCCTCAGCGAGGGCCTGGCGCCCCTCGGGCGGCAGGACTTCACCCGCCGGCGCGCCAGCGACGTCATCGAGTTCTTCATGGGCCTCCTGATCGAGCACAAGGCCGCCGAGGCGAAGGCCGTCAAGAGCTGGGGCAAGAGCTGCCGCCTCAGTCCCCTGTGCTGGGACACCGGCACGGGGTGGCAGATCCAGTGCCAGTACCTTCACCAGCACGCCGACGCCGTCACCCACTGCACCTACGTCAACGGGAAGCACCACGACCCGACCGACGAGGAGTTCCCGTTCGACAGCGGCCTGACGGAGCTGCCGCGGATGTGCTGGGACGCCCCGTGGGTGGAGCACAACCGGACGCCGGGCAAGCCGTTCTTCGTCTACGAAATCCAGATCAAGACCTCGACGAAGTACCGGGCGGAGTTCCCCATGCGGGTCGCCTCGCTCGCCTCCATCCAGGACTGGGACATCGTCAACTGGCACAGCTACGGCCCCGGGCCGGACGCCACGACGGAAGGGCCGCACACCCGGGCCCTGGAGGTCGGCCACTCGCTCGACCTGCACTACGGCGGCGACGAGGTCCAGAACTCCGCCATGAAGGCCGCCGGCCAGGTCTTCAGGAACTTCCTCGTGGGGCCCGCCCGGAACCCGACGACGTTCGTCTACGGCCGCACGGCCCTCTACCACCCCGACAGCATGGATTACCACGGCTCGTACGGGCGGGTCGGGCGGCAGATGCTGCCGACGACCTACCGGTACGGCGTGCGGCTGCTGATCGACCCGACGCTCGACGACCGGCCGGACGATCCGCTCTTCCGTGGGCCGGATGGGCAGCCGGACCGGGCCAAGTACGAGCAGTTCGTGCGGACCGGGTCGATGGTGCTCGGCCCGACGTACAAGCCACGCGTCTTCGAGCCGAACCCCATCCGCCCGAACGACCAGATCGCGTACGATTGGCGCCGGGGCCACCTGACGTTCGACGCCCCCGGCGTCGCCATGTACACGGGCTTCTACGGCCAGCTACCCGACCCGCGGGCGGGCGTCGCGTTCGAGGCGGCAGGGGTGAAGCTCACGGACGTGACCGTCCGGAACCCACCCGACATGCCCTACCCCGTCACGGAGGACGAGCGGTACATCGCGTTCGCCCTGACGAGCATGGATCGGGAGACGCCGCTGGCGGAATGCTCGCGGGCGATGATCTCGCTGGTCTCGACGAGCTTCAACTCAGGGTTCCGGCTGGACACGTCGCCGCCGCTGCGCGAGTTCCACGGGGCGCAGACGGCGAAGGGCAAGGCCGGGTCGCTGCCCGTGCTGGTCGCCCGCGTCGGCGGGCTGATCGAATGCCCGGCCATCAACGGCATGCGGTGGACGATGTACGACTGGGAGATGAACGAGATCGGACGGGGCCGCGTCGGCGGCGGCCGGCTTCGCGTCCCGGCCGAGAAGCCGGTTTTCTTCATCCAACTGGAGCGGCAGTAACCGGGCCCACCCAGGTCCCGCGCGGTCGGTCTCCAAACCGACCACGCCTGGTGACCGGTACGCGCGGCGCGGACGCACACCTGCCGCGCTCACTGCTCGGAGGTGCACCGTGGGAATGCTTGCGCGGAGGACGGCCTTGGCGGCCCTCCTGTTCACTGCTGCCGGGATTACGAAGGCCGCCGATCTGCCCCAGGGGGTGCGGAACTTCCCCCATGAGACCGGCATGATCGACGTCAAGGAAGCCTACGGGGCCGCAGGCGACGGGCGGACCGACGACACCGCCGCCATCCGAAAGGCCGTCCAGGAGAACCTCCAGGACCACCGGACGCTCTACTTCCCGCCGGGGACGTATCTCGTGAGCGAGATGGTCGAGTGGCGGCCCGGCCCCGACAAACCGTTCCAGGCGTTCCTGACCTGGCAGGGCGCCGGGACCGACCGGACCACCATCCGCCTCAAGGACAACTGCCCCGGCTTCGGCGACCCGGCCGAGGCCCGGCCCATCGTCCGGCCCGGCTCCATCGGCGTCGGCGACAAGAAGAAGGGCGGCGGCAACCGGGCCCACAACAACTACCTGTTCGACATGACCTTTCACACCGGTTCGGGCAACCCCGGGGCGGTGGGCGTCGACTTTGCCGCCAGCAACACCGGCGCCATGGTCGACGTCAGGATCGTCTCGGGCGATGGGCGAGGCCACGCCGGCCTGGACCTGACGCGCGAGGTCGGGCCTTGCCTCATCAAGCGGGTCCGCGTCGAGGGCTTCGACATCGGCATCAAGTGCGCGGCCGCCCTCTACGGCATCGCCCTGGAGCACATCCACCTCGAAGGCCAGAACGTCTGCGGCCTCCAGAACCGGGGACAGACCCTCGGCATCCGGAAGCTCACCAGCGTCAACCGCGTCCCGGCCCTCCAGGTCAAGGGCCACGTCACCGTCCTGGTCGATTCGGAGCTCCGCGGCGGCGACGCCGGCCGGGCGGCCATGGAGCTCGAGGGCTCGTGCCTGGTGCGCAACGTCACGACGAGCGGCTACGGCAAGGCCATCGCCTGCGGCGAACAGACTGTGGAGGGGCCGACGGTCGAGGAGTGGACGTCCAAGGAGCCGGTCATGCTCTTCGAGACCGCCCCCCGGTCGCTGAACCTGCCGGTCGAGGAGACGCCCGAGTTCGTCGACAACGACCTCTCGCAGTGGGCCAACGTCCAGGACTTCGGGGCCGTCAGCCGCGACGGCAAGGACGACTCCCTGGCGATCCAAGGGGCCATCGATTCGGGCAAGACGACGGTCTACTTCCCCAAGGGCTACTACGACTTCGCCAAGCCGGTGCTCGTGCGGGGACGGGTCCGGCGGATCATCGGGTTCCAGTCGTGGCTGCCGAAGGACGTGGTGTGCTTCCGCTTCGTCGACAGGCTGGGCCCGGCCACGTTCGAGCGGTTTAACGGAGACGGCGTGATCGAGATCGCCGGCCCGAAGCCGGTGGCCGTGATGCACAAGATGGGCGGGACGGTCCGCTTCCTGCCGCGGGGACGAACGCTCTTCATCGAGAACGCCGTCGTCGACCGGCTCGACATTCGGCCCGGCCAGGCGGTCTACGCACGAAGCCTCAATATCGAGAAACCGCCGCCCGAGCCGATGGTCCGCAACACGGGCGGGACGTTCTGGGCCCTGTGCTACAAGACGGAGTTCGGCAACACGGTCTGCGAGACGCAGGCCGGCGGCCGGAGCGAGGTCCTCGGCGGCCTGTTCTACGCCGCCCAGGGCGTCAAGGACAAGTCCATCCCCCTCCTGAAGGTCCGCGACGCGTCGCTGTCGGCCTCGTACAACGACATCGCCTTCTACAAGGGGGGCATGTACCAGATCGAGCTGGAGGAGGGCCAGGGCGGCACGACGCGCCGGTTCACGCGGGAAGACCTGTCGAAGGGGACCTGGGTCGTCCAGGCCCTGATGGTCGCCCGGCCGCGCTGAACGGCCGCGGCCAGATGACTACGCAGGCAGGCCCGTCTGAGGCCACTGCTCGTCCGGGCGGTCCTCGACGACGTAGGCGAACCGGGCCCACGCCAGCTCCCGCCCCGACACCGGGCACCGCAGCGTCACGTTCCGTTCGTCGACGGCGACGACCTCCCAGTCGCCGCCCCGCGGGCCGCCCTCGATCCGGATTTTCTGACCCCCCTCGAACGGGTACGGCCGGAAGACCGTGACGTGGTGCCTGGCCATGACTGCTCCCCTTTCGTCCGCACCTTCTGGATACGCAGGTCGGGCAGCCCCGTCAACCCCCGGTGCGGGGTCGCGGTTGACGCCGCGAAGGCGCGGTCCTAGACTTCCGTGCGTCGCGCCGCGCGAGCCGTCGACGTCTTCGCCCCGCGGGTACCTGCAAACGCAATGGATAGAGCCAACGCCCCCACCGTCGCCTTCGTCAGCCTCGGCTGTCCGAAGAACCTCGTCGATTCCGAACGGATGCTGGCCGGCCTCGCCCTCGGTGGCTTTCTCCTGACCGACGAGGTCGACGGGGCCGACCTGGCCGTCGTCAACACGTGCGCGTTCATCGACCTGGCCCGGGCCGAATCCGACGCCGTCCTCGACGAGCTGGAGGACCTGAAACGCGCCGGCCGCCTGGGCCGCATCGTCGTCGCGGGGTGCATGGCCCAGCGGTACGGCCGCCGGATGCTCCAGCGGCACCCGGAGATCGACGGCATAGCCGGCCTGGCGGACCGCGACGAGCTGGCCGAGGTGTGCGGGGCCGCCCTGGGCCGCGCCGCCGGCGCCGGGCCGGCGGTTCGCGTGGGCGGACACGCGCCGGCGGCGCCGAACGACCGCGAACGGCTCCGCCTCACGCCCCGCCACTACGCCTACCTCCGCATCACCGAGGGCTGCGACAACCGCTGCGCCTACTGCACGATCCCGGCCATCCGGGGGCCGCTACGCAGCAAGCCGCCCGAGGCCGTCCTCGCCGAGGCCGACGAACTGGTCGCCGACGGGACAAGCGAGCTGGTCCTCATCGGCCAGGACACGACCGCCTACGGCCGGGACTTCGCCGGGGGCGAATGGGACGGCTGGACGCTGGCCCGGCTCCTGGCGGAGCTTCGCGAGAACGCAGGGGCGGAATGGGTACGCCTCCTTTACGCCCACCCGGCATCCTTCACCGAGGAGACGATCGCCGAACTCGGCCGCGGCCTGCCCGTCGTCCCGTACGTCGACCTGCCGCTCCAGCACGCCAGCAACCCGATCCTGGCGAGCATGGGCCGCCGCACGACGCGGACTGAGATCGAGGCCCTCATCGCCCGCCTCCGCGACGCCGTGCCTGGCGTCGCCCTCCGCACGAGCTTCATCGTCGGTTACCCCGGCGAGACCGACGCAGCGTTCGACGAATTGGGGGCCTTTGTGGAAGAAGTTCGCTTTGACCAGGTGGGGGTCTTTGTGTACAGTCCCGAGGAGGGGACGCCCGCGGCCGAGATGCCCGGCCAGGTCCCGCCCGAGGTCGGCCGCGACCGCTGGGGCCGGCTGATGCGGCTCGCGGACCGCCTCGCCTGCGAAGCCGCCCGAGGGCGCATCGGCGAGGAGATGGTCGTCCGCGTCGACGGGCCGGCGGAGCACCGCGAGGGCTTCCTAGCGGCCCGGCACGCCGGCCAGGCGCCCGAGATCGACTCGGTCGTCCTGCTGCCCGAGGGCGCGGCCGAGGCGGGCGACCGGCTCCGCGTCCGCATCACGGACACGGAAGGCGGCGACCTCGTCGGCGAGGTCCTGGCCTCCGATCACCGTGGAGACGAGCAGCCGTGAAGCACCAGATTCCCAACCTCATCACGACCGGCCGCCTGTTCCTCGCCATCGGTTTCTTCATCATCCTGGGCCTGTGGCAGCCGGAGGGCGACGGCCTCGGCCCGAATGACGATGCGGCCGGCGGCCGGTGGGTCATCGACCTGGCGGTCGCCCTGTTCCTCGTGGCGGTCATCTCGGACGTCATCGATGGCTACATCGCCCGGACGATGGGCTACGTGACGAACTTCGGTCGCGTGGCCGACCCGTTCGTCGACAAGATCACGGTCTGCGGGGCGATGATCTTCTTCATCGGGCCGCCGTTCGCCGGGTCGCCGGGCGTCGCATCGGGGTGGGAGCCCTGGATGGTGGTCGTCGTGATAGGCCGCGAGTTTCTCGTGACGGGCCTCCGGGGCCTGTCGGAGTCGGTCGGCCAGGCCTTCTCGGCCACCTGGGCCGGCAAGCTCAAGATGTTCCTCCAGTGCGTGGCCATCGTGTGGACGCTGATCCAGGTGGGTCACTGGCCCGACGCCGACCCCGGTTCGTGGCAGATCGTGGGCCGGAACATCGCTATCTGGGGGACGGTCCTCTTCACGGCCGCCAGCGGCTTGACCTACTGCCGCCGGGCCTGGGGCCTGCTCGCCATGCCGCCGGCCGGTACGTGAAGCCAACCGGCTGCGTCCGGTGGGGCCGTCATTGGCGCTGGCATCACCCCCAGACGTGTGCCATCGCCAGCAGGCTCAGGATCGTCAGCACCAGCGCCATCGCGCCGGCCAGGACGTCGTCTGCCGTGATGCCCCAGCCGCCCGGCAGCCGCTCCGCCTGGCGGGCCGGCGGCGGCTTGACCACGTCGCACACGCGGAACCAGAAAAACGCCAGCAACGCTGTGAGCCACGCCGCCCCGCTCAACGGGTGCCACATTGCCAGCAGCGCGACGCCCATCCCCGCCACCTCGTCCATGACGAACCACCGCGGATCGCCACGATACGAGGGCCTCGAGCAAGCCTGGCCCAGTGCCACCGAGGCCGCCGAGAGCGCAAGGATGGCGACGAACGCCGCCCACATCGGACACCCGAGATAGAACGCAAGGCACCCCAGCCCCGCCATGACCAGCGACCCGTACGTCCCCGCCGGGCCGGGCACGTAGCCCACGCCCACGAGCGAGCCGGCCAGGACGACGGGCTTGCCGAGCGGCGGCCGGGCCGCACGCTCCTCCTGGAGCTTCCGCCGCAGGCTGAGCGGACCGTTGAAGAACGCGTTGAACGCGACGTATTCGAGCAGGGCCCCCCGCTCGCCGAACACCGGCACGATGTTCGTCGCGTGGATCGCCCACCGCGTCGCGACGAACCGCGACAGCGTCGGATAGGTCTTCGCCATCTGGATGGGGAAGCCCAGGTAGCCGATGTACTTCCAGTACGAGATCATGACGGCCCAGGAATAGTTCCGCCAGTCGCGCTTCCACAGCATCAGGCCCGTCGCGTAGAGGCCCCGCGTGATCGACCCGGGCGAGATCGGCGTCACCTGGGCCCCTCCCAGGATCAGCCCAGACCAGAAGAGCGACCCGGTCACGTCGTATACCCACGCGGCCAGAGGAACCGACACCATCTGCGTCACCGGGATCGTCAGCAGGTGGACGACCATGCTCAGGAGGTACGTCTGGATATACGGCTCCTTGAGGTGGCCGCGAATCTCCTCGGCCTCCTCCTCCGTCAGCACCCCCTCCTCCCGGCCTTCCTCCACCATTGCCAGGAGCCACTCCTCCCGGTACGCCCGGTCGAAGAACAGCCTAACCGGCCGGGCGAAGACGTACCGCACGACGTCCCAGGCGTAGGAACGGTCCGTCACGATCCGGAAGACCTTCCCCGGCAGCCAGCCCAGCAGCACCGCCTGGAGCCAGAATGCCACGGGGTGCCGCATCAGGGCCTCGGCCCGCGTCTCGCTCGCGCGGCCGCGGCGGACCCACTCGATAAGCGTCTCCGCCTGCTTCGCCCGGAGCGTCCGCACGAGGTAGTCCCAGCTCGTGAGCGCCCGCCCGAGGTGCCGCCGGTACGTCGCGCTCCCCCAGAGGCGCTGGAGAAGCTTGCCGAGAAACGGCACCAGGCCCAGCAGGACGAAGAGCCACGCCAGGCACGGCCGCTCGCGAAACCGCGCCGCCGTCCGCTCGTCCAGCACGCCCCGCGTCTCGTGGCTGCGGACCCATCCCTCGGCGATCGACCGGTGCAGCCGATGGTCGGTCATCAGCCGCAGGCCGTGGTGCGCGAGGTCCATCTGGCTCCGATGGTAGGCCCGCTCGGTCCGTTCCAGCTCGGCGATCGCGCCGCCAAGGCCGTCGAACGCGTGCGGATGCTCGCGGAGAAACGCGTGCAGCCGGTCCAGGTCGCCCCGGTCGAACTGGACGACCCGCCCGTCGGCGAGGCCCGAGAGGATGAGCTTCACGTCGCCCGGGCTCATCGGCAGGAACGGCAGCAGCGCCAGGCCCGCCCCGAAGTCCACCGCCACCAGCCCCGCCGACGGGGCCTCCTCCGGGGCGGCGTCCCGCTTCAGGACGTTCGGCTGGCTCTTCATCGTCCACCACTCGTACTGCCGGGCCAGCTCGGGCGCCCCTATCTCGTGGAACAACTCGACGATCGCCCGCATGAACCGCCTCTTGGCAGCGTACTCGCTGTCGGCCCCAGCCGGCTGCGGGCCCTCGGCCTCGACGCGGCCCTCGACCTCTCCCGGCTTCACGCTTCCGACGAAGAGGCGGTCGTTGACCTCCAGCCGCCAGGGCCGCCCCTCGATCCACTCCAGGACCTGCCCCATCGCCCCGAGCGCCTCGTCGCAGAACGTGGCGTAAACGTCGCGGACCGCCGTCTCGTCACCGAGGCGCACGGCGGCGCCGCGCCGCAGCAGCTTCTGCCACAGCGACGCCGCCCGCACCGCGTCCTCGTTGCCCCGAAGGCCGAACGCGGCCTGGAAGGCGACCCCATAGAGCGTGTTGCGGAACCACCGGGCGAACCCCGACCACGGCACGAACATCTTGAGGGCATACTGCCGGCCGATTTCAAGCGGCACCTCGGCCGCCGCGTCCCCTTCCAGGCCGGCCAGGCGGGCCCGGTAGACCTGCCCCGCGAACCCGCCGCCGATGTACTTCTCCAGCTCGAACCGGGCCCGCACCCGCCACGGCGGGGCCACGCCCGTCAGGTCAAGCTCGAGCGTCTCGCCGGCCTCGTGGCGGGCGACGCGCCGGGGGCGCAGGATGTCCTGACCGTCGGCAATCGCCGCCAGCCGCCGGCACGTCTCGCTGGAGTAATCGTGGGCCATCTCGGGTCCGTCGCGCGCTCCCCCCGGCGGGCCGCGTACTATGCCTGCCGACGCGATGCGCGTCCAGCGCAATCCCCCCGGACGCCCCTTCCATCGGGACGCGCCCGGCCCAGGCGTTACGAAAACCGCCGCCCCGGCCGTCCTTGACACCGCGGGCCGACGCCGATATGTTCCGGGCATCACCCGTCGCTTGCGCCCCGGACGGGGCCCGCATCAGGAGACGCCATGCCGTCGCCGGTCGAGCTGATCGTCGGACCCGCCCGAAGCGGCAAGGCCGGCCGCGTCCTCATCGCCTATCTGGAGGCCTATGCCGCCGGGGGGGCCGGCCGGTGCCTGATGCTCGTGCCGACCGCCGCCCGTCGGTGGGCCACCGAGAGCCGCCTGCTCGCCGCTCAAGGTTGTGGCGTCCTGGTCCGGCCGCAGGTCCTGACGCTGCCCGACCTTGCTGACCGCCTCCTGACGGCCGCCGGGTCGCCCGTCCGGCGGATCTCGGCCCTGGCGCGTCGGCAGGTCGTCCGCCGGTGCCTGGCGGCCCTGGACGAGAAGCAGGCGTCCGTCCTCGGGCCGGTCCGCACCGCGCCGGGCCTGGTCGACGCCCTCGACGCCCTGTTCCGCGAGCTGAAGGCGGCCCGGATCGAGCCCGACGATTTCGGGCGGGGCTTCGCGGGGCCCCTGCGGACGCCACGCAACCGCCTGCTGGCCCATCTCTATGCCGCCTACCAGCGGACGCTCCACGAGCTGGACGTCTACGACGATGCGGGCCAGTTCTGGCACGCGGCCGCCCTGGCGGCCGAGGGTAGGTTCGGGCCGTTCGCCGACCTCGACCTGCTCGTCGTCGACGGGTTCCAGGACCTGGCGCCGGCCCAGGTCGATATGCTCGACGCCCTGTCGCGCCGGGCCCGGCGGACGCTCATCACGCTGACCTGGGAGGCCGACGCCGCCCGGGCGAAGCTGTTCGGCGTGACGGGCCGCACGCGGCAGGCGCTCCGCGACCGGTTCGGCGACCGCCTCCGGGAGACCACTGCAGCGGCGCTCGACGCAGACGACTCGCCCCAAGGGCGGGAGAAGCGCTGCGTGGGCCTTCCTCCCGACCTGGAGCGCGTGAGGCGGCACCTCTTCCGCCTCCCGGCGGCCGAAAGCCCGGCGACTGCCGAGGGGGACATCCGCATCGTCCGGGCCGCCGGCCGGACCCGCGAGGTGGAGGAGGTGGCCCGCCAGATCGTGGATCTCCTCCGCAGGGGTGCGGCGGGACCCGGCCAGATCGCCGTCATCGCCAGGTCGCTCGAGCCGTATGCTGCCCTGGTCCGCGAGGTCTTCCCGCGGTACGGCATCAGCCTCCGCGTCGAGCGGGCGGTCCGCCTGAGCGAGTGCCCCGTCGTCCGGGCGGCCATGGCCCTCCTGTCGCTCCAGCGCCAGGACTACACCTACCGGTCGGTCGCGCGGGTGCTCAAGTCGAACTGGTTCCGCCCGGAGGCCTTCGGCGTAGACGCCGAGACCGCGCGGGCGGCGGCCCGGCTGGCACGCGACGCCAACGTGTGGGAGGGCCGGGCCAGCTACGCACGAGGCTTCGGGTACCTCCGGAACCAACTCGCCCGGGCGGTCGAGCGCGGCGGCGACCCGGACGAGGACGTCCCTTCGGCCGACGAAGCCGCCCGTGAGCTGGCCGAGATCGATGCCTCCGAGACGTTTCTCGAGCGGCTTTTCGATGCGACGGCCCTGCCCGAGTCGGCCTCGCGGGCCGACCTGGCCGAACGAGTGCGAACGGTCCTGCACGAAGCCGGCCTGTGGGACGCCGCCCCCGACGACCCGGACCCCCTCCGCGGAGCCCGCGCCCTGAACGCCCTGGCGGCCCTGGAGGACGTCCTGACGGAGGTCTCCGTGCTTCCCGCTGCGGCCGTCTCGCAAGCGGCCGACACGAGTGAGGTGTCGCTGGAAGAGTTCGTCGCCGAGCTGTCGCGGGGCCTGGACATCGCGTCGGTCCCGGCCTCCGAGCCTCCCGGGGCCCCTGTCGTCGTCACGGACGTGGTTCAGAGCCGGGCCCTGGCGTACCGCCATGTCTTCATCCTGGGCCTGGCGGAGCGGCAGTTCCCCCGGCGTGAGCGGCGGCACCCCTTCCTCGGCGAAAGCGAGCGGGAGTCGCTGCGAAAGGCCGGCCTTCCGCTTCAGCCCGGCGGGCACGACGCCGAGAACGAGATGCTCCTGTTCTACCTGGCAGCGACGCGGGCCGGCGAGACGCTCACGCTCTGCTACCCGTCGCTCGACGCCTCCGGCCGGCCCGTCCTGGCGAGCCATTACCTCGACCAGGTTTCCGAGCTGTTCGCCCCCGGCCCGGACGGCGAGGCCCTGCCGCTGACGGAGGCCGGCACGCGCGACCTGGCCCTGCCGGACGAGCGGGTCCGCTGCAGGCGGGAGTTGCTGACGCAATCGATGTGGCACGTGTGGGGCCCCGGCGAGACGCCCGAGATGGACGTGCGTCTGTCGGTCCTCGATGCGATGGCCGCCGAGGCCGACCCGGTCCGGGCCGCCCTTGCGGGCCTGGCTATCGAGTGGGAGCGGGAGCACGGCGAGGCGTTCGGACCGTTCGACGGCGTCCTGGTCGCCCACGACATTCTCGACGCGCTGGCCGCCCGGTTCCCCTCGCAGGTGACGATGAGCGCCCGGCGGCTGGAGCTGTTCGGCGGGTGCCCGTTCGCGTACCTGGCCGGTGATCTGCTCGGGCTGGAGCCGATCGACGAACCCTCGCGCGACCTGGGTCCGCTGGACGTGGGCCTCATCTATCACGGCCTGCTGGAGCGGTTCTTCGGGGCGCTGATCGCCTCGCCCGAGGTCGACGCCCGGCTGACCGAAGAGACGCGCGACGCGGCGCTTGCGATGCTCGAGGAGACCGCCGAGGCCTACTTCGCCCACCTGGAGGCCCGCGGCCGCGTGGGGTCTCCGGCCCTGTGGAAGGCCCAGCGGCGGAAGGTCCTCCGCGACCTCGCGGACCTGGTCGACTGGCACGTCAGCTTCAGACAGCAGGCCGATTGGCGGCCGGCGGAGGTGGAAGCCGTCTTCGGCGGGGCCGGCGGCGGATCGGCCGGAGGCGCCGGGACCGACGAGCCGCTCGTCCTGGCGACCCGCTTCGGCGACGTCCGCCTCCGCGGGCGGATCGACCGCATCGACCGGGCCGTCGACGGCGAGGGCTGGCAGGTCATCGACTACAAGTCCGGCTCGTCCGCCCCGACCAAGGCCGACACGGAGGCCGGCACGAGCTTCCAGCTTCCGGTCTACCTGTGGGCCGGGGCCATGCTCCTGGACCTCCCCCTGGGCACCGTCCCGGCCGAGGCGTTCTTCCTGCCCGTTCGCTCGCCGGGCCGGACCGGCCGCCTGTACAGCCACAAGCGCAAGGGCCCGAACGAGGACTTCGAGCGGACGATTCAGCGGAGCCGCGCCTACATCGAGCGGTTCGTCGGGGCGATGCGGGAGGGGCGGTTCGCCGTCTATCCGCGGACGCGGGGCGGATGCCGCAGCCGGTGCGACTTCGGCGACATCTGCCGTTACGCCGAGTGGCGGATCAATCGCAAGTGGGACGAGCATCCTATCGAGGCCCTCCAAGTCCTGGCCGACGACGAGGAAACCGCTGCCGAGGAGGACGCCGCATGACCGCCCTGGGCCGGCTCACGGACGACCAGCGGGCCGTCGTGACCGGCCTGGAACGGAACTTCTGCGTCACCAGCGGGGCCGGGTGCGGCAAGACGCGCGTCCTTGTCGAGCGGTACATCCACTACCTGGACGAGGACACGGCCCTACCCCTGGGACGGCTGGCGGCCATCACGTTCACGGAGAACGCGGCCGCCGAGATGCGTGACCGCATCCGCGGGGCGTGCCGGACACGCATCGCCGAGGCGCGTCGTGAGGACCGGCCGCGGGACCTTGGTCGGTGGCTGGCCCGGTACTGGGACGTCGACGTCGCGCCGATCAATACGATCCACGGGTTCTGCGCGTCGCTGCTCCGGGAGTGGCCCATCGAGGCCGGCATCGACCCGAACTTCACGGTCCTCGACGATGCCACCGCCGTCCTGCTGGCCGAAGACACCATCGGCGGCTGCATCGAGGAGCTGCTCGGCGCCGACGACGAGGCGATCGTGGCCGTCCTGGAGCACTTCGACCTGCGGACCCTCCGCGAGGTGCTCGCCGAGATCGTCCTCCAGAAGCGGGACGAGCTGCGGCGGGTGGCCGGGCCGGCGCTGGCGCGGAGCGATGAGGCCATTCTGGCCGACCTCCACAAGGCCGTGGCCGGGCGCCTGCGAGCCGCACTCGACGAGTCGCTCGCCGGCCCGGAGGTCGTCGAGGCCATCCGGACCATCGAAACCCTCCACGGCGACCCGGCCGACAAGCTGGAGCCGATACGCGCCGAGGCGGCGTCGCGCCTGGCAAACCTTCGCCGTGCCCGAACGGCCAAGCCGGCCGCCGGCCATGCCCGATGGATCGCCGAGAACGTCCGCCTGACCGTCGGCAGCGCGAAGCTCTGGCCGTCGAAAGACGACCTCCAGGCGGCCAAGGACGCCCTGAAGACGGTCCGCGAGGCGCTCAAGGAGGCGCTCGAGTCAGCCCCGGCCTTCGATAAAGACTTCGAGCGGGAGCACCTCGCCCTCGCCCGGGCGCTGTACGTCGTCGCCGAGCGGGCCGTCGCCGACTACGACGCCGCCAAGCGCGACCGGTCGGCCCTGGACTTCGAGGACCTCCAGATCGGCGTCCGCGACCTGCTGCGCGACCGCCCCCGTGTCCTGGCGGAGCTGCGGAAGCGGTTCCGGGCGGTCCTGGTCGACGAGCTCCAGGACACGAACTTCCTCCAGTTCGAGATCGTCGAGCGTCTCGCCTCCGGGGCCGGCCGGGGCGGGAACGGCCTCCGGCCCGGGGCGTTCTTCGGAGTAGGCGACCCGAAGCAGTCCATCTACCGCTTCCGCGGGGCCGAGGTGGAGGTCTTCGACGCGGCCCGGCCCCGCGTCGGGAGGGCGGGCCAGCGGGGCCTGGAGGAGAGCTGGCGGCTCCACCCCGGCCTGGCAGCCCTCGTCAACGACGTCTTCGGACGCCTGATGGGCGACCGGTACGACCCGATCGAGGGCATGCATCGCCAGGTCAACGACTACGTCGGCGAACTGCTATACGTCACGAACCCGAAGGCCCCCGACGGGTTCCGGGCCGAGGAAGGCCTTACGGAGGAGGCCCGGACGCTGGCAGACGGGCTCCGTCGGATGGTCGAGAACGGCGAGGTCCGCCTCTGGGACCGCGACCGCGACGAGACCCGCCCCGCGACGTACGGCGACGTGGCCATCCTCCTGCGCCGCACGTCGTATCTGCACCTGTTCGAAGAAGCCCTGGAGCGGGAGGGCGTCCCGTACCTCGTCGTCGCCGGCGGCGGCTTCTACAAGCAGCAGGAGGTCATCGACGCCCTGAACCTGCTGCGTGTCCTCGACGACCCGGCCGACGAGCTGCACCTGGCGGGCGTCCTCCGATCGCCGTTCTTCGCCGTCAGCGACGAGGGGCTGCTGCGCCTGCGGCGGCTCGGCGGCACGCTGGGCGAAGCCCTGGGCCGGGCGGGCGAAGCCCCCGGCATGGACGCGGCCGACCGCGACGGCTGCGAGCGGGCCGCCCGGCGGCTCGCCGAGTGGGCCGAAGCCAAGGACCGGCTGGGCCTGGCGGCCCTGGTGGACCGCGTCGTCTTCGGCTCCGGCTACGCCGCCTCCGCCGTCGGACGATTCGGCGGCGAGCGGGCCTATGCGAACCTGCGACAGATGGTCGAGCTGGCCCGGTCGTTCGAGCGACAGGGCCTCGAATCGCTCGGCGACTACGTGGTCTACGTGTCGGACTTCATGCGGAGCGAGATGCGCCAGGAGCAGGCCCCCGTCGAGTCGCCCGGGGCCGAAGCCGTCCGCCTCATGACCATCCACAAGGCGAAGGGCCTGGAGTTTCCGATCGTGGTGGTTCCGGACCTCGGGTTCGCCTCGCAGGCCCCACGGTCGCCCTGCCGGATCCACCCCTCGACCGGGCTGGCGGTGCGGATGCGCGACGCCGAGGGCGACCGGCGCCTCTCAGCCGCCCTGGCGATGGCCCGGCTCGACGAGATCGAGGCCGAGCGGCAGGAATCCCTCCGCGTGCTCTACGTCGCCATGACGCGGGCCAGAGATTTCTTGGTCCCGGCAACCCACGCGCTGTATAAACGAAAAAGCGGAACATGGCAGGAATCGCTTTTCGAGGCCCTTCGGCAGGAGGACTTGCCGGAGGCCGACGGTGAGGTGGTCCTGTCGGGGGGACACCGGATGCGTTTGCGGGTCACGTCGCCGCCGAAGCGTATCGCTCGGCACCAGAAACGGCGAGTCGGCCCTCGCGACGTCATCACGGAAGGCCGCATCTCATGGGAGCGCCTTGCGGCCCGCCGGTCGGGGGCTGCGGCCGACCACGCCCGAGAGCGGCTGGAGGCCTGCCAGCCGCCGCCGGGCGCCGACCCCCTGCCCCCGCGCGTCGCCGCCACGTCGCTCGACACGTACCGCCGTTGCCCGCGGCACTACTGGTGGACGCACGTCGCGGGCCTCGACGCGTGCGAGCCGGAGCCGCCGGCGGAAGCGGGTCTCTCGGTCCGTAAGCTGGGGGCCTTGTACCACCGGGCGCTGGAGCTGGCCCGCTCGCCCGATGCCGACGCCGTCCGGTCTGCCGTCGACGGCGCCCTGCGGGAGCTGGACGCCGGGTCGGACGACGCCGGGCGCCGCCTTCGGCCCGCGGTGGAGAGGGTGGTCCAGACGTTCTGGGCGAGCGACCTGGGCCGACGCGTCGCCCGTGCAAAACAGGTCCATCGCGAGCTGCCGGTGCTGCTTCAGGTGGACGGTACCGAAGTGGCCGGCACGATCGACCTCCTGTTCGAGGACGCCCACGGACGCTGGGAGCTGGTCGACTACAAGAGCGGCGACGGCTGCACGTCGGAAGAAGCTGCCGCCCGATATCGGCTGCAACTGGGGCTTTACGCCCTGGCGGCGAGCCGATGGCTCGGGCGGCCCATCGACCGCTGGAGTCTCTACTTCCTCGCCTCGTCCGCCGCGGTGGGCGAAGCGCTGAGCTCGGCGGACCTGGAGCGAGCGCAGGCGGAGGCCCGCGCGGTGCTGGCGGACATCGCCGCCGGGTGTTTCGAACCCGGCGACCGTCAGGCGTGTCCGCGGTGCCCGGCGGTGCCCGTCTGCCGGCCGTAAGCCCCGACACTTCCATCCACGAAGGGGGGACATGCGATGTACGACTTCTCTGCCTTACGCGAATTCCGCAAGAAGAGAGGATGGACCATCAAGGCCCTCAGCGAACGGGCGGGGGTCAGCGCGGTGGCCCTGTCGAAGCTCGAACGGAACCAGGGCAACCCGGAGCTCCGGACCCTGGACCGCCTCGCCCGGGCCCTGGAGGTGGCCACCTACACCATCCTCGCGATGGCCGAACGGCGGCGACCCGTTCGCCTCGACGAGGAACGCACGACCGTCCTCGACGGCGCCACGTGCCGTTATGTCGATTTCGATGGCACGCGGGTCTGCTGGGTCAAGGGGCAGCGGGGACAGCGAGGCAACGACCTCGACCTGCACGGGGAGGACTTCGAGCACTGCTTCGTCCTGGAGGGCCGCCTGAAGGTCTGCGTCCGGGGCAGCGACTACGAGGTCAAGGCCGGCGAAGGCCTGACCTGGGACTGCCTGTTCGAGCACGAGTACGAGATGCTCGAGCCGACGACCTTCGTGGCCGTCCTGGAGCCGAAGCGGATTTGAGCGGCCGGGTTCGCCCGAGCGAGCGCATCCGCCTGAAGCGACGGGCGAAGCGGCCTCAGGGGCCGCCGGCCAGCTCGGCCCGGAGGCGGGCCAGGCGGTCGCGGACCTCGCCGTCGGCGAGCTTCGCGACCAGGTCCGGCGGCATGTCGTCCGCCCGGGCCAGCCTGGTGAACGCTTGCTCCAGGTACGCCAGCTCCGGCGCCACGCCGGCCCGGGCATCCCGGCGGACCCCCGCCAGCCGCTCGGCAACCTCGCCCGCATCGGCCCGGGCCTGGGCCAGGGCCGGCGACTCCTCGCCGGGCTCCACCAGGACCAGACGTACCAGGACGTGCTCGGCGTCTGCCAGGACGGGCCCCGTCCGCCGGGCCCATTCGCGGCGGCTGGCGTAGTCGAGACCCGCCAGCGACAACAGGACGATGCCCGCGGCCGCGGAGAACGCCGCCGCCAGCCGGCCCGGCACGAACCGTCGCCCGACGATCCGCCGCTTGGCACCGGTGACGCTCGCGGCGAAGAACGCCCCCCGCCGCTTCAGCTCGCCGACCACCGCCGACGCGATGTCGGGGGCAGCCTCGGCCCGGTCGGCGTCCCCTCCTGGCGGGGCTTCGTCGGCGACCGCCGCTCGCGCGACGACGTCGTCGACGGATCGCAACCCGTTCAGCGCCTGGCGGCACGACGCGCAGCCGGCCAGGTGGGCCCGGACGGCCTCCGCCGCCGACGGCGGCAGCTCGCCGTCGAGGTACCGGCTCAAGGTGCGTTTCGCAACACAACGGCCCATCGTCCGGCTCCGTGTGACGTGCATCGCAGACGCTACGACCCGGCCCGCCCGCGAGATGCCCCGGCCGGCTTCGATCGAGCCGGGGCGGGCACCGCTGCGACGGCGCCCGGGCGGTACATGGTGGCCAGGTATTCGGGCGCTTTCAGACGGTCGAGCTCGGCGCCGAGTTCCTGCCTCGCCCGGAACAACCGGCTCCGAACGGCGCCGGCGGAGATGCCCAGCAGGTCGGCCAGCTCCTCGTAGCTCAGGCCCTCGCGGGCCCTCAGCAGCAGGACGCTTCGCAGCTTGGGCGGAAGCTTGGCCAAGGCCGCCTCCACCCGGTCGACCTCCTCGCGGGATTCCATGCGGCTCGACGGCCGCACGGCCCGGCGGGCCAGCGGGTGCTCCCGCAGGGCCTGGAGCTTCCGCTCGCGGGCGTCCTGCTTCCGCCAGTGATCGATGACCAGGTTGACGGCGACGCGGCGGAGCCAGCCGGGCAGCGTCTCGGCCGACTCGAACTCGTCCAGGTGCCGCCACAGGCGAATGAAGGCGTCCTGGGCCAGGTCCTCGGCCAGGCTGGGCCGGCGGACCAGCCGCAGGATGAAGTGGTAGATGGGTTTCTCGAACCGCCGAACGAGGGCGGCGAAGGCCTGGCCGTCGCCTGCCCGTGCGGCGTCCAGAAGCCCCGGCAAGGTGGCCCGACGGGTCGAAATGGCCTCCGTCAGGGCAGCCAGGGCCTCGCGATCCACCACCGCAGCCGCCGCCACAGCCGTCATCGGATCGACCCTGTTCTCTCGGTCTTGCACTGTCATGGACGTATCCGCCCGATCGGCGTTTCAGGAAAAACCCCCTTTTACCCTGTTATACGATGGAATCGGACGCCGCGCCGGCGGTTTCGGCGGGGGATTGGCACGGAAGGAAGAGACCGCCCCGCGGGTCCCCGGGAGGAGGGCGTCTCACTCGGTCTTTGCGGGGAGGTCGTCCCGGTCCCGGGCGGCCCGGTCGCTCTCCGCAAGAAGTGCCCCGACCTTCTCTCGCAGGTCCTCGGCCAACTGGTGCTCCCACTTGCTCAGCAGCGCCAGGCCTTCCAGGGACTTGGCGATCTCCCGGAGCAGGTCGTCGGACTTTGCCACTGTGGTTCCCCCCGATTTCGCTTGCTTTCGGGCGGCGAACAGCTATATTCGTGATTGTGAACCTGCGCGAGCGTTCGTTCGCCAACGCGAACGCCGGCTACTCTTTATACGCACCTGCGAACGGATTCTTCGCAAATTCTCGGCGCGGGAGACCACCGTGGGGCGATCAGAGGAAGGCGGTAGCATCTCCGACCGCCTCCGGGAGCTCCGCGAGAGGCTGTTTGGGCCGCGAGGACGGGCCCGGTTCGCCCGGGCGCTCGGCATAAGTCCTTCCACGTACAATTATTACGAAAAGGGCCGCCAGCCGCCTGCCGACCTGCTCGCCCGGGCGGCCGAGGTGACCGGCGCCCGCCTGGAGTGGCTCCTCACGGGCCGGGGCGACCCCTTCGCCGAGGGGACGACGGCCCCGGGCGCCGAGGACCTCCCACCCGCTTTGCAGGACGCCCTGCGTCGTTTCACGGAAGCGGTGGGAGACGGTCCGGGCGCCGCGTCCGCCCGCGTCGCCCTGGGGGCCCTGCTTGGCGAAATCCGGGGCGCCCTGGCGGAACCGTCCGGGGCCGAGCGTCCCGCGCCGACCTTCCGCCTCGGCTCGCGAAGCGTGCCGATCCTGGCCCGCACGGCGGCCGGCCTGACGGCGGAGTGGGAGGCGTTCTTCCGCGGCCAGGAGGACCCGGGCGTCCTCGCGGGGCTCGTAGAAGGGCTTGAGGGCAGGACCGGGGCGGGGCGCGGGGCGGACCTTCGAGCGGCCGATCCGCAGCCTGAAGCCGCCCGCCCCGCGACGGGCGAGGCCCGACTGGTCCAGCTATCCGAACCCACGCCCGAGGGGGTCGTCGAGTTCCTTGATCTGCCGTGGCTGCCGGCGCCCGATGCTGCGCTGTTCGGCCTCCGCGTCGACGGCGACAGCATGGCCCCGCGGGTCTGCGACGGCGACATCGTCGTCTGCCGATACGGGGCCGAGCCGTTGCCCGGCGGGACGGCCGTCGTCAGGCTCCGCGGCCGGATCGGCGTCACGGTCAAGCTGTGGCGGCCCGAAGGCGAGAAGGTCCACCTCATCCCCATCAACGAGACGTACGACCCGACCGTCTGCGATCTGGCCGACGTCCTCTGGGCGTGGCGGGTCCTGTGGGTCGTCCGGATGTAGCACCCAGTCGACGGCCAGGACGGCCCCGGCCGCGGCCACGGCCAGCGCCGCCGCCGCGATCACGCCGGTCTTCAGCCACCGCATCTTCCGCTCGAATCGGGCCGCCGCCGCGGGGCTGGCCAGCATGCGGGCCAGGAACGCGCGTCGGCGGGCCACGCTGAAGTGTCGCCACCCGCCCGCCGTCTCGGCCGACCCGTTCAGGCGAGCGATCCGCCGAAGCGCCGACGCGAAGACCGCCACCCGGTGCTCGCACAGGCCGGTCTCGGCCGCTCCGTCAGTCTCTCTGGTGAACACGCGGCGGTCGGGGTTCGGCTCGGAGCAGGCGGCCGGGCAGGACGTGGCCCGGACGGCATAGAGGTCGCTCTCCAGCTCGCACCGCCGCGACAGGTAGCCGAACCCAAGGCCCCAGAACGCCACCATCGCCGCGGGGACGCCCACGTTCACCGCCAAGGCCGATTCGGTCAGGGCGAACAGGACGAACGCCAGCAGCAGGGCCGCCCCCGCCCCGCCGAGGCCGAGGGCCAGGTACAGCGGCACGTGGTGGTACTTGGCGTGGGCGGCCTCGTGGGCGAAGACGGCCTCGATCTCGGCGTTCGGCAGGTTCAGCATCAGGGCGTCGGTCACCATGATGTAGCGAAGCGGGCCCACCAGGCCCACCATGCACCCGTTGGTGATCGAGACGTTCGTCCGCCAGACCAGGATGTTCCCCACCCGGACGCCGGTCCGTCGGGTCATCTCGATCAGCCGCCGCCGGAGGTCCCCCGACGGGAGCGGCTCGGTCCGCCAGCACAGCCGGAGCCACGGCCCGGCCAGCAACACCAGCGCCAGCACCTTAGCCCCGGTCACGCCGACCACGACCACGCTGTTCTCCGGGTGCACCAAGCGTTCCAACACGTCCTGGCCGGCAATGAGCACCAGCAGCGGCACCAGCACCACCAGCACGTATTGGCGGAACATGAAGACGAGGTACCCGGCGAGCGTCCAGCGGGGCGGCACGGCCATCACGCCGGCACGGCTGAACATCGCCTCCCGGAGGCCCCGGTCCGCCCAGTAGAGGGCCGTCCACGAGATCACCCACAGGACGACGGCCGGCAGCAGCGTCACGGCGACGTGGACCACGCCCCACGTCGGGCCGACCATCTCCCGCACCACCGCCGGCCAGCGGAGGGCGAACAGCATGACGGCGTAGTCGAGGAGCACCAGGAGGCGGTAGCCCTTGCCCAGCAGGCCGACGCGGCGGAGGAACCGCTGCTCGTCCTGGACGAGCTGGTCCTGCCGGGAGACGACGTACCGCGCCAGGGCCGCCCCGGCCGTCGCCACGCCCGCCGCCAGGGCCGCCATCGCCCCGAGCGTCTGCCACGTTCCGTACGGCTCGCCCTGGGCGAACTCGCCAACCGCCACCAGCGTCAGGAGCAGGGCCAGGAGGATGGTCGCGTACACGGGGCCCTCGGGTCAGTCTGCGGCGGCGGCGGCGGGGGGCCGACGAGCGCCCATGCCGGGCGTCGGCGGGCCCTGGTCGGCGGTCGCGCCCGACGCCTCCCGCTCGCCGGCGGCCCCGGCCGGGGCGGGCGGCTTGTGCAGGATGAGCGGTTTGTAGACGAAGTAGTCGAAGTCCGGGCTCTGGATCGGCCCGTGACACGACATGCACAGCCGCGACGAGATGTTAATCCGCGGGTCCGGTTCGACGCCCTTCTTCGCGTGGTCGCTCGTGACGACGTGGCAGGCCTGGCACGTGACGCGGCCGAGCTTCGGCGTCTTCTTCATCGAGACGAACCCGCCGTCGCGGCCGAAGCCCATGGTGTGGCACAGGATGCATTCGGGGTCGTCCTGGCGGCCGGACTGGCGGACCACGTCGAAGGCGTGGGCATGGGCGGTCGTCTTCCACTGGTCGTACTCGGGCTTGTGGCACTCGGCGCACGCCTCGGCGCTTTCGAACCGCGTCGGGACGGGTGTGTCCCAGGAGGGTGGCGGCTTCTCCTTCGCCTCCTTGACGTAGTCCCAGTAGAGTGCCTCGACCCCCCTGGCCCCGGGCACCTGGGCCGAGAGGAACGTCACGTTGTGGTCGGTCGCGAGGCCGCCGTCGTCGGTCCGGCGGAGGGTCAAGGCCCCGAGGAAGTTGCCCAGCTCGGCCGTCCCGACGAGCAGCGTCTCGCCGATCCGCTCGGGGTCCTTCAGCGTCTTGGGCTCGTGGCCGAAGATGAGCACGTCGATGCCTTCGACCTCGGCGGCGAACTCGCGCGTCCGGTAGAGCGGCTGGTGCACGATCGCGACGACGACGTCGCAGTCGGCCAGTGCCTCGACCTCGCGTCGGGCCGCGGCCGCCGGGTCCTCGATCGAGAGGCCCTCGCGCCATTCGAGCGGCGGGAACCCGTAGACCCAGTCGGCGATGACGGCGAAGATGCCGACCCTGAGGCCGCCTTTCTCGCACACGACGTGGGGGGCCGCGACCAGATTGCCGGAGGAGTCGCGGACGTTCGCGCAGATGAAGGCCAGGCCGTGGGTCCGCTGGATCTCGCGGAGGCGGTCGACCCCCAGGAGGAACTCGGCCACGCCCAAGGCGATGGCGTCGTACTCGGCCCGGCCCGCCGCGCGGGCCAGGTACGCCACCTTCGTCTCGTTCTGCCGCTCCGGAAACAGGTTGCCGGCGTCGACGACGAGGACGTGCTTGCGCGTAGCGCGGTACTGTTCGATCAGGCCCTGCCGCTTGGCGAAGCCGCCGCTCGGGTTGCCCGGGCAGCCGCAGGCGGCGAGGACGCCGTCGTTGTTGCCGGCGAAGAGGAGGACGACGCCCTCGCCGCGTCGCACGGGTTTCTGTGGGCCGCCATCGCATCCGGCGGCCAGCACCGCGGCCGCCAGCCCTGCCGCCGTCGCGACGAGCATCCAGGCCCGGTCCGCTCGTCCCCGGCGCGCGGACGCCCAGAGACGCGCGGCCGCCCCAGCCGGGGACGGCCGCGCCGTCGCAATCAACTCCGGCCTCAACTGCGGATCATTCATTTTCGCCCTGAAGCGGCGGGAGACTCACGTGGCGGACCGTCTTGATGAACGGCTTGCCCCGGAGCTCGTCGAGGGCGGTGGCGGACGGGACGGTGTCGAGTGTCAGGGCGATGCAGGCCTCCTGGGTCTCGGGCTTGCGGCCGAAGGTCATGCTGGCGATGTTGATGCCGTGGCAGCCGAACACGCCGCCCACCTCCCCGATGACGCCCGGCCGGTCCTCGTTATAGGTGATGACGAGGTCGCCCTCGGGCTTGAGCTCCATGTAGAACTCGTCGATGGCGTTGATGCGGGCCCGGCGGTGGTCGAACACGGTGCCGAAGATGGAGTGGCTCTCGCGGTCGCCCTCGGCGACGGCCCGGACGCTGGAGACGTAGCCGGCGGCGTCGCCGCTGGTGCGTTCGGCGATCTCGACGCCGTTGTCCCGCGCGACGACCAGGGCGTTGACCATGTTGAGCGGCGTCGAGACGACCTGCTGGAGCATGCCCATGACGAGGCTGATGGTGACCTGCTGGTGGGGCTGGTCGGCGATCTCGCCGGCGTAGGTGACGAGGAGCCGCTTGAGTCGCCCGTGCATGAGCCCCGCCAGGATCGCCCCCATGCGGTGGCCCAGCTCGGCGTAGGGCTTCATCTCGCCGGCGGCGGCGAAGTCGATGGCCGGCACGTTGAGGGCGTTCCGCAGGCCCCGTCCGGCGAGGTAGTCGACGATGTTGCGGCACGCATCGGTCGCCACGCCGCGCTGGGCCTCCTGGGTGCTGGCCCCGAGGTGGGGCAGGCAGGTGACCTTGGGATGCTCGACGAGGCGGCGGTTTTCGGGCGGCTCCGAGGTGTAGACGTCGAGGCCGACGCCGGCCAGGTGCCCCGAATCGAGGGCCTCCAGGAGGGCGTCCTCGTCGATGATGCCGCCGCGGGCGGCGTTGACGACGATCGTCCCTTCGGGGAGCTTGGCCAGCTCCTCGGGGCCGACCAGGCCCCGCGTCTCGTCCGTGAGCGGCGTGTGGACCGTCAGGTAGTCGGCGTCGGCCAGGAGGTCGCCGAGGTTGTCGACGAGTCGGATCTGCCTGGCCAGCTCGCGGTCGCCGGCCACGAACGGATCGTAGCCGACGACTCGCATGTCCATGGCCAGGCACCGCCGGGCGACGGCCGACCCCACGCGCCCCAGGCCCACGACACCGACCGTCTTGTCGGCGAGCTGGCGGCCCAAGTAGGCCTTGCGGTCCCACTTGCCCTCCTTCAGGCTTTCGGTCGCCGGATAGACGTTGCGGCTGACGGCCAGCATGAGGGCGATGGTGACCTCGGCGGTGGAGATGGTGTTTCCGTCGGGGGCGTTCATGACGACGATGCCATGGCGGGTGGCGGTGGGGATGTCGACGTTGTCGACGCCGACGCCGGCCCGGGCGATGGCCTTCAGGTTGCCCGGCTCGGACAGAACGTCGGCCGTCAGCTTGGTGGCCGAGCGGATGACGATGCCGTCGTACTGGCCGATGGCGGCCTTCAGCTCGTCGGGCGAGAGGTCGGTGTTAACGTCGACCTCGAAGCCCGGCTCGGACTTGAGGATGTCGATGCCTTCCTGGGCCAGCTTGTCGGATACGAGGATTTTCATGGCTGAGCGAAGCTCCTATTGAGGCGGCCCCGCCCCGGAGCGGTCCGGGACGGCACCCGCGGTCAGCCGCCCTCTTGTGCCCGAAGGGTGCCTGGGCCCGCCGCGTCGAACACCGTCCTTTCCCCCCTCCCGCCTGCCTTCGCCGGGGCGTCGGCGTGGCAAGCCGCCCCTCTTCCCCAACGGGGCCTGGCCGCCAGGGGAGAGGGAGGTAACGAGACGGCGCCTAAACGTTGGCCAGGGCCTTCTGGGCAGCGGCCACGCCGGCCCCGATCGCCACCTCGTGGCCCATCTTCGCCAGGGCCATCTCCAGGGCGGCCACGGCCGCCAGCGTATCGAATGCGTCCACGTAGCCCATGTGGGAGAACCGGACGATCTTGCCCTTGAGCTGGCTCTGGCCGCCGGCCACGCGAACGCCGAAGTCGTTCGCCAGCACCTTCGGCAGGGCCTCCCCGTCGACGCCCTCGGGGACGCACAGGGCCGTGAGGCTGTCCGAAGGTCCCTTCGAGAACAGCGCCAGGCCGAGCGCCTCGGCGGCCGCCCGCATCGCTTCGGCCTTCGCCCGGGTCTCGGCCCAGACGGTCTCCAGGCCCTGGGCGCGGATCAGGCCGGTCGAGACGAGCCCCGCCTTGACCATGGCGTTGGCCGGCGTCCAGGGGTTGTCCCACTTGGCGAGGCTCTTCCGGAACGCCTTCAGGTTGTTGTAATACATGCCGGGGTCGGTGGCGTCGATCTTGTTCCACGCCTTCTCGGAGCAGGCGACGAACGCGAGGCCCGCAGGCATCATCATGGCCTTCTGGCTGCCGACGACCGTCGCGTCGACGCCCCACTTGTCCATGTAGAACGGCAAGGCCCCGACCCCCGTGATGCCGTCGACCACGAGGCAGGCGTCGGTCTCGCCGACGACCTTGGCGATGGCCTCGACGTCGCACATGGTGGCGGTGGAGGTCTCGCAGTGCTGGATGTAGACGCCGACCGCCCCCGGGTTGGCCTTCAGGGCCTCGGCGATCTGGTCGGCCGTGACGGGTGTGCCCCACTCGACGTCGAGGTTGACGACCTCGGCGCCGAAGGCCGTGCCGATCTCGGACCATCGCTCGCCGAACTTCCCGCCGCGGACGGCGATCATCGTTTCGCCGCGTCCGACCAGGTTGGCGACGGCGGCCTCCATGGCGGCCGATCCGCTTCCGGTCATCGTGAAGACGTCCTGCTCGGTCTGAAGGATGTACTTCAGGTCGTCGGTGAGCTGCTCGAGCATCTGGCGGTACTCGGCCGTCCGGTGGTGGAACATGGGGGCGGCCAGGGCGAGCAGCGTCTCTTCCGGGACGGGCGTCGGACCGGGTGCGAACAGCCGTTTCTTGTACATGGGCTCCTCTCCTTCGCAGGATGGGTGGCGGGGGCCCGCTGCCCCTGCTCGGGACGGGGTATTATAGTCGCCCCAGGGGCCGATGCAACGCGGAACCCGGCCCTCCGTCGCCCGTGCCGGAGGTCGGTTTTCCCGTGACGGGGCGGGACACGGGGCGATAGGATGGGCCTATCGAGCACCTGCCCGGAGGGGAAGACGCCCATGCAGCTCATCAAGGGCCTGCTTCTGGAGGACCCGCGGGCGCTGTGGATCGCCCTCGGGATCGCCGAGATCATCGTCCTGGTGGTCTGGCGCCGGCGGCGGGGCCGGGCGGCCCTGATCGCCCTGTTCGTCCTGCCGGCGGTCGGGGTGCTTCTGGGCCTGCTGGACGCGGCGGTGGAGACGGACCGCGAGGCCGTGAGGCGGTCGATCCGGATGATCGGCCGGGCGGCAAGGTCGAACAACGGCCAGGCGGTCCTCGAACGGATCTCCCCCGACTATGCCAGCGGCCCGTACCGGAAGAAGGACCTGGCCGCCCTGGTGACGTTCGGTCTGCCCCAGGTCACCGTGCGGACGCCCTTCCCCGCCAAGGTCACGATGGAGGGCGACCGGGCGGAGGTTCGGCACACCTACCGGATCGATTCGCGGTCCGGCGTGCAGTTCCAGATCCACGACTCCGTGACGTGGGAAGCCGTCTTCGCCGAGGACGACGACGGCGAGTGGCGCCTGCGGCAGGTGCTGATGGTCGAGCCGTTCCAGGACCGGCCGGAGAAGTACACGCCGCGGTTCCGGTGACGGGGCGGAGCGAATGCCGGTGGACCTTGTCGGCGTCGGCGCGGCGGGTCATCCGTGCCCGCCTCGCTCTCGTCGCGTTCGTCACACGGTCCAGCGAAGGAGCCCCTTCCGGGCCTCTTCGTGCGGGACGCCTTTGCCTTCGCGGACCTCCCCTTTATCCTGCCTCTCTCCCGCCAGAGGTGAGGTAGGACCGCTACAACGCCAGGTCCAGCCCCCGAAGCCCCTCCAGACGCGGATGGTCCGTCAGGTCGAACCGCAGGGGCGTGACCGCGACGTACCGCTCCGCCAGGGCCGCGACGTCGGTGTCTGCATTGTCGCCCTCGGTCTCCGGGTCGCCGTAGATCCAATAGTA
Organism: uncultured Anaerolineales bacterium; assembly: GCA_964526295.1. Lineage (GTDB taxonomy): Bacteria > Planctomycetota > Phycisphaerae > FEN-1346 > FEN-1346 > CAZGKW01. Next base: position 115,012 of record CAZGKW010000001.1, read on the forward strand.
GGTCCGCCCGCGGGGGTCCTTCCGCTTGTCCCACTTCTCGGCCCAGCCCTTCAGGCTCTGCGGGACGACGCGAACGCCGAGCGGCGGGCCCGCCGTGAGGTCCGGCAGGTTGATGTTGACGACGCAGCCGGCATCGCAGCCGCGAGTCACGAGTTGGCGGATGAGCTTGAGGGCGATCCGGGCCGCCCCGTCGAAGTCCAGCTCGTCGGCGGCCTCGAGACTGACGGCGACGCTCGGCACGCCGGAAAACGCCCCCTCGATGGCCGCCGCCACCGTCCCGGAGTAGAGGACGTTGATGCCGGTGTTCGCCCCGAGGTTGATGCCGCTGACGACCAGGTCCACGCTCTCGGGGACCAGTTCCAAGAGGGCGAGCTTGACGCAGTCGGCCGGGCTGCCCTCGATGCCGAACCCCTCGACGCCTTCGCCGAGGTCCATCCGGTGGCAGATGACCGGCTCGGTGAGGCTGATGGAGTGGCCCACGGCCGACTGGGCGGCCATGGGAGCGACGACGGTGACGTCGCCGAGGTCGGCGAGGGCCTTTCGCATGGCCACCAGGCCCGGCGCCATGATGCCGTCGTCGTTGGTGGCGAGGATTCGCATGGTTCCCGGAGGCCCTTTCCTGCGCGGCTCACATAGGTTCGGCCGGTGGGTCTGCGTGCCGACCTCGCCATCCTACTGCCGCCCACCGCCATGTCAAACGTGGGGCGGAGGGCTTTCGGCGCGGTGCGGGACCCACCGAGAGGCGCTGCCGCTTGCGGCCGAGGCCCGGCTCGCGTATGATGGACCGCGTAGCGGGGCACGCGAACGGACCGGTGGGGGCGTGGGGCACGGGCCGATGAAACGCGAACTCAAGATCCTCCTGGCGGTGGTCATCGCCGGCTTCGCCTTCTGGGCGATCGGCAAGCTGGTCGTCCTGTGGGCCGACTACCTGTGGTTCGATTCGCTGGGCTACGCGGGCGTTTTCAAGACGGCGCTCGCCTCCAAGGCCGGCCTGGGTCTGGCGGTCTTCGTCGTGATCGGGGCGTGGCTCACGGGGAACGTCCTGCTGGCCTCGAAGCTCTCGCCCGGCATCCGGCTGAGCTTCCAGGACGTGCATCCGTGGCTGACGCCGCTTCGGCTGAAACTGCTCGTCCGCGGCGTCGCGGTCCTCGTCATCGTCGCCGTGACGGTGGGCCTGGCCACCGGCTATGCGGGCGACTGGTACCTGGTGCAGCAGTTCCTCAACCGGACGGCGTTCGGGTGGTCCGACCCGGTCCTGGGCTACGACGCCTCGTGGTACGTGTTCGTCCTGCCGGTGGTGGAGCAGGTCCAGCGTTTCGTGGCCCTGCTGGCTGGCATCGGGCTGGTGGCGGCGGGGGCGGCCTACGTCGTCGGCGGCGCCGTCGGGTCCCGCTACATCCGGATGACGCGGGCGGCGACGCGGCACGTGGCGGCCGTGGGGGTCCTGTTCTTCCTGGCGGTGGCCTGGGGCTACTGGCTGGGCCGGTTCGGCCTGCTCCTGCGGCAGGACGGGGCGGTCTACGGCGTGGGCTGGACGGACGCCCACGTCCGCATCCCGGCCTACAACCTGATGGTCCTGGTGGCGGTGGCCACGGCGGCCCTGGTGGGCGTCGCCGGGTGGCTCCAGCAGAAGAAGCCCGCCTTGGTGGGCGGGGGGCTGCTCGTCGGGCTGCACGTCGTGGCGATCTGGATCGTCCCGACGGCCATGCAGGCCCTCAAGGTGCGGCCCAACGAGCTGGAGGTCGAGGCCCCGTACCTGGCCCACAACATCGCCGCGACCCAGTACGCCTTCGGCCTGGACGAGGTCCAGGTCCAGGAGTACCCCGCCCAGCCGGCCCTGACGGCGGCCGACATCGAGGCCTCGCCCGGCACGCTGAACAACATCCGCCTGTGGGACTATCGCGTACTTCAGGACGTGTACCGCGAGCTCCAGGGCCTCCGCACGTATTACTACTTCAACGAGGCCGACGTCGACCGGTACCACCTCGACGGCGACTACCGCCAGGTCAGCCTGGGGGTCCGCGAGCTGTACCAGGCCGAGCTCGACCCTCTGAGCCGCACATGGGTCAACGACCACCTGGTCTACACCCACGGGTACGGGCTGGTGATGAACCCGGTGAACCGGGTCCAGCCGGACGGGACGCCGGAGTTCTGGGTCCGCGACATCCCGCCGCAGGTCGCCGAGGGGGTGCCGCTGGAGGTGGCGCGGCCGGGGATCTACTTCGGCGAGGCCACGTCGCGGATGGCCGGGAATCGGGACCGGGCCCTCCGCCACACGTACGTCTTCGTTCGGACCACGGAGCAGGAATTCGACTACCCCCTCGGCGACGTGAACCAGGAGGCCCGCTACGAGGGGACGGCCGGGGTGCCGGTCGACTCGTTGACGCGAAGGCTCCTGTTCGCCTACTACTTCGGCGACGTCAACATCCTGCTGACCGGCGCGTTCACGGACGAGACCCGGGTGCTGTGGCGCCGCGAGGTCCGGCGGCGCATCGCCACCCTCGCCCCGTTCCTCGTGCCCGACGAGGACCCCTACCCCGTGCTGCACGAGGGCCGCATCCTGTGGATCGTCGACGCCTACACCCGGACGTTCCGGTTCCCCTACAGCGCGAACGTGGGGCACACGGACGTGCGGTTCCGGGCCTACGACCGGCTGCCCAACTACATCCGCAACTCGGTGAAGGTGGTCGTCGACGCCTATGACGGGACCGTGACGTTCTACGTGGTGGATGCGTCGGACCCGCTCGTCGCCACGGCCCGGAAGGTCTTCCCCGGCCTGTTCCGCGACCTGGGCGAGATGCCCGAGGGCCTCCGCAGGCACCTCCGCTATCCGCTGTACCTCTTCAACACCCAGGCCGAGCGCTACATGGCCTATCACATGGAGGACCCGCAGGTCTTCTACAACAAGGAGGACCTGTGGGAGCGGCCCCGCGAGTTCAAGTGGGACCGCCGCCGCCAGCGGAACCTGAGCGCCGAGGTCAACGCCTACTACGTCATCATGACCCTCCCAGGTGCCGACGATCCGGAATATCTCCTTATGCTTCCTTTCACACCGCGGAACAAGAACAACATGGTCGGCTGGATGGCCGGCCGATGCGACGACGAGCACTACGGCAAGCTCCTCGTGTTCCAGTTCCCCAAGGGCAAGATCGTCCAGGGGCCCAGCCAGGTCGAGGCCCGCATCGACAAGTCCGACGAGATCAGCCGACAGATCACCCTGTGGGACCAGATGGGCAGCCGCGTCATCCGCGGCAACCTCCTGGTCATCCCCGTCCGCGACTCGGTCCTCTACGTCGAGCCGCTTTACCTCGACAGCGAGCAGACGCCGTTCCCGGAGCTGAAGCGGGTGATCGTGGCCACGGACGACCGGCTGGCGATGCGGAACACGCTGGCCGAAGCGCTGGAGGCCGTCTTCGGCGAGGCCGCGCCCGTCGCCGCGTCCCCGGGGCCGGAGCGGCCCGGGCCGACGGCCGACTTGGCCGCGCTGGCCCGCGAAGCGGAGCGCCTTTTCACCGAGGCCCGCCGCTTCCAGCGCGAGGGCGACTGGGCCGCCTACGGAGAGACGATGGACCGTCTGAAAGAGGCCCTCACGCGCCTGGCCGAGAAGGCCGCGCCTGCCGAGGAGTCCCATTCCCCGCCCGAAAAGCCTTGAACGCCCCGCCTGCCGCCCTATCATAGCCCGCCCTGTCGATACGCTCGGCGCGCCGAACGGACTACGCCCATGGACCCGCAGACCATCCCGCAGGCGGCCAAGAAAGAGGCGGCACGCCAGTTGGACGTGCTGCGCCGCGGAACCGTCCACATCTACACCGAGGACGAGCTCCTCGAGAAGCTCGCCCTGGCCGCCGCCGAGGGCCGCCAGCTCCGCATCAAGCTCGGCATGGACCCGACCGCCCCGGACATCCACCTGGGCCACACGGTCGTCCTCTCGAAGATGCGGCAGTTCCAGGACTTCGGCCACCGGGCCGTCCTCATCATCGGCGACTACACCGCCCGCGTCGGCGACCCCTCGGGCCAGGACCACACCCGGCCGGTCCTGTCGGACGAGGCCATCCGCGCCAACGCCGAGACCTATTTCGAGCAGGCCGGCAAGGTCCTCGACACGGGCCCCGAGAAGCTCGAGATCCGCTACAACAGCCAGTGGCTCGCGGGGCTGACCTTCGCCGACGTCTTGCGCCTGGCGGCCCAGACGACCGTCGCCCGGATGCTGGAGCGGGATTCCTTTGAGAAGCGGTACAAGGCGGGCGACCCGATCGGCGTCCATGAATTCCTCTACCCCCTGATGCAGGGGCACGACTCGGTCGTCATCGAGGCCGACGTGGAGCTCGGCGGCACCGACCAGACGTTCAACTGTCTCGCGGGGCGCGACCTGATGCGCGACGCGGGCGCCCGGCCCCAGGTCGTCCTCGTCATGCCCCTCCTGGCGGGCCTGGACGGCACGGAGAAGATGTCGAAGTCGAAGGGCAACTACGTCGGCGTCACCGAGCCGCCCGGCGAGATGTTCGGCAAGATCATGAGCCTCCCCGACGACCGGATGGAGGACTACTGGACGCTCTTGACGGACCGGCCGCTGGCGGAAATCAAGGCCGACCTCGCCCGGGAGCATCCGCGGGACGTCAAGGAATCGCTCGCCAAGGCGCTCGTGGCGCGATACCACGACGCGGGAGCGGCCGAGTCGGCCGCCGAGGAGTTTCGCCGCGTCTTCGCCGAGAAAGAGACGCCCACCGACGTGCCGGAGACGGTCGTGCCGAGGGGCGAGCTGGACGAGACGGGGCGGATGGGCCTGGCCCGGCTTATCGTGACGGTGGGCTTCGCCCCCAGCAACAGCGAGGCGATGCGGCTCATCAAGCAGGGCGCCGTGGGCCTCGACGACGAGACGATCGACGATCCGCGGGCCTTCGTCGAGGTCCGAGGCGGCGAGACACTCCGCGTGGGGAAGCGCCGCTGGGCCCGCCTGACCGTCGAGTAACGCCGCCCGCCGCGCCGCGGGCCCGCCCGCCGCAGCCTTGGCGAAGGCGGGGTACGTTCTGACGGGCAGTCCGTCACAGAAGCTACGGAACCAAGGAGCCACCGGATGTTCAATGCGGCCATCGTCGGATGCGGCAACATCGGCAAGGGCCATGCCAAGGCCTACCAGGAGACGAAGGAGGTCCGCCTGGAGGCCGTCGTCGACATCGAAGGCCAGTGCGCCATCGACCTCCACGAGATGTACGACGTCCCCTGCTACACCCACGTCGACCAGGTCCTGGAGCGCGACGACATCGACTTCATCGACGTCTGCACACCCAGCGGCCTGCACGGCGACATCGCCATCGCCGCCGCCGGCGCCGGCAAGCACTGCATCGTCGAGAAGCCCCTCGACGTCACCCCCCAGCGGTGCGACGAGATCATCGAGGCGTTCCGGGAGTCCGGCACCGTCCTCGGCGGCATCTACCAGCACCGATACCACGACGACGTCCGCAAGGCGAAACAGGCCATCGCCGCCGGACGACTCGGACGCATCACCCTGGCCAACTGCCTCACCCCCTGGTGGCGGAGCCAGGCCTACTACGACTCCGGCGACTGGCGGGGCACGTGGAAGCTCGACGGCGGCGGGGCCCTCATGAACCAGTCCATCCACGCCATCGACCTGATGGCCTGGCTCGTCGGGCCGGTCAAGTCGCTCACCGCCTACACGGCCCTCCTGACGCACCAGCGGGTCGAGATCGAGGACCTCGCCGTCGCCGTCTGCAAGTTCGACAGCGGCGCCCTCGGCGTCATCCAGGGCACCACCGCCGCCTATCCCGGCACCGGCGTCGAGCACCAGGTCATGGGCAACGACGGCATGGTCTACCTCAAGAGCGACCGCATCACCTTGTGGAAGCTCCGCGACGAGGAGGGCAAGGAAGAGGCCGGGCCCGTCGCGGCCGGCGAAGGCGAGTCCGCCTCCAGCGACCCCACGGTCCTCTCGGAGAACCTGTTTACCCGGAACCTCGACGACATCGCCCGGGCCGCCCGAACCGGCGGACAGCCGTGTGTCACCGGCGAGGAGGCCAAGCGGGCCGTCGAGATCATCTGCGCCATCTACGAGTCGGCCCGCTCGGGCAAAGAGGTGACGCTGCCGCTCATGGAGTTCCATGCGTAGACCGACGCAGAAGCGGGGAGCGCCTTTCGAGCCCGCCGCGGGCCCCTCCTGCGAAGCCCGACGGGCGAAGCAGGTAGCGGCGGGTTGCGTGCTGCCGGGTTGACCGGTTCACTCGCATAACTTGCACCACGGCTGCGCAGGTGAAGTTGCCATGTCGTTGCCCATCGTCGCCATCGTGGGCCGGCCCAACGTCGGCAAGTCCAGCCTCCTGAACTGCCTCGCCCGCCAGCGGATCGCCATCGTCGAGCCCACCGCCGGCGTCACCCGAGACCGCGTCTCCGCCCTCGTCGAGCACGAGGACCGGTGGTTCGAGCTGGTCGACACCGGCGGCATGGGCATCGAGTCGAAGGCCGGGCTGGCCGCCGACGTCGACCGCCAGATCGCCACCGCCATCGCCGAGGCGTCACTCGTCCTGTTCGTGGTCGACGTCCGCGACGGTCTCGTGCCGCTCGACCGGCACGTCGCCGACCGCCTCCGGCCGGTCGAGGCACCCGTCATCGTGGCCGCCAACAAGGCCGACACGGACCGCCTGGAGACCGCGGCGGCCGAGTTCCACGCCCTGGGGTACGAGCCGGTCCTTCCCGTGAGCGCCAAGCACCGCCGCGGCCGGCGGGAGCTGCTCGAGGCCGTCCGGGCCGCCCTGCCCTCCGCCTCCGCCGACGAGGCCCCCGCCGACGTCGCCATGAAGATCGCCGTCGTCGGCAAACGCAACGCCGGCAAGAGCGCCTTCATCAACGCCCTCGCCGGAAGCGAGCGGGTCATCGTCTCGGAGGTCCCCGGCACGACACGCGACGCCGTCGACGTCCCCTTCGAGAAGGACGGACTGACCTATGTCGCGATCGACACGGCCGGCCTCCGCAAGCGAAAGGCCCTCTCCGGCGACATCGAGTTCTACTCCATGACCCGGGCCCTCGCCTCGATCCGACGGGCCGACGTCGTCCTCTTCCTGATCGACGCCGCCGTCCCCGTCAGCCGCGTCGACAAGAAGCTCGGCGCCGAGATCGAGAAGCAGATGAAACCGGTCGTCATCGTCGTCAACAAGTGGGACCTGGCGAAGGACCGGGCCACCACCGCCGCGTACACGGACTACCTGACCGAGGTGTTGCCGGGCCTGGCCTGGGCCCCGCTGGCGTTCACCACGGCGACCGAGTCGCGAAACGTCCTGAGCGTCATCGACCTGGCGCGGAGCCTGTACAAGCAGGCCTGCACGCGGGTGCCGACGGCCGAGCTGAACCGCGTGGTGGAGGACGCGATCCGGGCCCGCCGTCCGCCCTCGCCTCGGGCCCGCCTGCCGAGGGTCTACTTCGCCACGCAGGTGGCCGTCCGGCCGCCGACGATCGTCCTCTCGGTCAACGACCCGGACCTGTTTCGCGAGGATTACCGGCGATTCATCGAAAACCGTTTCCGGGACGAGCTGCCCTTCCCCGAGGTGCCCATCCGCCTCGTCCTCCGCGCCCACCGCCAGAAGGCCCCCCGACCCGACCACAAGAAGCACCGCCCCAAAGGCCGCGCCGGCGCCCCCCGCCGAGGCCACTCGTAGTTCGGTCGGATGTTTCACCGCGGAGGTCGCGGACAACGCAGTGAACGGCAGATGCCCGATCAGAAGTGAGGAAGCCGGCCCGTCGGACACGTTCTGCGAGGCGGGTCGCCGTGCCCCCCACGCCTCATGCTGGGGACAAAATACTCCTGGGCCCGGCTGGGCCGGTGCCAGGCAGGCCCTGGCCGCCTGCGAGCTAGCGAACCGGGCGAACGTCTGGCGCGGCTGCCGGGCGATGGCCGAGCCGGCCGACCTGCAGCAACCCGGGCCCCAGACGATGAGGGTGTCCCGTTGGCAGTTGAAGGTTCGGTTGGCAGCTCCGGGTTCATGGTATCGTCCTTGCTCACGCGGCAAGGTCGTCCGTTGATGCCGGCGGCCCGGCGTTACCGGCGGGCGTCTCGGCCGAAGCGTCCAGGCCGGCCTTTAAGATCCACAGGTCTCGATAGCCCATGATGCGGCGGAACCGTTGCTCCGCCGCCGCGAACGCCGCCGCCGACCACCGAAGCGTCATCCCTCCGTCCCGCCACCGGCTCACTCGACGCGTCCGACGACGCAGGCGCGACTGCGACGACTCGATCGGGTTGGTCGTCACCAGGCACCGCCGAAGACTCGCCGGCAGTCCCAGCCGGTTCACCGTGAACGTCTCTTCCAGCCCCTCCCGCAGGCTCCCGGCGGCCGAGGGATGTTCCACCTCGAGCCAGTCGGCCTGCTTCCGGAGCCGCGCCAGCCCTTCGGCCGGGCTCAGGACGGGCCCTTCGGCCGGGCTCAGGACGGGCCCTTCGGCCGGGCTCAGGACAGGCCCTTCCTCGGCCGGCACCTCCACCTCCGCCCCGGCCCCGGACCCTTTCCGACGCAGGCGGGGCTTCTCGACCCGCACCTTCCGCTCCCGAAGCGTCACCACGCCTCCCTGGCGGCCGTGGCGGCGGACCTCGCCGCCGGCACGGCCTGGATGGGGCGGACCACCGGCCACCTCCTCGGCGCTCATCAACAGCAACGCCTCCGCCGTCGCCCGGCCCACCACCTCGATGACCTCGTCCACCGCCGCCTCGGACCGTTCCAGCAGGCCCAGCAGCGGCCTCAGCACCTGGCCTTCCCGGGCCAGGAATTCGGCCAACGCGCGGCTGTCTTTCCCGTCGGCAATCTGGTAGCATCGACCCATGTGGTGGCTCCTTTCGGTTCTTGTTTCCAACCGAATCTTACCGATTCGGCCGGATTGGAGCCGCCACCTTTTTTTGACCTTCCACTACGGATGGGACAACTTCCGTCAAGAACATGGAGATTGGCTGGGACCCGAATCGCGGCCCGCACGTAAAAGTACTTGGAGCCGCCAGACCGCCACAATACAAGGGCTTCAAGACGTTCGGGGAGGGCCTTCAGCATGTGCCTCGGAAGCTGAGGACCAACGAGCAGGTGATCAGAGCAGTTAGAAAAGCATTGTACTACCAGCGGATGCGGCCCCTGTCGCCCTGATTCGAGGAACGCGTATGAAACCAAAGCGGCGCGCGTACAGGTATGAAGTTCCTAAGGGTGTCAAGCCACACCTCATGCCTGGTTGTGGGCGGCCCGCCCCTGGGCAGGAGCTTGCTGTAACGTCGCGCGGGCCGGAGGTTGTCGTTGCCGGCAACGCCAGCGGCTTGCTCTTTCTTGTGCGGAACCTTCTCGGCCTTCCGTTGCACCTCAACCGCTTGCACGGCATGCACCAGCATCTGCGCGCCGGCGATGAGCTCCATCCTGAGAGTCGGGACATGTCCCTCTACGTTGATGATTACGACTACGTCCCGCCTGATCGCAGAACGACCGCACAACGGAAGCGCGGGCTCGCAGGCATTCGACGGATCAACAGAAAGCTGCTGCGGGTTACGCAAGCGGCTCTGGAAGACTACACCGACCACCTCGCTGAGGCCGGCATCACGGCCCTCTCACCCTCCATGCATGTGTCATGCGGTGAGGCGAGGCGGTACTCGTCGACCATCTCGGTGGACCTCCTGAGCGAGGAGGAGGGTGAAGTGAACGATGTGCTGTCGTTCCATACGTTCCTTGAGGGCGCGTGCGTTTTTGGGGTTGATGAACTGCGCCGTTGGCTTGAGGCGCGGCTCTCGGCGCGCGAGGGAGGGATTGCGCCTCCAAGGAGGGGGCAGCGGACATTCAGCTACACCCTTCCTAGGAACCTGGGGCCAGGGGAGTTCCCGTCGATCCGGCGTCCCGAGGGGGCCAAGCTGCGAGTGGCTTGGGAAGAGGCGGGATGGGACACGGAGGACGGAATCCGGTGGGTCCAAGAGGTTGTAGTCCGCGGGTACAGCACGGGGTTCATTTGGCTTGCCAGGCACGTGGTTGCCCTAGCGCTCGTCGTTGAGCGGTGTGGAAGAGCAAGGGAAGTGGTGTTGGATCAGACCTGTGGCCTGGAGCCGGGAAGCGCGAGGCTGGTCCTCAGAGGCTGGTCCTCAAGTGTGACAGCCTATTGAGCCCTGCATTGCCAATGGTACGGCCTGGAGTTTGGGCCCGGCCAAGCGGAAATACGAGCGAAGGAGCGACGGGTGCCGGCGCTGAGCGGTAATCGAGTCCCCGACGGCCTCTTGCAGGTCGGCCACGTCCTCCCGAATGAAGTTCGCCAGGTCCGCGTACTGGGTGTGGTTCCACACCTGTTCGGCCGGGTTGAGGTCCGGGGCGTAGGGCGGCAGCCACTCCACCTCCAGCCATCGGACACCCCCCTCCCGCAGCAGACGCTGTGCCTTGCGATGGGCACCCAGCCGGTCCCATACCACCAGGAGCCTCCGCCGCAGGTGGCGGTGCAGATGCCGCAGGAACGCCACCACGTCCTCGGCCCGGACGTTGGCGGTCTGAAGCGCGACGTACAGGCCCAGACCCCGCCGCCACGGGGCCAGCGTGACCGCGGAGATGGCCGTGACGCGGTCGCGCCGGTCCCAACTGTATTGGACGGGCGTCTGCCCCCGCGGCGCCCAGGTCCGTCGGACGACCGGCTGGAGCATAAAACCGCTCTCATCCAGAAAAACGAGGCTGACGCCGCGACGACGGGCGTTTTTTTATATCCGGCCATCGCTCCTCGCGCCACCGCCGGATGGCCGCCTCGTCCCGCTCGCGGGCCCGCCGCTCGGGCTTCTGGCACGTCCAGCCCAACCCGTGCAGCAGGCGGCCGACGTGGTCCACGTGATAGCGGACACCGAAGCGTTTCGCGATCACCTCGGCCACGCGGGAACGGGTCCACAGGTCGGTCCGGTAGCCGGCCGCACGCGGCCCCTTCAGCAGGACCCGCCTCAACCGCTCCTTCTGGCGAAGGGACAGCAACGGCCGGCGGCCGGGGTGGGGGTTGGCCTTCAGGGCCTCGGGGCCCCCGGCCTGGAGGGCGTCGCTCCACCGCTTCACGCTCGACGGCGAGCCCCCCACGGCCCGGGCCACCTGCCGTATCCCTTGGCCCTGGCCCAGGAGCCGCTCGGCCACCCGCCGCCGGTGTCGGTGCCTGGACTGCGGTCAAGTGCGGATCGACAAGGAATGCCCCTAGGTGAATGAATCAGTTTTTCTTCCGGTGCACCACAAGCGCGGCCCCGCCCAGGGCCAGCAGCAAGAGCGTGGCCGGTTCGGGGGTGAGAGCGATACTGTACGCTAGACCCGCCCCAACGGCTGCAAACTGGCCTTCAGGAACATTGCATTGTCCCCATGTGTTATCACCCCAAGCCGCCAGGGCGCCGTCTTGTCTCAAGGCAAGCGTGTGAAAGCCGTGCGAACTGGCATCAATGGCCGCGAAGTCGTATCCAAATGGCACATCGCACTCCCCCTTCGTATTCCGGCCCCACCCCACAAGCGAGCCATTGGATCCTATGGCCACATTGTGATAGCCCCCTGCCGTGATCGCCTGAAAGCCCGTGCTTGCGGGCGTACTTGCCACTCCGGCCTCTGCGCTTCCCCATGCCACAAGTGACCCGTCTTGGCGCATTGAGAGACTGTGCCCATCTCCAGCAGCGATGGCCAGGAAATCATGACCCGTGGGTGTCCCGCTGACCTGGCCATAGATGTCCTCACCCCAGGCCACAATTGAACCATCGGCGTGTATGGCTAAACTGTGTGCACCTCCAGCGGCAATGGCAATGAAATCGTTACCATCAGGAACGTTGCGCACTTGAGCGTCTTGGCCGCCCCACGCCACAAGCGAACCGTTGGCTCCTATGGCCAGACTGTGCCATTGTCCGGCAGCGATAGCAACGTACCCTGTTCCAGTGGGTGTGTTACTCACCTGGCCAGTCACGTTGCCGGAATGGTCGGTATTCATACCCCAAGCCGCAATAGAACCGTCTTGTCGCAAGGCCAAGCCATGCCAGTCCCCTCCGGCAATAGCAATGAAATCACTACCCGATGGGACGTTGCATTGACCTTGGGCATTATTGCCCCATGCCACAACACTTCCCCCAAGCGCTTCGTTTAAGTTGGACGCACTTGCCAGCACCGCCCCAAAAAGCGCCCCAAAGACCAGATGAGTTTTCAACGCCCATCTCCTTTCCTGCCATGCGTTCCTAAAGAAAAAGGGCGACCTCCGGTTCTCCCCCGGAAATCGCCCTGTCAGTACTCGCTCAAATTGTCGCGACGTGATCCCGGCCGCCCAACCCCCCGTCAAGCCTGCCTAACTGTCATCGTCGCAGAAAGGACTATACCCCAGAATTCGGCCAAGGCAAGCGGAAATTCAGTATTCAGGTTCCACCCATAGATTTCCACCTCGCGCTTGACCCCGCCCGGTGCCGCCCGTATAGATCACTGACGAACAACTGAATACGCGACGGGCGCGGCGGGCGGACTGATCCTCCGTCGGTCGGGCCGGGTCGAAGGATAGCGAGCCGTGCGGGGCCGCACCCCCGTGCGGCTTCTTCTTTTGGCCCGGCCCAGCCCGCGACGCGGGGAGCCGACATGGCGACGTTCGCCGAAACGATGCTCGCAAAGTACGAGACGCTGCTTCAGACGGCCACGGGTCTGGACAGCGTGATGGTGGACGGCCAGTCGGTCCGCTACTCGGACGTGGAGGCCAAGTACCGGTACTGGAAGCGCGAGGTCGAGCGCGAGCAAGGCCGCCGGCCACAGGCGGCGGGCATTGACCTGAGCGGGTTCTGACCGAACGCGGAACTCGGAACGCGGAATGCGGAACGACGGCAAACCATGAAGCAGAGCGGCATCGTGAATCGGGTGGGCAGGTTCCTCTTCGGCTACGACGCCGTCGAGTCGAAGAACCGCCGCCAGGCGCCGACGGGCCGCCTGCGCTCCGAAGACAAGGAACTCCTCGCCCACCAGCGCCGCAAACTCACGAGCGCCTCCCGCGACATTCACCGCAACTTCACCATCGCCGGCTGGGCCATCCGAAAGCACCTGGACTACGTCTCGACGTTCTCGTTCCAGTCGCGGACGGGCAACCCCGACCTCGACACCCGGATCGAGGCGCTGATGGACTGGTGGTCGCGGCCGGCGAACTCGGACGTGGCCGGGCGGCACAGCCTGCCGCGCCTGGTGCGCCTGGCCGAAGAGCGCCGCACCGTGGACGGCGACGTGTTCTTCCTCAAACTGAGTGACGGCCGCCTCCAGGCCATCGAGGGCGACCGGGTCCAGACGCCGACGAGCGGCCTGCCGCAGGGGGTGCTCCCGGCGGAGTTCGTCCACGGCGTCCGGGTGGACGAGGCGGGCAAGGCCCTGGGGTACGCCGTCTGCAAGCGGCCCGTGACGGGCGGCGACCTCGCGTTCGAGCGGCTCGTCCCGGCCGCGTTCGTCGTCCACCACGCGTTCTTCGACCGGTTCGACCAGGTGCGCGGCATCTCGCCGCTGGCGGCCGCCCGAGACGTGGTAACGGTTTCCACGTCGGCGTGGACCACAAGACTGTCGCCAGGTACCGGGGCGACTTGGGAAACTGCCAAGTCAAGCGCACAGGCAAGGATGCCCGGGAACGATCCGCTCGACGGCCCGGCGGGCAAGGACTACGGCGTGGCAACCTGCGGCGAGAACACGCTTCCGCCGGCTCAGGCGCCGACCAGCTCGCCCATCGGCCGGAGGTTCGCCAGGCCGTTCCCCCAGACCCGCTTCGCTTCCTTCACGTAATGCACGTAGTTCGCCAGCGGCACGTCGGCCGGCACCCGGTGGTCGCAGTGCGGGATGTAGCCCCCCTCCTCCACCAGCGGGGCGAGCCGCTCGACCTCGGCCGTGATCGCCGCCGCGTCGCGGGCGAGGATATGCTTGTCGAAGCCCCCCCGCATCAGGAGCTCCCGCCCGAACCGCTCCCTCAGGTCGTACGGGTCGGCCCAGTCGCCGATTTCCAGCGGAAACATGCAGTTAACGCCGTTATCGAACCACGCCGGCACCAGGTCGTCGATCTTCCCGTCGCAGTCGAGCTGGACGATCTCGATGCCGTGCCGGCGGCCGAGGTCCGTGATCCGCCCGTAGTGCGGCCCGCAGATCTCGCGGAACATCGTCGGGCCGATGAGCGGGCCCCGGTTGAAGCAGATGTCCTCCCACATCGTCATATAGTCGAACGTAACGCCCTGCTCGTCGGCCACGGCCAGCGCCTCGGCCAGCGTCCCGACGATGCAGTCGGCCACCCGCTCGACCATCTCTTCGACGAGCCCCCGGTCGTCGTAGAGCATCAGACTGAGCTGCTCGACGCCCACCCAGTTGCGGGGCCACCCGTAAAGGCTGCCCGCGCCGATCGCCAGCGGGTAGTCGCGGGCGGCATCGGCGTGGCGGGCGAGCCGCTCGGCGTAGTCCTCCGGCACCCGGCGCGGATCGCTCGGGTCGAGCCGCTCCCGGTACTGCGGCCAGGCGTCGCGGCCCGTCAGGAGGTGCTCGGTCGGCTCGGGGATCGTCACGGAGTGCTTGTGCCACCGCTCGACCACGCCGTCGCTACGACGCACCCATCGATATTGGTCGGTCTCCTTGACCGTCTCCTGCTCGAAGGGCGGCACGAGGCCGACGTCCGGCGAGCAGCCCACGTCGAAGCGGTCCATGCCGAAGAACGCCGCCGCCTTCGGGTTGGTGTCGACGTCGCGCGGCAGGCCCTGCTCGTGCCACGCCTGGAGCGTCTCGGTCCAGAAGCCGAAGTCCCACATGGGGCAGCGGTCGCGCGGCTCGTACCGCATGGTGGCGAGGAATCGTTCGCGATCGTTCATCGTGCCTCCGTCTGGATGCTGCCGCGAAAGGGCTCGCAGGGCCCTGCGGCCCTGACGCCGGGCTCGGACTCGGCAATCCGAGCGAATCTACGAGCGCAACCGGGCCCGGTCAACCGTTCTTCCGCCGGGTGTGCAGCCCCGCACGCGCTTGACACCCGGCCGACGGGCGGTAGAATGCTCACGCCCACCGACACGCGGAGAGGTGGCTGAGTGGTCGAAAGCGGCGGTTTGCTAAACCGTTGTAGGGGGTAATGCCTCTACCCCGGGTTCGAATCCCGGCCTCTCCGCCAGTTTCCGCCTTGCACCATTTCCGCTCCGGGCCCGGCTCGACAGGAGAGGGTCGTGGCGCATGCCGACGCCGAAGACCTTCAGGCCCCGCTTGCGGGCCAGGGTGTCGGCGACGGCCAGCCAGACCCCGGCGGCGGGGTCCAGCAGACGCAGCACGAGGGCCAAGACGGCCAGGCCCAACTCGTCGAGCGACCACCGGGCGGCGGCGAAGACCCGGTGGAACGCCGAGTGGTGCTTCGTGCCGACGGCCCCGGCCGCCTGGATCATGCCGGTGACGGTCCGCCGACGGGCAAATACCCATCCCGCCAGCACGATGAGGAAACTTTGGCTCTGTTTCACTTTTGCGGTGACCTCGATCCCCGTCATCGGCTGCGGCCGTCCCGGTTGCTGGCCCATCGCCTGCCCCCTTCCAGTTCGACGAACGGTCCCGCGGCCCGGTCTGCACGGCAAGGCCGGCCCGGGAGGATGTCCAGATGCTACGCTGGCTCGCGGGCCGTCGCAAGGGATTCGCGTCGGCGAGATGGCTTACGGCCAAGGTGGCGGCAGGCCCGATCCCGGTGTGGCCGGGCGGCCTGGACGGGCTTTGGCTTGACCGCGCCGCGGGCCCACCTATAATCGCCTCCTTGCATTTTCTGTCTCACCCCGCTATCGCCAAGGCTGCGGCGGGCAGGCGCGCTGCGTACCGGGGAAACGAGATGAACGTCAGCCTCAACTGGCTCCGCGAATACGTCCGGACGGACCTCGCGCCCGAGGCGGTCGCCCAGACCCTGACGGCGGTCGGCCTGAACGTCGAGGAGATCGCCGAAGGGCCCGGCGGCGACGCCGTCCTCGACGTCGAGGTGACGAGCAACCGGCCGGATTGCCTGGGCCATATCGGGGTCGCCCGCGAGCTGGCCGCCGCCACGGGGGCCGAGCTGGTGGTCCCCGAGGCCGACTACGAGGCGTCCGAGGAGGCCTGCGAGGAGGCGACGCGGGTCGAGGTGGCGGACACGGACCTGTGCCCGCTGTACATGGCCCGGATCGTCCGCGGCGTCTCGGTGGGGCCGAGCCCGGCGTGGCTGGCGTCGCGGCTGGAGGCGGTCGGCGTCCGGCCGGTCAACAACATCGTCGACGTGACGAACTACGTGATGATGGAGTGCGGGCAGCCGCTGCACGCGTTCGACTTCCAGGCGCTCCAGGAGGGTCGGATCGTGGTCCGCCGTGCCGAGTCGGGCGAACGGTTCGTCGCCATCGACCACTCCGAGCACACCCTGTCGCCGGATCGGCTGATCATCGCCGACGCCCGGCGGCCCGTCGCGCTGGCGGGCGTCATGGGCGGGGCCGAGACGGAGATCTCCGGCGCGACGCGCGACGTGCTGCTGGAGGCGGCGGTGTTCGACCCGCTCTCGATCCGGACGACGGCCCGGGCGCTTAACCTCTCGAGCGAGTCGAGCTACCGCTTCGAGCGAGGCGTCGATCCGCACGGGACCGACTGGGCCAGCCGCCGGGCGGTCGGGCTCATCCTGGAGACGGCCGGCGGGCGGGCGGCCCGCGGCGTGTGCACGGCCGGCGCGCCGCTGCCGGAGCGGGCCGAGGTGACCCTGCGGTTCGGCCGGATCGAGACGGTCCTGGGGATCGCCGTCCCCGCCGAGGAGGCGCAAGCGATCCTGGAGCGGCTCGGCCTGGAGACGCTGGAGGCCGACGCCGAGCGGGTCCGGGTCCGCGTGCCGTCGTGGCGGCCGGACCTCGGGCGGGAGGTCGACCTGATCGAGGAGGTGGCCCGGCACTGGGGGTACGAGAAGGTGCCGGAGGCGACGGACGTGACGCTCGCCTACGCGCCCGCGAGCCGGGCCGAGCGGGTGCGGGAGGCGGCGAGCGAGGTGCTGACGGCGGCGGGGTACGACGAGGCGGTGTCGTTCTCGTTCACGACGCGGGAGAAGGCGGCGCGGCTGGCGCGGGTGCGGGAGGCGGCGGGCGAGCCGCTCGTCCTGCGGGGGACGCCGCTCGTCTTACGCCAGTCAGTTCTGCCGGGCCTGCTGGACGGGCTGCGCGTCAACCGCCACGCGGGCGACGCCGGGGCGAAGCTTTTCGAGATCGCCATGCGTTTCGTGCCGGCGAAGGGCGGGGAGCTGCCCGCCGAGAGCAAGATGCTGGCGATGGCCTCGGGGGACGCGTTCGGCTCGGTCAAGGGCGTCGTCGAGACGCTGCTCGCGCGGCTGCGGCTGGCGGGGCGCGTCCGGTTCACGCCGGCCGAGCCGCACCCGGACTACGACCCGGAGCGGACGGCGGCGGTGCTGCTGGACGGCGAGCCGCTGGGCGTCGTGGGGCAGGTGTCAAAGGAGGCGGCCGAGGCGTTCGAGCTGGACGAGCCGCCCATGGTCGCCGAGCTGGTGTTCGACCGGCTGGCGGAGGAGGCGGTGCTGGAGCCGCGGTACGAGCCCCTGCCGCAGTATCCGGCGATCAACCGCGACCTCGCCCTGGTGGTGGACGAGTCGGTCCGGTGGGAGCAGGTCGTCGACGCGATGGCCGCGGCGAACGTGCCGCAGGTCGAGTCGGTCACGCCGCTCGACGTCTACCGCGGCAAGCAGGTGCCGGACGGGAAGAAGAGCATTGCCGTGCGGCTGGTGCTGCGGGACCCGACGCGGACGCTGACGCACGAGGACGCCGACCGGATGCAGGCGAAGGTGCTGGCCGCGCTGGAGTCGGTCGGGGCCACGCTGCGCCAGACCTGACCCGCCGCAATCCCCCAGAAAAGACACTAAGTGTCTTTTTTCTGCGCACAACTCCTTGCCCGAACGGGACTTACGCATCGCGAAAAAGACACTTCGTGTCTTTCTTTAGGTTTCGGCGTGGGAGAGGAGCGGGTCGAGGAAGCGGCGATCGCTGGCGCACAGGGGGACCTTCGACTGGGCGTCGAAGCGGCCCCGGCTCTTCATCCACGCCCAGAACGTGCCCGGCGGCACGGCCACCACCTCCGGCATCCGCATGGCCACGTCGCCGACACGCTTCCGATCGTACTCGACGTTGCCCGCCCGGACGGCGTCGTCCAGCTCCTGCGTGAACGCGTCGAGGCCCGCCTCCGGCCCGGCGTCGAACTCGACGACGTACTGGTGGGCCCCCCGCTCGGCCAGCCTGTCGGGGAAGATCGGCCCGGCGGTGAACGCCGCCACGCGTGCCCCGGTCGCCTCGGCGGCACGGGCCACCGCTCGGGCGATCTCCTCGCCGCTGACGTGCTCCGCGAAGGCGTTCAGCGTCAGCTTGTGCCGCCCCGCGAAGACCAGCCGCGGCGGATCGACCGAGACGAACCGGACCGTGTCGCCCACGTCGTAGGCCCAGAGGCCGGCGTTGGTCGAGAGGACGATGGCGTAGACGACGTTGGGCTCGACCTCGCCGATCGTCAGGCGCGGCGCCCCGGGCCGGCCCCACTCCTCGAGCGGGACGAACTCGAAGAAGACGCCGTTGTCGACGAGCAACTCCATGCCGGTCCCGCCGTCAAGGTCCGCCTGGTTCGAGATATAGCCTTCACTCGTCGTGAAGGCCTCGAAGAACCGGACCCGGTGGTCGGGGCGGAAGAAACGGCGGAAGGTCTCGCGGTAGGGGTCGAACTTCATGCCGCCGTGGCCGAGGACCTGGAGGTCCGGCCAGACGTCGCTCATGCCGCCCTCGGTCGGGACGCCCTTCTCCGCGCAGAGCCGGTCGAACAGGACCTTGACCCAGCTCGGGATGCCCGTGATGAAGCGAACGTCGCGGGTCACGAGGCGGCGGGTGGCGGCCCGGAGCCGCTCGTCCCAGTCGCAGATGGCCATGACCCGTCGGCCGGGCTCGTAGAACGCGCGCCCCCACCAGGGGACCGAGTGGGTCCGGATGCCCGACAGGTCGCCCTCCAGGGCCCCGTGACCGGTGGGCCGGAGGTTGCCCGATCCGCCGAGGTAGGCGAGCTTGCCGGAGAAGAGCCGCCCCGCCAGCTCGGGATCGCCCCGGATACAGGTGGCGAAGAGGGCCCGCACGCCGCGGACGTTCGAGCGGCGCATCTCCTCGCTCAGCGGAATTCGCTTGTCGCCGGCCGTCGTCCCGGAGGTCCGGGCGAACCACCGGATGCGGCCCGGCCACGAGACGGCCGGCTCCCCCCCGTAGATGCGGTCCATCAGGTCCTTGCGGGCCATGTAGTCGGCGATCGGGACGGCCTTGACGAAGTCGGCGTGGGTGCGGATGGCGGCGAAGTCGTGCCGCCGGCCGAACCAGGTGTCGGCGGCCCGGTCGAGCAGCGAGCGGAGGGTCCGCTGCTGGGCCCCCGCGGGGTCGGCCGCGGCGCGCTCCAGCCACCGCTGGGTCGGCCCCAGGTACCACGAGGCGATCCGTCCGATGAGGCTCACGTGGGCTGGACTCTCCCGCGGGGGACCCTCGAGTCGGCGCCGGTCGCGCCCGGCCGTCCCGCCGGCACGGCCTCGGACCCGCCGGCCACCTCCAGCACCTCGTCGGCGCAGGTCCGGTCCTCGCGGCACACGGGGACCTTGCGATAGGCGTCGAACCTGCCGCGGACCTTCAGCCAGGCCTGGAACGTGCCGGCCGGCACGGGCGTGACGCGTGGCGGGACCATGCCGAAGCCCCCGCGCCGCTTGTCGGCGTAGGAGTTGTTGAGCGCGATCATGGCCCGGTCGATCTCGCGGGCGAACGGCTCGAGGTCCGCAGGCGGGCCCGACTCGAACTCCACGACAAACTCGTGACCGCCGACCATGTGGACGGCGTCCGGGAACCGCGGCGCCACCGTGAACGCCGTCACGTGGGCCCCGCTGGCCCGGATCGCCGACTCG
Organism: uncultured Anaerolineales bacterium; assembly: GCA_964526295.1. Taxonomy (GTDB): domain Bacteria; phylum Planctomycetota; class Phycisphaerae; order FEN-1346; family FEN-1346; genus CAZGKW01. The sequence goes on from CAZGKW010000001.1 coordinate 134,899, forward strand.
ACCGCCTGGGTCACCTGCTGGCCGATCACGTGCTCCCCGAACGCGTTCATATAGTGCTCGTGGCGGCCGGCGAACTGGAAGCGCGGAGGCACCCGCGAGACCACCCGCACCAGGTCGCCGAAGTCGTACGCCCACAGACCCGCACACGAGCTGGCCAGCAGGACGTAGGTCTCGCCCGGCTCGACCTGGCCGATCGTCAGCCGCCTCGGCTCGGCCTTTTCACGCTCGCCAAGCGGCACGAACTCGAAGAACACCCCGTTCTCGACGAACATCTCGATCGACGGCTCCGAGACGTCCGTCTGGAAGCCCACGAAGGCCTCGCTGGCGGCGTAGGAATCGATGAACGCCACGTCGTGCCCGGGCCGGAAGTACCGCCGGAACACCTCCCGGTACGGGCCGAACCCCGTCCCCCAGTGGACGTAGGCGGTGAACTGCGGCCAGACGGTGCTGAGGCCCCCCTCGGTCGGCACGCCCCGAAGCTCGCACACCCGGTCAAACAGGACCTTCATCCAGCTCGGGATGCCCGTCACCAGGCGCACGTCGCGCTGGGCGATACGGCGGGCGGTCGCCTCAAGGCGGCCCTCCCAGTCGCGGATCCGGGCCACCTCCCATCCCGGCTCGTACGGGCCGCTGAGGACCCGCGGCGTCCAGGTGGCCGAGATGCCCGACAGGTGGCCCACCTCGGCCCCCCAGTCGGTCCGGTCCATGTCGATGGTCGCCCCGAGGAAGAGGAGCTGGCCGGCCATGACGTCGGCGAACCCGCCGGGCCGGATCCGCTCGCAGCTCGCGAACACCGCCTGCCCGCCCCGGTAGTTGCACCGTTTCAGGTCCCGCGTGATCGGGATCCGCTTGTCGCCGATCGTCGTGCCGGAGGTCTGGGCGAACCACCGCGGCCGGCCCGGCCACGTCACGTCCCGCTCCCCGGCGAACATCCGGTCGATCAGGTCCACCCAGGTGACGTACCGACCGACGGGCACGGCCTTGACGAAGTCGGCGTGGGTGCGGATGGAGGCGAAGTCGTGCTGCCGGCCGAACCAGGTACGCTCGGCACGACGAATGAGCCGACCGAAGATACGGTCCTGGGCGGCGGCCGGGTCGGCCGACGCCCGCCGCATCCACCGGCCGATCCGCCGGAGATACAGCGCGTAGCCCCGGCCGAGGAGAGTCCGTGTCATGTGCCCCGCCGCCCTCAGAGAGGAATGCTGCGCGGCGGGCCGCCGCGCCCGCCATCGGCGGACGACTGTAGCAGCTTCGCGCCGGGACTGCAACCGCCGAACGGGGTTGCGTGGAGGAAGGCAGCCCACGGCTGGCCGCCAGGGGGCTTGGAAACGTCAGAGGGCCGAGCCCGCCGAGCGGCCGGCCAGGTACCCGCTGGCGAACGCCCAGTGGAGGTTGTAGCCGCCCGTCGGGGCGTCCAGGTCGAGCATCTCGCCCGCAAAGTAGAGGCCCGCGAGGAGCCGGCTCTCGAGCGTCTCCGGATCGACCTCCGACAGGCGGACGCCCCCCCGAGTCGCCAGGGCCTTGGCGAACCCTTCGGTGCCGATCACCGTCAGCGGTGCGCCCGTGAGCAGCTCGGCCAGGCGCCGCCGCGACGCATCCGGGACCTGCTCCGGCGCGGCGTCGCTCGGGACGCCCGCCTGCCCCATCAGGGCCCGCACGACGGGCCGCGGCAACCCGGCCGCCAAGTGCTCGCGGAGCGGTTCCGGGCCGCCGGTCGCCGCCCACTCGTCGAACTGCGCCGCGAGGGAGTCGGCGTCGGTGCCGGGCAGGAAGCTCAGGCGGATCGGCAGGGCCGCCTCCTGGACCAGCCGTTCGGTCACGTCGCCGGAGATGTCCAGGATCGCCGATCCGGCGATGCCCGTCCGGGCGAAGACGACGTCGCCCTCGGCGGCCGGACCGTCCGGCCGGTCGACCCAGGCCCGCACGGGGCCGTGCCGCACGTCGACACACGACCGCGGCCAGTCCTCCTTGACGACCAGGGGCACAAGGGCGGGCCGCGGATCGACGATCGTGTGGCCCCCCTGGGCGGCCAGGGCGTAGCCGCTGCCGGTCGCCCCGAGCGACGGCGACGCCTTCCCGCCCGTCGCCAGGATCACCCGCGGGACGGTCTGGCGTCCGGCGTCGGTGGTCAGGCCGACGATTCGGTGGTCGCCCAGCCGAAGGCCCGTCACCCGGGCCCCGAGCCTCAGGCTGACCCCCAGCAGCTCGTCCACCCGGTGCCACAGGGCCGACTGGACCCCCGACGGCCGGTCCGAGCTCGGCACGATGCGGACCCCGTTCGGTGAATGCGTCGCCACCCCGAGGTCGGCCAGGAAGCGCCGCAGGGCGGAAGTGTCCAGGGCCCGCAAGGCCGGCTCGACGAACGAAGCCGACCGGCCGAACCGGGCGGCCAGGGCCTCGACGTCGGCCACCGTGGCCAGCTCGGTGTGCTCGGCGTCCGTCGCCAGGCGGAGCGCGGGCCGGTCGAGCTGCTCGAAGATGAAGGCCTGGGCCCCCTGATCGGCGGCGGCGATAGCGGCCGTCAGGCCGGCGGGACCCCCGCCGACCACCACCACGTCCGCCGGGCTGAACGCCGAGTAGGGACGGGTCACAGGCGCAAAAACCTCCCCTGAAAACGCGGCATACTAGTCCAATCGGCACGGAACGCCAGAAAAACCACTCAAAGCGGCGGTCATGCGGGGCGCCCGGCGGGTGGGCCGGACGGCCCGGCCAACGCGTCTCCGGGCTTTGGGGTTGACCGTCGCCCCGGCTGCCGATAGATTCTGTGGTTCGGAGGCGGCGGTTTTGCGCGCCGATGGACCCAGGGAACTGGTCTCCTCAGAGGGCCGACGGATGGACCTCGAGACGCTCCGCAAACGCATCGACGAAATCGACAACCGGCTCGTCGAGCTGATGAACGAGCGGGCCCGCTGCGCCGTGGAGATCGGCAAGCTCAAGCTCCAGGCCGGCCCGGCCGACGTCTACGCCCCCGAGCGAGAACGCGAGGTCCTGGAGCGGGTCCTGGCGGCCAACGCGGGCCCCCTGCCGGAAGAGACCGTCCTGGCCGTCTGGCGCGAGCTGATGGCCGCCAGCCTTTCGCTGGAAAAGGCCCTCCGGGTGGCCTACCTGGGCCCCGAGGGCAGCTTCAGCCACCTGGCGGCCCTGGAAAAGTTCGGCCGCGGGGCCGATCTCGTTCCGGTCCGCGACATCGCCGCCGTTTTCGACCAGGTCGCCCGGGCCGCCGTCGATTACGGCATCGTCCCCTACGAGAATACCACCGGCGGCGCGGTCCGCGACACGATGGAATGTTTCCTCTGGGTCCACGGGCCGGTCAAGATCCGGGCCGAGACGGCCCTGCCGATCCACCACCACCTGCTCTCGCGGACCGACCGGCCCAACATCACGAAGGTCTATTCGAAGGCCCAAGTCTTCGACCAGTGTCGCCAGTGGCTGAGCCAGCACCTGCCCCAGGCCGACCGGGTGGCCGTGGGTTCGACGACGGAGGCGGCCCTGCTGGCGAGCCGCATCGAGGGGACGGCGGCGGTGGCGTCGGACCTGGCGGCCGAGCTCTACGACCTGAACCTCGTGGAGCGGACCATCGAGGACAACCCGCAGAACCAGACGCGGTTCCTCGTCCTGGGGCGGGAGACCCCGAAGCCCACCGGCCGGGACAAGACGTGCCTGCTGTTCAGCACGACCCACAAGGCGGGGGCCCTGGTGGAGGTCCTCGACATCCTCCGCCGCTACGGCATCAACATGACGAAGATCGAGTCGCACCCGTCGCCGTCGAAGACGTGGGAATACTGTTTCTTCGTGGACATCGAGGGCCACGCCGAGGACGAGAGCGTCCGCGAGGCCCTGGACGCCGCCCGGGAGCACTGCCGACAGCTCGAGGTGCTCGGCTCGTTCCCCGTGGCCGTGGCCGCCGAGCAGTCCTGACGGCGCCGCCGTGTTTCTCCCCGCGGAGAACGCCGAGAGGAACGGGGTGACGGAGAAGTAACCGAGAGACAGGAACGCCCCCTGGGGGCCGTTCAATGTGCAACCCGAAATCCGCAATACGCAGAAGTGACCCATGATCATTGTGATGCAACAGGGCGTCGAGCAGGGCCGCATCGACGCTGTGGCCCGGCGGATCGAGGACCTCGGCCTGAAGGCCCACGTCTCGCAGGGCGAGTTCCGCACCATCATCGGGGCCATCGGCGACGAGACCCTCCTGAAGGCCGAGCGGTTCGCGGGCATGGACGGCGTCGAATCCGTCATGCCCATCATGAAGCCCTACAAGCTGGCCAGCCGCGACTTCCACCCGGAGGACACGTGCCTCGAGATCGGCCCCCGTCGCGTCGGCGGGCCCACCTTCACCGTCATCGCCGGCCCCTGCTGCATCGAGAGCGAGGACCAGCTCATGACGGTCGCCCGGGCGGTGGCCGACGCCGGGGCCGGCATGCTCCGCGGCGGGGCCTTCAAGCCCCGAACCAGCCCCTACAGCTTCCAGGGGATGGGCGAGGAGGGCCTGAAGCTCCTCCAGGCCGCCGGGGCCGAGACCGGCCTCCCCACCGTCACCGAGGTGATGGACGTCCGCGACGTCGAGCTGGTGGCCCGCTACGCCGACGTCTTCCAGGTCGGCGCCCGGAACATGCAGAACTTTCGCCTCCTCACCGAAGTGGGCCACGCCGAGAAGCCCGTGCTCCTGAAGCGAAACCCGGCCGCCACCGTCGAAGAGCTCCTCATGTCGGCCGAGTACATCCTCTCGGAGGGGAACCAGGGCGTGATGCTGTGCGAGCGCGGCATACGCGGGTTCGAGACGAGCACCCGGTACACGCTCGACATCTCGGCCGTGCCGAACCTGAAGCACGACTCGCACCTGCCGGTCATCGTCGATCCGAGCCACGCCACCGGCCGGCGGGACCTGGTCGGCCCGATGGCCCTGGCGGCCGTGGCGGCCGGGGCCCACGGCGTGATGATCGAGGTCCACAGCGACCCCCAGCGGGCCGTCAGCGACGGGCCCCAGCAGCTCATCCCGGACCAGTTCCGCGAGGTCATGGACGAGATCCGCACCGTCGCCGAGGCGGTGGGGAAGGAGACGACGTCAGGAACCGGGGAACGAAGGAGCTGAGCAGCGGCGGTGACCCCAAGGGCCTGGGGCCTCGGGTCCTCAGCCCCGCAGTTCCTGCGTGAGTCAAGCGAGGACCTCAAGACAACCACGACGTGCCCTGCGCCAAGGAGACCCCTCGATGCGAAAACCCTTCATCTGCGGCAACTGGAAGATGAACACCGACCGGGCGACTGCCGTCGAGCTGGCCCGCTCGGCCGCCATGGTCGCCACCGAGGTCCCGGCGGTCGAGGTCGGCGTCTGCCCCCCCGCGGTGTACCTCGAGGCCGTGCTCAAGGAGGCCAAGGGCACGCCCCTCACCGTCGGCGGCCAGAACATGTACTTCGAGCCCCAGGGGGCCTTCACCGGCGAGGTGGCCGGCCCCATGTTCAAGGACATCGGCTGCGATTACGTCATCCTCGGCCACAGCGAACGCCGACACGTCTTCGGCGAGCCCGACGACCTCATCGCGAAGAAGGTCAAGGCGGCCTTCGACGCCGGCCTGAGGCCGATCCTGTGTGTCGGCGAGCTCCTGGAGCAGCGCGAGGCCGGCCAGACCGAATCGGTCGTTCGCCGGCACGTGACGACCGGCTTCGAGGGCCTCTCGCGCGACCAGGCCCTCCAGGTCGTCATCGCTTACGAGCCCGTCTGGGCCATCGGCACGGGCCACACGGCGACGCCCGAGCAAGCCCAGGAGGTCCACGCTTTCCTGCGGACGCTCCTGGCAGAGCTCTACGACGACGAGCTGGCCGGGGCCGTGCGGATCCAGTACGGCGGGAGCGTCAAGCCGGAGAACGTGGCCGACCTGATGACCCAGCCGGACCTCGACGGGGCCCTCGTCGGCGGGGCGAGCCTCAAGGCCGACAGCTTCCGTACCCTCGTCACCGAAGGCGCGAAGGCGAAGGGGCTGTAGGCCGGCGGCGCTCCGCGCCGCTGATTGGGACGCAGAGAACGACGAACCGCTGATTCAGCAGCGGCGCAACGGAACCGCCGTCAGCGGGGCCTTCAATCCGCAATGCGGAACCCGAAATCCGCGATATGAGCGAGGTGGAATCGTGGCTAACGTATTCATGGTCCTGTTTCTTCTCACCGGCGTCCTGCTGATTCTCCTGGTCCTGATCCAGAAGGGCCGGGGCGGCGGGCTGGCCGGCGCCTTCGGCGGGCCCGGCGGGCACAGCGCCTTCGGCACCAAGACCGCCGACGTCCTGACGAAGCTCACGGCCGGGCTCGGGGCACTGTTCTTCCTCCTGTCGATCGTGACGGCCCTGTTCATGGGCCGCACCCCGGCCGAAACCGACGCCGCGCGCCACGAGACGCCCGGCGAGCGGGCCCCGGCCGAGCCCGGCGGCGACGCCGGGCCCGCCGGTGACGAGCCGCTCCCGGAGATGCCCGGCGGGACGCCCGGCGACGAGCTGCAGGAGGCCCCGCTGGAGGCGCCCCCGACCGTCCCGGACGCCGGCGACGAGCCTGCCGATGCCGACTGACGCCGACGAGGCCATCCTGGACGAGTTCCGCCGGGCGGGCGGTCTGCTCGAAGGCCACTTCATCCTGTCGAGCGGCCTCCACTCGCCCCGCTACCTCCAGTGCGCACCGGTCCTGGCGGACCCCCGGCGGGCCGAGAGGCTCTGCGGGGCCCTCGCCGCAAGGCTCGACGACGTCGAGGCCGACCTAGTGGTCGGGCCGGCCCTCGGGGCGGTCATCGTGGCCCACGAGGTGGCCCGGGCACTCGGCGTCCGGGCGGTCTTCACCGAGCGCAAGGACGGCCGCATGGTCCTGCGGCGGCAGTTCCACATCGAGCCGGGCGAACGCGTCGTCCTCGTGGAGGACGCCATGACCACCGGCGGGAGCCTCCGCGAGGAGGTGGCCCCGATCGTCCGCGGGGCGGGCGGCCGGATCGTCGCCGTCGCCGCGCTGGTCGACCGGACGGTCCGCACTCCGGGGTTCGGGATGCCGGTCGTCTCGCTGCTCAGGCTGGAGGTCCCGACGTACGAGCCGGGCCCCGAGACGTGTCCCCTGTGCCGCGAGGGCGTCCCCGCCGCCAAGCCGGGCAGCTCGCCCGAGGCGAAGGCGACCGGCGGCCCCCCCGCCGGAAAGGAGCCCCCCTGGTGATCCGCAGCATGACCGGCTTCGGACGGGCCGAGTACGCCGACGACCGCGTCCGGATCGTCGCCGAGATCCGCACCGTCAACAACCGCGGCCTGAAGGTCAGCCCCCGGCTGCCGGACGGCATGACCGCCCTGGAGGTGCCCATCGAGAAGCTCGTCCGCCGGCACCTGACCCGCGGGACGGTCCTCTTGAACCTGATCGTCGAACCCCGCGGCCCGGCCGCCCGGGTGCCGGTCAACGCCGACCTCCTGGCCGCCTACTGGCAGGACGTCGAGTCGGCCCGCGAGCGGCTGGGCGCCGCCGGCGGCGGGCCCCCGCCGCTGGAGGCCCTGCTCGCCCTGCCGGGCGTCGTCGGGGCCGAGGAGGTCTGGCTGGAGACCATCGAGGACCTCCCGGAGCGGGTCGAGGGGGTCGTGGCCGAGGCGCTCGACAGGCTCGACGCCATGCGGACGGCCGAGGGCGACGCCACCGCCCGCGACTTGGCCGTCACGCTCGAGGCCATCGAGGGTCGCCTGGCCACGATCCGGTCGCGGGCCCCGGAGGTCGTCGCTGACTATCGCCGCAGGTTGTCCGAGCGGGTGGAGATGCTGCTGGAGGGGACGGCCCTGGCGGCCGAGGACCCGACGCTGATGCGTGAGATCGCGTTCTTCGCCGAGCGGAGCGACATCAGCGAAGAGCTCGCGCGTCTGGCGAGCCACATCGCCCAGTTCCGCGAGGTGCTTGCCGCCCCGGAGCCGGCCGGCCGGAGGATGGAGTTCATCGCCCAGGAGATGTACCGCGAGATCAACACCGTCGGGTCGAAGGCGAACGACGCCGAGATCGCCCGCGAGGCCGTCGAGGTCAAGGTGGGGGTTGACCGCCTTCGGGAACAGTCCCAGAATATCGAGTAGCGCGCCGAGCGACGGGCGGGGCGCTGTGGGTCGCCTATGGGTCAGAACGCGGGGCACGACCTGGTCGTCGTCTCCGGCCCGAGCGGCGTCGGCAAGAGCACTGTGTGCCGGCGGGTGGCCGAACGCCTCGGCCTTCGCCTGAGCACCAGCGCGACGACCCGACCGCCACGCGACTACGAGGTCGACGGCGTCCATTACCACTTCGTCGACGAGGCGGAGTTCAGGCGGCGGATCGAGGAGGGCCGGTTCATCGAATGGGCCGAGGTCTTCGGCCGGTACTACGGCACGCCGGTCGAGGAGGTCGAGCGGGCCCGCGAGGAGGGGACGCGGCTGTTGCTGGACATCGACGTCCAGGGCGGCATCCAGATCAAGCGGAAATACCCCGCGGCGCTCGCCATCCTCATGCGCGCGCCCGGTGAAGCGGTGTACAAGGAGCGGCTGTCGAAGCGCGGCACGGAGACGACGGAGGAGATCGAGCGGCGATTCGCCACGGCCCAGGACGAGGTCCGGACGGCACGGACCTCGGGCCTCTACGACCACGAGGTCGTCAACGACGACCTCGATGCGACCGTCGGGGAAGTGGTCGCATTGATCGAGCGCCGGAAGAGGCAATAATCTAAAATAGATACTTTGTTAACGGGCCCGGAGCGGATGCTCCGGGTGACTCGTGGACGGGCAACGGCTCCCGTCCGTGGAATCCAGGAGGACGAACGCGTGATCGAAGCCCTCAAGAGCGATGAGATCGTCGACCAGGTCGGCGGACGGTTCAATCTGGCCGTCCTCATCCAGAAGCGGCTCGTCGACGTGACCTTCGGGGCCCCCCTGCTGGTCGAACGGGGCGACAAGACGCTCATGGAGGCCGTCGTCCAGGAGGTCCTCGAGGGCAAGATCACCCTCGAGCTGGCCGCCGAGGCCGAGGAGCTGGAAGAGGAAGCCGAGGCCGAGCCGAGGCTGTGAGACCGCGCGGCGGGCGAGCCCGCCGGCGAAACGCGCCGCCTGGGCGCCGGCGGCCACGATTCGCACGTTTCGCCGGCCCGCTTGCGGGCCGCTCGCCGTTCGACGCGCCCCGAAGGTCCCGGTGACGCCGTGACAGAAGCCGATGCCGACATCTTGGCCGTCGACGGACGCGAGGTCCTGGTCGGGGTCTCGGCCGGCATCGCCGCCTACAAGACCGCCGCCCTCGTCTCGCGGCTGGTCCAGGCCGGGGCGGGCGTCTCGGTCATGATGACCGAGCACGCCACGCGCCTCGTCGGCCCGGCCACCTTCCAGGCCCTCACCGGCCGGCCGGTCCACGTCGACCTGTGGGCCCCGCCCGAGACGGTCCGCACCGAGCACATCTCCCTGGCCGAGCGGGCCGACGTGGTGTGCGTCGCGCCCGCCACGGCCGACGCGATCGGGAAGCTCGCGTGCGGCATCGCCGACGACCTGGTCTCGACCGTCCTGCTGGCGATCCAGGTCCCGCTGGTCATGGCCCCCGCGATGAACCCCGCCATGTGGGACCACCCGGCCGTCCAGGCCAACGTCGAGACCCTCCGCGAGCGTGGCGTGCACCTGGTGGCCCCGGCCGAGGGGTGGCTGGCGTGCGGCACGCGCGGCTACGGGCGGATGGCCGAGCCGGAGACGATCGCCGCCGCGGTCGCCGCCGCCCTCACCGTTTGAGGCCTTCGCTGCCGTGGATGGAACCGCCGAGGCACAGAGGACGCGGAGCAATACGCAAAAAAAACAAAAAGGCTGTCTGCTGTTGACCGATTTCCGCCGTTTTCCGCGATGCCTGTGCCCCTGCGGTTAGACCACCCGATCGAAATGCGACTACTGATCACAACCGGCCCGACGCGGGAACACTTCGACCCCGTGCGGTTCATCTCGAATGCCGCCAGCGGGCGGATCGGTTTCGCCCTGGCCCGGGCGGCCAAGGGCCGCGGCCATCACGTGACGCTCGTCCTCGGCCCGACTGCCCTCGAGCCGCCCGAGGTCGACGAGTTGGTCCGCGTCACGAGCGCCGAGGAGATGCTCGAGGCGGTCGCCGAGCGGTTCGACGCCTGCGATGCGTTCATCGCAGCCGCTGCCCCGTGCGACTTCCGGCCGGCGGTCCGACGCCCGGTGAAGATCAAGAAGAGCAACGGGGTGCCGGCCCTGGCCCTGGAGCCGACGCCCGACATCCTGATGGCGATGGCCCACCGACGGACCACCCAGTTCCTCGTCGGCTTCTGCCTGGAAACCGAGGACCTCGAAGGGCGGGCACGGGCCAAGCTCCGGGCCAAGGGCCTCGACCTGGTCGTCGCCAACGGCCCCCCGGCCATGGCTGCCGACATCCAGGACGCCCTCCTCATCACCGCCGACGGCGAGAGGACGCAACTGACCGGCGTGACGAAGGATTCACTGGCCGGGGCCATCCTCGAGGCGGTCGCCCGAGGCGTCTAGCCGCTCCACCAGGCGGCTGCGGTCGCCGTCCCAGGCCTGCACGTCCACGTTGCCCTCGGCGTCCTGCACCAGGCGCACGTCCAGGACGGGTTGCCCCGCGGGCGCCGCCCTCGGATACGTCCGCCGCCACGTCGGCCGGTGCATCGCGTCGTAGGCCTGGAGCGTGAAGCCGTCCGCCGTTCCAGCCAGCAGAGCGTAGGTGCCGTCCGGCCACACGGCCGCGGAAAGGGGCGGCGGGACGTCGAGCTTCCGCTTCGCCCCGTCGGGGTGGACGTACCACGTGCCAAGGTATCGCCGCTCGGGCCCCGGCGGCGGCCAGCCCCACACCGGGTGCTCGACCTCCCGGACGGCGGCGACGAGATGGCCCCCTGCCCCGAGCCACGGCGATGCGGTGAACCAGCCCGTCGAGACCTCCGCCACCTCGACCGTCCGCAGAGGCGTACCCCCCTGCTCGTGCACCGTGACCTTGACGGTGCGGCCGTCGAGGGCCGGCTGGGCGGTCCGCCGCGTCGCCGCACACCAGCCCGTCGGCGAGCGCTCCCGCCGCGCCGCCAGACCGTCCGTCCGGACGTGCCACTCGTCGCCGCGGTTGTCGGTCACGGCGAAGTCAACGCCCGGGGGCAGCCCCGGCCGGGCATGGAGCCCGTACTGCGTCCAGGGCTGGTCGTCCGGCGGGATGGCCCGCCGCCACGCCTCCTCCAGGTCTTCGCCGAGCCGCACGACTTCCCAGTCGGTCGGCCCGTCGCGCGACGGGTTTGCCGTCAGGTAAGCGACCCCGGGTTGCCGCGGGAAGCACGCCTCGCGGGGTCGGTGATCGCCCAGCTCGACCGTCGCCCCGCCTGGCCGGACGAACCAGCACCGGACGCCGGTCGGCTCGGGGGCCGGGGCGTCCGGGTCCACGTGGGTGCCGCTCTCGCGAGCCGGCTGGGCCACCGGCAGCCACGTCTCGACCAGGACGAGGGCCTCGGCCGCATCGCTCGCCCACACCCGCCCGTTCGCGAAGCCTTCGCCGGGCGGCGGGAACTCGGCCCGCACGAGGGCCTCGCCGCTCTCATCGTAGACGGCCAACCGGACGTTCCGCCGGTCGGGCGCGCTGAGCACGGCGGCCCGCCGGCCGCTCGGCGAGAAACGGTAACCCAGGAAGCCCTCGGGCCGGGGGAAGCGGCTGCGCTCCGTCCCGTCCGGGCCGCCGAAGACGAGCAGCGTCTTCGGCTCGTCGAAGGCGACGACGATGGGCCGCTCGGGCGTGGGCCCCCGCTGCACGGCCGGCGGCCCGGGGACGGGGGCGGACGGCGCCCGCTCCGTCTCGCAGCCCCCCGCCTGGGTAGCCACCAGGCAGACCCCCACAACCAGCAGCGAGAGCTTCATTCGGCCGCTGCCTCTCCGGAGGGCGCGGCTCGCGCAGCATCGCGCGGCGCCGGCCCGCTGGTCCGAACTTTAGACACCGGCCGGCGGCGAAACGTTCCATGACTCGCTCGCCCCTGGCGGGCGTGCCCGGCATGGCCTGGCCACGCGGGCAGACGTATAGCTTGCCCTCCGTAGCCGCTCCGTCGCCATAGTTATGGAGCGTCGGCGAATTGGCGAAGGAGGGGGCTGAGCGGGGAGCAGCCCTTCTCCAGCCTCTACGCGGGATGGTCGGGACCGGCAGGGGGCCCTTCGGCCTGGCCCGCCTCGGCGTCCTCGACGGGAATGGTGGTCGTAGGCGCCTCGGGCTCGGCGCGGCCGGGCTGTCCGGCCTTGGGTGCCGTGGCCTTGTCGAAGAGGCGGAGCTCGGCGTCGATGACCGACCGCATGGCCATCAGGATCTCGCGTCCCGCGCCGACGGCATGGTCCCTGGCGGGCTCGAACTCCTGGATGACGTCCTGAACCGCCTTCTTGGCCTTCTCGATCCGGTCCTTCATGGTGGGACCTCCTGAATGCTTGACACCGACTTCGCGCGTAACCCGGAACTCCCGCTCCAGGCTCGAAAGGCTCAACCCTTCAGTTGTTCCAGCATAGCGGCGTCGGGGACGGGGGTCAAACGCGAAGGTGAAACGTTGGTCCGCCGGATGCCGGTCACGTGTTGCCGGTCCGGAGGCGGCGGAGGATGTGCCAGTAGGCCCCGCGGGCGCCGCCGGCGATGGCCGCCACCAGGTCGGCATTGTCGTTGTAATTGTGATCGCTCGATTCGGCGTCGGAGGTCCGCTCAATCGGCTCGAAAAACCGCTCGTCGCCCCCGATGAGGTCCTTGACCAGCCGGGCGGGACGCTCCCCGAGGGCCGGCGAGATGTAGAAGGTCGGCCGCGCCAGATCGACCGGCCCGTCGTAGCGGCGCTTCAGGCCCGGGTTCGCCTCCAGCGGCCCTTCGGCGGCCACCTCCCGCGTCGCCTCCGTCCCCGGGTAGAGCCTGAGGCCCAGGGCCGCCCCGACGCAGTCCGGTCCGATCCGTTTCATGAAGCCGATCGTCTCGGCGAGGGTCTCGGGCGTCTCGCCCGGCCCGCCCAGAAGCAGGTCGATCATGACCGCGATGCCCCGCTCGCGGCACAGGCGGACCGCCGATGCGAGGTCCCCGGCCCGGTGGGGCTGGCGGTAGGCCCGGAGCATGGCCTCGGCGGCCGAGTCGCCCGTGAAGTTGATTCCGACGCACCCGGCCCGCTGCATCCGGTCCGCCAAACGAGCGTCGAACGGCACGACCGCCATGTAGGTGTACCATCGGACGCGGTCGCCGAGACGGCGGCGGGCGAGCTCGTCGCAGACCACCCGGGCGTGGTCCGGCGGCAGGTTGAACTCCGAATCGCACAGGTGCACGACGTCGCAGCCCTGGCGAGCGAGCGATTCAAATTCCTCGGCCACCTCCCGCGGGTCGCGGACGCGGGCGGACCGGCCCTTGGCGAGCGGGTCGGCGCAATAGGTGCACGTCCGGGGGCACCCGCGCTTCGTCTCGACGCCCGCCTGCCCGCCGCGGCGAAAGTAGGCGGCATTGTCGAGGGCGTCGCGGGCGGTCGGCAGACGGAGCGGCGACGGCCACGCGGGCGGACACGCCCGGAGGCGCCCGCCTTCCCGCCACAGGAGGCCTGGCACACGATCAAAGCGTCGGCGGCCGCTCTCCAGCTCGCGGGCGAGGGCCACAAGGGCCTCTTCGCCGTCGCCGCGGATGCCGAAGTCGGCCCCTGTAGCCTGGAGGATCTCCCGTGGGAAGATCGAGTAGCCCACGCCTCCGAGGACGATCGGCGCGTCTGTCAGACCGCGAAGCCGGCGGACGGTCTCGACGAGGTCCGGCACGAACCACTCGGCGCTCGGCCAGAAGCAGTCGTCGACGTTTCGGAACGTCAGGCCGACGAGCGAGGGCCCGCAATCCGCGAGGCGATCTTCGAGGGCGGCATGGGGGTCGGCGGCAAGGCCGAGATCGACGAGCCTGACGTCCACGCCGGCTGACCGGGCCGCGCCGGCCACGTAACCTAGGCCGACCGGCCCGATGGGCGGCATCATGCCGTTCACGTTGACCAGGGCAATCACGGCCGGATTGTAGCCGGTGGCCGGACCCGCGGCAACCGCGGCCGGCGCGGAGACGGTTGACTTGCCCGCGGGGGGCTGATAGACTCGCAGAGGCGTTTCCCGAGGGGAGCGGATCCCTTGCAGACGACTCGGGGCGGGGCCCGCCGGGCGGCCGCGCCGCAGGCGAAACGGTAAACGACGGGAGCGGGAGAGCGCCGAGCAGGAGACCGCAGCAGGGCCGGCCCCGACCGCAGGCACGCGGCCGGCGGCTCAGGTCTCGGTGCCGTGCCTCCTGCCCGAGGGTCCTCCTGCTCCCCGTGCTGTGCGGCCTTGAAGCGGCCGCGGGAGGTGACGGTTGCAAATCGAGATTTCGTCCCGGCACGGGACGGTGGCCGACGAGTTCAAGGACTTCGCCGAACGCAAGGCGGAACGGCTCCTGAAGTATTTCAACCTGATTCAGCGGATCCGGGTGGTCCTGGACCATCGCGGCGAAGGCGCCTGCTGCGAGATGATCGCCGAGATCGAGCACAACCACGACTTCGTGGCGGAGGTGTGCAGCCAGGACATGCGGGCTTCCATCGACGCCGCCTCCGACAAGCTCGAACGGCAACTGGTGCAGTACAAGAAGCGGGTGCGCGACCACAAGGGCCGCGGCCCGAACCCGCACCAGCCGAGTGTCGTCTGACCGTGGCCCGGGGGGCTGGGGATGGAGATGCGGCTCCTGGACTTTATCTGCACCGAAGCGATCCAGCCTGACCTGTCGGCCGCGTCGGCCCGAGAGGCCGTCCAGGAGATGGTCGACGCCCTGGCCATGGCCGGGGCCGTCCCGTCGCGTGACGGGCGGCTCTTCGTCGACGCTGTCATGCGGCGGGAGCGCAAGGGCACGACGGCGTTCGGCGGGGGCGTGGCGATCCCCCACGCCAAACACGAGAAGGTCGAAGGCGTGGTGGGCCTGGTGGGCCGAAGCGCCGTGGGCCTCGAGTTCAAGGCCCTCGACGGCCAGCCGGTCCACTTGGTGTTCCTCCTGCTGTCGAACCCGGAATGCCCCGAGGCCCACCTGAGGGCCATGGAACACGTCTTCCGCAGCATCAAGAACGACAACCTTCGCCGGTTCATGTGCCAGGCCACCACCCGGCAGGAGCTGGTCGACCTGCTGCGCGAGGCCGACGAAGAGGCCGGCTGAAGCGACCGAGCGTCCGACCGATGAGAGAGCCACGATCGTGCCCGAACGGCTCGTCCAACTGACGAACCCTCAGGGACTGCACATGCGTCCCGCGGCCGATCTGGTGAAAGTCGCCAGCCGGTACCCCTGCGACGTGACGATCTGGATCGGCCAGAAGAAGGCCAACGGCAAGAGCGTGATGGACCTGCTGGAGCTGGCCGGCGACGCCCTCTGCGGCGCAACCCTCAAGATCGAAGCCGAGGGCGAGGAGGCCGAGGCCTGCCTGGACGCCCTGACGGAGGTGGCCCGAACGAACTACGACGAGGCCTGAGGGCGGCCCGTCTCCCCGCTGCACGATTGGTTCGGATGGACATACGAAAAGGCATCGCGGTCTCCCCCGGCGTGGCCATCGCGCCGGCCATCGTCCTCGACAGCGAGCAGTTTCGCATCCCCCGCCGCAGCATCAGCCCGGAGGAAGTCGAGTCCGAGTGGGCCCGCTTCGAACAGGCCGTCGAGGCGGCCAACGACGAGGTGCGGGACCTGCGCCGGCGGGTCGCCCAGGACGTCGGCGAAAAGCTCGGCGCCATCTTCGACGTCCAGGACGTCCTCCTGACGGACCAGCGGCTCCTCGACGAGGTCCGCGAGCTGGTCCGGCGCGACCACTACGCCCCCGAGTACGCCGTCGCCACCGTCCTCCGCGGCTACGCCCGCAAGTTCCTCAATCTGCCGAACCGGTACATGGCCGAGCGGGTCGCCGACGTCTACGACGTGGAGAAGCGGCTGCTCAGGAACCTGATCGGGGCCAAGCGCGAAGGGCTCCACACGCTGACCGAGCCGGTCGTCGTCATCGCCCACGACCTGACGCCGAGCCAGACGGCGGGACTCGACCGGGCGAACGTCCTGGCGTTCGCCACGGACGTGGGCGGCCGGACCAGCCACACCGCCATCGTCGCCCGGGCCATGGGCATCCCGGCGGTCGTCGGCCTCAAGACCGTCACCGCCGACCTCTCGGGCGGCGACACGGTGGTCGTCGACGGCAACCGGGGCCTGGTGATCATCAACCCGGACGAGGCGAGCATCGAACGGTTCCACCAGGCCGAGCAGCGGTTCCGCCGGATGGAGGAGGCCCTGGGCGACCTCCGGGACCTGCCCGCCGTTACGGAGGACGGCCACGAGGTCAAGCTCTGGGGCAACATCGAGTTCCCCCAGGAAGTCCAGGCCTGCCTGGCGCGGGGGGCGTCGGGCATCGGCCTGTACCGGACGGAGTTCCTCTACCTCGACCGCGACACCGACCCGACCGAGGACGACCATTACCTGGCCTACGCCGAGACCATCCGCCTCTTGGACGGCCGGCCGCTGACGATCCGCACCTGCGACCTCGGGGCCGACAAGTTCACCCACCTCTCGGGCGATTACGAGGAGCGGAACCCGTTCCTGGGCTTCCGCAGCATCCGGTTCAGCCTTCAGCACGTGGCCCTGTTCCGGACGCAGCTCCGGGCGATCCTCCGGGCCAGCGCCCTCGGGCCGACGCGGGTCATGTTCCCGCTGGTGACGAACCTCAAGGAGCTGCGGCAGGCCAAGATGGTGTTCCGCGACGTCCAGGAAGACCTCGACGAGGAAGGCATCGCCTACGACCGGGACCTGAAGGTGGGCATCATGATCGAGGTCCCGAGCGCCGCCGTCATGGCCCGCCAGTTCGCCCAGGAGTGCGACTTCTTCAGCATCGGCACCAACGACCTCATCCAATACACGCTCGCGGTGGACCGGTCGAACGACCGCGTCGCCCAGCTCTACACGCCGGGGCACCCGGCGGTGCTGCGCCTGATCCGCGGGGTCGTGGAGGCCGCCGAGGAGGCCGGCGTCGAGACGGCCGTCTGCGGCGAGATGGCGGGAGAACCCATGTACACGCTGCTGCTCTTGGGCCTGGGGGTCCAGGTCCTGAGCGTCAGCCCGGCGACGCTCCTGGAGGTCAAGAAGGTCATCCGCAGTGTCACCATGGAGCAGGCCCGCGAGGTCCTGGACAAGGTGTTCCGGTTCGACTCGGACCGGGAGGTGGACGCGTACCTGTCGGAGCTCGTCCGGCGTCAGCTCCCGGAGATGTTCGCGTGACGGCCGAGGCCCGGTGCGCAGGACCCACCCGGCCGGGTCCGTCGACCAACAAAGGAGGGTCTCGATGAGCGAGAAACCGGAACGACGACCGAGAGGCGTGTCGCGCCGCGGATTCCTGAAAGGCTCGGCCGCCGCCGGCGCCGCGGCCGTCCTGGCGGGCTCCTGGCCGGGCGGCGTCCGCGCCGCGGGGGGCGACACCGTCAAGGTCGGCGTGATCGGCTGCGGCGGCAGGGGCAAAGGGGCGGCCAAGAACTGCCTCGAAGCCGCCAAGCTCATCGGCCACGACGTCCGGATGTGGGCCCTCGGCGACCTCTACGAGGACCGGGCCCGGAATGCGTTCAATGACATCCAGGGGTGGGCCGCCGAGCACGCCCCCGACGGGTTCGCTGCGACGCCCGAGCGCATTTTCACCGGCTTCGACAACTACCGGCAGGTCTGCGCGAGCGGGGTGGACATGGTGATCCTGGCCACGCCGCCGGGCTTCCGTCCCATCCAGTTCGCCGGATGCATCGAGGCCGGCAAGCACGTTTTCATGGAAAAGCCCGTCTGCGTGGACCCGTGGGGCTACAAGGAGGTCTGCACCGCCGCCGACCAAGCCAAGGCCGACAGGCTGACCGTCGTCGCCGGGACGCAGCGCCGCCACGAGTTCTCCCGGCAGGAGAACGTCAAGCGGATCCACGACGGAGCGATCGGCGACCTCGTGGCCGGCCAGTGCTACTGGATGGGCGGGCCCGTGACGCACAACCGCAGGCGCCAGGAAGGGCAGACCGACATCGACTGGCAGGTCCGGAACTGGTACGCCTGGTGCTGGACCTGCGGCGACCACATCGTCGAGCAGCACATTCACAACATCGACATGGTCTGCTGGGCCTTCGGCACGCACCCCAAGAGCGCCAAGGCCGTCGGGGGCCGGCAGGCGCGGCCCGAGCCGGGCAACATCTACGACCACTTCGCCGTCGAGTTCGAGTTCCCCGGCGGCGCCCGCGTCGCCAGCTACTCCTCCCACTTCCGGGGGACCTCCGGACGCGTCAGCGAACGGGTGGTCGGCACAAAGGGCGCGTCGAACCTCGGCGGCCGCCTTGAAGGCGAGGCCCCCTGGCGCTACGACGGCCCCAGCCGCAACCCCTACGTCCAGGAGCACGTCGACGCCCTGAACAGTCTCCTCGGCAAGGGCGACTACTCGAACGAGGGCCGGCAGGCCGCCGAGAGCAGCATGGCCGCCGTCCTGGGCCGCATGTCCGCCTACACCGGGGCGCAGGTCTCCTGGGACTGGGCCGTCAAGACGTCGGAGCTTCGCCTCGGGAAGCCCGACTGGGACTGGCACTCGTTCGGCCCGTACGACCCGCCGCCGGTCCCGGAGCCGGGCAAGACGAAGCTGGTGTAACGGCAAGGCACGGAGGCACGAAGGCGGACTTGCGGCCCGGCAATCCGGCGGCTGCGGGCGCGTTTCGCCGGCTCGTTTGCGGGCCGCTCGGTGCGGGGCCGGGGCGACGGGCGCCCGCTTGCCAGCCGCCGCGGCGGACGATACACTCAAGGCCGACCGGCTGAGAGGTGAAAGAGCCTCGATGTTTCGACAACGATTGCGGGTGTGGTTTCGAGTGGAGGGAGATCAGCGCTACCTGAGTCATCATGACATGATGCGGCTGTGGGAGCGGGCGTTTCGACGGGCCGACCTGCCGATCCGCATGAGCCAGGGGTATAACCCGAGACCCAAGATGTCGCTGCCGGAACCGCGCAGCGTCGGCATTGCCTCAGAGGCCGAGGTCCTGGAGTTCGAGCTCGCCGACTGGGTCAATCCCGACGCCCTTCTCGAGCGGTTGCGCAACCAGGTCCCGACCGGCATCACCGTGGATCAGGTCGACCTGGTCCGGCCTTCCGAGAAAGCCCGTCCCGTGGCGGTCGTCTACGCGGCCCGCCTGGCGGACCCGCCGTCGGACCTGGCGGCACGCGTCGAGCGTCTCCTGGCGCGGACCGAAGCGCCGGTCGTCCGGCATCGGCCCGGCAGGGACAAGCACCTCGACGCCCGGCCGTTCATCGAGTCGCTCGTGGCCGCGGGGCCCGAGCTGACGATGGTCCTTCGGACGGGCCCGTCGGGGACCGTCCGGCCCGACGAGGTCCTTCGCCTGCTGGACCTGGAGGACGAAGCCGCCGGCCGGGCCGACGTCCGCCGCACGGCGATCCGCCTGGCATGACGGGCGGGCCGCCCCCGGCGCCCCGCACCCGCCCTCCGTGCATCCGGCGGGACGGTCCGCCGCCAAAAAACGGGAAATCTGAATGCCAAAGGAAATGCTTATCAACGTCGCCGAGGGCGAGGAGTGCCGCATCGCCGTCGTCCAGGACGGACATCTCGAAGGCCTCTACCTCGAGCGGCGAAGCGCCGAGCGGCACGTCGGGAACATCTACAAGGGCCGCGTCGTCAACGTCGAGCCCACCATCCAGGCCGCCTTCCTAGACATCGGCATGCCCCGCAACGGCTTCCTCCACGTCAGCGACATCTGCGCCCGGGCCTACCCCAAACGATTGCGCCAGCAGACGAAAGGCGACGTCAATGCCCGGCGCAAGCACCGCACCATCCAGCAGATCCTGAGGCCCGGCGACGAGGTCGTCGTCCAGATCACCAAGGAAGGCATCGGCACCAAGGGCCCCAGCCTGACGACCTTCCTCAGCATCCCCGGCCGGTACCTCGTCCTCATGCCGGGCCTGTCGCGCCTCGGCGTTTCCCGCAAGATCGAGGACGAGGACAAGCGGAAGAAGCTGCGGGAACTCCTGGCCAGCCTCGATCCGCCCAAGGACCTGGGCCTCATTGTCCGCACCGCCGGCGAGGAGCGAGGCAAACGCGACCTGCGGCGAGACATGAACTATCTGACCCGGCTGTGGAAGGTCGTCCTCGGGCGGGCCCGAAGCGCCAAGGCCCCCGCCGAGATCTTCCGCGAGTCGGACTTGGTCGTCCGAACCCTCCGCGACATCTTCACCACCGACATCGAAACCATCTGGGTCGACTCCGAGGCCGTCCTGAAACGCGTCCACGACTTCCTCAAGATCGCCATGCCCCGCCATCACGACGTGGCCAAGCTCTACGAGGGCGAGACCCCCCTGTTCCACAAGTACAGGCTGGAGGAGGCCATCGAGGCCGTCTTCAGCCGCACCGTCCCCCTCCCGAAGGGCGGCACGGTCGTCATCGACCAGACCGAGGCGCTGGTCGCCATCGACGTCAACTCCGGCACGTTCCGTCACGGCAAGAACGCCGAGGAGTCGGCCCACCAGCTCAACCTGATGGCCGCCCGCGAGATCGCCCGGCAGCTCCGACTGAGGGACCTCGGCGGCGTCATCGTCATCGACTTCGTCGACATGGAGAAGGCCGAGAACCGCCGCAGCGTCGAGAAGGCCCTCCGCGACGCCATGAAGGCCGACCGGGCCCGCCACCGCATGCTCCGCATGAGCCAATTCGGCATCATCGAGATGACCCGCCAGCGGGTCCAGCCCTCGCTCCAGCGGGCCACCTACATGGACTGCCCCACCTGCAAGGGAACCGGCGTCGTCAAGACCGCCGCCAGCATGGGCC
Organism: uncultured Anaerolineales bacterium; assembly: GCA_964526295.1. Taxonomy (GTDB): domain Bacteria; phylum Planctomycetota; class Phycisphaerae; order FEN-1346; family FEN-1346; genus CAZGKW01. The sequence continues at coordinate 155,691 of CAZGKW010000001.1, forward strand.
TCGACGTGATGCGCGAGCTCCAGCTCCTGGCCGGGCGCGACCACGTCCACACCGTCGAGGTGACCGTCGCCCCCGCCGTGGCCGACTACATCAACAACCAGCACCGCGAGGGCCTCGTCGGCCTCCAAAAGGGCCAGGAGAAGCGGTTCCGTATCACCAGCGACACCGGCTCGCCCATCGACCGGGCGGCCTATCGCTGCCTGGACGAGCGCGGCATCGAAGTGAGCCCGAATTAGAGGAGAACAGGGCAGGACGCCGGGCCGTCAGTCGAGGGGGGCGCCCGCGTCGAGATAGGCCTGGAGGATGAACGTGGCGGCGACCATGTCGCGTCGGGCCTTACGTCGAGGGGCCTTGAGGCCGGCCTCCCGCAGCGACCGCTCCGCCCGGCGGGTCGAGAACCGCTCATCCCACACGGCCACCGGCACGGCCAGGGCCTCGCGGAGGGCCTCGACGACCGCCTCCGTCCGACGGGCCTGCTCGCCGGCCGTCCCGTCGAGCCGCGTCGGCAGACCGACCACGACCCGCTCGACCTCCCGCTCCTCGACCAGCCGGGCGACCGTCTCGACCAGGTCCCGCCGGCCGCGGGGCTCGAACTGCTCGAACGGCTGGGCGATGAGTCCGTCCGGGTCGCTCAGAGCGACCCCGACGCGGCGCCGGCCGAGATCCAAGCCGAGAATCCTCATGCGGGGACCTCCCGGTGGCCAAAAGGGGGGGCCTGAAAGGTCTTCTTGCGGGCCCTGCGGGCTTTATACGGCCGGTGCGGGGCGGGTGTCAACCGGACGCAATAACCGGGCCCGCGGCCCGTTTAGCTGAGTGGAACGGATGAGCGATGCCTCTACCTCCGAGACCCCGTCGCCGCGGGAGCTGGTGGCGGCGTATGGGCCGCGCGTTTTCGGCCTGCACGTCCGGCTGATCGGCCGCCGCGACGTGGCCGAGGACCTGACGCAGGAGACGCTCGTCCGGGCCCTCGGCGGGCTGGCCTCGTACCAGCCGGAGGGCAAGTTCCGGGCGTGGATCTTTCGAATCGCGCTGAACGTCGCCCGGGACTGGATCCGACGCCGGGGACGCCAGCCCGCGACGGGCGGCGACCCGGAGGGCGGCCCGGCCCCGGGGCCGGCCGACACCCAGGCGGAGCGGCCGGAAGCGCCGTTGGAGGGACGCGAGCGGGCCGCCCTCGTCGGGGAGGCCCTCGAACGCCTGCCCGTGCCGGACCGAGAGGTCCTGCTGATGCGATATTACGGAGACCTGGCATTCAAGGAGATAGCCGAGGCGACGGGCGAGCCGTTGGGAACCGTCCTCGCCCGGGCCCACCGGGCCCTGAAGAAGCTCGGCGACCTGTTGCCGGCGGACCTGACATGAACGAATGCCCGAAAGACACGGAACTGGTTCTGTACGCGGCAGGCGATCTGGACGCCGCGTCGCAGGAGGCCCTGGCGGCCCACCTGGTGGCCTGCGAGGCGTGCCGCGCCGAGGTCGCCGCCCTCGGGCGAGGCCTGGAGGCCCTCGCGCTGCTTGAGCGAGGGCCGGCGCTTCCCCCGGCGGCGGCCGAGCGCATCGAGCGCCGCCTCGAAGCGGAAGCCAAGCCGCTTCGCGCCGAACGCGGGCGGCGGCCGTGGATCGTCCGTCTCCGGCCGTACGTGCGGCAGGCGCTGGCCGCAGCGGCCGTCCTGGTCCTGGCGGTCGGCGCCTGGCTGATCACGCTGCCGCCGGCCGATCGGGTCGAGCCCGAGGCCACCGACGAGGCGATCCTGGCCTATGCGGTCGACCTCGCCCTTCTGGAGCTGGACGACGAGGCGGACGAGGCGACGCCGGCCCTCGAGGCCCTGCCCGAGTGGGACGACGAGGCGCTCGAAGAGATCGAGCTCCTCCTGGAGATGATGACCGATGAGGGTGTGTAGCGTGCGAGGACTCGCGGGAGAGACCATGCGATACCTGGCCCTGATACTGGCATTGGCGGCGGTCGTTGCGGTGGCGGCGGTGGCGCCGGCGGCGTCCCGCGGCCGGGGCGAACGCGGCGAAGGCGAGTCCGCCCATCCCCGCAAAGGCGACGAAGGCCCCGACAAGGAAGGCCGGCGCGACGGCTCGCGACGGGAACGCGGCGACCGCGACGGACGGCACCGGCTGCGGCCCGGCCCCTTCGGTCCCCTGACGGATGAGGAGATCGAGAAGGTCCTGGCGTTTCTCGCCGAGCACCTGCCCGATCTGCACGAGCGAGTCCGGTCCCTGAAGGAAGAGAACCCGGTCCTGTTCCAGGCGTACCTGCGTCGGCTGCGGTTTGAGATCCATCAGCTCGAGTGGCTCCGCCAGCACGACCGGAAGGCCTTCCGCGAGGCCCTGGAGGAGAAGCGGCTTCATCTGGAGGCCCGGGACCTCGCCGCCCGCTATCGCGGGACCGAGGACGAGGCGGAACGTGAGCGAATCGCCGAAGAGCTCGAAGGCGTCCTCGGAAGGCTGTTCGAGGCAGAGATGGTCGCCCGCGAGGCGAAGATCCGCCGCATCGAAGAGGGCCTCAAGCGGCTCCGGAAGGACCTCAAGGAACAGGCCGCCAACAAGGACCGCCTCGTGCAGGAACGGCTGGAACGGCTCCTCTCTGGCGAGCGGGACGAGCCTCGCCGGCCGCACCGCCGCGAGCCGCCCCCGCCCGGCCACGAGGGCCCGCCGCCTCCGCCGCCCGACCCCGCCGACGAGGGGCCGATCTGAGCGGACGAACGTCACGGCCGCACGTGGCGGTGCCGCTCCTCCAGCATCCCCATGATGCAGGCCATGGCCAGAAGGAGCGGGCCGAGAAACTCCAGCGACTCCTCGATATACCCGAGCCACCCCGCTTCCTTCAGGGCCGCCAAGTTCGTCCCGAGCCGTTTGTCGATGCTCCTGTACTTGTCGCAGAGCTGGGCGACGACGAGCAGCCCGAGCCCCGCCGCCACGAGCCACCCGCTGGCCGAGCGGGCCTTCTCCACGAGGAGCCGCCCGATCGCCCGGGCCCGGCGGCAGACGTAGACCACCATCAGCGCCACCGCCGCCATCGACCCGCCGCCCAGGACGATCCGTGCCGACAGCGGCACCTCCGGATCGTTCAGGTACTTCGCCCAACTGAACGTATTGGCGTCGTTCAGGATCCGCTCGTCCCAGGGCAGCTCCCGCCACAGCAGCCACGCCAGCAGAAACGCCATCAGCACCCATATCGGCCGTCGGTCGGGGCGGCCCCGCGTCCACACCAGCATGACGGCACACAGGACGAGCGCCACGCCGTAGCACGGCACGGACAGCCAGTCCATCGGCGTCTCGGGGGCGATGCCCTCCCCCTCCGGGGCCCGGCCGGCCCGCCAGGCCGTCTCCGGCCCGAGCACCGCCACCACCACCAGCGTCATCACGGCCGTCAGGAAGGTCCACAGGAAGATGTTGAGGGCCACCCGCCGCGTCCGGCGACGCATCCGGTCGGTCACCAGCGGTTCGGTCATGCCGGGGCCTCTCGTGCGGCGGCGGCGACCTGCCGGACGAGGGCCGTCGCCGCCCGGTTCGCCGGCGTCGCGACGTCACGGGCCTCGCCCCCGCGCACGATCGCCCCGTTCAGGTAATCGATCTCGGTGCGCCGACCGGCATCCAAGTCCTGAAGCATCGAGCAGCGGTTGTCGGCGGTCTGGCGGGCGGCCTCGAGGGTCGCATCGGCCGCGCTCGGCCAGGGCAGCTCCACCCCTTCGGCCCGGGCGACGGCCTCGCCCTCCAGAGCGATGGCGTCGGCCAGGGCCCGTAGCGTCGGCCGACGGGCCACTTCGCCGTTCACGACGCCCGCTAGGGCCGCCACCGGATTGATCCCGGCATTGACGAGGAGCTTTCCCCACACCATGGGCTGCATGTCCGCCTCGGGCCGCGCGGGCAGGCCGGCGGCGGTCAGCAGGTCCGAGACGCTACGTGCCAAGTCGTCCGCGGGCCGGCCCTCGTAGCCGACGTGCGTCAAGCGCGATGCAACGTGGTTGACCTCGCCTTCGCTCCGGACGTTCGCCGCCTGGTACGTGACGCCCACAAGGACGGCCGCGTCGGGGGCGGCGGCGCGGACCTCATCGGCGACGCCGAGACCGTTCTGGAGGGTCAGGATGGGCACGTGGGGGGCCCACCGGCCAGCGGCGCGCGCCGCCTCGGCCGCATCGAACGCCTTGGTGGCCAGGAGGACCAGGTCGGGGGCATCCTGCGGCGCGGTCCGGACGTCGATGCGGACCTCGATGCGGCCGTCGGGAGCATGAAGCACGAGCGGCCGGCCGTCGAGACGCGACGCCCGTTCGGGCCGATGGTCGATCAGCGTGATGCGGGGCCCGCCATCGGCCGCCGCGAGGCGAACGGCATAGACCAAGCCGATCGCGCCCGGCCCGACGACGGCGACGTGGCGGAATGACGGTCGGTCGGCCATGGCGGCTCAGCAGACAAGTCGGGCCAGAGGCCCAGGCTGCGTGCGTTTGCGCGGCGGGCACCCTTCGGCCTGGCCCAGGGCAGGTTCAGACCCGCCGCCCTCGGCTTCGGTTATGGATGGGCCTGCATCTGGGCGTCGCCGGCGGCGTCGGGGTGCTCGACGGGAGCGATGATGCGGACGGTGGCGTCGCCCTGGACCCTGGCGGTGCAGGCGGTTCGGACGGCCGGTCGCCGGGCCCCGTGCGGCGCCGGCACGCCGTCGTCACCGACGCGGTGGCCGAGGTCGCGCAGCAGGCGCCGCTCCGAGTCGGTGGGCGGCGAGAGGTTCGCACCGCCCTCGACGACCTCGACGCAGCAATTGCCGCACTCGTGCCGGCCCTCGCACAGCTCTCCCACGAAGAAATCGTCGGGGACGGTCTCGGCAGCCTCGTCGGCGGCCGCGAGGACACTCGTGCCGCGCGGCACTTCGAGGCGAATGCCGTAAGGAAGAAACGTGACGGTCGGCATGGTCCCACCCGGGAGACGTCGGCCTCTCTCGCCCTGCCCCCCCTGCTTTCGCCCCGGTCCGCCCGAAAACCGGGGGGCAGGCTTCGGCGGACAGGTCGGCCCGGCCCGCCCGAAGAAGCGGGCCTACGGCCGCCCCTAAAGGTTCTCGGTCATGATCTGGACATACGCGCGAGCGCGGAGTTCCTCGATGATCTGGGCGAACAGCTCGTGGCGACGCCGGTCGCGCAGCTCCTCGTCGAGCTCCCGCTGCACCTCGGCAAACGGCAGGACTCGGGCGTCCTTACGGTGCTCGGCCATGACGAGATAGAATGCCTCGTCCGTCTCGACGATCGGCCCGACCTCGCCCGTCCGAAGCGTGAACAGGACGTCGTCGACCTCCTTGATGCGGAACGCACCGCGGGTCACGTAACCCCAGTCGCCGCCCTTCTTGGCCATCACGCCGTGGCTGTACTGCCGGGCGAGGCCGGCGAACCCCTCGCCGGCCTGAAGGCGGCCCATGACGATGGCGGCCTGGTCCCGTGCGTCCTTTGGCGTCTTGAACTCCGACTTCTTCAGCACGATCAGCCGCATCCGAATCCGCGTCGGCTCGACGTATCGCTCGTCGCGGACCCGGTCGTAGTACGCCAGCAGCTCCGAGTGCGAGACGTGGATGTTCGGCATGATCCGATCGCGAAGGTACCGCTGGACGAGGAGCCGCTGGCGTTGGGCATCGAGCTCGCCCTGGACGGTCCGGCCCTGAAGCTTGAGCTTCTCCTCCAGGAGCAGCGCGCTGCCCGCCTGGCTCGTCAGGTCCTTCAGAAACTGGCCCAGGGACAGCTCGATCTGCTTCTCGTCTTCCTCCGCCAGCTCCCGCCTGGCCTCCTGGACGACGAGCCGGTCGTTGATCTCCTCGCGGAGCCGGAGGCCCACGGCGAGCCGGCACCGGTCCTCGAACTCCGCCGGCGGCAGCTCCGCCCGCCACTTGACGAGCTGGGGACGGACCGGCCCGAGAACGTCCTCCCGCGTGATGACCTCGTCGTTGACCTTGGCCACGATTGCATCGGCCAGGACGACCTCGCGGCTCCCGTCGGCGAAAGTGACCACGGGGACCCGCTCGGCCCCGGGCAGCGCCCCCTGGTTGAGGTCGGCCCGGTAGTCGAAACCGCCCTCGCCCGGCGCAGGCTCCCGGCGGGCCGGTGCGGCGCCCGCCGGGCGAAACGTCCCGGCGGGCTGGACCGGGCTGACGTCCTCGGAGAGGAGCCCCATTTCCGTGGGCGTCCCGCCGAACTCGCCGCCGGTCCGCGTCGCCTCGGGCGCCAGCGACGCCAGAGGCAGCCGGCGTTCCTCCTGGGACGCGCAGCCGGCGACCGTCGCCGCCGTCAGTACCGCCGCCACGCGCACCCACGCAGTTCCCATGGCACAACTTCTCCACTGCTCGCCCCGCCGCCGGCGGGTATTCTATTTGCCCTCCGCCGGTCGAGCAAGGAGCTTCTTCGCCAGGGCCAGCGCTTCGTCGGGGACGACGGTCGACCCGATCCGCCACTGGACGGTATCGGCGTCAATGGTCCGCACGGGGCCCGCCTCGTGGACCGCCGCCTCGGCCGAGTGGTAGACCGGCCCCAGGGCCGCCGGCCGACGGACCGCCATCAGCAGGTCCGGCCCTTCGCGATGGATGCGGCGGACGCCCAGCCGCCCGGCACCGACGCGAACGTGCTCCAGGTCCACGAGCCGCCGGACCTCGGGAGGCAGCGGGCCGTACATATCGGCGATCTCGTCGGCGATCTCCTCCAGGGCGTCCGACCCGCCGGCCCGCTGGAGCTGGCGGTACAGGCTGATCCGCTGGCTTTCCGTCGGGACGTACCGGGCCGGCAGGTAGGCCTCGACGTCGAGCTGGACGTCGGCCCGGTGCCACGCCTCGACCGTCTCGCCCTTGAGGCGCTTGACCGCCGTCTCGAGGAGGCGGCAATAGAGCTCGTAGCCGACGGCGGCGATGTGGCCCGACTGCTCCGGGCCGAGGATGTTGCCGGCCCCGCGGATCTCCAGGTCCCGCATGGCGATCTGAAAGCCCGCACCCAGCTCGGAATACTGCTCGATGGCCCGGAGCCGCTTGGCGGCGGCCGGCGTGATGGGCCGCGACTCCGGCAGCAGCAGGTAACAATAGGCCCGGTACTTGTATCGCCCCACCCGCCCGCGGAGCTGGTGCAGGTCGGCCAAGCCGAACCGGTCGGCATCGTGGATGAACATCGTGTTGGCCCGCGGCACGTCGAGGCCCGACTCGATGATCGTCGTCGAGACCAGGACGTCGACCCGGCCGGCGAAGAACTCGATCATCCGGTTCTCCAGCTCGTGCTCGTGCATCTGGCCGTGGGCGAACGTGATGCGGGCCTCCGGGACGAGCTTCCGCAAGCGGTCGGCGACGCCCGCGATCGTCCGGACCCGGTTGTGGACGAAGAAGACCTGCCCGTCGCGGTTCAGCTCCCGCAGGATCGCCCCCCGCACCAGGTCGTCGTCCCACCGGCACACCTCGGTCCGGACGGCACGACGGTCCTGGGGCGGCGTCGAGAGGCTGGAGATGTCGCGGATGCCCAGCAGCGACAGGTGAAGCGTCCGCGGGATCGGCGTCGCGGTCATCGTCAGCACGTCCATCGTCGCCCGCATGCCCTTGAGGCGCTCCTTGTGCTCCACGCCGAACCGCTGTTCCTCGTCGACCACCAGCAGGCCCACGTCGGCCGGCTGAACGTCGCCCGAGAGCAGCCGGTGCGTCCCGACGACGACGTCGACCTGGCCCTTGCGGAGCCGCTCGACGATCGCCGCCTGCTGGCCCCGCGTCTGAAAGCGCGACAGCATCTCGACGACGACGGGGTAGTCGGCCATCCGCTCGCGGAACGTCCGGACGTGCTGCTCCGCCAGGACCGTCGTCGGCACGAGGACGACGACCTGCTTGCCGGCCTCGACGGCCTTGAAGGCCGCCCGGATGGCAAGCTCGGTCTTGCCGTAGCCCACGTCGCCGCAGAGGAGCCGGTCCATCGGCCGTCGGGACTGCATGTCTCGCTTGATCTCGTGGATGGCGGCGAGCTGGTCGTCGGTCTCCGGGTAGGGGAACGACGCCTCGAACTCCTTCTGCCACAGGGTGTCCTCGGGGTAGGCGATGCCGGGCCGGGTGCGGCGGACGGCCTGGATGCGCAACAGCTCGGCCGCCAGGTCCTCGACCGCCCGTGCGGCCCGCTGCTTCTTCTCGGTCCACGCCTTGCCGCCGACGCGCGAGAGATGCGGCTTGCCTTTGAAGCCGCCGATGTACTTCTGGACCAGGTCGATCTGGTCGGCCGGGACGTAGACCTTCGTCTTGCCGCGGAACTCGAGGACGAGGTACTCGGCGGCCTTGCCGGCGACGCGGGCCTCTGGCGGGGCGGTCACGAGACCGTCGCGCGGCGGGCGCTTCAGCGTCCGCATGCCGAGGTACCGCCCGATCCCGTGGGCCACGTGGACCACGAAGTCGCCCCGCTTCAGGTCCATCCAGGTGTCGATGGCCCGGGTCTCGGGGACCCGGCGGAGGCGGCGGCGGTCGTGGTACCGGTGGAACAGCTCATGGTTCGGCACCACCGAGACCCGCTCGGCAACGAGGCGGAAACCCACCGACAGTCGCCCCACGCCGAGGTGGATTCGCCCTCGCACGGGCCCCTCCAGGGCCGCGACGATCTCGGCGAGCCGGTCCCGCTCGGCCTCGTTGTCCGAGAAGACCAGGAGCGTCTCGCCCGCCCCGTCCGGTCCGGCGGCCGCCTCGGCCAGCTCCGTCCGGACGGTCTCGGCCTTGCCGGTGAACCGCGGCAAGCCTTCCGTGCGGAGCCCGAAGGCGTCACTCGCCCCGCTGGAGGTGAAGCTCGACAAGTCGAGCCGCGTGAACCGCTGGGACGCCCGGACCACCGCCTCGTAGCCGTAGACGCCGACGGGGCTGGCGAGCCGCGCCAGAAACGACCGCCCCACCTCGGCGATCTCCAGCGGATCGTGCCACACGACCCAGGCATCCGGCGGCAGGTAATCCAGCAGGTTCGTCGTGGTCGAGGGGGCGAGAGGGCCGCCCTTGCCGGTCGGGACGAACGCGATGGCGACGCTCTCGCGGTCGTCGAGGCTCCGCTGCGTCGACGGATCGAACGTCCGAAGGCCCTCCAGCTCGTCGCCGAAGAAGTCCAGCCGGTACGGGTGCGGCGCGGTTGGCGGGTAGACGTCGAGGATGCCGCCGCGGACGGCGTACTGGCCCGGCTCGAGGACCAGCTCGGCCGGGCGGAACCCCCGCTCGCCGAGCCAGCGGCGGACCTCGGCCAGCTCGTAGTCGCGGCCGACGGTCAACTCGAGCGTGTTGTGTGCCAGGTGCGACGGCGAGGGCACCGGCTGCATCAGGGCCTGGATCGGCGCGACGAGGACCCGGTCATCGACGTGTGCGCGGCGGAAGTCCGCACCCGCCGCGTCCGCGACTCCGCCAGCTTCGCGGGTCCGAATGGCCGCCAGCCGCTTCAGGACGCGCAGACGGTCCGCGAGCACCTCGTCGGAGACGTCCACCTCGGTCGGCAGGGCCTCCCAGGCGGGAAAGACGGGCGGGTCGACGCCCGCCAGCAGCCGCCAGTCGTCGCGGGCGTCGTCGACCGCGTCGATGTGGGCGACCACGTAGAGGAGCGTGGAGGGGCAGTCCGGCAGGAGTGCCGCCGCCACGGCCGGCGCGCTCGCTCCCCACAGGCCTTCGAGGCTGGCCCGCCCCTCCTCCCGGAGGGTCTCCCGGACCACCTCGACGACCTCCTGGCGGGCGAGCAGGCCCGTGACGGCCTCGCCCGTGGCCGGAATGTCTGCTTTCTGGCCGTCGGCCATGAGGACTAAACCATGACAGCATTGTAAGTGGACGGGCCTGAGCTGTGCAAGTTGGTGCCGGGGAAGACTGCAGTCCCCCCGTAGAGAAACCGCTTGGGTGAAGGTCCAGCCTGTGTTACCCTACTGACAGCGTAGATTGGCAATCACGCCACAGCATGGTCGCCAAGCTGCATGCCAGCTCCGGCGCCGCGGGGATAAGGGAGCGATATATGACTGGCGCACCCAGAGACGATGATGCAGTCCCCCGCCTGGAATACCTTCGGGTGCAGAACTATCGGGCACTTTGCAATGTGGAGATAAAGAACATAACGCCTCTTACCGTGTTCGTAGGGCCAAACGGAAGCGGCAAGTCAACTATGTTTGATGTGTTCGCATTCCTTTCAGAGTGCTTCTCAACCGGTCTTCGAAAGGCTTGGGACAAGCGAGGGAGATTCAAGGAACTGCGTAGCCGAGACTCAGACGGCATCATCCGAATCGAATTGAAGTACCGCGAGCGCCCGGGACTGCCTCGGGTCACCTACCACTTGGCGGTGGACGAACGTGCCGAAGGCCCTTATGTCGCAGAGGAATGGCTGCAGTGGCGTCGCAAGCAGTACGGCAGGCCGTTCAGGTTCTTGGATTTCAAGGACGGCAGCGGGAATGTAATCACTGGCGAGTATCCAGACGAGCAGGACGAGCGAGTGTCGGAGGCCCTCGATTCGCCTGAGATGCTAGCAGTGAATACGCTGGGGCAATTGGCCAAGCACCCGCGAGTGAGCGCCCTTCGTCGCTTCATCACAGGGTGGTATGTATCGTATATCACTGCAGCAAGTACACGAGGCCTGCCCGAAGCGGGGCCTCAAGAGCGTCTCTCTCAGACAGGTGACAACCTTCCCAACGTTGTGCAATACCTGAAGGAGCGACATCCGGAGCGGTTGAGAGACCTTTTGAGAACACTTTCCCAGCGCGTGCCGAAGTTGGAGCGCGTTGACGCCCAAATCATGCCAGATGGGCGCCTGCTGCTGCAGATCAAAGACGCTCCGTTTACAAGGCCAATCCTCGCCAGGTTCGCTTCGGACGGCACCTTGAAACTGCTTGCATACTTGGCAGTGCTCTGCGACCCTGAGCCGCCACAACTGGTAGGAATCGAGGAACCTGAGAACCACCTGCATCCCCGGTTACTCCCGCTACTGGCGGAGGAATGCCGGAAGGCGTGTGGCAACACGCAACTGATGGTGACTACGCACTCACCGTTTTTCGTAAACGGCCTCCGGCCGAAGGAGGTCTGGGTGCTTTTCCGCGACGACCAGGGCTACACGGAAGCCCGGCGCGCGGGGGACATGACAGGTATTGGCGAGTTCTTTCAGGAAGGTGCGCTACTGGGAGAGTTGTGGGCCTCGGGCCTTTTTGACGCCGGCGACCCGCTTGATGGCCAGGCGCACCCAGACGGGGAAAATACATAGTCTAGCAACCCCCGCCGAAGGAGTCGCTGGCGATGCACCTAGAATTACTGGTGGAAGAACCGTCTGCCGAAGCCGCGCTGAAGTGCCTGGTTCCCAAAATAGTGGGCCCAGACCACTCGGCGCGGTTCATTACACACCAAGGGAAGCGACATTTGTTGCAAAAACTTCCTTTATTGCTCCGAGGGTACCGGCACTGGGTATCTGCACAAATACGCATTGTTGTTCTGATAGATGAGGACGGTCAAGATTGTCACTCAATCAAGGCGAAACTCGAACAGCTCGCGTTGCGCGCTGGTCTACCCACGCTCTCCGCGCCTGATGCACTCGGCCAAGCGCTGCTGATGAACCGTTTGGCCGTGGAGGAGTTGGAGGCTTGGTTCTTTGGCGACGTCGAGGCGCTGGTTTCAGCCTACCCAAGAGTCCCGTCCACCCTCGCGCAACGACAGCCATTCCGCGACCCCGATCGCATCCGCGGTGGAACTTGGGAACAACTTGAGAAGACACTGCAGAAACACGGTTACTATCGCGCAGGGCTGCCCAAGATCGAAGCGGCTGGCAAGATCGCCCGGCGTATGGTTCCAGAGCGCAACAGGTCGCACAGTTTCCATGTCTTTGTCGAGGGCTTGCGGAAGTTGCTGGGATAAGACCGCCTCACCGGTGCGCGAACGCGCCCCGCATACCTTAAACGACGGGACACGCAGACGTTTCAGTCAGCAGCGGCGTCTGCTCCGCCCCCAGGTGCCAGGCGGCCCAGTAGGCACCGATGCGGGCGGCGAAAGCTTTCGGCTTTTCGGCGAAAACCTTCCGCCCCAGGGGCTCGGCCTTGACCCGCAGCTCGGCCTGCCGCCGGTCCACCAGGCCGAGCAGGGCCTGGAGGTCCCGACGGTCGCCGAACGTCTCGGGCTCCGCCAGGAGCGTCTCCCGCAGGACACGGAGGTCCTGGTTCTCGCCCAACAGGTCCGTCAGGTCGTGGATCGCGTCGCGATAGGGGTTCAGCACCTTGGGCCACAGGCGGCGAAGGGACCGGATGTGGTACCGGTGATACTTGGATCGCTTGCGAAGCTCGTGGAAGTTCTCCGGCGTGGGGTCGGCATAGGCGGCATCGAGGGCCTTGCGGCCCCGGCCGTAGGTCTTCCTGAAGCCCGGGCCGATGGCCTCGTAGCCCTTCTCCGACAGGGCCCACCCGGCGATGCGGTCCTTCGCCTCGCCCAGCTTCGCCACGAGGTCGTCGACCCGCTCCTGGAGGTCGATCTCCTCGTCGGCGACACGCTGCCGCCGCTCCACGAGGGCCTCCCGCACCTTCTCCAGGAGGGCATCGTCGGCCTGGTCGGCGAACGTCTCGCGGAGGACGTCGAAGGTCTCGATGAGGGCGGCGGCGTCGCGAACCCGCGACAGGCGGCGGGCCTCGTCGCGGAACCAGGCGTTCTCGGCCTGGTACGTCTCGCCGATGGCCGGCCGGACGAGCCGCAGCACCGCCCGGACCTTCTTGAACCGCTTCCGGGTCTGGTGGACGCCCTCGTGACGGCCGAGATCGGCGTCGGTCAGCTCGTTGACGGCCTTGTCGATCTGCTCGGTGCAGATGCGGCGGACGCCGTCCTGGACGGTCTCGTCGGGCTCGAAGCGATAGCCCATGGTGCCCCTCCTTTCCGAGCCACTCATTATAGCCCGTCGGCGAATTGGTTGAAACCAGGAAGCCGCGAGACGGGGCGAACTGCACGGCCCGCTTGCGGAGGAACTGGGCGATTTCGGTCTTGCCGCCCTGGCCTGGTGCCACGGCGAGCGTGAGTTCGGCCAAGCCATCTTGCCCAAGTTCGACCTCGATGCGGTTCATCGCAAAGGCAGATGATCGCCGCGGCGGCCCCCCTCCGTCTGTTCCCGTCCACGAACGTGTGGTTCTGCCCGATGTGGTAGAGCCACGAGGCTGCCAAAATGGCAGGCCGGGCGGCCGGAAGCGGCCCGCGAAACCCTCAAATGCCCGATCCGAGGCCCTTGCGCGCTCCACGACTGGCATGGCGTTTGCTCTTCCATAAACCGAACACAGACCGACTGAGCCGCATTCGCATTGTGGCGAAGCCACGGAGACCGACATGTTCGACTGGAGACCTTACGAGCGGCGATGGGCCGACTGGACGGCGGGCCTCGCGTCGGCCTGGCTGGTGCCCGGCGGGTTGCTGGTGCTGCTGGGCCTGTTGATCCTGGTGGTGCCGCACCTGCTGGAGGCGATCGTCGCTGCCGCCCTGATGGTGGCGGGAGCGTCGCTGATGGCGTTCGGCTGGCGGGTCCGTCAAGCCGTCCGGCGCGGCGGCCTCTACCGGCACGAGGCCCGCGACGCGTGGCCTTACTGAAACGGCTTCCCGCCGCACGCTGAGAGCGCAGAGAACAGCAGGGACTTTGGGAACAACCAAAAAAGACAAAAATTCAGTTACTACACTGAAAGGTGGCCTTTTTTTCTGTGCGATCTCCGCGATCTCCGCGGTGATATCGCAGTAACGAATCGCGAGGAAGACCATGGACCCGAATCGACTGACACAGAAATGCCAGGAAGCCCTGGCCGAGGCCCAGAAACTGGCCGTCCGGCACGGGCATCAGCAGGTCGACGGCGAGCACCTTCTGGCCGCGCTCGCGGAGCAGCCCGAGGGGCTCCTGCCCCGGCTGCTGGCGAAGATGGACGTGCCGAGCGACGACCTCCGCCGCGAGCTTCGCGACGAGCTGGAGCGCCTGCCCCGCGTCGGCGGGCCCGGGGCCGAGCCCGGCAAGGTCTACGTCACCCAGCGACTGAACGAGCTTCTCGTGCGGGCCGAGGACGAGGCCAAGCGCCTCAAGGACGAGTACGTCTCGGTCGAGCACCTCGTGCTGGCGCTGGTGGCCGAGGGCGACCGGACCGCCGCCGGACGGCTCCTGGCGAAGCACGGCGTGACGCACGATGCGTTCCTGGCGGCCCTCAGCGACGTCCGCGGCAGCCAGCGCGTCCAGAGCGCGACGCCCGAGGGCACCTACGAGGCCCTCGACCGGTACGGCCGAGACATCGTCCGCCAGGCCCGGGCCGGCCGGCTCGACCCGGTCATCGGCCGCGACGCCGAGATCCGCCGCGTCATCCGCATCCTCTCCCGCAAGACCAAGAACAACCCGGTCCTGATCGGCGAGCCCGGCGTCGGCAAGACGGCCATCGTCGAGGGCCTGGCCCAGCGGATCGTCCGCGGCGACGTGCCCGAGGGCCTCAAGGACAAGACCATCTTCGCCCTCGACATGGGCTCCCTGGTGGCCGGGGCGAAGTATCGCGGCGAGTTCGAGGAACGCCTGAAGGCCGTCCTGGCGGAGATCAAGGAGTCCGAGGGGCGGATCCTCCTCTTTATCGACGAGATGCACACCGTCGTCGGGGCCGGCCGGGCCGAAGGCGCCATCGACGCCGGAAACATGCTCAAGCCGATGCTCGCCCGCGGCGAGCTGCACTGCATCGGCGCCACAACGCTCGACGAGTACCGCAAGCACGTCGAGAAGGACGGGGCCCTGGAGCGGCGGTTCCAGCCTGTCCTGGTGGACCAGCCCGGCGTCGAGGACACCGTCTCGATCCTCCGGGGCCTGAGGGAGCGGTTCGAGGTCCATCACGGCGTGAAAATCCAGGACGCCGCGCTGGTCGCGGCGGCGGTCCTCTCGAATCGTTATATCACCGATCGATTCCTGCCGGACAAGGCCATCGACCTGGTGGACGAGGCCTGCGCGATGATCCGCACCGAGATCGACTCGATGCCGGCCGAGCTGGACGAGGTGACGCGGCGAGTCATGCAGCTCGAGATCGAGGAGGCGGCCCTCAAGAAGGAGAAGGACAAGGCCAGCCGGGAGCGGCTCGAGTCGCTCCGCAAGGAGCTGGCCGACCTCAAGGCCAGGGCCGACGCCATGCGGGCCCAGTGGGAGGCCGAGAAGGAGGCCATCGGCAACGTCCAGGCCCTGCGGACCGCCATCGAGGAGACCCGCATCCAGGTCGAGCAGGCCCAGCGGGAATACGACCTGTCGAAGGCGGCCGAGCTTCAGCACGGCCGGCTGCCGGAGCTGGAGCGCCAGCTCGCCGAGGCCGAGGCCCGCCTGCGGGATCGGCACGAGGGTTCGCCCCTCCTCAGGGAAGAGGTCACCGACGAGGAGATCGCCGAGATCGTCTCGAAGTGGACCGGCATCCCCGTGACGCGGCTCGTCGAGGGCGAGCGGGAAAAGCTCCTGAAGCTCGACGAGGTGCTCCATCGCCGCGTCGTCGGCCAGGACGAGGCCGTCCAGCTCGTCGCCGACGCCGTCATCCGGGCCCGCTCGGGCATCAAGGACCCCCGGCGGCCGATCGGGAGCTTCATCTTCCTCGGCCCCACGGGCGTGGGGAAGACAGAGCTGGCCCGGACGCTGGCCGAGGCCCTCTTCGACACCGAGGAGAATATAGTTCGTATCGACATGAGCGAGTACATGGAGAAGCACACCGTCTCGCGGCTCGTCGGCGCCCCGCCGGGGTACGTCGGCTACGAGGAGGGCGGCCAGCTTACCGAGGCCGTGCGCCGCAAGCCCTACTCGGTGGTCCTGTTCGACGAGATCGAGAAGGCCCACCACGACGTCTTCAACGCCCTCCTCCAGATCCTCGACGACGGTCGGCTGACGGACGCCCAGGGCCGGACGGTCGACTTCAAAAATACCGTCATCATCATGACCTCGAACATCGGCTCGCAGCACCTCATGGAGGGGATCACCGGCGACGGCGAGATCGGCCACGTGGCACGCGAGTCGGTCATGAGCGAGATGCGGCGGCACTTCCGACCCGAGTTCCTCAACCGCGTCGACGAGATCGTCCTGTTCAAGCCGCTGACGCTGGAGGAGACCGAGCGGATCGTCGACCTCCAGACCGAGGACCTCCGGCGGCGCCTGAAGGACCACCGCATCGAGCTGGAGCTGACCGAGGAGGCCCGGAAGTTCATCGCAAACGCCGGCTACGACCCGGTCTTCGGCGCCCGGCCGCTGAAGCGATACATCCAGCGGCACCTGGAGACGCGGATCGGGCGGGCCCTGGTGGCGGGCGAGATCGCCGACGGGTCCCGCGTGGCCGTCTCGGTCGAGGACGGCGACCTGGCCGTCGAGACCGTCGCCGCCGAGCCGGCCGAGGAGCCGCAAGAGGCCTGAGGGCGGAGGAACCGCATCAGCCGGTCGACGAGCGTCTGCGGCTCGCCGACATCAGCAGCGCCTCGCCCGGCTTCTCCGCCGGGTCGTCCAGCCTCTGGAGCTCCAGATGGTCGAACCAGATGTCGCCGCAGCCTCCGCGACAGACGTCGACGCGAACCTGGGCGACGACCGTCTCGGAAAGCCCTCGCCGGCAGGCCGGACACCGCATGACTGTCCCCCTTCCGTCGGACCGGACCCCGTGCAGCCCGCCGCCCCGCGTGCCGCCACCGCGAATCTGGCGGGCCGATCTCGGCCTGGCGACTGGCCCGGCCGCGGATGCGCGGCTATAATCTCGCTACGATGAAGGCGCTCCTCAAATCCGCCCGCCGGACGCTCCTCAAAACGCCCGACACGGTCTGCCTGGAGCGGGCCCGCTTGGTCACCGAGGCCTGGCGGGAGTACGCGGCCGAGCCGGTCCCCATTCGCCGCGCGAAGGCCCTCGCCCGCACGCTCTCGAACATGACGCTCGATCTGGAGACGAACCCGATCTTCGCGGGGAACACGTCGAGCCGGCCGCGCGCGTGGATGCTCCTGCCGGAGTACGACTTCGCCGTCGACGGCCAGGTCGCCGTCGAGAACGAGGGCCTTGCGGGGTTCCTCGACGAGAAGGTCCCGCCGGACCTCCGCGACCTCTGGTCCGACCGCCGCTTCGGACGGGGTACGGGCATCGGGCATCTCGCCGTCGACATGCACCGCGTCGTCCACGAGGGCCTGGCAGCCGTCCTGGCTGAGGCGCGGGGCTATCCGCATGAGGCCGACCCGGCGAAGCGGGTCTATCGCGAGGCGATGACCATCGCCCTGGAGGCGGTCATTGGCTGGGCCGCCCGGTACGCCGACGCCGCCAAAGCCGCCGCCCGCGGGTCGAGCGATCCCGCGCGCCGAGCTGCCCACGAGCGGGTCGCACGGGCCTGCCGGCAGGTCCCGGCTCGCCCGGCGCGAGACCTCTTCGAAGGGCTCCAGGCCATGGTCCTCGTGCACCTGGCCGTGGCCCTCGAAGGGCACGGCATGTCGATCTCGATCGGCCTGCCGGACCGCGTCCTCGCCCCGTTCGTGGACGACGATTTCGACGCCGACGAGGCGACGGACCTCGCCTGCGCGTTCCGGCTGAAGCTGACGGCCAACTCGCTCTACGGCCGCGGCTCGAAGACCCAGGCCATCACCGTCGGCGGTGCCGATGCCGCCGGACGCGACTGCGCGAACGCCCTCACGCGGTGCTTCCTGGAGGCGTGCGACCAGGTCCGCGTCGGCGACCCGCACGTGTTCCTGCGGTGGCACGCGGGGCTCGACCCCCAACTCAAGCGCCGGGCGATGGAACTCCTGGCCTCGGGCCTCAGTATGCCGCTGCTCGTGCACGACGAGCCGACCGCGGGCGGCCTGATGGCGGCGGGCGTCGCCGAGGAGGACGCCTGGGAATACTGCATCATCGGCTGCAACGAGCTGGGCATCCCCGGCCGGTCGATGGAGTCGGCCACGAACATGCACGGCCTGATCCAGCACTTGGACCTGCTGAACCGGACGCTGATCGAGCACCTGGCACCCGACGAGGTCGCCGACATGCCGGCGCTGCTGGCGGCGGTGGAAGAGACGCTGGCCGACGACGCTCGACAGCGGCGGCGGGAAGGTCTGGAGCGGCGCCGGCGGATGGCCGAACGCGTGCCCACGCCCTTTACGTCCGCCCTCATGCGGGGCTGCATCGAACGGGGCCTCGACCTGCACGTCGGCATGGACTATCTCCTCGCCGGGCACTACGAGCGGGGCCTGACGAACGCCGCCAACGCCCTCGCGGCCATCGAGAAGACGGTGTTCGAGGATCGCTCGCTGTCGCTTGGCGAGCTGGTGGCGGCCATGCAGTCGAGTTTTGCGGACGAGTCGGTCCGGCGTCGCCTGCTGACCGCCCCGCGGTGGGGCAACGACGACCCGCGGGTCGACCGGTGGGCCGTCGAGCTGGTCGCCATGCGTGAGCGGGTCCTCGAGGAGGTCGACCGCGAGTTCGCCACGGCCCCCCACGTCGTGTGCCACGTCGTCCGCAGCCTCCACCATCTCGACGGGCGGCGGATCGGGGCGTCGCCGGACGGCCGGCGGGCCGGGACGCCCGTGGCCGACTCGATCGGGGCCGATGGCGGCACCTCCCGCAGCGGGCCGACTGCCATCCTCAGCAGCGTCCTGAAGCTCGACGCCGCCCGGTACTATCGCGGCGGGTACAACCTGAACCTGACGCTGCCGCCCGACGCCGCGGCCCCGGACATCCTGCTGGCCCTGGTCGAAGGGTTCTTCGGCCGGGGCGGACAGGAACTCCAGATCGCCGTCCTCGACGCCGAGACCCTCCGCCGTGCCCAGGCCCGGCCCGAGGAGCACCCGGACCTGCTCGTCCGGGTGGCGGGGTTCAACGCCCTGTTCGCCTCCCTCTCGACGGCCGAGCAGGACGAGCTGATCGCCCGGGCCGAATCGGCGGCGACCTGAGCCGGGCGACGGGGTTCCATAGGCAGCCCTTGACTTCTTGCGGAGGCAGGGACTATGCTGGTACTAACGGTGGCGGGCCATGCCCGGCACCGCCGGTTCAGACGGACCGAGGGGCCAATGGGGAAACCACTGGGGTACCGCGGCAACTAGCCGGTCTCGCGATTCGTACGCTTCCGGACGCACTCCTTCCGCCTTGCTGCCACGAGCGTCACACCGCGGGCGGGCGACCTGCCGCCAGCGAAGCGGACCTTACCAAGGGGGTCCGTCAGCACAAGCCGCCGAGGCTGCGCCGGGTTCGTCTCGGCTGCGGGGAGGCTGACGATGCGTCACGCCGCCGTCGCCGTCTTTCTGTCCGTTCTGGTCCTGGCCGCCGGCCGGGCCGCCGCCACGCCCAGCGACCGGCTGTGGGAAGCCACGGCCGAGGTGGAATCGGGGCGCGACCCGCGGGCCTACAACCGCCGCGAGGCGGCCGCCGGGATCGTCCAGATCCGCCCCACCTGCCTGAAGGACATCAACCGGATCGCTCGCCTCGAGGGGCTCGACCTCCGCTTCACCTCCGCCGACCGCTACGACGTCCGCCAGTCGCGGCGGATGTGGAAGCTATACCTGAAGCACTACGGCGAGCTTTACCGGCGGACCACCGGCCGCGACCCCACCGACCAGGTCTACGCCCGC
The DNA here is from genome assembly GCA_964526295.1 of uncultured Anaerolineales bacterium. Lineage (GTDB taxonomy): Bacteria > Planctomycetota > Phycisphaerae > FEN-1346 > FEN-1346 > CAZGKW01. The sequence goes on from CAZGKW010000001.1 coordinate 175,199, forward strand.
ATCTGGAACGGCGGGCCCAGGGGGTACCGCAAGGGAGCGACGCTCCGCTACTGGCGCCGCGTCTTCCGGGCCATGCAGGACGTCGACCCGATGGGGTGATCGAGCGCCGCCGAACGCGGCCCGTCTGCTCGCCCCCCCTGTGGCGGGCCGAACGCGGGACGGCCGGCGGGAACGTCACTCCGTCGTCCGCCGGTAGGCCCGGAACGGCTGGTTGTTGAAGTCCCCGCCGATGAAGAGCAGGTCCTGGGCCGGCTTGTCGCCTCGGGCCAGCATCACGTTGAAGCTTTCGGCGTCGCCCATCGGGTCGCCGTCCCGCTCCCGGAAGTAGACCACGTGCGGGTTGCCGTGCACGGTCGTCAGGAGGAACCGGTGCGGGGCCGCCTCGCCGCCCCGACGCATCCAGCCGGCGAGGAACACGGGTCGGCCCTTGAAGAACTGGGCGTACTTCTCCGGCACGACGCCCGCCTCCTCGTTCGCCACCTGGAACGCAACCGACCCGCGCAGGCCCGGCTCGCCCGGCGAACCCAGGCCGAGCCGCTTCGTCAGGGCCGGGTCCAGGACCCACCCTCCTTCGAGCCGGCTCGCGACGACGTTCTCCTTGTCGGGCGTCGCCACGAGCCCCGCCGTCGCCGCCAGGGCCACCGCAGCGCCTCCCGCAGCGGCCAGGAGGGCAGCCAAACGAATCGCCCTCAATGTCATTGCCCTTCCCCTTACCGAACCGACGGTTTGGATGCACCGCCCGCGTCGGAAGTTCCTGCTGAATCAGACGGACCGGCGGTTCAAGCGGCACCCGGTCCGCAGAGCGGGCAGGCCGGGTCGCGGGTCCGCTCGACCGTCCGGAACGAGCCCGACAGACCGTCGTAGATGAGCAGCCGGTGGGCGAGCGTCTCGCCGACCCCGAGCAGCACCTTCACGGCCTCGGCCGCCTGGAGCGTTCCCATGACGCCGGGCGTCGTCCCGAAGACGCCCAGCTCCGCCGCCGGCGGCAGAACGTCCGGCGTCGGCGCCTCCGGCACGAAGCACCGGTAGCAAGGGCTGCCCGCCTCCGGCAGGACCGTCAGCGCGAGCCCACTGAACCGCGTCGCCGCCGCCGAGACGAGCGGCGCCCTCTCCCGCCAGCACGCATCCGACAGGGCCAGCCGCGACGGGAAGTTGTCCGTGCAGTCGAGGACGACGTCCCATCCGGCCACCAGCCGCCCGGCCGACTCGTTCGAAAGGCGCTCGGCGAACGTCTCGACGCGGCAGTCGGGGTTCAGGGCCCGGACACGCTCGGCGGCGGAGTCGGCCTTGGCGCGGCCGAGGTCGGCGCAGGAGTGGATGACCTGCCGGTTCAGGTTCGACAGATCCAGGCGGTCGGCCTCGACGATGCCGATCCGCCCGACGCCCGCCGCCGCCATGTAGAAAAGGACCGGCGACCCGAGTCCCCCCGCGCCGACGACGAGGGCCCTCGCGGCGAGGAGCCGCCGCTGGCCCGCCTCGCCGATCTCGGGGACCTTCAGGTTCCGGTCGTACCGCTCGCGCTGTTCGCCGCTCAGGTCGGGGAGATCCATGGCCTTTAGCATACGCCGCGGCGCGCGGGAGACAAGGGCCGCGAAACAAGCGCGGGGAGAACGACTTCCCACCGCGCGCTCTCTCTTGTGCTCGACTCGAACGGCGGCTCACGCGGCGGCGGCGATCGCCCGGCGGCGGGCCAGGACCACCTGGACCACCTTCCACGCGATGCCGGCCACGAGGACCAGCCACCCGGCTGCCGGCAGGATGCCGAAGAGCACGCTCGCCAGGCCGACGAGAATCAGTGCGGTGGCGAGGACCCGCCGCCCCCGCTCCGTGAGCTTGCGGCCGACCAGCAGCCGCCTCAAGGCCGCCGCGGTCGCCACAGCCAGGACCACTACGACCAGTCGCTTCAGGCCCGCCACGAGCGTGTCGGAGGCGGTCCAGGCCGTGATCGTCACCTCCTCGACCTGGGGGCCGGTGAAGGTGAACTGCTGGAACCGTCCGCGGTCCTGGGGGGCGATCGCGACATCGACACTTACCAGGCCCGTGGCAGCAGGTGGGACGCCGGCCGCGCCGCCGGGGGCGGCCGCTTCGCCTGAGGCGGCCGGACCGGAAACGACGGAGGTCCCTGCGGTCAGTCTGCCGGTGCCGTCGGGTTCCAGCCCGCCCGCCAGGCCTCTTCTCGTCACGCGATCATCGGGCATCACTTTGCCTTCCGCGATGCGGGTGCCGTTGGTGTACGTCTGCTCCGTTGCGGTCTGCCTCTTGGCCTTGGCCTCGAGCTGTTTCTGGTAGCGTGCGACCAGTTCCCGCTGGTCGCGTCGGCCGCCGCGCTCGGGGGCCTTCTTGGCGGCCTCGTCCACCTCCCTGCCCAGCATGTCCCCCATGCTGATCTGGGGCGCGGCGGGCTGGGCCTGGGGCTGGCCACGTCGCCCGCGGCCCTGCTGCTGGATGTCGTACCCGTTGAATTGGATTTCGCTCTGGCTCCTCTGGATTTGGGCGGGCGCCTGGCCCTGCTGTCCCTGCGCCGCCTGGCCGCCGCGCTGGGTCTCCGCCAGCCGCTGGTAGGCGGCGAACTGCTGGAGCCGCTCGTTCGAGATCAGCTTTTTGCCATCGTACTCGGCGACGCCATCGAGGACGGTCACTCCCTCGGCCTGCTCCTGAAGCTCGTCAACCAAAAGCGTGGTCGACAGGTCGGTCTGGAGCTTGTTCCGGACGAGCCAGGCATCGTTGAACGTCGTCGACTGGAACGCCCTGTTAAGGGTGACCGTGCCGCCCGCGATCTGAAGGTCCCGGCCGTTCCCCGCAACGATCGCCCGACCGGCATGGATGGCGCTGGCGTCCCAGTTGCCGCCGATGTCCAGAGCGGCGTTGCTGGTGATGTTGACGTCCTGCTGCTCGACGAAGTCATTGAGCCACATCCGGTTGTCGCCCGCGTCGGCCTGCTGGACGACGGCCGCCGCCTTGTCGGCGGTCTGGACGACGTCGCGGAGGTTCTTCTCGGCCTCGCCGAGGTTGGCCCGGTAGTTGGGGTTCGCGGCCAGCTCGTCGGCCTGGTACTTGAACCAGCCGACGCTGGCCTTCAGGGCCTTGAGGTTCGTCAGGGCCCGGACCTGGGCGAACTCGTTGCTGGCTTGGAGGGCTTCCTCCTGGCGGCGGATCTGGTCGGCGTAATAGGAGACGGCCTGGGCCTGGAGGTCCCCTTCCTGGGTCTCGGGCGTCAGCTTCCCCCCGAACCAGAACCACGCGTGCGTCCGCGGCAAGTACAGCTCGGCCCCGGGCCGCTCCACGGTGATGTTGATCGTCTGGATCAGCGGGAACCCCACGGTCCGCAGGCTGCCCAACCCGTCGAACCTGCCGCCGTACTTGAGGACCACGGCGTAGTCCAGCTCGCCGCGGGCGGTCTTGACGAGCGGGATGTGGATGCGCCTCGGCGTCGCCGGGTCGGGCTGGCCGGGCTTGACCGGCCGGCCGGCCACCCAGGCGGTCCAGAGTCTGGCCCCATCGGGCATCTTGACGACCAGGAACTGCTCGGTGCTGTTGCTGACGTGGTAGGTCTGGACCCCCTGGTACGCCCCGGTCGAGTCGAAGTAGAGGACGGCCTTGCCCAGGCCGATGCGGGCCCCGACCCCCTCGACGGGCGGCCGGCGGACGGTCCTGAAGACCAGGGCGGGCTCGGCGGCCCCGGGCACCACGATGAAGGCATCGGTGGCCCCGCCTCGAAGGAGCGGCGCGACGGTCTCCCACTCCCGCTGCCGACGGCCGAGCGTCTCGAGGCCCGTCTGGCGGACCACGTTGACCTCGTCGCGGCCGGAGCTTTCGAGGGCGACGTACCGGCGCTCGGTTGTCCCGGTTTCGAGGACCGGGATCGGGGCCGCGTGCTCCTCGGGCGTCAGGAGCCGGTCGTTCTCGACGGCGATCCGCAGTTCGTCCATCACCTCGTCCTGGAGCTCGAGCGTCACCCGCACTTCCTTCTCGCCCGGCACGAGATCGACCGTCTTGTGCCGAAGGAGCGGCACGCGGACCTCCGCGCCGGCCATGTGGGCGGGCAGGCGAAACTTGATCTCCCGGATCCCGGCCTCGCGGACCTCCAGGACCACCAGGATCGTCTCCTCGATCGCCCGGTCCGTCACCCGCACGTTCGTCACGGTGTACCCGCTGACCTTGGGGGTCCGGCGGACGAGGGCCAACCGGCCGGCGTAGTCGGGGTCCTTGTAGCGAAGCGCCAAGCGGGCCAAGTCCCGCTGGCCCCCGACGAGCCACCCCGCGACCTGCTTCAGGAACACCCGCTCGAGGTTCACGAGGTCCTGGGCCCGGACGTCGTAGGCCGGGTCGGCCTGGACGACGAGGTCGCCCTGCTGGCGGTCGACGTCGAGGACCTCCAGGCGGGGAAGGGGGACCTCGGCCCCGGCGTCCGCCGCCTTGGTGTGGGCCCGGATGAGGATCGGGACGCTGCCCCCCAGGCCCGCCGTGAAGTAGACCGTCAGGAGCTGCTCCCCCTCGGGGACCCGTGCTCCCGCGTTGCCCGGCCCGGGCACCTCGTCCCCGGGCGTCTTGACGATGCCCCACTCGAAGCCGCCGGGCGCCGACACCTCGTCCACCTCCATGCCCGCCGGCAGCAGGACGCGGGCCCGGTGGATCGGCCGGTCCTGGACGCCCAGGAGGACACGGCTCTCCAGGCGATGCTCCCGTTCGGCGATCCGGAGGATCGTCTGGACCTCGGCCGTCACCTTCGGGGCCACCGTCCGGACCGAGAGGCGGACCGTGAACGGCACGCCGACGAACTCGTAGGCCTGGTAGGGCCGGATGCCGAGGGGGCTCTCGTCGGCGGAGGCGGCGATGAAGCCGGGGGCATTCGGGGCGGGCTGGGGCAGGTCCGTCCGCCGGGCCCCGCTGGTCTCCTCCGTCCGGACGTCCAGCAGGGGGCTTCGGCGGACGACCAGCCGGCCCGTGTGCCGGATCGCCCCGGCAACGTCCACCACGGGCACGGTGATGCGGTCGGTCTCGTCGGCCGGCACGGGCCCGGCCCGCCACAGGTGGACGCTGAACGTCTCGGTGCCCTTGGCGGCCTTCAGGAGACCGACCTCGAGCTTTTGCCGGCCGTCGGCCTGACGGACCTCCCAGCCGCGGACGTTCGTCCCGGCGACCTTCTCGACGAGGTACCCCTGGGGCAGGTCGACGGAGAAGAACTCGCGCTCGCCCCGGCGGAAGTTGAGCCCAAGGTCCCACGCCACGCGGAGCTGGTCCTCCTGGACGTCGAAGCGGGCGTCCGAAACGACCGTCAGGGCCTTGTCGATCTGGCCTTCGCTGACCGTCGGCCGCCACTGGACGCTCAGCTCGCCGGTGGCATCGAGGGCGGTGGCGATGGTCTCGTCGGCCTGTTTCGTCTCGTAGGTCCGCCGGTCGGGTACCGCGCCGAGGCGAACCTCTGTCCGGGCCTCGGGGATGCGGAGCTCGAGGGCGGTGGCCGGCGCGGCCGGCAGCCGGCCTTGCGCGACGCGCCACCCGCCCTGCCGCTGGAGCTTCATCCGCACCGCCACGTCCAGACGGTGCCGGCCCTTGCCCGTCGCGTAGAGGACGACGAACGACCGCGGGGCCGACCGCGGTCGGGCCTTGCTCTGGCGGGCGGCCTGCGGGTCGAGCGTCGCGACGCTGAGGCGGGCGGGCTTGCCGTCGAGGTCGGCCCGGGCCAGCACGCCGCCCTCCAGCGGCAGGGGGACCTGGGCGTACTCATCCGTGAAGACGTCCAGATCGAGCCGCCCTTCGACCAGGAGATACTCGTCGCCTTCGAGGCGGGCGGTGAAGCCGGCCCCGGCCAGGGCGTAGTCGGCCGGCGGCTCGACCTGCGCGAGCCGTTCGTCCGGATAGGCCAGGTTCCACAGCTCGACGAAGCGGTCGTACGGAACGAGGAGGCGGTCGGCCCCCTCGATGCCCTCCTTTGAGGCCGGGTCGTAGGGCAGGATGACGGCATCCGCGGGGACCTTGACCGGCTCGGGCGGGGGGACGACCTGGATCACGTACGGCCCGCCGTCGCCCTTGCTCTGGGCCCGGAGATCGGCCGGCGCGACGAGGACGGCACCCAGAACGAGCAGCGTCGCCGCGGCCGCCGCCGCGCTCCGCCGACGACCGCGCACCAGGCCCATCACCTTGCTCCAGGCCCATTTCACCAGGGCCGCGGCAAGGTAGTACGGGACCAGCAGGCAGGCCACGTAGAACGCCCCGTTCAGCACCAGCGCGAGGCCCAGCAGCGACGGGATGGCCGGCAGGAGCGTCGTGACGAGCAGCACCGCCGCCACCAGGCCGATCCTGTGGCCGACGGGGCGGTTCGTCATCGCCAGCCCGGCCACGAGGACCGCCAGGGCGAACGCGGCCGAGAGGGCCTCCAGACGCCGGCGGCTGACCACGGAGAAGCCGATCTCGGGCTCGGCCCCGAGGCTGCGGAACGTGACGGCCCGGCCGGTGGGTGTCAGGTCGATCTTCAGGCTCCGGGCCCCGGCGAGGGCCCAGACGGGGGCCTTGCGGACCTGGCCCTCGGGCTTTTCGGGTGGCGGCGGGGGCTCGCCGGAGGGTCGGGGGGCCGTCACCGGCGGGGGCGGCGTCTCGGTCGGCCGCGCGGCCGCCGCGGGCATCTCGGCGGACGCTTCGCGCTCGTCGGCATCTTCCGCGAAGTGCTCGATCCGGTCCATCTCGCGATAGCGCCAGCGCCCGTCCTCGTCCCCCTCATACGCGCCGTAGCCATCGATATCTTTGCCGAGGCGGACCCGGCTTTCGGCCGACATGTCGCCCGTCACGGCGGTCAACCACCCGATGAGGCCGCCCCCCGGATCGATCCCCCCGCCGGCAGCGTAGAGGAACTCCGCCACGCGCGTGGCGGCCAGAACGATCGGCTCGACGCCCTCGGCGACGACGCTCCCTTCGGTCGAGACGACCCGGTGATCGGCCGGGGCGTCGAGGTGCCAGACGAGGTTCGCCACGGGCACCTCGTATCCCTCCTCGCCGGGGGCATCGTGCAGGAGGAGCCGCGGGGCCATCAGCTCCACGCCCTCCCAGAACCCCAGGTCCTCGACGGGCGTCTCGTAGACGACCGTCAGGTCGCGAGCGGTGGTCGCGTTCGCCCCCGACAGGCCCACCAGGACGCTCTCGCCCTCCTGCTGGGGCTTGACGGGCCTGCCGTCCAGCGTCACCGACCAGAGGGCCGACTTCTCCGGCAGGCGGACCTGGACGAACGTGGCCTTGGTCCGGAGGCGGAGGCGGACGGCGTTCTGGCTGAGGCCCGTCGTCGAGAGGAGCGTGACCAGCTCGGCCCGCTCGACGATCGCCGGCGGCAGGAAGTACCGCCGCGGCCGCTCGATCCGGACCCGGACCGGCTCGGGCTTCCCGACGAAGACGTAAGCCCCGAGGAGCCGCTTCCCGGGCTGGTACTTCGCATCGACCAGCTCGCCGACGTCGACCCGCCGGGGGGCGTCGGTCACCTCGCAGACCAGCTCGGGGCTGCCCTCGACGGCGACGAAGCCCGACTGGTACTCCACGCCGTCGGCCTCGGGCGTCGGCAGGGCCAAGTCCTCGTGCTCCTCGCCGCCGAGGGGCTGCTGGAAGTCGACGGCAAGCTTCAGCGTGCCGGCGTCGGCCCTGGCGAGCAGGACGGTCCACCGTCGGCCGCCCTCGACGACTTCGCTGCGGTATTCCTTGACGCCCGTCCCGTCGAGGCCGGTGATCGACAGCGCGAGCGGCGTGTCCTCGGGCAGGATGAAGGAGAGCCGCCGGGCCCGGGCCTGCTCGACCTCGTAGACCAGCTCGTAGTGGGCGAAGAGGGCGTCGCGATCGATGCGAAGGAACGAGTAGGTCTCGGCCTTGAGGCGCGGCGGGGTCCGCTCGACCGCCAGCCGGGCCGTGTAGGGCCGACTCTCGTAGCGGTACGCGACGCTCGTCCCGACGCCGGCCAGGCCGAACTGGGCCTTCTCGTTCTCATCCAGCGGCGCCAGGCCTTCGAGCGTCTCGGGCTGGACCCGCATGTCATCGCGGGCGTCGACGGCCACGGCCCCGACGTCGCGGGTCGCGCCGAGCACCGCAAAGGTCGGCAGCGAGACCGTCTGAGAGTCCCACGGGTCGAACCAGTCGTCCGGGACGTGCTCCGCGTGGAAGAAGACGCGGCCCTGCTCCCCCGCCGGGACGCCCTGGGGCAGGCGGACGTGGACCCGCCGCGACCCGTCGGGCCGGTCGTACCGCTCGAACGCGAGGGCCTGGTCGCCCTCGCCGGTGACCCTCATCACGTCCCAGTCGGGCGGGGCCGAGAAATCCAGCGAGAAGACCTTCTCCTCCTGCGCCAGCACCGCAAACCCGCCGCGAAGCTCCAGGCCGCCGTCCTGAAGGACGAGCAGCAGGTTCGTCGTGACGAGCAGGCGCGCCGGGGGCTTCTCGAACCGGGCCGACAGGTCGAACGCCGGCTGCGGCGCGTAATACGCCACCACCGGCCGGACGGTCGGGGCCCCCGGCTCGGCCTGGAGGACGGTCGGGGGGATCGCCTGGACCAGGGCGGCGTTGTCGATCGGGATGAGGCCCTTCGTGGCGATGCGGCCGGCCTGGAGCCGGTCCTCCAGGAGCAGCCCCACCACCGCCACGTGGCCGACCGTCTCGAGCGGCTCGATCTGCGGCAGACGCCACGTGCCGAGGTCCGGCGCCGACCGCACCGCCGACAGGTGGACCACGACCGTGTCGGTGGCCTCCTCGCGGAGATGGACCTCCAGGACGCGCCCGTCGCCGCCGTCGGCCTCGGGCACCATGGCCCATCGGGCGAGGCGCGGCGAGTGGACGTCGGTGATCTCGAACCCCTCGGGCACCGCGAACCGGAACGCATCCACCGCCCGGTGCAGGATGCTCAGGCTGATCGTCGCGTGGAGCCGCTCGTAGGCCTGCGTGACCTCGTCGACGAGGACGCTGCGGGCGATGACGACCCGCTCCCGCCGCTTCAGGCGGCTGTTGAGGGTCATCACCAGGGAGATAGGGCCCCGCTTCGGAAGGAGGACGAACCGCGTCTCCTCGGCGGCCTCCTCGAAAACGCGGCTGACGACCGCCGCCCCGCTCACGACCTCGACGTCGCCGGGCACCGTCAGACGCATCCGGGCGGCCGTCGGCACGGGGACCTGGAACGAAAGGAGCTGTCGGGCGGCGGTGGTCTGGAGCGGGGTGACCATCTCGAGGGCCAGCTCGTGCCGCCCCACGCCCTCGATGAACAGCATGAGCCGCCCGTCGTCGGCCAGGCCGATGGGGGCCCCTCGTCCGTCGAGCGCCGCCCGGCGGATGCCCACGCCCGAGGCGTCGAGGCCGAGCGTGTGCAGGCCCTTCTCAAGGACCGAGGCGGCGAGGCTGCCCGTGATCTCGGCCCGCTCCTCGCCGACGCGGACGTGGTAGTCCGCCTCGGTCAGGACCGCTTCCAGGGGGGCCTTGCTCTGGGCCTCCTTGCGGGCCTTCTCCAGGAGCTCCCCGAACTGCTCCCGCGTGAGGAGCACGCGGCGCGTCTCGCCCTCCAGGAGGACGTTCAGGTCCTCGAACGGGACGTAGAGCTCGCGTTCGGGCTTCTCCTTCTCGGGGGGCGGCACCCCGAGGGACCGGCCGGGCGCCGCCGTGGCCGCCGCCAGAAGGGTCAGGATGAGGAGGGGCTTACGCATGGCGGTCGCCTCCTTCCTGGTTGCCTTCCGCCGTATCGGACTCGCCCTCGCCCTCGGCGGGCGCCTTTGGTCCACCCTCGTCGGGTTTCTCGTCCTCCTTCTTCGGAGGCGGCTGCTCGTCCTTCGCGGGCTGCTTGGCCTTGCCGGCCGGCGGCTTGTCCTGGCGGACGCCCCGTCGGGCCTGGATGGCGTCGCGGCGGGCGCGGGCGGCCTCGGTGCGGGCCTGGGCCTCGGCGATGCGGGCCTCCTGCCGGGCCTTCGCGCGGGCCTGGACCGCCGGGTCGCGCGGGCGGGTCACCACGACGTACCAGACGATCCACACGATGGCCACGACAAAGCACGCCGCCGCGGCCGCGTTCGAGAACATCGCCCGCCAGAACGACGGCATGAAAACCGACAGGAGCACCCAGATGACGATGAGCACGCCGACCACGAGGACCCGCTGCGCCAGGTCCTTCCGCAGCAGCCGGGCCCCGATGGCCAGAATGATGATCGTGACGATCGCGGCGAAGGCCGTGCCGTTGATCGTGTACACGTGCAGGGCGCCGTCCGGTCCCCCCTCGGGCCGGAGCGTCGAGAACAGGAGGTGGCGGCCCTCGGTGGCGAAGTCCATCAGGCGGGCCTGGTCGACGCCCGTCCCGGCGACGACCTGGCTGATGAGCCATTCGGCCGAATAAGTGCTCTCCGGCCACAGGCGGAAGCCCCGGTAGTGCCAGGTGAAAACGTCGTTCCACGGGCCGGTCTTCCCGAGGTAGGTCCGGTCCTTCGGCACGTAGACCGAGAGCCAGACCCGCTGGATGGCCGGCTCTTCGGGGAAGGTGGGCGTCTCCAGGTGCCCCGCCCCGCCCGGCATGGCGTAGCGCAGCTCGACGAGGAACGGCTCGTCGGGCGCCAGGCCCACCAGGGGGATGTAATACCGGCCGGACCCCGCCTCGCCCTGCTCGACGTCCCGGCGCTGGCCGTTCACCCACAGCATGAGCGGCTCGACGCCGCCCTCGTCGCCCGTCTCGGGGAACTCGACGGCCAGCCGCTGGCGGACCGACCGCATCCGGTAGAGCGCCTGGACGCTCGTCACGTCGCTCGGCGTCACGACCATCCGGACGAGGGCCGACTCGATGGCCGTCGCCTTGACGTCCATCGGCTCGTACCGGGTGGCCTGGACGGTCAGCGACCAGGCATCGTGGAACTCGAAGGCCCTGGAGGCGTCCTTGACCTTGCGGCCGCCGTAGAGGTCGTACTGCGGGTCGACAGGCCTGAGGCCCGTCGGTTCGCCCTCCGGGGCGACGTCGATCGTCTCGGCCTTCGCCAGGACGATCTGGCCCCAGGCCCGATCGGCGCCCCGCGGCACGAGGCGCGGCACCGTCAGCGGCACGGGCTTGCCGGTGTCGAGCTTGTCGACCTTCGTCTCCCAGGCGAGCCGGATGGCCAGGTCGCCGATCAGCTCGGCCTCGCGCTCCAGGCCCCAGGCGACGTAGCCCTCGGCGAGGTCCTGGGGGGCCTCCTCGCCCTCCAGGGCCCGCTTCCGGACGCCGCCGGTGGTGACGCGGACCTCATCGGCCAGCTCGGCCGGCACGTCGATCCGCACGGCCTTCACGCCGCTGTACCTGATGCTGTAGAAGAACGTCGCCGCGTACTTGACGACGCCCGACTCGACCCGCATCTCCAGGAGCTGGGCGACCGTAACGTGGGGCTTTCGGCGCTCGGCCGCCAGCGCGAGCGACGCAGGCTCGTCCGTGTAGGCGAATGCCAGGACGGCCTTCTCGTCCGAAGCCCGGGTGTTGCGCAGGCCTTGGACGGCCTCGGCGTAGGAGATCGTCCGCAGGCCCGTCGTCTCCGTCGGGTTGACGTGCAGGCTCTCGGGGGCGTAGACGACGAGCCGGCCGGTCTCGCGCTCCACGTCCAGGACCCGCGGCAGCGGCGGCGAGATCGCGGCCGCCTTGCCGGTCGGGGCCAACAGGTCCGGCTCCCGCAGCGGCCGGTGGAGCTTCACTGCCAGGGCCACCTTGCCCATGGCCTTTCGCGACAGGTTCACCACCAGGCGCCTCGGGTCCTGCCCCTCGACGTGGTGGGTATCGACCTCGACGGGCTGGGCCGCGCCGACGCTCGCGCCGCCGACCTGCCGCACCTCGTACCCCTCGGGGACCTCGACGGCCAGTCCGAAGACGCCCGCCCGCTGGACGTCGTAGACGGCCAGGAAGTCGACCGTCAGGGCCTCGGGCCGGAGGTGGACCTCGGCCAGGGCCGTCGCCAGGACCCGCGGCTGGATCTTCTCGACGCTCAAGGCCAGGCCGAACGGCAGCGTCGCGTAGCGGTAGGAGAAGTCCCAGTCGGCCCGCTTCAGGTTCGCCGGCAGCTCGGCCGTATCGAGCTGGAGGAGCTTGTCCGTGCGGCCCGCCTCGGCCCGGAGGCCCGCAGCGACTTTGACGACGACGACCCCCATCTGCCGCCCGACCCCGACCGCCTGGACGACGGGCACGACGACCTCACCGTCGCCGGCGGTGGTGAACTTCTCCAGCTCGACGATGAGGTCCTGCGAGCCCTTGGCGGGCTCGAAGAGCTGGACGGTGATCCGCTGCTTCTCGGGCCTGCCCGCCTCGGCCGGGGCCGCCTCGACGGACCACTCGCGGACGTTCGGATCGAAGACGCCCGCGACCTTCTGGTCGGCCGGCACGTCGACGACGAGCGTCGAGACCTCGGCCCGGCTGATCTCGTACCCGAGGAGCGTCCGGGTCCGCGTCACGCCCTCGTCGATCCAGACCTGTTGCTCGGCCTTGACGCTGGCGAGGGCCTCCAGGCCCCTGGCGCCCTCGGCCTTCGGGGTCCACTCGATCCGCACCTCCGGGGCCGCCCCGACGAACGCCAGGACGTGGGTCTCGTCGGCATCCGCGTCGGCCGGCACCTCGGTGGCGGCGAGCATCGGGTGGATGTTGACCTTGACACCCGCCTCGGGGATCGTCACGTCCCACCGGCTGACCGGCGCCAGGGGAGACTGGAAGCTGGCGCGGTTCTGCCCCGGGGCCTTCGCGTAGGCCTTGGCGAACTCGAGCTTCAGCGTCACGAGCTTCGGGGCCTTGCCCGTCTTCTCAACGAGGAGCTTGTAGCCCTGGCCGGGGTCGAACAGGAGCCGGGCCGGCTCGCCCCCGAGCGTCGCCCGGGTGACGGCGACGTCCGCCAGGCGAAGCGGCACCTGGTGCCATCCCTCCTTCAAGAGCTCGACGTGGACGTCGGCCTCGACCGTGACGACGTCCCTCGAGACGGTCGCCACGCCGGAGAACTCCGTGACGAGGGCATCGACGGGCGGCGTGACCTCCTCCGGCGGGGCGTGGGCCTTCCGGGCGGCCTGCCACAGGTCGATGAACTCCTCATAGGGCAGGAAGACGCCGCGGCCCTCCCTCTCGAAGACCTCCCGGAGCTTTTCGTAGGGGATGTAGATGCTCTGTTCGGTGATCCTGCTCTCGTCGGCGCCGTCGGCCGGCGGAGGCAGCGCGGCGGCCCCCGGAGCAGGCCGCGGCTCGGGCGCGGGCGCTGCCGCGCCAGGGCCGCTCCACCCCCCGAGCACCAGTGCCACGACCACCGCCGGCCACACGCACCGAGCCTGAATGTGTCGCATATCCGTGTCCTCTCGTCCGGATTCGTGGAAATGCCCCGGCCGGACCGCTGCGGCGTCGGGCCGGCCCTCGGCGTCCGCCCTCGCTGAGGGCGGTCCTTGCGCCCCTCGGCGGCGTCCGACGGACCGGCCCACCCGGCCGCCGAAACCGCGAACGCACCCCCGGCGCCCCCCGGCGGGTTCGTCCTTGCCCTTTAGACGCTTTTCGCGCCGCAAGGTTCCCGATTCTTCATCGATTTGTAGCGTGTGGGAGGCCCGCCGCCACGAAAAACACGGCCCGGCCGGGAGATGTTACGCCGCCGTTACAGTCGCCCTGAAGGCGGCGGTCGATGCGAAGCGGGGGCCGGCCGGGGACGATAGAGGAAGCGCGGCAGCCGCCCGGGGCCGCCGCGCCTCCTCCATCCAACCCTCTCTTCCCCGCCCTGCGGGCGGAGGGCTACTCGTCGTCGCCCGTACCGAAGCCCTTGAAGAGGTCCTTGACGCCCTCGCCGACCTTCTCCGTGGCGTCCTTCAAGGATTCGGCCCCGGGCAGGCCTTTCTTCTCGTCGCCGGTCTCCTTGCCGAAGCCGAGCCTCTCGGCGAAGTCGCCGCCGGTCTGGCCGATGAGGTCCTGGGCCCCTTTGCCGAGCGACGCGGTCGCCTGCTGAAGGTCGTCGCCGATGGCCTTCCGCAGCTCCGCCGGCAGGGCGTCGCCCCCCGCTTCCAGGACGGCGGCCATGATGGCCGGGACGACCCGTGCGACCAGCTCCGGCAGGGCCACCCCGGCGGCGTTGTCCTTCGTCACGTTCTTCAGCTCGATCTTCTTCACCTTGATGGGCGGCGGCTCGCGCCCACCGAAAGCCGGGAGGAGCCGGACGTGGGCCGTCACGTCCGTGATGAGGATCGTGTCGACCTTGACCTTCTTGCCCTCCTTGGCAGGCCCCTTCGGCGGTTCGCCGGGCGGGCCGCCGAGCGTCTCCAGGTGGTCGAGGACCGTCTGGACGTTGCTGCCGCCGGGCTTCTGCTCGACGTAGACGTCGAGGCCGTGGATCTCGAACGTGTTCACCTCGACCGTCTCCGAGAAGAGGGTCCTCGGGCGGACCTTGACGTGGAACGTGCCGCTCCTGAGGAGGTGGGGCGTCTCGAATCCCTCGGGGTTCGAGACTTCGAGGCCCTCGATGGTGACCTCGCCGCTGGTCAGGCCGACGCTCACGTCATCGACGGCGGTCCTGGTGCCGAGGGCGTAGGTCGCCCCCTCCTCGATGCCCGTCTTGGCCAGGCTGTCCTTGAAGATGAAGACGCCCACAACCGCCAGAACCAGCCCGACGACGAGCACAATCACGATCCTGCCGACGGTCTTCATGGCGTTCTCCCCTGTCCGGCCTCCCGAGGGCGGGAGGCGTGTCTCCCGACGGTTTCCGCAATTGTCGCAGGTGTCCCTCGGGGAAGCCAGGGACAATCGAAACCGTCGAACCGGGTCCCGGCGCGAACACGCCGGGCTTCGGCCCAGTGCCGGCCTCAGCCGGCCTCCTGGACCACGTCGACGATCTGGGCCAAGTCCGCCCGGACGCGTTCCCACCGGTCGCGGCCGAGGCGGCCGACGACCTCATCCTGGGCCTCCTGCCAGTAGGGGATGGCCTCGGCCAGGAGGCGACGGCCGTCGTCGGTCAGCTCGACGGCCACGGCCCGCCCGCCAGGGCCACCGCAGGTCGCCACCAGGCCGCGCGAGGCCAGCGGCTTCAGGTTCCGCGACAGCGTCGAGCGGTCCATTCCCAGTTCGCGGGCCAGGCGAGACTTGCCGGCCGACCCCAGGACCTCGATCTCCAGGAGCACGATGAGCTGGGTCGACCTCAGGCCCACCGGCGCCAGACGCTCGTCGAAGAGGCGGGTCAGCGACCGCGCCGCCCGACGCAGGTTCGAGCAGGCGCACTCCTCGGCGGCCTCGCGGCACAGGTCGGCATCGAGCTTGGGCGGGGGCTCGTCCATTTCAATCGACTATAGGGCCCGGGCCCGGTGGGATTCAAGGCGGCGTTTGCCCGGGGGCGGCGAGCGGCCGGTTCGACCCCCAGTGCCGGGGAAGGAAGCCCCCGGGGGGAGTGGGGCCCGCGGCACGGGGCCACGGCAAGTCCTCCCCCGGCAGTGGGGGTCGAACCGCAAGAGCATCGGGGCCGTGGGGCCCGGGGGCCGCGCCGGCGCCCGTCCGGCCGCGTGCGAAGCCACCCCCCGGCGCGAGCCCGCCGGGCCCCGCCTCCAGGAAGGCCCACAGCACGGCGCTGCGGACTCCGACCGGCTACTCCGACCGGCTGAGGTCGCCCTTTCGTGCTGGTACATTGTATATGCAACGCGCCGGGCGGACAAGGCCCCTTTCCCGGCGCACACCTGGGCCCTCTGTGAGGCGAAACCGCCAGTGGATAAGGAGGCGCAATCGCCATGCACCGGAAGACGGGGCAGGCGCCGACCCCGGGAGAACGCCTCGCCCCTGGGGCGAGGCGGGGAAGGCGGAGGCGACCGGCCGGTCGCCTGAGTTGACTGCCTGCCCCGCCCTCCCGCTCTGCGGCCGCACCTCGGCCGCCCGCGCGGGCCGTAGGGCGGTCACTCCTCCAGCGGCGTCAGTCCCTCGCGGATGGCGTATCGGGTCAGGTCGGCCACGCTGTGCAGGTCGAGCTTGTGCATGATGTTCTGGCGATGGGTGTCGACCGTGCTGGCGCTCAGGTGCAGTCGGGCGGCGGCCCCTTTGGTCGAGTGGCCCTCGGCCAGGAGCTGGAGGACCTCGCGTTCGCGCGGCGTCAGGGCGGGCCGGGCCGGTTTCGTCGGGCCCGGCTGGTCGGCGACGTACGCCTCGACCACCCGGTCGGCGATCACCGGGCTCAGATACGTGTGGCCCTCCATGACGGTCCGGATGGCCTCGGCCAGCTCGTCGAAGGCCGAGTCCTTCAGGACGTAGGCCCCGGCGCCGGCCTTGAGCATCTCGCCGGCGAACCGCCGGTCGGCGTGCATCGACAGGGCCACGATCCGCGTCTTCGGACACCGCCGCTTGATCTGCCGGGCCGCGTCGATGCCGTTCAGGTCCGGCATGGTGACGTCCATGATGACGACGTGGGGCTTCGTCTCGCGAGCGAGTTGGACGGCGTCGCGCCCGTTCTCGGTCTCGCCCACGACCTCGAACTCGGGGACCTTGTCCAGGAGGGCCCGCAGCCCCTCGCGCAGGATGCGATGATCGTCGGCCAACAGGATCGTCGTCGTCATAGCGTTCTCCCGTGCGTTCGCCCGGCTATGTGGCCTGCTCTCCCTGCCGGGCCGGTGCGACGAGCGTCGCCCGGGTGCCCCGTCCGGGGGCCGAGTCGATCTCGAGCCGGCCCCCGAGGTACTCGATCCGCTCCCGCACGCCGAACAGGCCGAACCCGCCCCTGGCGTCCGTCCCCGGACGGATCGTCTCCGGGTCGAAGCCCGCGCCGTCGTCCTCGACGGTGATCCGCACTTGCCCCTCGGTGCGGGCCAGGCGGACCGTCACGTTCTGGGCCCGGACGTGGCGGACGACGTTTCGCAGCAGCTCGCCGGTCGCCCGGAAAAGAGCGACGCGGACCTCCTCCGCCAGAGGGCACGGCCCGGCGTCGGCCTCGAACCTTGCCGCCAGGCCGCCCTCGGCCCCAGTCCGATCGACCAGCCACGCCAGGGCGTCGGTGAAGTCCAGCTCGTACAGGACGGGCGGGCCGAGGTCCAGGACGGCCGTCCGCGTCCCTCCCAGGGCCTCGTCCACGAGGCCGCGGACCTGGGCGAGGTCGTCGGCGTTTACCTCGGCGGACGCCTGCTCGAGCTGCTGGAGCTTGAGCTTGGCGGTGGCCAGCGTCTGGGCCACGTCGTCGTGGAGGTTGGCGGCGAGCCGACGGCGGGTCCGTTCCTCGACACGCGAGAGATCGGCCGCCAGCTCCCGCAATTGCTCCTCCCGTCGGCGGAGCGCCTCCTCAGCCCGCGCCCGGGCCGTTATGTCCTGGGCCGACCCGAAGATGCGGGCCGGGCGTCCAGCCTCGTCGCTCGCGACCTCGGCCCGGGAATGGACCACGCGGACCTCCCCGTCGGGCCGAACGATGCGGTACTCGCTGTCATACGGGGCACCGGTCTCGATGCTGCGGGCGAACTCGCGGTCCGCCCGCTCGCGGTCGTCCGGATGGATCCTTTCGAGGAACGCCTCGTACGGCATGCCTCCCGGCCTCGGTTCCAGGCTGAAGATGCGGTACAGCTCGTCGCACCAGTAGGCCGTCTCGGAGCCGATGCGGTACTCCCAGCTCCCCAAATGGGCGAGCTGCTGGGCATGGAGCAGTTGCCCCCGGCTGCGGCGAAGCGCCTCCTCGGCCTGCTTGCGCTCGGTGATGTCCACGCCGGAGGACAGGACGCCCGTGCCGCGGCCCTCGGCGTCGGGCAGGACGGTGTTGTGCCAGGCGATGAGGCGCTCCTCGCCGTCGCGGTTGACGATGGGGTTCTCGGCGTGCTCGCGCGGCTCGATGCGCCCCGCCATGAGGTCGCGGAAGATGGCCCGGACCCGGTCGCGCTCGCGTGCCGGGACGAACTCGTCGAACCAGTTCCGACCGACGACCTCCGGGGCGGGCCGCCCCAAGATCTCGCAGCCCCGGGGGTTGATCAACGTGACGACGCCCGCCGCGTCCAGTGCCACGAAGGTGACGGGCGCGAGGTCGAGGTAACGCCGGGCCCGGTCCCTCTCGGCACGGAGTTCCTCCTCGGCCTGCTTGCGCTCGGTGATGTCCACGCCGTAGACGTTCGCGTAGCCGAGCGAGGCGACGGGCACGACGTGCAGGGCGAACGTCATCCCCGCGTAACGGACTTCGGTGCGCTCCGTGCGGCGGTTCGCAAGCACGCGCGCGACCAGGTCGCACCAGTCCGGGGGCACCTGACGCCCGGTCCCCGATCCCCGTTCGCGAAGCAGGGCCTTGGCCGGCGTGTTGGCGAACAGGACGGCCCCGTGTTGGGCGATCCGCATCACGGGATACGGGTTCTCTGAGGGGAACCGGGCCAGGCCGCGGACGGCCCGCCGGGCCCGCTTGCGTTCGGTGATGTTCTCGTGGGCGACCACGACGCGGCGGGGCCCGTCGCCCGGGAACGGCGTGACCCGGCCGATGAACCACCGCTGCTCGCCGGGCGAGTGGCAAGGGTATTCCAGGACGAACGACGGGGCGTCTCCCGCGAGGACCCGCCGGATGCCGGCGGCGAAGGCCCGGGCCTGGGGGGCGTCGTCTCCGACGGCTTCGTCGCAGACGGCCAAGTAGTTCGTCCCCTCCGAGACCGCCTCGGCCGAGAGGCCGTTCTCCTCGGCGAACCGGCGCCACGACTTGTTCACCAGAAGGATCCGCCCCTGCTCGTCCAGCAAGGAGATGTGGTCCGACAGGCCGTCGAGCGTCGACCGCAGGGACCGCTCCGATTCGCGGAGGGCCTGCTCGGTCTGCCTTCGCTCCGTGATATCCTGGACCGTGCCGGCGTAGCCGACCAGTTCCCCCCGCTCGCCGAAGACGGCCTCGGTCTCGTTGCGGACCCAGACGGTCTCGCCGTCGGTGCGGACGGCGCGGTATTCGTGGGTGAACGGCTCCCGTCTTTCGACGGCGTCGCGGATGGTGCTCTCCCACAGATCGAGGTCGTCGGGATGGACGAAGGACCGGGCAAACTCGTAGGAGGGCGGCCGGCGAGGGGCCTTGAATACCTCGTAGACCTGATCGGACCACTCCGCCCGGCCGGAGGCGATGTCCCAGGACCAGTGGCCCACCCGGGCGATCTTCTGGGCCCGCCGAAGCTTCGCCTCGCTCTCGCGCAGGGCCTCCTCGGCCTGTCTGCGGCGGGTGATGTCGCGGCGAACCTCGACGGCGCCGAGGAGGCGGCCCTCGGCATCGTGGACGGGGCTGGCCCGCATGAACCAGTAACGGCCGTCGGCCAACTCAATGTCGCCCTCGGCCGGCTCCCCGGAGGAGAGGGCGGCCTGGACCGGGCACGCTTCGCAGGGACACTCGCGGCCGTGCCATGCCTCGTAGCAATGGCGGCCCACCAGCTCGCCGGGCGCGAGGCCCGCCGAGTCGGCGGCCGCCCGGTTGGCCCACACGATGCGAAAGTCCGTGTCGTGGAACGCAACGACCTCGGCGAGTCTGTCCAGGAGGGCGACCGGGTCGAGGCCCACCTCGCGCAGGGCCTCCTCGGCCGGTAGGCGCTCGTACGCCTCAGCCGGAAGGCCCCTCCCGGTGACGTCCTCGGCGCGGTCCCGTTTCTCACGCACGACGGCAGGCCCCTTCGCGAGAAAGCAGCCGCAGATGAAGGCCGCCGCGACTCAGCTAGCCATCGGCTCTACCCACGCCCCACGAAATTTATTCTAGCCTGCCGCGGTCGGTAAGCGACAGAGATTTTCTTTCCCTGCGGCATAGAGATGTCACGGCGGGCAGAGCAGCCGACGTGGGGTCCCCGGCCACTCGGCCGCCCTTTCCACAAGCTCTAACGCAGACGGGCAGACGTCACTTCGCGCGAAAATCGCGACGAAAACAGACTCAGGAGTCCGTCCCGGCGGCCCCGTAGTCAAACGTCACCGCGTCTGCCAGCAGGTCGGCCGCGGCGTCTCCCATTGCGCCGAAACGGAACCGGTCGAGCAGCCAGCCGAGCTTCCGCTCGGTGCGGCCCAGGTTAACCCGGTGCCGCCATCGGCTGACCCGCGACATGGGCAGGATCGGCTGGCCGGGGTCGATCTCCCAGGGATGGAGATAGATCGTTCCGGGCAGACCCTGCTTCTCGACCCGCCGAAGGGCGTGGCCGACGGCCCGGACGGGCAGCAGCCGCAGGTACCCGCCACCCCCCACCGGCCAGTTCCGGCCCCACAGGCGGACCGTCAGCGGCGGAACCTCAAGCAGCCCCCCCCCGCCCGGCCCCTCGGCACGGTGCGGCACGGGCGGCGCCTCCGGCACCCCGTATCGGTCGTGCCGGACCGGAAAGACCGACGAATCGTACGCGAAGCCCTCCTCGGCGAGGACGTCGAGGGCCCAGGCCGTCGCGCGGGTCACCGAGAACGTCGGGGCCCGGTATCCGACCACCGGCCCGCCTCCGAGGTCCTCCAGCAACCGCCGGCTGTCGCGGAGCTCCCGGCGGAACGCCTCGGGCGAGAGCCGCCCCAGCATCCGGTGCTCCATCCCGTGGGAGGCGATCTCGTGGCCCGCCTCGGCAATCTGGCGGACCAGGTCCGGCTCGTGCCGGGCCACCCAGCCGACGACGAAGAACGTGGCCCGGACGCCGCGGTCCGAGAGCATCGCCAGGATGCGATCGACGGCGGGGGAAAGGCGCTTCTCGAAGGACTCCCACCGGTCGCGGGGCACCCCGGCCGCCGCCGCCTCGACCTGGAAGTATTCCTCGACGTCGAAGCTGATCAGGTGCGTCGGGGCGGATGGCGGCGGGGTCGGAGTCTCCGAAGGCCCCTGCGGCGAAGCGTTCACGATGCCGATCCGTCCAGCCGGGCGAGGGTCTCGCGAGCCAGCTCGGCGGCCTCGGTTTCGGCCGGGTCGACCCGCCGGCCCTCGTCGCGGGCCTTGCCGCCGAAGTCGACGGCGGCCTGGAGGTGCCACCGGGCCAGCCGGCGGCTGCCCGCCGATGCCTCCACGACGCCCAGGTGATAGTGGACCTGGGCCGAGTTCGGGTAGGCCGTCACCGCCCGGCGGAGCGCCGGCAGGGCGTCGGCGTCGCGGCCGAGCAGGTGCTGGAGCCAGGCCTTCGTGTCGAGGTAGGCGGGCTGGTCGGGCTGGGCCTCGACGGCCGCCGCCACCCACCCGAGCGCTTCCTCCAGCTTCGCCGGATCGTCCCGGTGAAGCTGCGACGTCAGGTAAGCCGCGTTGTTGGCGGCCGTGGGGTCCTGGGTCTCCTGCCAGACCTGGGCGTAGAGCGGAAGGGCGGTTTGGAGATCGCCGGCCACCTCAAGGGCCGCCGCCTGCTGGAACCGCAGCTCCGGACTGCCTCCGGCGTCGCGGGCCGCTTCGGCGTAAAGGGCTGCCGCCTCGCGGTACTGCTTCTTCCATATCAGCAGGCCCGCCCGCAGGGCCCTGGCCACGAGGCAGTCGTCGGGCTTGAGCGTGCGAACGACGTCCTCCAGGAGGGGCCCCTCGACGCCCGCCCGGGCGGCCAGCACGGCCGCCCACTGGCACGTCGGCCGAAGCTTCAGGACGTCGACGGCCCGCGGCCGCGCCACTCGCGAGAGACCGACCCCGAAGGCGACCATCGGCTCCATCAGGGCCGCCGCCTCCTTCGACGGGCCCGATGCCGAGGCGACCATCTCGCGGGCGGCGGCGTACTCGACCGGCCCGGCCTCCTCGAGGGCCTTCAGGGCCCCCTCGGCCTGCTCGGTCCGGCCGACGGCCAGGGCGGCGAGCAGCCGCAGCGACCGCGACACCTCCATGCCCGCCGACGCGTCGGCCAGGTCCTGCTGGATCTGCTCGATCCGGTCGGCCCACGGCGCCGGGTCGGTCCCCTGGCGAAGTGCCAGACACAGGCCCAGGGCGGCCGTCGCGACGGACCCCTGCGGCGGCTCCGGCAGGAGGCCCCGGGCCTCCTCGGGCCGCGTCTCGATCTGCAAGAGGACGGCCCGCCCGCGCCACTGCGGGTGTCGCGTCAGGTGGGTCATGCGGACCGCCAGGTCGGCGGCGGCGGTCAGGTCGCCCGCTTCCAGCATCGCCTGGAGGGCCGCCTCGGCCAGCGGCGGCAAGGCGGTGGCGGGGGCGCCAGCGCCCTGGAGGAAGGCCTCGAAGGCCTTGACGGCGTCGGCGGGGCGGTCCGCCTCCCTCAGAATGGCCATCCGCTGAAGGACGACCCGGTCCGAACGGGGGTACTTCGTCTGGAGCGCGTCCAGGATCGCCATCCGCTTCTCGTCCGATTCGGCCAGGGCCACCAGCAACTGCCGGGCCTCCAGATACTCCGCGGCGAACTCGGGCACCTTCTCGAGCTCCTCGCGGGCCTGGTCGAGCTTCCCGAGCCCGGCGAACGCACGCCCCAGGGCCAGCCGGACGCGGGACCGGTCGGCCTGGCCGGTTCGAGCGGCCTCCTCGAGCCGCTCGACGGCCTGGGCGTGGAGTCCCCGCCGGGCCAGCAGGTCCGCCTCGGCGAACAGGCCCTCGATCTCGGCCACCTCCCCGAGGGCCTTCAGGTCCTGGAGCACGGCCAGGGCCTCGGCGGGCTGCTGCTGGGAGGCAAGGATGCGGGCCAGGGTCGTTCGAAGGGCGTAATTGCCCGGTTGGAGGGTGATCGCCCGGCGGACCTCCTCGACCGCTTCGGCCGTGCGTCCGGCGACTCGATAGGCGTCGGCCGCCGCCGCGTGCGACAGGGCATCGGCGGGAAACCGGCGGACGGCTTCGCGGCAGACGTCCACGGCCGCCTCCGTGTCGCCCGCCCGAAGGTACAGTCCCGCCAGGCGGCGGAGCAGGTCAAGACTGGCGTCCGGCGTGGTCCGAAGCTCCTGGAGGACCTTCCCGGCCTCATCGAGCCGCTGGAGCCGGACCAGCAGACCGGCCTTGGCCAGCCGGGCGGGCGTACGGTAGGCCGGCTCGGCCGCCAGCCGATCCATCTCGACAATGGCCCGGTCGAGGTGCCCCGCCTGGGCGAGCGTCCGGGCCCGGCCCACGCGGCCCAGGGCGCGGACGTCGAGGTCGGCGATTGTGTTCTCGGCGGCGCGGGCGTAGGCCTCAGCGGCGGGCCCCGGGCGCCCGCTCCGCTCCAGCAGGATGCCCATCGTCAGGTCGATGCGGTCGCGTTTCGCGCCGTCGACGGCGGCGAGGGCCCGCTCGACCTCCTGCGGCGACCGGGAGCGGGCCAGGACGCTCGCCAGCTCGACGTAGGACGCCAGCCGCTGTGGCGCCCGGCGGATGACGCCCTCCAGCTCCTCGACGGCCTTGGCGTCCTCCCCCTGGGCCAGGTAGGCCCGGGCCAGCAGCCGCCGGGCATTGAGGTCCTCCGGGTCGTCACGAAGCTCGTCGCGGCAGATGTCGATGCACTTCTGCGGCTCGCCCTGGCGGAGGTGCTGCAACGCCAATTGCAGGCCGCCGCGGGCCTCCAGCTCGTCATAGGCGGGCGTTTCCTCGAGCTTGATCTCGCCGCGGCGGAGCCGCACGGCGCTGAGCATCTGCTCGGCCTGGCGGTTCTCGGGGGACCGCTGGAGGACCCACCGGCAGGTGTCCAGACAGTCCTCGAGGAGGTCGGAGCCCAACTGGGCCCGGGCCAGCGCCAGGCGATAGCCTATCTCGGCGGGGGCCAGCTCGACGGCCTTTTCGTACTGCTCGACCGCCTGGGCGACGCGGTTCGTGGCCTCGTACAGGGCTCCAAGGCGGAACCGAGCGGCCGCCGAATCCGGGGCCTCGTCGACGACCTGCGTCAGGAGGAGCTCGGCCTGGCTGGCCCGGCCGAGGCGCCCCAGGGCCGCGGCCTTCGCCAGCCGGGCCTCCAGGTCGTCCTTGGCGGGTGTCGCGTCGGCCGCCTGACGCGCCAGGGCCAGCGCCCGGTCCCGGTCCTTCTCGGCATCGCCGACGCCTTGAGCGGCCAACGCGGCATAGCAGTCGGCCAGGGCGAGCATCATCTGCGGCCGGTCCTCTTCGGGCTTGTCGGCGTTCTCGACGACCTCCCGGGCGGTGGCGGGCCGGTCGCTCCGGACGGCCGCCTGGACGTACAGGCGGAGGACGTCCGGGTCGTCCGGAAGGGCCTCGTAGGCGGCCCTGGCCCGGTCGAAGGCTTCGCGGTAGAGGCCGTCGCGTGCGGCCTCGACGGTCTCGGCCGCGGCGTCGGCCAGGAGGCCCTGGGCCAGATGCTGGTTGGCTGTCGGGTTGCTCCTATTGGCCTCCAGGACGGCCTGGAGCGACCGGCGTGCCCGTTCGCGCTGACCGCTCATCTCGGCCGCCCGCGCGTAGGCCAGGTGGGCCCGCAGCCAGATGGTCTGGCTGATGCCGAGGCCCCGGCTCCACTGCGGGTGCCGCGAGGTCGGGCCGCGGAGGATTTCCTCCGCCTGCCGCCACTCCCCGCGGTCAAGCAGCGTCTGGCCGATGACGTACTCGGCCCGAGCACGCGTATCGGGGCTCGCCCCTTCGAGTTTCGAGACGGCCCGGGCGTAAGTCCCGGCGACGGCGGCGGCGCGGCCCCGGTCGGCCGGCGCGACGCGCGTGGCCAGCTCGGACGCCACCCGGGCACGCAACAGCAGGACCTCCGCGAAGGCGGGTTCCCTCTCCAGCAGGGCGCCGAGTTTCTCGAGGGCTTCGTCGGCGGTGAGCGTGCCCGGCACCGCCGAGGCCGTGTCGCCGAACCGGACCTGGGCGGGCTTGAACGCGGCCTCCTCCTGGGCGGCGACCAGCGCGTCGAGCGTCCCGGCGACCTCCTGGAGCTTCTCCCGGTCCGGGGAGCCGGCCAGCGCCAGGTCGTTCCTCAGGAGGACGGCGACCGTCATCGGGGGCTGCGTCTCGAGCGGCTCCAGGGCCGCCAGCACGTCGGCCACCGACTTGCGGTCATCCCGGGTGGCGCACGCCGCGACGAACGCCCGCAAGGCGCCCTGCCGGGCGGGGTCGCTCTTGACGACTTCGGCGAGCGTCGCGGCGGCCTCGGCGACGGCCTGGTCGCCTTGTTCCTTGGCCTGGTCGGCCTCGGTCCTCAGGCGTTCGGCGTCAGCATCCCGACCGTCCATCCCGGCCCGGTCGGCCTGGAACTGGAGCAGGGCGTGCCGGGTGTAGTGGGCCCGGGCGGCCTCGAACTGGTAGAGGCCGAGGTTCTCGCGGACGTCGAGGGCGGCCTTGGGATCGCCTGTCTCGCAAGCCTTCAGGACGGCCCCGGCCCGGTCGAGCTGGGCGACGGCCTCCAGAATGGCGTCGGCGTCGCGGTCCGACACGGCCGCGGCCAAGCCCTCGCGGGCGGGCGTCGAGTGCGTGCGGGCGACGGCCAGGTGGATGAGCACCTGGCCGGGCTTGGCCTCGACAGCGCGGGCGAGGGCCTCGCGTGCCTCCTCGTACTTGCCGAGGTGCGTCAGGGCCCGGCCCCTGGAGTAGTGGCCCCGCCAGTCGTCGGGATGTTCGGCAATGAAGCCGTCGGCCAGCTCGAGGGCCCGGTCGAAGTTGCCGGCCAGCAGGGCGAGGTCGGCCCGGGCGAGCTGCTTCATGGGGCTGGTGGCCCAGAAGTAGAGCCACGCGCCGCCGGCGACGGCCCCCACGATGCCCACGATGATCAGGATCAGCACCACGCGCTTCATCGGAGTCGCCTCCCAGGCTACGGCAGGTCACGGTCCATGTGGACGGCCGTCGCCGCCAGGAACTCGCTGGCCCGGCGTCGGGCCGTCGGCAGGTCGTCGGCCAGTGGCGTCGAGACGCGAAGCAGCGCCCCGCTGGCATTCCGGTTGATCAGGCCGTACAGGAAGATCACCAGTTGCTGCTCCCAGAACGAGCCGGTGTACCCTCCGCCGCACCGGTACACGTAGAGATGATACGTCCGGAAGGCGCCTTTCTGGGTGATCATTTCCTGGCACGGCAGGTCGCGGAGTTCCTCCCCTCGGTCGACGACCGTAGGGGCCTTGTAAGTGATCTCCTGTCCGCCGCCCTCCAGACAGAGGTCCGGCGGGTGGGTGCCCTTTCGGTTGTCCCGGCTGAAGATGATAGAGAGCTCGACGTTCGGGGCCCCCCGCGCTTGGTAGATCCGGTAGACGTAGTCGGGCCATTCCAGGATCGTGAGGGTCGTCTCGTCGAGCGGGTAGTCCCGGCCCTCCCACTCGCGTCCGTCGACCCCCATGCGGGCCGGCACGGCCTCGGCAATGCGGCCCTGCGTCAGACCGGACGGCACCGACCGGCTCATCCACCACGTGCCGACGGCGGCCAGCGCCACCATCGCCACGCAGAGCCAACCCCGCGGGGCGCCGAGGGCGCGGGCCAGCCGGGGCCACTGCCCCTCGTCGTCCGGATCCCGGGCGATGCCCTCGAACAGGCCCCGAACCCGTGCGGGCCGGCCCAGCAGGCGCCGCACCCCCAGGATGGCCCGCTCCAGCCCGAACATCAAGAGAAATGCGATGGCGTAGATAAAGAGGCCCGAGATGTCGTGGTACGCCCCCGTCGCCGCCTCGACCGTCCAGACGTCCGCCACCACGATCAGGCTGACGATTCGGGCGGCGTTGCTGACGACGGCGACCGGCACGCTCATGGCGAACAGGCCCAGCCGCCACGCGCCCCGCAGCTTGCACACGTAGGCATAGATGGCCCCGAACGCCAGCAGGCTGATCAGCGTCCGGAGGCCGTTGCACACGTTCGCGATGATGAGCTGCTTGTCGCCCTCCAGGAAGACCTTGTTGCCCGACCGCTCGGCCAGCACGCCGATCATGTTGGCCGCCCGGACCCCCCAGTCGGCGGCCATCATCTTCAGGCGGAAGTTGAGCTGGGAGATCGAGACCTCCGGCAGGGGGACCATGAACGCCAGGAACGCCACCGGGAACCACAGCCGCCGAAGCGCCGTCCCGCCCCAGAAGACCAGGATGAGGCCCGCCACGACGCCGATCAGCGTGAACCCGGAGGCAAAGTTGACGCGGGCCATCACGGCCATCAGGTGCAGCCCGAAGCTCGCCGCCAGGACCAGGCCGCCCACGACCGGCCGAGGCCGGACCGGCACCCGGGTGTGCCGAAGGATCAGGACGGCCGCGATCAGGCTGACCACCGGCACCAGGGGAGAGTGCGTGTAGTAGCTCTCGCCCTCCATGATCCGGTCGTAGAGGCCCAGGCTCGTCCGCCGCCACGCCGGGAACCAACGCTGCCACATATTGTAGAACGTCGACGCCGACAGGTTGATGATCTTGCCGTCCCGCCCGACGGCGTCGAACTTCAGCCAGGGATTGGCATAGGCGGCCGCCAGCCCGGCCGCGATGAGCAGCCAGATGAGGAGCACCCGCCAGAAGCGGCCCTTCGGCTTGTCGGTCGTCGGTTCCATCCGGCCCTCACGACGGTTCATCGCGCCGCGGATTGGGGCCCCGTCGGCCCATACGTCGAGCGCTCCGCTGTCCTACCGTATCGGCGATTCGACGCGGCGAACGCCACATTGCCGGCGCGGCCCCGGACGCCGGCGGTCTTTTGAACCGTTTGCCGCCGCAGAGGTTCCGGCACGCCCCGCATCACGGTGGCGCGACGCCCTCGAACAGGAGGGCCTCCCAGGGCCGCCAGCGGGCCCGGATGACGCGGCCGTCGGGCAGCCCCTCGCCCGTCCGCAGGTTGCGGAGGCGACGCATGGGGCGCGACAGGGTGATCTGGACGTCGATCGGTTCGCCCGTCACGTCGTGGACGGCACCGGGGCCGCTGATACTCGCCCCCCGGACGGGGTTCTTGACGAGGCCGACGATGAGCCGGTCGCCGTTTCGCCAGTAGACCAGCTCCGCCAGGGGCACCGGATCGCCGCCCGAGAGGACCCGCCCTCGCGGCTCGAGGCCTGCGGCGTCGAGGAGCCCGCCGACCAGCTCCCGCCACACCTCGCCGAACTCGCCCAGGCGGGCCCCCGGATCGACGTACGCGAGCGGCGTCAGGTTGAGGTAGACCGCCCGTCCGCGTCCGACCCGGCGGGTGACGACGACGTCGGCGCCGCCGACTCGCGCCAGGGCCCTGCCCTCGCCGGCCCGGGTGCCCAGCTCGTAGATGACGATGCCCCGGTACCTGAGGGCCCCGTCGTAGCGGAGCCGCTCCATGAACGGCCGCCGGTACAGCTCGCCGTCGATCTCGGTGATGTGACGGCCGTCGAGGTAGCCCTTCGATTCGTTGCGGTGGATGCCGAAGAGGTCGTCGAGCGCTCCGCCGCGGGGCCGGCCGACGCCGCGGGCGTCGAGCAAGCCCGTCAGGTGGTCGGCGATGACGGTGCCGCCGGTCTCGACGAAGCGGCGGATGGCCTCGGCCTCGGCGTCCGAGAGGGCGGCGACGCGCCCCAGGACCAGCACGCGATGGCCCCGCTCGGCGAGGCCGCCCCCCGCCACCTGCTCCGAGGTGACCACGTCGTACTGGTAGCCGCAGTCCTCCAGGAGCTTCATCCATGCGACGCGGTTCCGGCCGGCCGACTGGTTCGCGTTGTCCATGCTGGAGGAGCGGTTCGGCCAGGTGCCCCGGTGGGTCACGGCGTCCATCGCCCAGGAGGCCTGGATGGACGGATGGCCATAATAGAGGGCGATGGGGTCGGCCTCGAAGCGGGTCCGCGGGTCGAGGATCGGCTCGGAGACGGGGCCCTGGACCTCGCGGATGATGTCGGCGTTTTCGGCGATGAACGGGGCGACGACGTCGCCCTCGCCCCAATGGAACCAGGACTGGCCGTCGCGGTGGGGCCAGGCGATGACGCCCCGGCAGCCGTGCAGCAGGTAGTACCAGAGGAACCAGGCGTCGCGCGGCGCCTCGCCGGTCGAGAACCACGTCTGGACGTACGGCCGCCGCTCGGGCCAGGCCCACAGCGACCGCAGGACCTCGCAGGTCCCGCCGATGTCATACGCCTCCATCCACTGGACGCTGCGGGCGAGCTTGGCGTAGTCGTAGCCGCCGTACGGGGCGGGCTGCTGGCCGCCGACGAACCCGGCGGGCGTCGCCGGGTCGAGCCGGTTCGTGTAGGCCGTCAGGTCCGCCAGGACGGACGCGAACTGCGTGTCCATGTAGCTCCGCCAGTCCATCCACCGCGACAGGTTCCACCGGGCGAAGGGCGGCGAGTCGTTCTCGCGGCGGACGGCCTCGAACGAGACGGGCTCGGCCTCCGCGAAACTGCCGAGGCGCGTCCCCCAGGTCGCGCTGAGCCGCTCGATGCTCCCGTACTCGCGGCGGAGCCACTCCCGGTAGCCGGCGACCGAGAGCGGCGAGCCGTCCACCTCGGCCGGGCTGGTGAAGACGCCCAGGCTGATCTCGTCGTCGAAGGCGTAGGCCAGGACGGGGCCGTTTTTCGTCGCGGCGACGTTCCGCCGGAGGTGGCCCTTGAGGACGTCGATCGTCTTCGGATCGGCCAGGCTCCACGGCCGGGGGACGACCGTCTTCTTGCGCATCACCTGCTGGCGGCCCGTCCGATCCGTCAGGTGCAGGTAGCCTTTGTCGGCAGCATGGTCGACGTAGTAGGGCATGCCCCGGCGGCGGGCGAACTCGACGATCTGCTCCTTGCCCGCCCCGCGGTCGACGTGGAAGCCCCAGATGCCGACCTGGCGGTACTTCTCCCAGTCCTTGGGGGCGCTGGTCCGGTACTGCCACACGAGGATGCGGAACCCGTTCCAGATGGGTTTGGGCCGGACGTAGGGCACCGCCGGAGATACGTCGGCTGTGTCCTGGCCCACAGCGGAAGCGCAGACGCCCGCCCCCAGAACGAGGACGACGCCCAGTCCGATCCGCGTGCCGCGCCACGGGTCGCCAACGCCCATCCCGACTCCTTTCCCGGCTTCGTGCCATCTTCAGAATACCCGCGCCCCCGGCTGTCGGCAACCCACGTCGGTGCCGTCGGGCCGCGGGGGTTCCCCTTCAGCAGGACGCGGAGCCGCCCACGGGCACGAGTCGCAAAGGCGGCGGCAGACCGGCTCAGCCGACGGCCCGGCGGTCCGGCCGCATCCGGAAGTGATGGCGCCGCCAGAACCAGTCCCAGCGGCCGAACCACCGGATCCACACGCCGGTGTCAACCCGCTCGGCGCCGACCTTCTTCTTAAACCGGACGGCAGGCGTGTTGAACGCCTCCGAAACGCTGTAGAGGCGGGTCCGGCGTTCCTTCGCCAGCTCGAGATACGAATGGTACCGGGCGAACAGCGCGATGCCCCGGCCGCGAAACTCGCGGCAGGTATAGGCGTCACGCAGGTACGCCTCGTCGTCGTCCAACCGGAACACGTGGCCGGCGAACTTCACCCGACGGGTGTTCCACCAGGTGAAGGCGGCAAGCCGGCCCTCGCGACGAACAACCAGACACCCTCCGCCGTCGGCGAGCTGCCGCCGGTAGTAGTCTAGGCCGACCCGCCGGTCGGGCAGCTCTGCCATCCGGCGGAAATCGTGCTCGGTCGCCCGGGAGACTTCGAAGCCATCGAACCGGTCACCCCAGTCGGGCGACCCCATTCGGTCGAGGCCCTCCGCGTAGAAATAGTACGGGGTGATGCGGATGTCGAAGGCGGCCGGGGCCTCGACCAGGGCCATCCCCGGGCAATGGGCGTAGTAACGGAGCTTGGCCCGGACGAACTCGATCATCCGTTTCGTAGCCCCCGCCCTGTCGTTCCGGCGCCGTGGACTCACCCCAGGGGTGGCTCAGACGCCAAGGACGGCACGGGCCTCGCGATGGGTATAGGGTTCCAGGCCGAGCGTCCGGGCGACGAGCTGGACGCGCTCGACGAGGTCCCGGTTCGTCGCCGGCCGCGTCCGCTCGGCATCGAACCAGATGTTGTCCTCCAGTCCGACCCGCACGCCGCCGCCCTCCAGGAGGGCCATGGCGTTGACCTTGAGCTGGGCGTGGCCGACCCCGCCGCCGGCCCACAGGGACGCTTCGGGCAGCTCCCGCCGCATCAGGCCGAGGCTCATCAGGTCGGCCTGGGCACAGGCGACGTTCCCCAGGATCAGGTTGAAATAGTACGGCGGCCGGACGAGGCCTTTGCGGATGAGGTACCGGGCGTAGTTGATCATCCCGAGGTCGAACGCCTCCAGCTCCGGCCGGATGTTGTGGGATAGCATCTCCCGTGCCAGGGCCTGGATCATCTCCGGGGCGTTGATGCTGGCCTGTTTGTTGAAGTTCAGGGAGCTGAGCGTCAGACTGCCGAAGTCGGGCTTGGCGTCGCTGTCGAGGTGCAGCACGTCGGATCGCTTGTCGAACTCCTGGAAGTTGCGGCCGCTCGTCGAGACGCCCAGCACCAGGTCCGGGTGGCGCTTGCGTATGCCCACGATGATCTCGGCATAGAGGTCCCTCTGCCAGGCGGGCCGGCCGGTGTCCGGGTCGCGGGCGTGGAGGTGGACCATGTTGACGCCGAGGTCGGCCGCCTCCGAGACCTGCTCGACGATCTCGGCCGGGGCGATGGGGACGTGCGGCGTCATGTCCCGCGTCGGGATCATCCCGGTGGGGGTAAAGTTGAGGATGAACTTGCGGTCCGGCATCGCTATCCTCTCTGCGCGCGGCGGGCATCCGTCAAGACTTCTATCGGCTGAATCCGCGTTTCGGGACGAGAAAACGAGACCGGCCGGGCCGGCGCCCGCAGGCCCTCGCCCCGGACGGGAGGAACGCCCGGCAACACGGATGTGACTTGCCCGCGGGACGACATGGGGCTACCGTAAACGCGATGGCCGGACGGGCGTCTCGGAGGGGCATGCCCCGCGGGCAGGAATCGTGCATGCGCAGTGGGTCCGCAGCGAATCGCGGAGAGGAAGCCTCCGTCGTCCGGCGGGCCGGGCGGACGGCGGCGCTGGCGGCGGCGGGCGCGGCGGCGCTGGCGCTGGCTGTCGGGGCGCTGATGGCGTCGGGGACGGCGCCGGTCTGGCTGAGGACGCTTCTCGGACCTGAGCCGGGGGCACCGGCCCTCGTCGCCCTCGCGTGCTTCCTTCTGTGGCTCGGCGCCGGGCCGGCGTGGGTGGCGTCACGGCTTCCCCGGGGTCCGGGTTCGGCCCTGGGGCTGCCGCTCTGGGCCTTCCTGGCGGCGCTGCCGCTTTATGGACTGCTCTGGGTCTTTGCGGGCGACTGGATGGCCGAGGGACTCCGGTGGGGCTGGCTCTCGACGGCCCACGTGGTGACCGTGCTGGCGGTCGGCATGCTCGTCCTGATGCTTGCCGCGACGGTCGCGAGCGTCCCGGTCGCGATGGGGTGGCAAGCGGCCAGCCGGACCATCTGGCCGCTCGTTCTGCTAGGGACCCCGTGGCTGATGGTGGCGTGGCTGGCGCTGCCGCGGGAGGCCTGGTCCGGTCCCCATTCGGCTATCTTCCGGGCCGGGCCGGTGCCGGGCGAGGTCCTCGCCGGGGTGGTGCTGGCCTTCGTCGGGGCGAGCGCGGCCCTCCTCGCTCGGGCGTTGTGGCACCGCCTTCGGCTGCTGACGGTGGCACTGCCGCTCGCGGCCCTGCTGGCCGTGGCGGGGTGGTTCCTGATGACGGTGGCTCTGGCGTCCGAGGCCGGGCAAGGCGAGGAAGCGTTCCACCCGTTTCGGACGCTCGTTCTGGCCGACCCGTCGGCGGAGGTGCCGCCGGCCGGATTGCTCGTCCGGTGGGTGCTCCTCCAGGCGGGGCTCGTGGTGGCGCTGGCATACGGGCAGGTGATGGCTCTCGCGGGGGAGGTCCGGCCGGCGGCTCTCGCGGAGCCGGTCCGCATCCGCCCCGCCCCCGCACCAGGCGGGCCTGCGACCAACGCCGCCCCCCCTGCACCGCGGAGACCGATGGATCCGGCACGGGCCGCCCGCGTCTACGGCGTGCTGACCGTCGTCGGCATCGTCCTGGCAATCTACGGCAGCCTCGTGCCGCTCGAGGTCCGGCCGGTGCCGCTTTCGAAAGCCATCGAGACCGTCCTGAACCTGCGATACCTGGAACTGGGTATCGGCCGGCGGGCGGACCTGGTGGCGAACCTGCTCCTGTTCGTGCCCCTGGCGTTCTTCGCCATGGGTGCCCTGACGGGAGCGGGCACGCGGCCGGGGCGGTGGCTGATCGGCACGTCGGTCGCTCTTGGCCTGTGGGCGCTGGCGCTGGGGGTCGAGTTCACCCAGATCTGGTTCGCCCCGCGGACGGTCTCCCTGAACGACGTTCTGGCCGAGTGTACCGGGACGGTCCTGGGGATCGGGGTATGGTTCCTGGTCGGGGGACGGTTCACGCGGTGGTTCCAGGCCCTGTGGCACGAGCGCGACACGCAGCGCCTCGCGGTGCTCCTCCTCGGCGGATACACGGTCGCCCTGGTTGTCTTCCAGCTCTTACCGTTCGATCTGGTGATCAGCGGCGAGGAGCTGGTGCGCGACCTCAAGGGGACGCGACTCAACCTGGTGCCGCTGGCGGACCTGGGCGGGGGGCGCGGGGCATCAGCGGCGGCCAGCGCGGCCGCGTTCCTCCCGGTCGGATACGCAGCCGCGGTGCGATGGGCCCGCCGACGAGGGCACGTGGTGCTGGGCCTGGCCGCGGGGTTCGCTCTCGCCGCCATGCTCGAAACGCTCCAGATTTTCATCCACTCGCGATTGACCAGCACGACGGACGTGGTCCTGTCGGCAGGCGGTGCGGGCCTCGGCGGCTGGCTGGCGGTCCACTTCGGCCCGGCCGCGGTCCGACCCTACCCGCAGCAGGGGGGTTGGCGGGCCCTTTCGTACGCGCTGCGGCTCGGGCTCGCGGTCGGCCTGGTCGGGCTCATACTGGGCCTCAAGTGGGGGCGGTTCGAGTTCCAATGGCCCGACGAAGGGCTGGGGGCGAGGCTCCGAAGCCTGCTCCAGGTCCCGTTCCGGCACCAGTACTACAACTCGGAGTTCGAGGCGACCGTCCAGCTCGTGGCGGACGTCGGAAGTGCCGTCGTCGTGGGAATGGTCGTCGCGAGCCTGCTGGACTGGGCGGGCCGGCCGGGACGGGTCGCGGCGGCGGTCGTGGCGGCCCTGATCGGCATGGTGCCCGAGGCGGGCCAGGTCTTCCTTCCGCAGCATTCGGCCGACCTGACGACGATCGTTCTGGCGGGCGCGGGGGCCGCGTTCGGGACGCGCCTGTACCGCCCCTTCGTCCGAGTCTTCATCCTGCCGCGGTCATGCGACCTCCGGGAGTAGACGCCCGCAGACGCCTGGCCGCAAAGCTCGACCTGAGAGACCCGTGCCCGAAACGTCGAAGAAAGCGCGGCCGGCGGTCCTGAGCGCCGCCGCCGCAGCGTTGGCGGTGGTGGCGTCGGCCCTGGTGCCGGCAACGACCGCGGCGGCAGAGGATCCACGCGACGAAGACCTCCAGCGCAAACGCCAACTGGCCGCCGAGGCCCGAGCCATCGTCGAGGAATGCCGGCGACGCTTCGGCAACGGCTACCAGACGTGGGTCGACCACCGGCGGCACGTCGTCTACGCCTCGGCCCTCGACGCCCGGTCCACCCGTTATGCCCGCGGCCTGATCGAAGACCACCTCGACGCCCACCGGCTGGGCCTGTTTCCGCTGCCCCTCAGGTGGAACGTCACGGTCGTCCTGCCCACGGTGGCCGACTACTACAAGAACCGGGCCGCCGCCAAGGCAGAGGCCAGCGGCTACTACAACGGGGCGACGCGGACGCTGACGAGCATCAGCCTGAGCCGCGTCCTGCTCCACGAGCTGACTCACGCCCTCCACCACCACGACCAGGTCCTCGTCCACCAGCGGCACGCCGTCTGGGTCTCCGAGGGGCTGGCGTCGCTGTACGAGTCGGCCGAGGTGGAGGCGGGCCGGCTGGTGCCTCAGGTGGGGCCCGACCTGGTGCGCGTCCAGGAGGACGTGCGGCAGGGGCGGCACCGGCCGCTCGCCGACCTGTGCGGGATGGATCGGGCGGCGTTTATGGAGGACAACGAGGCGAACTACGCCCAGGCCCGGTACGTGATGGTCTGGCTGGACGGGATGGGGAGTCTGCGGCACTTCTACAATGCTTACAAGCTGGGCTACGGGTCCGACCCGACGGGGATCGAGGCGCTCGAACGGGTGCTCGAGCGGCCGATCGACGAGATCGAGGCGGCGTGGCGGGCGTGGGTGCTGGCCCAGCCGGAGCCGTGGCGGCCCGTCTACACCCTGAAGGCCCACCTGGGGATTCGAATGGCCCGGCACCCCGAGGGGGTCCGCGTCGACGGGATGCTGCCCTGGTCGGCGGCACGACGTGCCGAGAGACTGGAGGTCGGCGACGTGATCACGGCCATCGGCGGCCGGTCGACCCTGACGCCGCGCGACCTGGCCGCCGTCGTCCAGGGCCACCGGCCCGGCCAGACGGTGGTCATCGAGATCGTCCGCGACGGCCGCCCGACGGTGGTCAACCAGGTCCTCGGCGCCGTCCGTCCGTGATCAGGTCGGGGCTTCTGCCGGCGCCTTCAATTCACTCCGGGTCTTGACGTATCCGGCAGCCGCGACGAGCGCCAGCGCCGGCAGGGCCGGAAGGTGGTACCGCGGCTGGACCTCGAAGAAGAGGTGCACGCCGAAAAGCAGATACACGTAGAGGATCGCCGGTATCAGCTTCGGATGGGTCCATCCGCTCCCTCGCAAGGCCGCCCACCCGCACAGGCCGAACAGCCCGGCCCAAAACAGGAGGGCCAGCCCTTCCAGGACAAGCACCCCCGGGCGACGGAACCGCTCCGGCACCCAATCGGCCAGCGACCCCGCCCCCAGACTGGCCCCCGACCGGCCCCACATGAACGCCTGCTTCAGGACCATCAAACGCAGGCACTGGAGGGGGTTCTCTTGCATCCAGCGAAACGCCGCCGCACGCCGCAGCCGGTCCCGGCTGACCTCGTCGTGCTCGCCCGGCACGGGCCCCCGCCGGCTCCACGTGCCGTACGTCTCGGGATTCATTCCGTTGTAGAGCACGTACCCCCCGTTCGTGGACACGGGCACAAAGGCATCGAGCACGATGTAGTTGCGTACGGTCCACGGGGCGACGACTGCGACCATGACGGCGGAGCAGAGGGCCGTCTTGCCGACCGCCGCCAGGCGATCGCCCCGGACGAGCCAGCTCAGAAAGCACACCGCCGGGAAGAAGAGAAAGACGGGCCGCACGAGGACGCCGGCGCCGAGCAGCAGCCCCAGCCCTGCCGCGACAAGGTACCCCCGACCGCCGGGCCGGGCTGCCCGGACTGCCAGGTCGATGGCCCCCGCCGAGAGCAAGACCAGCAGCGACGTCGTGTGCAGGTGCGAGGCGCTCAAGACCAGCGACGGCATCACGGCCACGACCGCCGTGGCAACCCGGGCCGCCCGGTCGCCCACCGTCTGCCTGCCGAGGTCGTAAACCACCGCCACGGCCGCCGTCGCGATCAGGACGTTCATCAGGAACCCGGCGATGGCGTGAGGCGTCGTAAGAGCGTACCAGCCTGCCAGTGCCCCTGGGAAACCCGGCGGCAACCAGGCCGTCTCGCCGTAGCCCTCGCCGGTCAGCAGGCCGACGGCCAAGGCGTGGTAGTACTTCGAGTCCGAGTACAACGTCGGAGAGCGGAGGAGCATGGCCCCGCCCCGGAGAAGGAGCGCCAGGGCGAGAACCGCCGCCAGGAACCGGCCCGCGCTCGGCCGGCCAAGAACCGCCAGAACGCGGCGCCGAACGCCCGGCCTCAGGAGGAACGCAGCACCGGCCAGACCGATCCCTAAAGCCCCGTAGGCCGCCGGGTAACCCCCGAGGATCGGGAAGAGCACCAGCGACACCAGCCATACGACTGAGGACCCGACTCCCAGCCACCGCCAGACACGCTGCCTGCGGTCCATCGATCACCCCCTGAAGTCTGGTTGCCTGTCGCGTCCCTCGCCCGTCGGGACTACTGGGAGACGGACTCCATTGCGGTCTCGTACTCCCGCTTCAGTTCGTGGTTGGCCCACTGGAAGAGGAGGTCGCGGGAGCGGTAGCGAAGCCACGGCCGGTACCACGTCCGGATGCCAAGTCTGTACCCTAAATTGGCGAATAACAGGTAGCTAGCCGCGCTCAACGGACGCACGATCGCCACTTCCGGCTTTGAGGGGACGGGCACACGCCGTTGACGAAGATAGCGACGGAGACTTTCCTGCGCCTGTGGGCCAAACGGCCAGAGAAACCGTCTGTTCGTCGCGGTGCTCCGCTTGCGCATGCCGAACGCGCGGCGGGGGACGCCCGCCTCCTCCAAAATCCGCCGCGCGATAGGACGGTCATAGCCGGTGCCCAAGGCCCACGGCCGCATCTCCTCAGTCCCCCCCAGACGGTTGATCTCCTGGGCCCGAGCGGCGCCCCACCAGGGGACGCAGCAATGGAACATGCCTTTGCGAATGCGGAACTCGCCCAGCAACGTATCCATGTCCCCGGCGAGCACGCTCATGTCGTGGCGGGGACGGTCCCATATTCTGTCGCCGGAGGTGGCGGTGAAGAAGAGGCAGAGCGGATCGGGATAGTCAAACACGGAGAAGTTGAGGCCGGCCGGCCGCCCCGTCGCCGCCCAGAACGCCACCTCGTCCCGGAACCCCGCCGGCGAGAGGTCGTATTCGCGGCAGGCCAGGCCCAGGCGCTCGGCCACGCGCTTCCCGGAGTCCGAACCCCGCCACAGGCTCCTCGACCCGCGGATGGTCACGGCCCGCGTGCACCCGGCTTCGCGTGCAATAACGGCCGCGGCCGGCGAATCGTAGCCGCTCGAGATGCTCGCCAACGGAACCACCCGCTCACGCCGAAGCGGATCGGAGGCGTTCACTCCGAGGGCCCGGGCCGTATCGATCAGGAACGTGTGGTAAGCCTCGAAGCTCCCGATCGGCGGCGCCGTCACGGGCTTGGTCACCTCCGCCAGGGCCCGGCCGTCCCATCGAAGGTCGGC
The DNA here is from genome assembly GCA_964526295.1 of uncultured Anaerolineales bacterium. Lineage (GTDB taxonomy): Bacteria > Planctomycetota > Phycisphaerae > FEN-1346 > FEN-1346 > CAZGKW01. Next base: position 212,853 of record CAZGKW010000001.1, read on the forward strand.
GTAACCGGCCCGGCTGACGGTCCCACCGACCACGGGAATCGACCGGACGTATTCCCGAATCCCCAGGCTCTCGATCGTGCCGATGTCGTCCCGGTAGCCGGCGTAGTCGTCGCACAGCGAGAGCCCGGCCCCGGCCAGCAGGATCGGCAGGGAGTTGCTGACACGACACTCGCCGTCCCGTGAGTTCCACCACAGGAAGTCCATGCCCGTGCCCGACCCGACGAAAACCACCTCCCTCTTGCGGCACCGGACGCCCGTTCCGAAGACAAGCTCCGTCCGGTCGAAGTCGCCCTCCGGGAAGTCGCCCGCCCAGACGGCCTCGGCGATCCAGTCGTCGGCCACCTCGACCCTCGGGCCGCGGTAGACGCGGACCGCGGGACGGCCCGGGGCGAGTTCCGCCAGCCAGGCCAGCTTGGGCCAGCCGGGGACCAGTTCGGATACAAGCTGCACTATCCGTCACCCTTCTCGCCCCCCGGACCAAAGAAGGCCCTCGGCTCGGACAACTGCCGAACCGGTCGGGCCGGAATGCCTGCGACCACGGTGTACGGCGGCACGTCCTCGCGGACCACCGACCCGGCACCGACGACGGCCCCAGGGCCGATGGTGACGCCCGGAAAGATAACCGCATGGGCGCCGATCCAGGCATCCTGGCAGGCCCGGATCGGGCCCACTCGGCAGAACATGCCCTGGGTCTCCGGACGATCGAGCAGCCGCGACCGGCCGGGGTAGCAGCTCGTAATGAAGCTGACCCGCGGCCCGACGGCCGCCCGATCCTCGATCGTCACGGCGGGCGGGTCCCTCGCGATGCCGACAACCAGCGTGCCGAAGCCCGTCTCGACGTCCCGGCCGATGCGGACCCCGGCCCGGCGCAGCAGCAAGTCGCGCACGCGGGGGTATGGTGTGTGGGCCGCCTTGAGCCGCAGGACCCGCGTCGTGTAGATCCACGAGAAGAGGAAATGGAACCCGTACGAGGGCAGTTCGCCGATCCACTCACGGACCACGGCGAGAAACCCGCGGATGGGCATAGCGGCCCCCTCCCTCTGCCATCAGAGCAGTGCCGTGCTGAAATACCGTTCCGCCCGGTCCGGGAGGATCGTCGCGATCTGCCCCTCGTACCGCTTCGCCAGCTCGCGGGCGGCCCAGACGTTCGCCCCGGACGAGATGCCTACCAGGAGGCCGTGGTCGCGGCCGAGCTGGCGGGTCGTCTCGATGGCGTCCTCGTCGGTTACCTCGATCACCTCGTCGACGAGCGAGACGTCGAGCACGTCCGGGACGAAGCCGTCGCCGATCCCCTGGATCTGGT
>CAZGKW010000002.1:0-187476 GCA_964526295.1 uncultured Anaerolineales bacterium
TGGGCATCGCAATCTCCCTGTCTGTCGACACGTTGGGCGCAAAAAGATGGGGTGAGCGACGGGATTCGAACCCGCGACCCCCAGGACCACAACCTGGTGCTCTAGCCGTCTGAGCTACGCTCACCGTGCGGACGTGTCGCCTGCTCCATCGGCAGGCCGCCTATTATGGAGCGGGTCGGGCCCAGCGTCAAGGTTTGGGCGGCGCTCAATCTGCGTCGCGCGGGTCGGGCGTGACCTCCGGGGCGAACGCCCTGTGCTTCCGCGGGTCGAGCTCGACGCCGGCGGCCGTCAGGCTCTGCCGCAGGCGGCCCATGTCAAGGCAGCGGACGTCGTCGAGGCCTTCCTCGACGGCCATCGCCGACGCCGCCGCTGGTCGAAGTGCCGCCCAGGCAGTTGGCCTCTTCGACGAGGAGGACGCGGTGGCCTCGCCGGGCGGCGGCAATGGCGGCGGCGCAGCCGGCCGTCCCTCCCCCGGCCACCAGGACGTCCACGCTCAAAGGGGCCATGGTCATCGAACGCATTCCTTCCGGCGGCGGAGCCCGCAGAGGATCAGCCCTCCCCCTGGACGCGGGCGTGGAGTTCCTTCAGCCGCTCGGCGCTCAGCTCCTGGAGGCCCTCGACGAACAGGTGCGCGTGCTTAAGCGACTCGTACGTCCCCATGCCGACGGCCGTGAACCCGCCGTTCAGGGCCGCCGTGATCCCCGCCTCGGCGTCCTCGACGACGATGCACTCCTCGGGCCGGGCCCCGACCATCTCTGCCGCCACCAGGAACACCTCCGGGTCCGGCTTGGGGTGCGTGTGGCTGTAGCCGTCGGAGACGGCGTCGAACCGGTCCGCGATGCCGAGATGCTCCAGGATCGTCTTCGTGTTCTTGCTGGCCGAGCCGATGACGACCTTGATTCCGGCCCGCTCCAGGTCGTCGAACAGCTCCAGGGCGCCGGGATAGAGGTCGTCCGGGCCGACGTCGCGGATGGCCTCCTGGTAGCGAGCGTTCTTCCGGGCGGCGAGGTCCTGGAGCTGTTCCTCGGAGTACTCGTCGGCGTGCTCGCCGAGGGCGATCCGAAGGGAGGCCATCCGCGAGATGCCCTTGACGCGCTCCTCCAGGTCCGGCGGTGGCTCGTACCCGAGGCTGCGCACCAGGTCGGCCCACGCCCGGGCGTGATAGACCGACGTGTCGGTCAGAATCCCGTCGAGGTCGAAGATGACGGCCTTGAGATCGGATGGTGGCATAGGCATCTCGTGATCCAGGCGGCCCCCGGGGCGAGCTCCCGCTCTCCGTTCGCACAAATACCGCATGCCAGTAGACCCGAACGGCGCCCGTCTTTCCAGGGCGAAAGGGTTCATTCCGCCGGGCTGTGCCTCTATAATGGCGCTCGAGGCGTCCGAGGAGCGTCCGATGGCCCAAACGGAAACGGTCGAGTACCTGACCGTGGCGCCGCACCCGGACGATGCGGAGCTGGGCATGGGCGGGACGCTCGTCAAGCTCGTCCGGGCGGGCCGGCGGGTCGGCGTCGTCGACCTGACGAGCGGCGAGCCCACGCCGTTCGGCTCGCCCGAGAAGCGCCGGGCCGAGACGGAGGCGGCGACGGAGGTGCTGGGCCTCGCGCACCGGGAGGACCTGGGCCTCGTCAACCGCGAGCTGCAGGCGACCCTCGACGCCCGCGTCCGTCTGGCCGAGGCGTTCCGCCGGCTGCGGCCGCGAGTCGTCTTCGTCCCCTACTGGCGGGACTCGCACCCCGACCACTTGGCGGCGACGCAGCTTGCCGTCCAGGCCCGCTTCCACGCCAAGCTCACCAAGACCGACATGGCCGGCGTGCCGCACTGGCCCGACCGGTTCATCTTCTACTACTGCACCCATCTGCGGTCGCACGAGGACATCCGCTTCGTCGTCGACGTCTCTGAGGAGATGGAGACGAAGGTCCGGGCCGTCGAGTGCTACCGGAGCCAGTTCTACGACGGCCGGGGCGACGAGGCGGGGGCGGTGGTCGGCTACGTCCGCGACGTCAACCGGTACTGGGGCCTGCTGATCGGCCGGTCCCATGGCGAGGCGTTTGCCACGCAAGAGACGCTGGGCCTGGAAAGTCTGGACGGGGTCGTCTGACGCCGGGCCGCCTCGCCCGGCGGGGGGGCCGGGGGGACGGGCCAAACGGGACCGGGACGATTTGAGGCCTACGCCGTGGCAGGAGGAGGTCGACCATGAAACGCGTGGCGGCGATCGCATCTGTTTCGATCCTGTTGCTGGGTGCCGGTCGGGCTCGGGCCGCGGCCAATGTCGGCGACACGGCCCCGGAGATCTCGGCGGGGTACTGGCTCAACACCCAGCCGCTGTCCCTCGAGGCCCTCCGCGGCCGGATCGTCATCGTCGAGTTCTGGGCCACCTGGTGTCCCCCTTGCCGCGCGACCATCCCCCACCTGGTCGACCTCCACAAGACCTATAAGGACAAGGGCGTGGTGATCGTGAGCCTGACGGACGAGCCCCGCGGCAAGGTCGAAGGGTTCGCCAAGCAGATGGGCATGGTCTACCCGGTCGGCGGCGATAGCAAGACGGGCGACGTCTATGGGGTTCGGGGCATTCCCCACGCCGTGCTCGTCGATCCGTCGGGCAAGATTGTGTGGCGGGGGCACCCGGCCGGGGGCCTGGACCGTGTCCTGGAGGAGCAGATGGGCAAGACGCCGCCCAGCCTCGTCCACCCCAAGGAGAAAGCGGCCGCCCTGGACGCCGTCGCGAAGGTCGAGGGGGCCGTCGAGAAGCAGCAGTGGTCCGAGGCGATCGCCCTGCTGGCGAAGGTACCCGACCTGGACGAGGGCGAGGTGAAGCAGCGGACCCAGGCGGTCCGGAAGGCCATCGAAGCGGCCGCCGAAGAGCAATTGAAGCGGGCGGAGGTCCATCTGGATGCCAAACGCCACTTGGAGGCCAGCGAAGCCCTCACGGAAGTTGCGCAGCAGTTTCCGGGCACCGGTCCGGCCCGGGAGGCCGAGGCCCGGCTGGCCGAGCTGATGGCCGACCCGGAGATCCGGACGGCAATCGAGAAGGCCCACCGAGAGAAACGGGCGACTGCCCTGCTGGCCGCCATCAAGCGGCAGGAGAGCGTGAAGCCGTCCGCGACGGTGCTCCGAGCTCTCGAGCACCTCGCCGCCACGTACCCCGGAACGGAGGCGGGAAAGGAGGCCGCCGTACGGGCCGAGGCCATGCGCAACGACAAGGAGCTGATGGCCCGCATTCGCGCCGAGAAGGCCGAAAGGGACTGCCGGGGATGGCTCTCGATGGCTCGCAACTTCATCAAGGCGGGGATGCCTGAGAAGGCCAGAACGTATCTCGAAAAGGTCATCGAAAACTACGGCGACACGCCGTACGCGTCAGAGGCGCGGGCCATGCTCAAGGAGATGGACCGCCGATGACGCGCCCGGGCGCGGGGCCTCGATCACGCCTCGGGGTTGCCTCGAACTCGGCAGGCACGACTATAATGGGGTAGGAGAGGCGTTACTTTACGGGAGAGCGCGATGAAGACACTGACGGTGGCAGCAGCTCTGTTCGGTTTCGTCCTGGCTGGGTGTTCGGGAAACCCGGACGGCGAGGGGCCCGCCGCGGCGGTCGAGCCGGTGGGGCTGCCGCCCCCGGCCGAGCGGACACCGGCCCCGGAGGTCCGAGCCGACTACTGGATCAACACCGAGGCCCTGTCGCTGGCGAACCTCCGCGGCCAGGTCGTGGTCGTCGAGTTTTGGGCCACGTGGTGCCCCCCTTGCCGCGTATCCATCCCGCACCTGATCGAGCTGAACGACCGCTACGCGGACCAGGGCGTCGTGCTGGTCAGCCTGACGAACGAGCCCTTGCGGACGGTCGAGCCGTTCGTCGAGCAAATGGGCATGGACTACCCGATCGGCGGGGGGAGCTCCACCGGGGGGGACTACGGCGTCGAGGGCATCCCGACGGCGTTCATTGTCGACCGCGAGGGGCGGATCGCCTGGCGCGGACATCCGCTGGACCAGGCGATGGAAAGGGCCTTGGTGGCCGCGGTCACCGAGGGCGGATAGACGCCTTCGCTCATCCTCCCGCCCCGCCGCCTTCGGTCGACCGGCTCCACACCTTCTCCACCTCGGTCAGGAGCTGGTCGATCCACTTGACCGCCTCGCGGTAGAACCGGTCGTTGGTGCTGCGGATGACCTTCCGCGGATGGCCTTCGTCGGGCCCCTTCATGGGCATCTGGACGAGGGCGCTCTTCTCCGGGCCCTCGCGGTCCAGGTACCCCCGGATGGTCAGGAAGTTGCGGACGATCGTCTGGCGCGACCCGGGCGAGGCCGTGATCAGGTTGAACTTGGCTTGCGGGTTGCCGCCGTGACAGTCCGCGGTGCCGCACCGCTGGAACATCTGCTGCTGGACGTCGCGGAAGGCGTTCATGGCGGCGGGCGTCTCCTCTTCCCAGACGGCCTCGATCCGCTCGTCGGAGACGGCCCCGGCGGTGGTCGGCGGGGGGGTCTCCGTGCCTCCGGCGCCTGCCTCGCCGCCGGTTTCCTCCTGGTCCTCGGCCGGGCCGCCGCGAAGGGCGTAGATCAGGTACTTGGCCCGCACGTCCTCGGGACCCAGCCGGTGGGCCGTCACGGCGTGCTTCAGGGCCTCGTCCGTCAGGCGGTTCCGGTAGCACCACTTCGCCAGGGCGAAGATCTGGTCGGCATCGTTCATGTCGGTGTTCCGCCGCCGGGTCTCGTACTCCCGGATCGCGTCCATCTGGGCCACGGCGGCCGCCGCGATGCCCAGGGCGACGATCCCGGCCACAGCGGCCACGGCCCACGCCCGCCACGTCCCGTTCATTCTCGGTCGCCTTTCCTTAAGTCGCACGCCGGCTAAGGTTAACGCCTGCCGGGCCCAGGGTGCAAGGCAAATCAGGCGAAAAGGGCGGTGCCGATGCGGACGATCGTCGCCCCTTCCTCGATGGCCACCTCGAAGTCCTGGGTCATACCCATCGAAAGCTCGCCGAGCGGCGTCTCCAGGTCCGCCTCCCGGTTGAGCCGCTCGCGCAGCTCTCCGAGGGCCGCGAAAACCGGCCGCGTCGTCTCGGGATCGTCCGTGAAGGGGGCCATCGTCATGAGGCCCGCCAGATGCAGCCGGGGAAGGGCGGCGGTGTCGCGGGCCAGGCCGGCCGCCTCCGCCGGGGCGACGCCCCACTTCGCTTCCTCGCCGCTGACGTTGACTTCCAGGAGGCAGGTGGCGGTCTGCTCGGCGGCCCGGGCACGCTTGGAGATCTCCTCGGCCAGCCGGAGCGAGTCGACGCTGTGGATCATCTCGCACCGCGGGACGACGTACTTCACCTTGTTCCGCTGGAGGTGGCCGACCATGTGCCAGCGGACATCGACGACCGGGCGGGCGGCCCCGTCGGCCATGCCCTCGAGCTCGGCCGCCCGGTCACGGATCTCCTGGGCCCGGTTCTCGCCGATATCGCGCTGGCCGGCGGCCGCCAGGACGCGGATCGTCGCCGGCCCGACCGTCTTGGTGATCGCGACGAGGCGGATGTCGCCGGGCTCGCGGCCGCTTCGCCGGGCGGCGTCGGCCATCCGCTCCCGGACCGATTCCAGGTTGGCCACAACGCGCTGGGGATGGGGTTCCATAGCGCTTCAGTGTACCAGGGACGGCGACCGAGGGCCACCGGCCGACTTATCCGGCGATTCCCGTTGACGACGGTCCGGGGCTTGGCCGAGAATGACGCGGATCGAGTGAAAGGGGCGATCCATGATCGGATGCCTGGTCGTGATGGTCCTTCTGGGCCTGCCGCGGCTGATCCTGGCACTGGTGTGGCTTTTGACGCCCTGGTTCGATCTGGCCTACGAGACGGCGCTGTGGCCGCTGCTCGGCTGGCTGTTCATGCCCTACACGACGGGGGCCTACATGGCGGCGATGCTGCACAACGACTACGAGCTGAGCGGCGGGTGGATCGTGCTGGTGGTCCTGGCGGCCCTGTTTGACCTCGGGGCGTACGGAATGGGCCCGCTGGCGAAGCGCCGTCGGCGAAGGGCTTGAGGGGGGCCTCAGGGCGCGGACCGCCGGCAGGGCGGCGACGCTTGGGCGATACGGGCCCGGGGACCGGCGGGGAAGGACGAAGGTGTGATTTCGCTCTCGATCCGGGCCGAGACGCGCAGCGGCGCCGCCGGGGAAGCCGTCTTCGAGCAGCTCGGCCAACCGGCCTCTCGCGTGGACGGCGGCATCCGCATCGAGCTGGGCCTCGGGTTTCCCCATCCCGTGACCGTCACGCCGCCGGCGCGCGACCGCCTGGCGCGGGTCACCTACCGGCTCTCGACGCCGCTCCGCAACTTCCACGAGGTGATCGTCCCCGACACGGGCCGGGGCTACTCCTCCCAGACGCAGCTCGTCGACTTCTGGGCCCGCTCGTGGCGGTCACGGGTGAACAACGTCCGCATGCCGCTCTTTGTGCTTACCGGGCAGGACCGGCGGACGGTCCTGGCGTTCGGCATCGTCGGGGCGAACGTCGAGACGGACTTCCGCGTGGTCGAGCCTGCCAAGGGGCGGGCCCTGGTGGCGTGGATGAAGCGCTTGACGCTGGAGGTCGAGCGCGGGACGGACGAGTATCCGCTCCCCTGCTCGGCGGCCGAGGGCCGGCCCGACGGGGCGATCACCGAGCACGTCTATCTCCGCGAGGATCGAGACCTGGCGGGCGAGACGTGGATCGAGACGCTCCGCGATTTCTCCGGGGCGATGGCGACCCGCCTCGGCGTCGAGCCGCGCACGACCCCCGAGAGCCTCGAGCCCTGGTGGTGCTCGTGGACGGACTGGTTCTCCGGCGACGTCACGGACCGTGTGGTCCTGGAGAACGTCCGCGAAGGCGTCCGCCTGGGCATCCGCAACTTCGTCATCGACGACGGCTGGTTCGGCCCCGGCCTGGACAGCGACTACTCGGTGCGGCTCAACATCGGCGACTGGGAGGAGGACCGGTCGAAGGTCCCCGACTTGGCGGCTCTCGTGGAGGCGATCCGGGCCGAAGGCGGCCGGGCGATCCTCTGGTGCGCTCCGCACGCCGTCGCGCCCGACGCCCGGTGCTTCGCCGAGAGGCGGGGGCTCCTGATCGAGACCGAGCCGGGCGAGCCGATGCTCACCTACAACCGGTTCCACAGCCTGTGCTTTCAGTGCCCGGAGGCCCGCGAGGCGATGGCCGACCTCTGTGCGGGTCTCGCCCAGCGGTACGGCGCCGACGGGGCGAAGTACGACCTGTTCAACTGCGTCCCGGAGGGGCCGTGCGCCAGCCGGGCCCACGAACACGACACGACCTCAGCCATCGAGGGCCTGGCCCGGACGCTCCAGCGGATCGACCAGCGGACGCGGGCCGTCCGGCCCGGCTTCATCGTCGAGCTGAAGCAGAACTACGCCACCCCGTACCTCTATGGATACGGCACCGTCGTCCGGGCGGGTGATACGCCCTACAGCCCGGAGGGCAACTTCCTTCGCACGGCCTACATCGCGGCCTATACTCCCTACGCCCTGAACGACTACCAGTCCGTGACGAACCACGATTCGCCCGAGGACGCGGCAGCGATGGTCGTCAAGATGATGGCCGTGGGCGTGCCGGCCTACTCGATGGACCTGCCGACCCTCGATGAGGCCCATCGGGCGGTCCTCGCGTTCCTGCACGGGTGGTACCTGGAGAACCTTGACCTGCTGGCCGGATCGCGGACACCGCTTGGGCCGGACCTGAAGGTCTGGCGGGCGCCCGGCGAGAGGAAGGACGCCTGCTTCGTCCTCGACGGGGCGGGGCCGGTGGACTTGGCCGAGGGGAAGGCCCTCGAGGTCCTGTGCGGCAGTTTCGCCGGCAGCGTGCTGCTGCGGCCGCCGCGCCCGATGAAGCTCGCCGTGACGACCGCGCGGCCGGACGGCGGTCCGAAGGGCCGGTCGTTCGCGGCAGCGAACCTGATGGAGGTCCCCGCCCGGCCAGGCGATATCCTGACCGTCCGGGTCGCCGACTGACCCCCCGTCACTCGGCCGCAACGTCGCCGGCTGCGACGGGGCCGACGAACAGGTCGGGATACTCGGCGCGGCCTTCCCAGGAGACGCGGTAGCACTGGTTGCGGCTGACCTGGACGACGTAGACCTCTCCGCGTTTCCCTTCGCCCTCGGCGGCGAGGAAGTCCTCGTGGTTCGACCAGTGGTGGTTGTCCCACCGGTTGTCGGGCGAGGCGGTGCGGGTGTTGAGGCGCACGCCTTTCGTGCCGTCCCATCCCTGGATGACCAGCTCCCGGTGGCCGCCCGTGTTGCACATCAGCAGTCGGCCGCTGGGGGGCAATCCTGGCGAGCAGCCCCGGGCGTACTTGCGGTGCGTCCCCTTCTCGAGGTCGACGGCGAAGAGGTCGTTGCCCCACCGGCAGGCCATCCGCCGGCCGTCGGCCGACAGGCACGCCGACCCGGTGTAGGTGCCGGGGGCGTTGAGGCGGCGGACCTTGCCCGTTTCGATCTCGACGGCGTGGAAGCCCTTGCCCTTCTTCCAGAAGACGATCTCGCGATTGTTGGTGTGGAACTCGATGGGGCAGCCGTCGTCTTTGTCGGCCCCGGAGAGGAGCTTTCGCCTGCCTGAGCCGTCGGCGTTCATGACGCAGACGTCGCCCTTGTGCCAGACGGCGAGGCGCTTCCCGTCCGGGGCCCAGCGGGCATAGTCGCCGGGACCCAGGTCGACCGCCTGCCACCGGCCGATGACGACCTTCCGGACGTGTCCGCGGCGGGTGTAGACGACGGCCCCGTCGATCGCGTTGTCGAGCGACGCGAGGGTCGCCCGCTCCTTCTCGGAAGGCCCCTCGTCGGCCGCAGCGGTCGGCGCAAGGAGGGCAGCCGCAAGCGCCGCCGCCAAGGCGGCCGCCGCACGCGGACCGCTCGTCGAACGTTTTCGTGGGCGCACACGCATTCCGCCGGGTTAAACCCGGAGGACGTGCCCAAGGCGCCGCGGATTCCGCGGCCGGCCCACGTCGTCGGCCTACCGCTCGTACGTGCCGGTCAGGCGGGTCTCACCCAGGATGTGGCCGGCCAGGGCGTTCTGGAGCTCGCGTTTCGACGCCCCGGCGGCCAGGTCCAGCGGCTTGTTCAACGCGTACAGCGTGAAGTGATAGTGGTGGGTGCCGTGGCCGGGGGGCGGCATGGGGCCGCGGTAGCCGATGTTGTCTTCCTGCCAGGAGTTGACCCCCTGGCGGGCGCCGCCCAGGTCCGAGACGACCTCTTCCCGAGGGATGCCCTCGGGCAGCCCCGTCCGGTCGGGGGGGATGTTCCAGATGACCCAGTGGGTCCAGGTGCCGGCCGGGGCGTCCGGGTCGTCGCAAATCAGGGCGAACGCCTTGGTCTCGGGCGGCACGTCGGTCCATTCGAGCGGCGGCGAGACGTCCTCGCCTTCGCCGGTGTGTTTCTTGGGGACCCGCTCGTTGTGGTTGAACGCGGGACTCGATAACTCGAAGCTCATGGGGGCGTCCTCCTTTCTGGTTTGCCGGTCCTGACCGGCGGGTTCGCAGCCGACGAGGAGCGCAACCGACCACACGGCCGGCCAGACGACGGCCGACCGCCGAACCCGGACGGGCCGCCTGTCGTCAAATCGCCGCAGAGGCATATCGATCTCCCAAGCCCGCGCGCCCGAGGGAGTTGGGCGGAAGCGACCCCTCGTTCCACTATGATACACGGACCCGGTCCCTGCGGGGAAGCGCAACCGAAATGATTGCGGCGGGGTGGCCGGACGGGTATGGTGGGGGACGGTCACGCACCGCCGCGGACCACGAAGCGCGGAGGCAGGACGGATGAAGCGACGGTCGACCGGATGGGCAGCGGCTGCCGGACTCCTGACGGCGATCCTTGCGCCGGCGGCGGCCGCCGCGGCCTGGGACGTGCCGAATCCTCGGAAGGCCGATCACCCGGGGGCCCACGCGGCCCCCGCGAGCAGCCCGGCCACCTACCCCGACGAGCGGGCGTTCCAGGATCGGGCCAGGCGGGTCCTCCTGGCCCTCAAAGAGCAGGACATGGGCACCTACCGGCGGGGTTACTTCACCGGCGGCGACCCGGGCAAGTACCTGCCAGGCTGCGCCATGGCGCGGCTGTTGCTGGACCCGGCCGACGCCGAGGCCCGCCGCTATATGAACGACGACCGCTCGTACAAGGAGCACTACCACTTCGCGGCGGTCAACTGGGGGCGGTTCCTGCCCCTGTTCGGCGATGCCTTGACGCCCGAGACGAAGGAGAAGCTGGCCGGGGCGGCACGCACCTACGGCTCCTACCACAGCGGCGGGGGCACCGAGAACCACAAGGTCATGTGGTACTCGAGCGCCCTGGTCCTGCCGCACTACCTCGAAGGCGACGGCATGCTGGGCCGCATGCCCAAGGAGGCGGTCCGCAGGAAGATGAAGGGCTGGCTCAGGTCCTACGTCAAGGGCCTCTACGCGGCCGGGCAGGGCGAGTGGGATTCCTCCACCTACCTCATGTTCGACGTTAACGGCATGCTGAACTTGTACGACTTCTCGCCCGACCCGGAGGTACGGCTCCTCGCCAAGGCCGCCCTCGACTGGTACGTCGCCGCCTACGCCCTGAAGTACACCGACGGCGTGTACGCCGGGCCGCACCAGCGGGGCTACGCCGACGGGCCGGCCCAGACGATCGCCGACCAGACGGGGTACCTGTGGTGGGGGTCGAACTACGCGCCGACGGCCGACCAGATGCGCTCCTGGCGCTACACGATCCACCCGATCACCTCAAGCTGGCGTCCCAACCGAGTGCTCTGCCGCATCGCACGCAAGGACCTGCCGGATCTGCCCTTTGAGTCCCGCAACTCGAAGCCCAACTATTGGTTCGGCCAGGGCATCGAGCCCAAGCCCAATCAGTCGCAGGAGACCGTGTACGCGACCAAGCACTTCACGATGGCCACCCAGTGGGACCGGGCCTGGGGCCAGCGAGCCGACGGTCACGTCTTCGACCAGCGGACCCGGTTCCAGCTCGTGGCGGTCAGTCCGCGCGGCGGGACCGTCTTCACCGGCGGCCACCCCTGGCAGCACCACTACGAGGACCGCAAGGGCAAGTACGACCAGCGGTGCCAGGTCGGGGCGGCCGTCATCTCCGTGAGCCGCATCCCCGAGGACGACTACCCCGCTTACTCGTTCTTCTCCGTTCCGGAGGGGGCGTCCGAGCCCGTCGCGCAAGGCGGCTGGTTCTTCATGCAGGCGAGCGGCACGTTCGTCGGGCTGCACGGGCTGGGCGAGAAGGCCGGTGTCGGCGCGACGGAGCTGACGGAGAAGCAGAAGCGACAGAACGCAAGCGACGTCGAGAACGGCCGACCGCCGCGTCACCGGCCCGAGCCGATCCTCAAGTTCGACGGCCGCCGGACCGGCTTCATCTGCCAGGCCGCCGACGCCACCGAGTTCCGCAGCCTACAGGCGTTCGCCGCGGCGGTCCTCAGAAAGTGCAAGGTCGACACGTCCGCGTGGGCCGATCGGATGCAGGTCGCCTACCGCGGCCTCGACGGGCGGACCGTCACCATGCGGTACGTCGACGGGTCCGAACGGGCCGAGGTGGCCGTCGACGGTCAGGCGGTCGACTACGATTCCTGGCCCCTCTACGGCGGGCCGTACGTGAAGCAGGCGGGCGGCGTCCTGACGGTCAACGACGGCCACGAAGGTTTCGTCGTCGACTTCAGCGGCGAGATGCCGGTCTACCGGTCGTGGACGAAGTAAGCCCCGCGAGGAAAGGCACCAAAAAAAGACACTAAGTGTCTTTTTTGGGGAGGCTAAGTTATTGTTTCACAGGGGTTTACGCGCGGAAAAAAGACACTTAGTGTCTTTTTTCCGGGCTTGGCCGGGAGGTGAGCGATGCTGGGTGGGGCGGCGGAAAGGACGGCCGAGGCGGCGGCCGCCGGCCAGTGGCTGGAGGCCGTGCTGCCCTATGCCGGAGCGCTGGGCAAGCTCGTCCTGGCCGGCGCGTGCGGCGCCTCGGTGGGATGGGAGCGGGAGGCCCACGAGAAGTCGGCCGGCCTGAGGACCCACATCCTCATGGCCGTCGGGGCGTGCCTCTTTGCCCTGGTCGCCCGCGACCTGATCCGGGCCTACCCGGATGCCGACATCGTGCGGGTCATCCAGGGGGCCCTGATCGGGACCGGCTTCGTCTGCTCCGGTGTGATTTTCCGGGACCAGGATAACGTTCGGGGCCTGACGACGGCGGCGGGCCTCTGGATCATGGGTGCCGTCGGCGTGGCGGTCGGCTTTGGATCATTCTTCCTGGCAATCGTGACCACGGTTCTGACGGTCATCGCGATGACACTGCTGCGCCGGGGCAAGAAGCGTATCCGACCCAGGGCGGTTGACGAACGCATGGGGGGACGGGAGGGGAAGACCGGCGAGCCGGAAAGGCCGGCCCCGGAGGACGGGGAGAGCCAGCGTGACTAATGCGACCACGCCAGTTCGCTACTTCATCCCGCCTGGCGGCCTTCCCAGGCCGCCAGGAACTCGCTTCAGGCCCGATCGCGGCGGCCTGGGAAGGCCGCCGCGCGGCAAGTGGCGTTGTAGTACTAAGCGGATGACATGGGTGGCGGCGGCGGCGTGCCTCGCCGCCACGGCAGGCACCGTCCGATGCGGCGGCGAGCCGGCCCAGGAGCCGTCCTCGGCGATGCAGGCTGACGCGGCGTCCGTCGAGAGGCCAACCTCCGGGGCGGCGTCGCGATCCTTCGCCGACCAGGTGAGGAAGGGCTGGGCCCAGTTCCAGGGGCCGAACCGTGACGGCACGTCGCCCGAGACGGGCCTCCTGAGGGCCTGGCCCGAGGGCGGACCGAAGGTCCTGTGGAAGGTCGAGGTGGGCGCCGGATACGGCGGCGCGGCCGTCCGCGACGGCGAGGTCTACCTTCTGGACCGCGAGGAGCCCGCGGGCGAACCCGCCAGGGGAAGGGGCCGAGGCGGCCGCGGCGGGGGGCGCGGGCCGCGGCCCAGTGACCTCGGCCTCGAATCCCTCGACGCCGGGGGTCGCCGACCCGCGGGTGGCGGGGGACGCGACATCCTCCGGTGTTTGGACCTGGCCGGGGGCGAGGAGCGGTGGCGCTACGCCTACGACGCTCCGGGCAAGGTCAGCCACCCGGGCTCACGCCAGGTGCCGTCGGTCACGGAGGAGTACGTCTACACGATCGGCCCGTTCGGCCACGTCCACTGCTTCGACCGGAAGACGCACGAGGTGGTTTGGAAGAAGAACCTGCTGACCGATTACGGGTCGAAGCTGCCGCGGTGGGCGGTGTCGCAGTCGCCCCTGTTCTATCGCGACACGATGCTCGTCGCGCCGCTGTCGAGGGAGGCGGGCCTCGTCGCGCTGGATCCGGCGACCGGCCGGGAACTTTGGCGGTCCGAGCCCCTCGGCGACCTGGGCTACGTGAGCCCGACGTTCGTGCGGATCGGTGGCGTCGAGCAGGCGCTCATCCAGTCGAGCGACGGGGTGTATGCCGTCGACGCGTCGAACGGAGTGTCGCTTTGGCGGTACCGCTACCGGTGCCGGATTCCGATCCCGATGCCGACCGTCGTCGGCGCCGACCGCCTGTTCATCACGGGGGGCTACGACGCCGGGAGCGACATGGTCCGCGTCTGGCGCAGCCCCGCCGGCTTCGCGGCCGAGCAGCTCTGGCGGAACGAGGAGATCGGCTCGCACGTCCAGCAGCCGATCGTCGTCGGCGACCATATCTACGCCGTCTGCAACACCAACACCGCCCGCGACGGGATGGTCTGCTTCGCGGCCGAGGGCGGCAAGGTCGTCTGGCAGACCGGCAGCGCCCCCTACCTGGACAAGGGCTGCACGCTCCTGACGGGGGACGGCCTCTTCTACCAGATCGACGGCCGGACGGGCGAGCTCTACGTCATCGAGCCGTCGCCGGCGGGGTTCAAGGCCCTCGACAAGGTCGAGATGCTCTCGGGAAAGGAGATCTGGGCCCCGATGGCCCTGGCCGACGGCAAGCTCGTCATCCGCGACCAGTCGAAGATGCTGTGCCTCGACGTCCGGTCCCGGTAGACCAGAAAAGCGAATTGAGTTTCTTCTTCCGTGACGTAAGTCCTGAGTCAGCAGGGGCTCGCGGGTGGCTTCTCGGGCCCGGAGCGGAAGCTCCGGGTCCGAGTTCAGCCGCGTGATCAAGTTCGCCGGTGCGCCAGGGCGCGCGGGGTGCGGCATGGAGGTCTCCTTGTGCTGGGCGGCGCTGGGATGCTTCGCCCTGTTGCCGCTCATGTACCCCGTGCTCGGCACGCCACAGATCGTCCGCGGCCTTGGCCCGCCGCCGGGATACTGGCGCCGGCGGCTCTTGCTGAACCTCCTGGAGAACAACCTGGGGATGGTCCTGGCGGCGGGCCTGGCGGCGGCCGTGGCGGTCCTGACGGGTCGCGGGGACCCGGCGGGATGGCACTTGAGGCCGGTTGCCGCGATCGTTTGTGCCTCCTACGGCGGGGGCGTCCTCGTCCTGACGCCGCGGGACTGGTGGCACGCGATTCCCGCCCTCGGGGCCCTCGGGTGTTACGCGGCGGCGTGGCTGCTGGCCTGACGCCCCGTCAAGAGGCCTGGATCGCCTCGCCCCGTCCGCCGCTAACGCCCGGCGCCTCCGGCAGCCGATATCTTTTGTGGGAGCCGTCCGCGGACCCGCCGCCCGGTCGGCGGGCGGACGAGGGCGACGCGCCGAGAGTGAATACTCCGGCCTCGACCGCGTATGAAGTGTGAACGGGCCGCGCGCATTGACGGCCCACCCGCCGGGTCTATAATCGCAGTCAGGCGGGGGCGAACGCTACGCGGCGTCCGTCGGTTCGCCGCCCCGGTCCGCTGGAGCCTGCACCGAAAGGAGCTGCCGCCATGCCTGCCCTGATCGTCCTGCTTGTGATCCTCGGGCTCATCCTCGCCGTAGGGGTGTTTCTCTGGGCCACCTACAACGGTCTGGTGCGCCTCCGCAACCAGGTCAGGAACGCCTGGGCCCAGATCGACGTCCAGCTCAAGCGCCGTTACGACCTGATCCCGAACCTCGTCGAGACCGTCAAGGGCTACGCTGCCCACGAGCGGGAGACCCTGGAGCAGGTCATCCAGGCCCGACAGCGGGGCATCGAGGCCGGCAGCGTCAAGGAGC
Source organism: uncultured Anaerolineales bacterium (assembly GCA_964526295.1). Lineage (GTDB taxonomy): Bacteria > Planctomycetota > Phycisphaerae > FEN-1346 > FEN-1346 > CAZGKW01. The sequence continues at coordinate 15,084 of CAZGKW010000002.1, forward strand.
AGCAGGAAGCCGAGAACATGATCACGGGGGCCCTGCGGCAGCTCTTCGCCCTGTCGGAGGCCTACCCCAACCTGAAGGCCAACCAGAACTTCCTCGCGCTCCAGGAAGAGCTGGCCTCGACCGAGAACAAGATCGGCTTCGCCCGTCAGTACTACAACGATGCGGTCCAACAGTTCAACACCCGTCAGGAGATGTTTCCGGCGAACCTGGTGGCGTCGACGTTCGGGTTCCAGCCGGCGGACTTCTTCGAGATCGAGGAAGAGAGCCAGCGGGAGGCCCCGAAGGTCGAGTTCTAGCGATTGCGGATTCCGGATTGTGGATTGCGGATTGGCCGGCCCGCCACTCGCATCGGCGGGCCGCCGCCGGGGGGGACAGTCTTCCTGTGGCTCTTCCGGGAGCGAAGCCAGGTGGCGGCCGTCTCGGAGGCGTCCACCGCGGGCAACGCCGCCGCAGCGCCCGCGGGCCTCGCCGCCGACGCGGGCCTCATGGACCCGGCCCGAGCCGAGGCGTTCCAGGAGATCGCCGGCGTCGCGCAGGTCCAGATATCGATCTCGACCCTCTCGACGGCGGTCCTGTGTCCGCTGGCGGTCATCCTGTGGGCCCGGTGCCAGCGGAAGCGCGGCATCGATGCGAAACTCGAAAACCCGTAACGCGCGCCTGTCGAGCCCGGGCCGGGAGGTCCGGGTCACGCTGTGCCGTGCGGTTTCTCCCGCAAGCGCCTAGCAGTCTCGCATAGGACGGTCTGATGGCCCAATTCGAGCAGCTCGCCGGCGCCAACAAGCGTAACAGCGTCCTGCTGGTGGTCCTGTTCGTCCTGTTCATCTGCGCCCTCGGGGCCGTCCTCGGCTGGGCCCTCGCGGGGGACCCCTGGTTCGCCGTCCCGAGCATCGCCATCGCCCTGATCGTCGCCGGCGCCATGGCGATGATCGGCTACTACAGCGGCCCGAAGGCCGTCCTGGCCCTGTCGGGCGCCCGCGAGATCGCCAAGCGCGACGACCCCCAGCTCTACAACGTCGTGGAGGAGCTGACCCTCGCCTCGGGTCTCCCCATGCCGAGGCTCTACGTCATCGAGACACCCGCCATGAACGCCTTTGCCACGGGTCGCGACCCCGAGCACGCCCACGTCGCCGTGACGCGGGCCCTCAGGGAACGGCTCTCACGCGACGAGCTCCAGGGCGTCCTCGCGCACGAGCTGTCGCACGTCAAGAACTACGACACCCGCTTCATGACGCTGATGGCCGTCCTGGTGGGCACCGTCGTGCTGATGGCCGACATCGGCCTGCGGTCGCTCTGGTGGGGCGGCGGGCGCCGGCGGCGGTCCAGCGGCGGCGGCGGCGGACCGGCCATGCTTATCATCCTGGTCGTGGCTATTGTCCTGGCGATCGTGGCCCCGATCTTCGCCCATCTCATCCAGCTTGCCGTCTCGCGCCAGCGGGAGTTCCTCGCCGACGCCGACGCCGCCCGCATGACGCGCTACCCCGAGGGCCTGGCCTCCGCCCTGGAGAAGCTCGGGGCCGATTCCGAGCCGATGCGCCAGGCGACGCGGGGCACGGCCCACCTTTTCATCGTGCAACCGATGATGGCCCGGGGCCGGCGGAAAGAGACCAGCATGTGGAGCTCTCACCCGTCGATCCAGGAACGCGCCGAGCGGCTCCGCTCCCTGGGCGACCTCGAAGCGTGAGGCGCGGCCGGACCGCCGGCGGACGCGCCAGCGCACGTGAGCGAACGCCATGCTCCGCACACTCGGCAACGTTCTGATCGTCGTCGCGGCCGTCGCCCTTTCGGTGGGCGTTGCGTTCGCCCTCCTGGCCGGTCTCGCGGACCGCATCGGGTCGGACCAAAGGCTCCGCCTGACGGCCCTCGACACGGTCGCCCGAGAGGGCCCGGCCCCGGCCGTGGCGACGGCCGTCCTGGGCGAGGGAACGGGACGGCCTCCGGGTCGACGCTTCGTCCTGTTCCGTTTCGACGACGGGTGGACCGGACGCGACTACTCGTCCCGGACGGGCCTGGCCGAGTGCCCCCGTCCCGGGGGGCTGCCGGTGGGGCGGCACGTCTTCCACGCTCACCTGCCGGAGCGGCGGCCGACGCTCGCCGCGCCGTCGAGCGGGGCGGTGTGGGTCCGGCCGGCCGACCGGGCCGTCCTGTGGGTCGACGCCGACGCCGCGATACCCCGTGCGGGGAAGAACGCTGCGCCAGACGCTGCCTGCCAAACGCTGAACGTCCTTGCGAAGCGCCACGGTTTGGTTTACCTTGTCTCGGGCGACCTGGACCGCTACGTCGCGGTGCGGCACTGTTTGCCTCCCATGGCCGGGCCCCTGCCTGGCGAGGCCGGCGAGAGCGGCGGCCGGGCCTGGCCGGACGGTCCGCCGATCTGGGTGGGCCCCGGCGCCGGCCCGAAAGCGCTCGCCCGGTTGAAGGCCACGTGGCCGGATGTCGCCGGCGCTCTCGTCGCCGCAGAGGACCTTCGCCCGGCCGTCTCGCGCCTGGGCGTCAGCGTAGTGGACGTGCCGCGTGCCGCGTCGGACGTCCCGTCACAGGAACGGGAGGTCCGCTGGCGGGCCGTCCTCGAAGCGATCGCGCCCGAACACCAGAGGGACCGACCCGGACAGGAGGGGTGATTTGAGGAGGTTCAGCGGCGGGCTCGGCTGGGCGGCGCTGGTCGGCGGGATGGTCTTCCTGGGGACGGGCTGCGGCGCTCGGAACCGCCGGTACGAGTATCCCCGTCCCTACCCGGAGCACACGCCGGCCGAGTCCCGTAGGGCCGGGACGACCCAAGCCCCGGCTTCCGCCCGGGGCCGCTCTCACGAGACGCAGGCGGCCGCCCTGACCGCCCCCATGCCCCCGGCGGAACCCGCCTGGGAACCGGCCGTCGCCCCGCGGCCGTGGCAGTGGATTGTCCTTCACCACAGCGCCACGCACAAGGGGTCGGCCGCCACCTTCGACTACTGGCACCGACACCACAATCACTGGGATGAACTGGGTTACCACTTCGTCATCGGCAACGGCAGCGGCAGCGGGAACGGGCGGGTCGAGGTCGGCAGCCGATGGCCCAAGCAGAAGCACGGGGCCCACTGCCGCGTCGGCAACGACCAGACCTACAACCAGACGGGGATCGGCATCTGCCTGGTGGGCGATTTCCGAAAGACCCGCCCCACCACCGGCCAGATGGATGCTCTCGTCCGCCTGGTCGACTGGCTCACGGCCCGCTACGGGATTCCCGACAGCCACGTCGTCGGCCACGGCGACGTCGACGTGACGGATTGCCCCGGCCGGTATTTCTCGCGGGGCGAGCTTCTCCGCCGCGTGGCGATGCGCCGCGAGGGCCGCCGCCGCGCTGCCTTAGCACGGAACAACTGATCGTGCATTGCTCCCGTCATCCGCTCGCGGTCTTTCAATGGGCCGCAGCGGTGCTTTGTCGGTGGAGGTCCGCTCGCCCCACCGCGTCACAGCCGGTGCGCGTACGGACCCTTGTGCCGGTCACGGTGCTCCTCATGACGGCCAGCTCAGCTTCGGCGCAGATCGTCCTCCACGTCTCGTCGCGCGGCAGCGACGACGCCGGCGACGGCAGCGTCGTCTCGCCGCTGGCCACTCTCGGCCGGGCCCGCGACACGATCCGTGCCATCAAGGCTTCCGGCCCGCTGCCTCCGGCCGGCGTCGTCGTCCAGATGGCCGCAGGCACGTACCGGCTCGCCGAGCCGCTGGAGCTGACGGCGGAGGATTCGGGGTCGGCGGACGCCCCGATCATCTACCGGGCGGCGCCGGGTGAGGACGTGCGCCTCGTCGGCGGCCGTCCGGTCGGCACGTGGCGCAAGCTTCGCGAGGGCGAAGTGTCCGAGGGGCTGCCTGAAGCGGCCCTGGACCACGTCCTCGTGGCCGACCTTCCGGCCGAGGGGGTGACCGACTTCGGCCGGATCACGCCGCGCGGTTTTGGCCGACCCGGGCGGCCGGCGCCCCTGGAGCTGTTCGTCGGCGGACGGAGGATGACCCTCGCCCGGTGGCCGAACGCTGAATGGCCCGAACGCTCGAGGGCCGTCCCGCGGAGGGGCGGGGCCGCGTCCGCACCGAGCGCATCGCCGCGGGCCGCTGGATGGGCCCGGATCGCCGAGGTCGTCGGGGACAGGCGCGGCGGGCGGTTCCGGTACGACGGTGACCGGCCCGCCCGGTGGGTCGACGCACCGGACGCGTGGCTCCACGGCTACTGGTTCCGCGACTGGGCCGACGGCTACGACCCGGTTGCCTCGATCGATCCGGCGACCCACGAGATCGCCCTGGGGGACCCGAAGGCCGCACCTTACGGCCTCCGAAAGGGCGCCCGCTGGTACGCCCTGAACCTCCTGGAGGAGCTGGACACCCCCGGCGAGTGGTACCTCGACCGCGAGAGCGGCCGGCTCTATTTCTGGCCGCCCGAGGGCTTCGACCCTGACGAAGCCGCCGTCTCGGCGCTCGAGACGCTCGTCTCGATCCACGGGGCCCGCCATGTCCATATGGTCGGCCTGACGCTCGAGGTCTGTCGCGGCGACGCGGTTCAGATAGAGGGAGGCGAGGACGTCCGGCTGCTCGGCTGCACGATCCGCGGCACCGGCCGCTGGGCCGTCCGCATCTCCGGCGGGCGGCGGCATCGCGCGGTCTCCTGCGACGTCTACGATACCGGCGAGGGCGGCGTCGCCCTGTCGGGTGGCGACCGGGAGGCCCTCACGCCCGCCGGCCACGTCGTACGCAACAGCCACATCCATCATTTCTCGCGATGGTGCCGGACGTACCGGCCGGCCGTCCGCATCGCGGGCGTCGGCAGCCGCGTCGAGCGGAGCCTCATCCACGACGGGCCGCATGCTGCGACCATCGTGGACGGCAACGAGCACGTCATCGAAGGCAACGAGATCACCCGCGTCTGCGGCGAGACCGACGACGTCGGCGCCGTCTACATGGGCCGCGACTGGACGGAGCGCGGCAACGTGGTGCGGCACAACTTTTTCCACCACGTCGAGAGCGCCTCGGAGGTCTACCGGCACGGGTCGCGGACGGTCTATCTGGACGATGCGGCGAGCGGCACGCGCGTCGTCGGGAACGTCTTCTACAAGGCGGGCAGTCTGTGTGCCGTCAACATTGGCGGCGGCAGGGACAACTCGGTCGTCAACAACGTGTTCGTCGATTGCAAGAACGCCGTGCTGGTCGATGCCCGCGGGTTGGGCTGGGCGAAGGGGCACATCGCGAAAGGCGGCGGCTGGCGGATGTATGAGAAGCTCGCCGGCGTCGGGCACGACCGGCCGCCGTGGAGCGAGCGCTACCCCCGGCTGGCCCGCATCCTCGAAGAGGACCCGGCCGTGCCGAAAGGCAACGTCCTGGCGCGGAACATCGCCGTACGGACGAACTTCCTCGCGCTGCATGGGCCGATGAAACGGGAATGGCTGACGCTCGAAGCGAACCTGACGGAAGGCGACCCGGGGTTCGTCGCCCCGGACCGGATGGATTTTCGCCTCCGCGACGATTCGCCCGCCCTGGCCCTCGGCTTCGGGCGGATTCCGCCTAACGAGATCGGATTATATAAGGATGAGTATCGACAATCGCTCGCCGGGCCCTGATCGCTCGTCGCCCCCTTGCGCGTGATTCTCCTGGAACCGCGCCCACCTCTGCCGGTTTAATGGGGCGGTCTTGCGGAGTACTTCCGCCGCGCGAGCCGCGGGAGGAGATACGATGGCCCACGACCTGTCCCGCCGCCGGTTTCTCGGGAGGGCTGCGGCCGGGGTGGCCGGCCTGGCGACCGCCGGACTCGCCGGAGGCGCCGAGGCCCGCGCTTCCGACTCCCGCCGAACCCTCGCCTCGACCCAAGCTTCCGGAGGCGCCGTGACCCGCAAGCCGAACATCCTTTTCATCCTGGCCGACGACCTCGGCTACGGCGACCTCGGGTGCTACGGCCAGGAGCGGATTCGCACGCCGCACATCGACCGCCTCGCCGCCGAGGGGCTCCGGTTCACCGACGCGTACGCCGGCAGCACCGTCTGCGCCCCGTCGCGATGCTGCCTCGTGACGGGCTTCCATACGGGCCACTGCCTGGTCAGGTCGAACGCCCGCATCCCCCTCCGCCCGGAAGACGTTACCGTCGCCGAGGTCCTGAAAGGGCAGGGCTACGCGACCGCCCTCGTCGGCAAGTGGGGCCTGGGCGAGCCCGACACGACCGGCCTCCCAACCCGCCAGGGCTTCGACTTCTTCTTCGGCTACCTCAACCAGCACCACGCCCACAACTATTACCCGACGTACCTGTGGCGGAACGAAGAACGCGTCGAGCTCGACAACGTCGTCCCGAACGAGGACCGCCAGGGCGGCGGCGTGGCCAGCGTCAGGAACCAGTACAGCCACGACCAGATGACCGAGGAGGCCCTCCGCTTCGTCGAGCGGAGTCAGGACGGGCCGTTCTTCCTCTACCTGGCCTACACGCTTCCCCACGCCAACAACGAGGCGGGCGGCCGGGGTATGGAGGTGCCGACCGACGAGCCTTACTCCGACCGGCCCTGGCCCCAGCCGCAGAAGAACCACGCCGCCATGATCACGCGGCTGGACCGCGACGTGGGACGGCTCGTGGCGCTCCTGAAGAAGCTCGGTCTCGACGAGGACACGGTCATCTTCTTCGCCAGCGACAACGGTCCTCACCGGGAGGGCGGGGCCGACCCGGCGTTCTTCGATTCCAACGGCCCGCTTCGCGGCATCAAGCGGGACCTGTATGAGGGCGGCATCCGCGTGCCGGGCATCGTCCGCTGGCCCGGGCGTGTGGCGGCGGGCACGACGAGCGACCATCCCTGGGCGTTCTGGGACGTCCTCCCCACCGCCGCCGAGCTGGGGGGCGCCCCGTCCCCCGGGGGCCTCGACGGCGTGAGCATTGCCCCCCTCCTTCTCGGCGGAGCGGCCCCTCGAGGCGGGACCCTCTATTGGGAGTTCCGGGACAAGACGGCCGTCCGCGATGGGAAGTGGAAGGCCGTCCGGAACGGCAAGGAGCGGCCCGTCGAGCTCTACGACCTGGGGGCGGACCTGGGGGAGACGAAGGACCTGGCCGCCGCCCACCCGGACGTGGCGAAGCGTCTGGAGGCCATGATGCGTGAGTCTCACGGGCCGCCGCGGGTCGCCTCGCCTGACACCAGGGGGGAGGAGGCGTGACCCGCGTCGCGGACTTCACCCGGCTCGGCCTTTTTCTGGGGATGGCCGCCCTGTGGCCGGGCGCGGCAGTGGCCGCGGCGCCGGACGTCGAGACGTCCGGGCCGCTCATCGACCTGGTCGGCACGGTCCAGGCCGTCACCGCCGACAACCTGCGGCTGGAGATCGACCTCGAAGGGTTCCCCGGCGCCGGGGACGACCGGCGCGACGGCGAAGGGGCGGGCCGCGGCAGGAAGACCACCGTCAAGGTGGCCCGCATCGATGGGGCCTGGCAGGCGGGCCAGGCCGACGTCTTCCGCACGTCGCCGGACGCCGAGTTTACCGTCGACGCCTCCAAACTCGAGGTGGGCCCGGATGCCATCGAGGGCACGCTCGTCCTCGAGAGGCCCGGCAAGGGCGAGGCGGGCAGGACAGTTCTCACCCTCCGGGCCCGAGCCAGACCCGCCCCGAAGGACGCCTTCTGGCCCAAGAATGACATCGATATACGCACCTGGCCCTACTACTTCATGTATCCGCAGTCGCAAGGGGCGGCGTGGGAAGTGGGCGGCACGTGGACGGTCGAGGGCCGGAGCGGGAAGGTCGTCGGCTTTGCGGCCCCGCCCCTTCGGCCCGGGCGGTGGAACATGGGCGCCGCCGTCGAGGGAGGCGTCCGGTTCGATTTCGATCTGGGCACGAAGCGGCAGAACTGGAACTACGGTCGCCTCGCGATCTACGAGTTCCCCGGGCCGCGTGATCTCTCCGCCTTTGACGGCCTGCGCCTGGAGGTGGCCCCCGTCCGGCCCCGCCGCGACGTCGAGGTCACCGTCTGGCTCCGGGAGGCCGACGGGTCGTGGTACCACGTCGAGTCGGCCGTCCCGCTGGTGAACACGGTGAACCGGGGCGTGGCCCTGTTCGAGGACTTCGCCGACGCGGGCGTGACGGCCCCGGTCTGGTCCATCGACGAGGACCACCGGTTCGACCCGAGCGCGGTCTCGCACCTGGCCGTCGGCATCCTATGGCCCGGCAGCGCACGGACTGTCCCGCGGCGGGGTCGGCCTGCCTCGACCGACGACGCTTCGCCGCGGTCCGCCGAAAACCCGTTCGGCGTGGGGAAGGTGCCGCTTGCGCTGAAAGCCGTCGATCTGGTGAAGGTGGCCGATCCTGACGCACCGGCGATGGTCGGGCCGGCCCGCGTCGCAGTGACGGGCAAGACGCTATCCATCAACGGTCACGACGTGGTGCCGGTGGGCCTGTTCGGGGGCTACTGGGACCTGCCGCCGAACGTCCGGGCGGGGTGTTTCCGCCACTTCTCGGGGGGCCCGACGATCCCGAAACCGGGGGCCCCGGAGAAGTTCCACATCGACGTCTGGTACGACCGCTACGGCTCGGCCCTCCAGCTCACCCAGCCCGACTGGCGGGACGGCCTGGCCCGGCGGGCCCGGGAGTACGCCCGCAAGGCCAAGGAAGCGGGCTACCAGGCCCACATCGAGTTCTGGAACGAGCCCTACCTGAACTGGGCCCGCACCCGGAAGAACTTCCGGACCGATTTCTTCCGCCGCGAGGGCGACGACGTCATCGCGAAGGCCACCGGCCAGAAGGTGCCCTTCTTCACCTGGGAGGACGGGAAGGTCGTCGATTCCAGCCAGCACACCTATTACTCGGCCCGCGGCAACAGCGCCCTGTACGATGAGATGCTCCTCGTGCTTGCCAGGAACATCAAGGAGGTCTATCCCGACGTGCAGGTCATCGTGAGCTGGGGGTTCCGGTGGAAGGCCGACCACTGGATGGGATGGGAGCTCCAGTACAAGCCCTCCATCGACCGATGCATGCCCTACATTGACGGGGCCAGCGAACACCACTACGGGGGCGAGCCGACCGCCCTGATCGGAATGTACGAGGTCCTGGCGGCCTACGGCCGGACGCAGTACGGCAAGTGGCTCTACTCCTACAACACCGAGACCGGCGACCTGACCCGCGTGCCCGTTCACGGCCGCATCGACACCCCCAAGAAGGCGAAGAACCTGACCGAGTACCGAAAGGCGATCTACGAGGTCCGCGACATCCTGTCGTGCGCCTCCCAGGCCCCGGACAAGGTCCGCAGCCGAACGATCCTGACGTGGAAGTCCCAGGCCCCCCATGCCGCCCCCGTCGCGTACGGCTTCCTGAAGGACCTGCGGGGCCGGCTGGTCGAGGCCCAAAGCGACGACGAGAAGGTCTGGTGCGTGGCCAGCATCGACGGGACCGACCCGGACGCTCCCCGGCCGGGCGGCGGACACGCCCTGGTCGTCGCGATCTTCAACGATCACCCCGAGCCGCGGGCCGTCCGGGTCGAGATCGCCGCTCCGGCGGGGACGACGTTCGACGGTGGGACGCTCGAGCGGGTCCCCGTCGACCGCGAGACGTTCGAGTTCGACCTTGAACGCCGACCGGTGGAGGCGAGCGGCACAACCTGCACGTTCGACGTGACGCTGCCGCGGCGCGATGCCTGGAAGGTGGCCCTTCGGCTGAAGGCCGACCCGCCGCCGCGGGCGTTCTCGCGGGAGGCCGAGTCGCAGGTCGTCCGCCGCCAGTTCTTCTCCCCCGACATCCTCCGGGAGGTCGTGCCGGGCGAGCCGTTCGAGACGTCGGTGGCACTCGATGGCGACTGCCTGAAGCGGGCCCGACGGGCGTGGCTTCGTCTCGTCCTCGAGGACGTCGCTGTCGGCGAGGGCTCCGTCCGTGTTGGGGGGCAGAAGGTCCCGCTGCCGAAGGCCTACACCCCGCCGAACGTGAACCGGACGGTCGAGCTGCCGGTCGACCTCGGCTCGCTCTCGCCGGATACGCCGGTCACGTTCCGTGTCAGCCACGGCGACTTCGCGGGGTACCGGGTCGACGTGACGAGCATCGTGTTGGAGACGGTGGCCGCGGAGCGGGCCCCGTGATCCGGCGGGGGGCGGCACGGCCCGAGCGGGGACCCGCCCGATTTCTCTGGAGGTCCTCGCTGCCACTGTCCGATAATCTTGAGGTCCGGGCTTTGGCGGGACCGCTGTCGCGAGCGTGTCGCGCCGGCCGTATCGATTGTCGAACGTCGCAGGCCGAGGGGATGGCGCCCGAATGAATCGCAGGGACTTCGTGGGTAAACTGGCCGGCGGTTGTGCGGCTGCCGCCGGGTCTGTCTGGATCGTGGGATGCGGGCAGCGAGGAGGCATGCTTCGGGAGCCGCCTCCGCCGATCTTCGGACAGCGTCGCCGCGGCGGTCAGCCGGTGCTGGAGCCGCCCGCGCCTGCGCCTGCGCCGCCTTCGTCGGCCCCGGCGGTCCCGCAGCGGAGTCCGGCCGACTGGCGGCCAGCCGGCCGCGAGCGGCGGTGGCAGTACATCGTCCTCCACCACAGCGCGACGCCCCGCGGCTCCGCCGCCATCTTCGACAAGATCCATCGGTCCCGCGGCTGGGATGAGCTGGGCTACCACTTCGTCATCGGCAACGGCCAGGGCGCCCCGAACGGCCTCGTCGAGGTGGGCGGCCGATGGCTCAAGCAGAAGCACGGGGCCCACTGCAAGGTCGCCGAGCACCCCGAGTACAACGACTTCGGCGTGGGCGTCTGCCTGGTCGGTGACTTCGACAGGACCTATCCGACCGAGGCCCAGATCGACTCCTGCGCCCAGGTCGTTCGCTACGTCATGCGCCGCTACGGCATTCCGGCGAGCCGGATCCGCGGGCACCAGCAGCTCAAGCCGACGACCCGCTGTCCGGGCGACCACTTCCCCTACCACGAGGTCTACCGCCGGCTGGCGTAGGGTTTCGGCCCATGGGCCCTCTTTCCGAGATGCGCTTCCTCCTCGGGTCCAGTCATGGGTTGAATGCCGCTCGTCCGCGCCGTTACCATTGGTAACCGCATCTCCGGCGACCGCACTATGCGGCCGGGCCAAGCCGGGCGAAGGAGAGCGACGTGGGGCTTGCGGGGGCGGTGGTCGAGTTGTACCTGAAACGGTACGACCGCTGGCTGCGCCGAACGTCGGCCGAGCCGGGCCGGTATCAGCGCCGTCTCCTGGATCGGCTGGTGCGGACCGCCGAGGGCACGTGGTTCGGCCGCGAGCACGACTTCGCCTCCGTCCGCAGCCACGCCGACTTCGTCAAGGCCGTTCCGATCGCTGACTACGCAGACCGCCAGGGCGTCTTCGAGCGGATCCTGCACGGCGAGCCGGACGTTTGCTGGCCGGGGACCGTGCGGGAGTTCGCCAAGACGTCCGGCACGACGTCCGAGAGCAAGTACATCCCGACGTCGAAGGGGACCCGCCGCAACCAGGTCCGGGCGGGCCTGACGGTGCTGGCGTGCGCGGCGAAGGCCGAGCGGGGGCTCCTGGGACGCATCCTCGAGGGCGACGCCCTGCGGATCGGCGGCCGGGCCCTTGCCCCCACCGGGTCGGGGGCGGTGGAGCGAAGCGTGGCGGACATCGCCTTCCGCTGGACGCCCTGGTTCCTGAAGAAGCAGTTCGGCCACACCGGACTGCTGGCCGTCGAGCTGTTCGAGGAACGGGCCCAGGCCACCGCCCGTCACTATGCGTCCCGCGACCTCCGGTTCATCGGGCACATGCCCACCTGGATCATGGTGATCTTCGACCGGGTCTGCGAGCTGACCGGTGCGCCGCGGGCGGGGGGCATCGGCCGCATCTGGCCGAACCTGGCCCTCTACGTCCACGGGGGGATGAACTTCGCCCCCTATCGGGCCCTGTTCGAGACCTACCTGGGGCCGGACTGCCGCCCCTACTACCAGCAGGTCTACCCGTCGACGGAGGGGTTCATCGCCCTTCAGTCCGACCTGTCGGACCCGGCCATGGAGCTCCTAACGGACAACGAGATCTTCTTCGAGTTCGTGCCGCACGAGGAGTGGGGCAAGCCCGGCGCCCCGCGCCTGACGATCGACCAGGTCGAGGCCGACGTGCCCTACTGTATGGTCCTCAGCACGAGCTGGGGGCTGTGGGCGTACGATCTGGGCGACATCGTCCGGTTCACGTCGGTCCGCCCGCCGCGGACCGTCTTCGCCGGCCGGCACAAGCACTTCCTGAACGCCTTCGGGGAGCACCTGACGGGCGAGCAGGTGGCCCGGGCGGCCGGGGAGGCCGGCGATGCCACCGGCGTCCGGCTGGCGGCGTTCACGGCCGCCCCGATCTACGCGGCGGGCAGGAGGCCCGTCGGGCACGTCCAGTACGTCGTGGAGTTCGCCCAGGAGCCGGACGCCGGAATCAACGCCTTCGCCCGAGAGCTCGACCGGGCCCTGGGGGCCCTCAACGCCAACTACGGCAGGAAACGCGAGAACGACACCATGCTGGCCCCGCTGGAGGTCGTCGCCGTCCCGCCGGGCACGTTCCACGAGTGGATGAAGCGGCGCGACCGGCTCGGCGAGCAGAGCAAGGTGCCCGTCTGCGCGAACGACCGCCGCTACGCCGATGACCTGCTGGCGTCGCTCGACGCCGAGCCGGAGCGGGCCTGGGCGGCGGACCCCGCGCCTCGTTGATGCGAGAAAAGGTGTGACTCCCGCGGCGGCGGGGCTAAAATGCCTGTGGGATGTTAGACTGGGACGACCACCGCCGCCGGATGATCGCCGAGACGAGCGCCTTCATCGAATGGGGCCTGGCGAACCCGGACAAGGTCCGCTGGATCCCAACCAAGCGGGTGGGCGAGGGCGGCTTCAGCCGCGAGATGCAGGTCGCCTTCTGGGGCGGCTTGCTCGGGGCGGCCAGGCTGGCGTCCCGCGAGCTGGTCGGACGATTCCTGCGATGGATACATCTGGGCTAGGATGCCGCGCGCCCGGTGTCTTGGCCCGGTGACGAAGGGGCCCCCCGGCTTTCGGGTCGCGGGGCCCTTCTTACGTTCAGCGATGCCGCATCACTCGATCGGCACGACCTTCTCGACGTGGATCAGGTGGACCCGCCACTGCTTGACGTAGCTCCGCTTGCCGTAGACCCCGACGGTCCGGTCCAGGTGGTCCTCCAGGTCGACTTCGTCGCTTCGCAGGACGACCGAGATGCGTCCGTCGTCGTCGGTCAGCTTGTAGCGGATAGGTGAGACGACGTCGCCCTCGACGAACTGGAGACGCCCGACGGTGCCGACCGCGTCGAACGGCTCCATCTCCCGGCGTTTGCGGGCCGCAGCCTCGGCCTCGCGGCGCTGCTCCTCGACCTCGGCCAGGGCCGTCTCGAGCTCCTTCTGGAGGGCCAGGGACTCCTCGTACTTTTCCCGCCTTTCGGCCAGGGCTTCGAGCGTGGCGATGTGCTCGGCGGCCCGCTCCTTGAGCCAGTCGGCCTGGGCCTGGTCCTGAAGCTCGGCGAACGTGGCCGTCAAGGCCTCGTAGTCCCGTTCCTCGAGGGGCTTCTGAAGCTCGTCGGCCAGGGCCTGCTCGGCCTCCCTGAACTCCTCCAGGATGCCTTCGAGCTTCGGCGACGGCGCCGGCGGGACCGGCGGGGCACCCTCGGCCCCGGCCGTCCCCATGCCGGTGCCCCCAGGGGGGCCAGGGAGGGCAGGCGGGGGTGTCGGGGGCGTCGGCGGAGTCGGGGGCGTCACAGCCAGCGGCCGGACGTAGTCGCTGGCGATGTAGGCTTGGGCCCCCTCGGGCGGCTCGACCCGGAGCATCTGCCCCTGCATCTCGCCCGTCAGCTTGACCGTGTCGCCCGCGCTCAGAAGGGCCATGACGCACCACGTCCGGCCGTGCTCGTTCACCTCGGGGCCGGCGGCATAGACGCGGGCCGAGGATGACGACACAGTGGCCGTGGTCCCGTCTTCGCCCAGGCTGACGTCGCCCCGGCGGACGAGGCCCCAGACGCCCTCGGGGGATTCGATGGCCGCCCAACCCGCCTGTTCGTCCAGGATCGTCAACGCTGCGCCCTCGTAGGCCCGGGCGATCGGGTAGTAGTAGTTGCCTGGGCCGCATCGCACGTAGACGACGCTCCCGGTGACCGTGCCGGGACGCGGGTAGGCGGAGTCGGCGGCTTGGCCGCGAGCCGTTGACGGCCGTGCCACAGGGACCAGCAGGGCGAAACACACCAGAAGGATGATCGAGCGACGCATCGGACCACTCCTTCCTACCGACCGGCAGGACCTTGGCGGGGCGGATGCCCGAAACCGGGCGAAACGACGTCCTTCATCACTCGACCCTATCCCCCCCCTGGCCGGATGTCAATCCAAAAGGCCCTCTCTCCGGCGGCGGGCGGGCCGACGGCTCACTCTTCGCCGGCCAGGCGGTCGAGCAGCGTCTCCAGCAGGGCCTGCGTCGCCTCGATCCGCGCTGGCGCCGGCAGCATCGCCTCGGCCGGCTGGACGAACGGGCCGCCCGTCAGCTCGCCGGCGCAATGGGCGATCATCTTCCGGATGCTCGCCTCGGAGTAGTCCAGGTGGAACTGGAGGCCGACGAGGCGGCGGCCGACGACGAACGCCTGGTTCGGGCAGGCATCCGTCTCGGCGACCCGGAGCGCCCCGGGCGGCAGGTCGAACGTGTCGCCGTGCCAGTGAAATGCGAGGAACTCGCTCGGGAAGGCCTCCAGGAAAGGGTCGCGCCGGCCCTCGCCCGTCAGGCGCACCGGGAACCAACCGATCTCCCGGCGAGCGGCCCGATAGACCCGCCCGCCCAGGACGGACGCCAGGAGCTGGGCCCCGAGGCAGACCCCCAGGACGGTCCGTCCGGCCTCGACGGCCTCGGCGATGCGCCGCTTCTCTGCCGCCAGCCACGGATACCGGGCCTCCTCGTCGGCGTTCATCGGGCCGCCCATGACGACGAGCCAGTCGAACGCATCGGCCTGCGGCGGCGATTCGCCGGCGTAGAGGAGGGTCCGCGTCACCTCGTGGTCGCGGGCCCGGGCCCAGACGCCGATGTTGGCGGCGTCCTCGAACGGCACGTGCTGAAGGACGTGGATGCGCATGCGACCTCGGAGGCGATGCCTGGGCCCCTGTCACCCGGCCGCGTCGGCGGGGGACGCAGGGGCCGAGGGCTGCGACGGCTCCCGACGGAGGACCTCCTCCCATTCCGCCGCGTTGTACTTGCAGCCGGGGTCGGCCCGCCGCAGGTCGCCGAAGTAGCCGTGGCTCCGGGCCCGGCATCCGCCGCAGTGGTACCGATAGTCGCAGACGCGGCAGTGGCCCGTGCGGTCGTCGCGGTCGCGGACCTGCCGCATCACGGGGTGGTTCCACATCGCGTCGAACGCGTGGGTACGGAAGCTGCCGACCTTAATGGGCATGAAGACGCAGGGCGTTACGTCGCCGTTCGGCTGGAGGGCGATGTAGCACCGCCCCGCGCCGCAGCCGCCGACGTACTTCGCCAGCGTCCGCGTCATCCGCCCCCCGCCGTAGCCGTAGTGGCCCGTGTTGACCGGCCCGTGGGGGTCGCCCAGCTCCAGGCAGGCCCGGCCGTACTGCGGGGCGCTCGACATGATGCTGATCCGCCCCTCGACGAGGTACCGCTGGAGGACGGCGAGCATCCGTTCCCGCTCTTCGGGCGAGAGGTCTTGGTCGGCGATCTGGCGGCCCCGGCCCGTCGGGATGAAGTTGAACGCGTAGAACGTATCGACGCCCTCGCAGATGCACCACTCCAGCATCGGTTCCAGCTCGGCCAGGTTCCACCGCGTGACGGTCATCGCCACGCCGCACTTCATCCGGTCCGAGGCCGCGACGGTCCGGATGCCCCGGACGGCGGCGTCCCAGTAGCCCGCCGCGCCGCGGAAGGCGTCGTGCCGGGCCGGGTCGACCGAGTCGAGGCTGATCTCGGCGTAGCGGATGCCCGCATCGGCCATCGCGTCGACCCGCTCCGGCGTGAGGAGCGTCCCGTTCGTCGCGACCGTCAGGTGCATGCCGAAGTCGCGGGCGTAGGAGGCCACGTCGAGGAACGTCGGGCCCATCAGCGGCTCGCCGCCCGAGAAGGCGATCATCGCCACGTCCCGGTCGGCCAGTATGTCGACGATCCGCTTCTGCTCGGCGAGGTCCAGCTCGTCGTCGGCGCGTCGGCCGGCGTCCTGGTAGCAGTGGCGGCAGCGGAGGTTGCACGCCTGGGTGAAGTTCCAGACGACCATCAGGGGGGCGACGAATTGCTGGGGCCTGGTCAGGCCCAGATGTCCGACGCTCCGGACGGTCGCCGCCAGGCCCCGCCGCGTCGCGGGGTTGCCGAGGACGCGGCCGCGGATGGTCTCGGGTGCGGCGCCCGTCCGGCGGCGGATATACTCGGTCAGCAGGCAGGGCAGGGCGAATTGGGGCTGCCACCACCGGACCGAGCCGTCGGCGTAGGCCTCGAAGAAGCGGTCGAGCCAGGACCGGTGGCCGTGGCGCGGGCGGCCGTCCCCGGCACGCTCCACGATCGGCCCATCCGGCCCCGGCGGCTTGGCCGTCATCCACCTGAGGAGCCGCCGCACCTCCGGCCGGGCCATGAGGCGCTCGATCTTCTCCGCTTCGTTCATGGTCGTGCCGTTCATCTTAGGCTCGGCCCGGCGGGCGAACAAGGCCCCGCCATTCCGGACCGGGCGATGCGCCGCCGTGCGAAGGGGACCCCGGCGGCGCCGATCAAAGGGCTTGAATGTGCCGCCCCGCCGCGTATGCTCAAGGGCCCGGCTGCGCATCGTCTGAGACACGGCCCGGGGCAGCGACGGAGGCCAAGGAGGCCCCGCCGCGGCCCATTGGATGGTCCGGCCGCACACGGATTGTATCGCGGTGGGTCGAGCGGCGGTGGGTCGAGGAGGCCCCGCTGCGGTCCATTGGATGGCCCGGCCGCGCACGGATTGTGCCGCGGTGGGTCGAGCGGCGGTGGGTCGAGGAGGCCCCGCCGCGGCCCATTGGATGGTCCGGCCGCGCGAGCCCGTTCAAGCAACGGAGGCGTTCCGTGACACAACCCCTTCTGGTCGTCGGGTCGATCGCGTTCGACACGGTCGAGACGCCGCACGGCGTGGCCGAGGACGTCCTGGGCGGGTCGGCGGTCTATTTCTCGGTGGCCGCCTCGTACTTCGCCCCGGTCCGCCTGGTGGGCGTCGTGGGCGAGGACTTCCGCGACGATTTCCGGGCCGTCCTCGAGACCCACGACGTCGACACCGCCGGGCTCCAGGTCGTCGAGGGCGGCCGGACGTTTCGTTGGCGCGGCACGTACGAAGGGGACATGAACGAGGCCCGGACCGACGAGGTCCACCTGAACGTGTTCGGCGACTTCCGGCCCGAGATTCCCGAGCCGTGGCGCGACACGCCCCTCGTGTTCCTGGCCAACGGCAGCCCCGCGACGCAGATGTCCGTCCTGGAGCAGGTCGAGCGGCCGGCGCTCGTGGTGGCCGACACGATGAACCTGTGGATCGAGACGACACCCGACGCGCTCCTGGAGCTGATCGGCCGGATTGACGGGCTCGTCCTGAACGACGCCGAGGCCCGGATGCTGACCGGCGAGGCGAACCTGATCGCCGCCGCCGAGCGGGTGCTCGACCTCGGCCCCCGGTTCGTCGTCGTCAAGAAGGGCGAGCACGGGGCGATCCTTGTCGGTCGCGAGCACGGCGAGGAACACCAGGCCGTCGGCCGGCTCGTGTGCCCCCTGCCCGGGTTCCCTTGCCCGGAAGTGCGCGACCCGACGGGGGCGGGCGACTCGTTCGCCGGGGGCATGATGGGTTGCCTGGCGGGGACCGGGCAGTACGACTTCGCGGGCCTTCGGCAGGCGATGGCCTTCGGGACCGTCACGGCGAGCTACACGGTGGAGGACTTCAGCCTCCGCCGCCTGGCGAGCCTGTCGCGCGAAGACATCGAGAAGCGTGTGGGCTTATATCGTGACATGCTGACGCTGTAGATTGCTCGCGTGTGGTCCTCGGCCCGCAAGCGGGCCGGCGCGTTTCGCCGCCCGGCTTGCCGGGCGCGTCGATCGGTCCTCGGCCCGCAAGCGGGCCGGCGAAACGTGCGTGACGGGCGTTTGGCGCAAGGGGCTGAGCGCGGCGCATGCGCCGGGCCGGCGCGTTTCGCCGCCGCGCTTGCGCGGCGCTACAGAGAGAGGCGCCAGGCATGGTCATCGCGTACCACGTGACCTTCGGGGCGTATGGCTTCTGGCTGCCGAACGACCCCCGCGGGTCGTGGTCGACGTTTGTGGGCGCGTGGGAGCTGTTTCGTTTCGGTGGGGCCACGAAGGTGACGACACGCCGTTCCGTTGCGGCGGTGACGCATGATCGCTCGTTGCGGCTGGCGGCGAAGCAGGCGCTGAAGTATCCTCCCGTCACGTTCAGCGGGGTCCAGGCCAGGGCGGTCGGTCGCGGGTTCGACGAAGCCCGGCTCGAGAGCCGCTACGTGCTCCATGGGTGCTCGATCCTGCCGGAGCACGTGCATCTGGTGATTGCCAGAGGGTCTCGCACGGTGGAGCGCATGGTAGGCCACCTGAAAGCCCGGGCCACGCAGCGCCTGAAAGAGGAGGGCCTGTGGCCCGCCGACGGCCGGTGGGTGTGGGGCGGCCCCGGCTGGCGGGTGTACCTCGATGCCCCTGAAGATGTTCGGCGAGCCATCCGGTACGTCGAAGGTAACCCGGGTCGCGAAGGGCTGCCGCCGCAGCGATGGTGGTTCGTCGAACCGTACGAAGGATGACTCGGCCCGCAAGCGGGCCGGCGAAACGGGCGCGTTCGAGGCGTTGAGCGCCGGGCCGGCGCGTGTTGTTCGGCCCCGCGAGCTGAGGACAGCAAGCCAGAGGATCGCCCATGCCCGAAACCGTTCGGACGTTCATCGCGATCGAACTGTCGGACGAGGCCCGGGCGTTCCTCGGGGCCCGCCAGCGCGATCTCCAGGGGACCGGCGGCAAGGTCCGGTGGGTCCGGCCCGACCGGATGCACCTGACGCTGGTGTTCCTGGGCAACGTGCCGGCCGACCGGTTGGATGAGCTGGCGACGGTCGTGCGGGAGGCGTGCGAGGACTGTCCGCCGATGCGGCTTCAGCTCGGCGGTGCCGGCCAGTTCCCGCCCCGAGGGCGGCCGCGCGTCGTCTGGACGGCCGTCGAGGAGCCGACCGGGGCCCTGCTTGACGTTCAGAAGCGTCTGGCCGAAACGACCGTCCCGTTCGCCGAGAAGGTCGAGAAACGCCCCTACGCGCCGCACCTGACGCTCGGCCGCGTCCAGGGCGGGAACACGCGGGCCCTCGGTGATGCCGTCGCTTCGTTGGGCGACGAGACCGGCCCGGCGTTCGCCGCCGAGGAAGTGGTCGTCTTGCGCAGCGACCTCTCGCCGCAGGGCCCGACCTACACGGCCCTGGCCCGCGTGCCGCTTGAGGCGGGATGACGCCGCTCCCCGGGGGCCCCTTCGTCGCTATCCGGAGGTCCAGGGAACACAGCGATGTGTCGGGAGGAACAGGTTTCCTCGCGGATGAGATGTGATAGAATGCGTCGTCGTGAACACGGATGGGCTGGTGTTCTTTGCGCCCTTTGCGGTTAAACAGAAAGCACCGTCAGCGGGAAGGAGCCCTGGGATGGCGAAGAGGAAGCGAACGCGAACGCCGAAACCCCCCGCCCAGCAGGTCACCGACGAGAAGCAGCGCGAGGAGGCCCTCGAGCGGGTCCTGACGCAGATCGAGAAACAGTACGGGGCCGGGGCCCTCATGACCCTCCGCCCCGACCAGCGAGTCAGCGTGGCCTGCATCCCGACCGGCAGCCTCAGCCTCGACATCGCCCTCGGCGGCAAGGGGCTGCCCCGCGGCCGCGTCACGGAGCTTTACGGCCCGGAGGCGTCCGGCAAGACGACGCTGGCCCTGTCGCTGATCGCCAACGCCCAGAAGCGCGGCGGCGTGGCGGCCTTTATCGACGCCGAGCACGCCTTCGACCCGACGTGGGCCAAACGCATCGGGGTCGACCTGGAGTCGCTCCTCGTCTCGCAGCCCGACACGGGCGAGCAGGCCCTGGAGATCTGCGACCTCCTCGTCCGAAGCGGCGCCGTCGACGTCATCGTCATCGACTCGGTTGCCGCCCTCGTCCCCCGGGCCGAGATCGAGGGCGAGATGGGCGACCAGCACGTCGGGCTCCAGGCTCGTCTGATGAGCCAGGCCCTCAGGAAGCTCACCGGGTCGATCTCCAAGACCCGGACCGCCGTCATCTTTCTCAACCAGATCCGGATGAAGATCGGCGTCATGTTCGGCAACCCGGAGACGACCCCGGGCGGGCGGGCCCTGAAGTTCTATTCCAGTGTCCGGATCGACCTGAGGCGAATCCAGACCATCAAGACGGGCGACCGCGTCCTCGGCAGCCGCACCCGGGCCAAGGTCGTCAAGAACAAGGTGGCCCCGCCGTTCCAGAACGCCGAGTTCGAGGTCCTGTTCGACCAGGGCATCAGCTACGAGGGCGACCTCCTTGACCTGGCGACCGAGCTGGGGATTATTGAGAAGAGCGGGGCGTGGTTCTCGTACGGCGAGGTCCGCCTCGGGCAGGGCCGCGACCAGGCCCGGGCGTTCCTCGAAGAAAACCCGGACCTGGCCGAGGAAGTGCGGGATAAAGTGTTGAAGGCCAAGGGCCTCGGCGTCGTAGAAAAGGGTGAAGCCGAAGCCGAAGCCGAGGAACACACCGATGAGGACGGCCAGGAGGACTGAGCCGGAGGACCGGCGCCGGTCCATTCAGATGCGCAGTGGAGGACAAGCGATGCAGGCGAGACGGATGGTCTCCCTGGCGGCCATGGCTGCCGGGATGTTGCTGACGGCGGCGGCCGCCTGGGGCGCCGCGGACGAAGCCCGGGGGCCCGGGCACGAGATCGACCCGTTCGAGGTGGCCCGAAGCTTCGAGCGGGTTATTCGCCGGGTGGCCGAGCAGGTCGGCCCGGCCGTCGTCAACCTCAGCATCGTCCGTGAGACGAGCAACCCGTTCGGACTCGACGAGGAGAGCATCCCGGACGACCTGCCCGACGGCCTCCGCGAGCGGTTCCGCGACTACTTCGACCGGTTCCGCGACGGCGAGCCGTTCCGCATGCGAGGCAACGGCTCGGGCGTCGTCATCAGCCCGGACGGCTACATCCTGACCAGCGAGCACGTGATCCATGACGCGGTCGAGATCGTCGTGACCATGGCGAACCGAAGGCGCTACGATGCCGAGGTCGTCGGGTCCGACCCGCGGCGCGACCTGGCCGTCATCCGCGTCGACGCGAAGGGCCTGCCCGTGGCCCGGCTGGGCGACGCCAGGGAGCTGCACCGGGGCCAGTTCGTCCTGGCGCTCGGCAGCCCCTTCGGCTTCGGGCGAGACGGCCAGGCCAGCATCTCGTTCGGCGTCGTCAGCGGCACCAGCCGCGCCATCCCCGGCATCGGCCGCGAGCTCGACCGGTACTACGGCAACCTCATCCAGACCGACGCCGCGGTCAACCCCGGCAACTCCGGCGGGCCCCTGGTGAACCTCGAGGGCGAGGTCGTCGGCGTCAACGCCGTCATCTCCAGCCGCGACGGCTCCAGCGACGGCGTCGGGTTCGCCGTCCCGATCACCGCCCGCACCCGTTCGATCATCGAGCGATTGAAGCGCGGCGAAGCGATCGAGTACGGGTTCCTCGGCGTCGAGATGCACGAGGTCACCCCGGAGGAGGCCGAGCGCACCGGCGCACAGGTCGGCATCGGGGCGTACGTCTCCCGCGTTCTCGACGGGACGCCCGCCCGGAAGGCCGGCATCCGGCCCGGCGACGTCATCCTTCGCGTCGATAACGAGGCCATCCTCGACCCGGACGATCTCGTCCAGGTCGTTCAGGCGACGCCGGTCGGCGAAAAGCTCGAGCTGCGCGTCCTCAGGAACCGCCGCGAGCGGACCCTCGAGGTCATGACCACCCGCCGGCCGCCGGCCGAGACGCTCCTGGCTTCGAGCCTCCAGCGGCTGTGGTGGCGAGGCATGCGGGTCGAGCCCCTGACCGAAGACCTCCGCGAGACCGCCGACCTGGACGCCGAGAAGCAGGGCGTCTTCGTCAAGGAGGTCCGCGACGGCTCCAAGGCCGCCCGGGCCGGCATCGAGCCCGGCATGGTCATCGACCAGGTCGGCGACCGCAAGGTCGCGTCGGTCGGCGAGTTCCAGGACGCCACCGGCGACCTCGACGGTCCCGTCTTCGTCCACGTGGTCGGCAAGGGCGTGAAGGTCATCCAGCCCCCCGGCATCGACGATGATGCCGAGGGCACGTCCGAAGACACGCCGCCGGACGAGTCGGACGATTGACCCGGCGGCCGCCGCAGGCTTCCCCCGACGAGACGTGGGGTGGTCGGCCTGTGTCCCGGTCCGACCGTTCCTTCCCGGGGGCAAGGGAGACCGTCGCATGACCCCTCGTTTGCGTTTTCCGGGCCGGGTCGCCTTGCTCGCTGTCTGGCTGCTGGCGTGGCCGGCCGGCGCCGCGACCGTCGAACGCGGTGACGACGGGATCGTCGTGGACTTCGGTGACGACGGGATCGTCGTGGACTTCGGCGACGGCGTGGTCCTGCGGTTTGCCCAGCGCGAGGGGTACTTCTTCGGTCTGAACCGGGTGTCGGTCGGCGGGGTGGAACTCTCGAGTCCCGAGACGTGCCTGCGGCCGTGCCTGGCCGAGGAGTTCGACCTGCCGGGTCCGCCAGCGGGGAGGATGAGCTGGCCGCTGGCGCGTCTCACGGCCGTCCGGGCCGAGGGCGAACGCGTCGAGATTGACCTCCAGCTCCTCGGCACCACCGACCCTCGGGCCCTCCGCCGCCTGTTCGTCTTCGCCGGCGACCGCGACCGGGCCCTCGCGCCGGAGAACGTGACGCCGGAGCTGGCGGACCTGAAGGCGAAGGCGGAGTCTGCTGAAGCCGCCTTCACGAAAGCCTTCGCGACCGACGCCGACCACGCGGCGGCGGCCGACGCGCTGCGGGAGGCCGAGAGGGCCCTCAAGTCCGCCGAATCGCCTCGCGACAGGCAGCGGGCCCAGCGGGACGCCCGCCGGGCAAACCGCAAGCTCCAGGAGGTCGTGGCCCGGCTCCGGCCGGTCCTGGCGGCCCGGTCGGCCGACCTGAGGCGGGCCCAGGAGGTCATCGACGCCTTCGAGGCCGCGCTCGACGAGCGGGCCCTGGAGCTGGGAAGCATCCATCGCGACTTCTACCGCTTCGCCCACACGCGCCTCCCGGCCGAGTTCTGCACGCGCCGGTTCCTCGCCGCCCAGGTGGCGGACCTGGCGGCCGCGTGTGGGCCCGCGGGGACCCTGACGTGGGTCCTTGAGCCGGAGCGGCGGAACGTCGCCGGGTGGACCTGGGTCGGCTGGCGCCAGCATTACCGATTTCGCCTCCCGAAGGGCCGGCGAGTCAATGTCCTGAGGCAGCTCGGGACGTGGGAGCTGGGGGGCAGGCCCGACGGCCTCACGGTCGTCAACCTGCGGTACCGCGGCCTCGGGCGAATCGAGCAGCCACTGGCGTCGGCCGGAGGAGGCGAGGGCGTCCGCGAGGCGTTCTCGACCACCGAGATCATGCCCGGCGCCGTAGGCGGGTCTTATCTCGTCTCGCCCCAGGTCCCCGCGAGTGAAGATGAGGTCCTGACGGACCGCGGCTATGCCCTCAAGCACCGGGCCGGGGCCTGGATCGCCCGGATGGCCCGCGGGGCGGGGCACGGCTTCGTCGACTTCCAGTACCGGCCCGAGGCGGCCCTGGCCGCGTTTCCCCTCCGGCAGGGGGGTCTCCGGGCCCTGACAGAAGCCTTCCCCGGGGACGCGTACCTTTCCCAGACCGACGAAGAGTTTTTCGCCGCTACGGAAGCCCACGAGACCGTTCCGATGGTCTACCTGGCCCTGGTGACCCGGCGTGGGCGGCTCACGACCGCCGAATCGCGGACGCGGTGGCAGGAGATCGACCAGCACGTCCGCGACGCCGTCTCTGAAGAGCTGGGCTTCGTCCAGCACGAGGCCCTGCCGGGCATCGGCATCCTGTCGGACGCCGGCTGGGCGGGCTACTACAAGGCCCTGGCCGAGGGGGGCCTGGACGGCTGGGCCGACAAGGGCGTCCGGCTCGTCGCCTACCACAACCCCGGGTGGATCAACGGCCGGTATCAGGGCCCCGACGGGCCGCCCGATACCGGCGGCGGGGTCTGCAACATCTACGACTGGTGGCCCACGAAGGACGTCGTCGAGCCCTGGCAGGCGTTCCAGAGGGCTTGCGCCCGCCGGGGCGTGGCGTTCTATCCCTGGCTGGGCCAGACCCTCTGGCGCGACGCCCCGTTCGTCGAGCGCCTCGGGCTGGACCGCGAGCACTGGTCCCTGAACACCCCCTTCGACGAGCACGGCCCGGGCTACGGTGCCGAGAACATGAAGGGCAATATCCACGACCCCCGGTTCCGCGAGGTCTTTCTGGGGCAGCTCGAGCGGCTCCGCGGCCAATGCGGGTACCAGGGCTTCTGGGCCGACAGCTTCCAGAACCTGTTCATGAGCCAGCTCGACTGGGCCCGCGACGGCGGGGCGTCGATGCAGCGGGCCTGGTGGGAGCAGATCGCCGCCTGGAGCCGGGTCGGCGTCGGATGGATGGCCGAGAGCCACGCCTTTCCCGGCCTCTCGTGCAGCATCGAGGTCCACGGCTGGGAGGACCAGCCCTGGTTCTTTCGGCACGTGTGGAAGTGGCACCGGGGCGGCGCCCAGAACGCCTACTCCGGGGAGGCGCTCGACCGGATCGGCTTCCGCGTCATGGCGAACAAGGGCTGGACCGCCCCGGACCACTCGTACAAGACGCACACGGATTTCGCCATTCCGAGCTTCAAGCGCCTCGCGCAGGAATACCTGGCGGCCCTGCCGACGATGCGCCGGTCGTACGTCCTGCCCGACAGCGCCGGGATGCTGTGGCTCGGCTACGGCGGTGATGAGGAAGGCGTCTACTTTGCGTTCGACGCGAGGCCGGTGCCGAAGGGCGTCCGCGCGTCGTACGTCCTCGATCGAAAGGACACGCCCGTCGCCGAGGCCGAGGCGGAGCGGACCTATCGCGTGACGGCCGACGACCTGCTCGAGCGCTTCGGCGTCCGGCGGGGCCCCGAGCGCGACCCGCGGATCGGCCGGACCTACGACCCGCCCGCGTACACCTGGCCCAACTGGGGGGTTACCGAGGGGGCCGAACTGTGAGCCGTAGGGTCGTCCTTGCCGTGACCTTCCTCCTCGCTGCCGGCGCCGCGGGACACGCCGGCGACCCCGTCGCCGTCCGCGAAGGGACCATGGCTGTCCTCTTCACCGAGTACGAGCCCAAGTGGAAGACCCGCCCCGGCGCCAACAGCGCCAACTTCGCCGACCGCAAGGCCCCGCACACCATCCGCTATGTCGACCTGAAGACCGTCGAGCTGGAGAACCAGTACCTGCGGCTTGTCGTCTTGCCGGGGGCGGGCGGGCCGGTCGCCCGCGCCCTCTACAAGCCCCGGGGGTGGGACCTCTTTCACCTCTCCGACCGGGCCTCCAACGACATCGTCTCGTGGACCTGTGGCGTGAAGGTCAGCTTCCCGTACAAGGAGCACGGCATCCGCCTGCCGGACCAGCCGGCCGCGTGGCGGGTCGTGCGGGACGAGCAAACGGGCGCCGCGACGGTGGCGACGTGGATGGAGTTCAGCCGGTTCGACGCCCCGTGGAACGCGAAGATGTTCGGCCGCTTCTCCAACATGATGCTCGAGCAGTATGTCACGCTCCGCCCCGCCGACGCCTCCTTCCGCGTCACCTATCGCATGGTCAACCCCGCCCCGTACCGCCAGGGCCGGCAGCTCTGGAACGACGCCCTCTTTCCGCGGCACCACACGAAAGCCGGCGTCATCCACGACCGCGAGAACGCCCGCGGCCCGACGCGGACCGAGTGGATCTTCCCGGCGGCCCACGTCAGCGGCCACTGCGGGAAGGACTTCCGCCCCTGGGACGCCGAGGCCGAGCACATGGCGAAGAACCCCCGCGGCGCCAGCATCTTCGGATGGGCCATCCGGCACCCGTTCGTGGGCCTGTGGTACCCCGAGGTCGGGGTGAACCGCCTGCGGATTGCCGACCCGGGCGCTGCCCCGGGCGCGAAGCAGTTCTTCACCGGCGAGGCCAAGCCGTCCGCCGCCGTCGAGCTCTGGACCGGCACCGACAGCATCTTCGAGGAGGTCGAGAACTGGATCGGGCCGGGCGAGGCGTTCGAGTGGTCTGCCCGCTACGTCCTCGTCGAGGGGATCGGCAAGGTGGATTATGCGAACGACCGGGCGGCGCTGAGAGCAGCCTTCGACGCCGACGAGCCGCGCATCGAGCTCGTGACATACCGGCCGCGCGACGCCGTCCGCGTCGAGCTGGACGGGAAGCCTCTCGGCCCGGCGCAGCCGTGCGGCCCGGAGCGCCCGGCGCGGTTCAGCCTGCCCGAGGGCCGCGACGGCGGCCGGGTCCGCGTCGTCGCAGGCGACGAGATGCTCGTCGACGTGCGGCTGCCGCTTGAGATCGGCCCGGACGAGGAACGTTACGAACGTATCCGCCGTGCCCTCGATCCCTCGCGGCCCGAGAGCCAGGAGAAGATGGGCGACTCCGCCTCCATGGGCCGCCAGTACCGCGGGGCCCTCGGCGGCTATGCGAAGGACTCCACCGGCCGGGGCCGGGTGCTCTACCGGGCCGGGTCGCTCGACGCGGCCGCCGCGGCCCTGCTCGGGGCGGTCCGGCGTGACCCGGAGGACGGCGAGGCCTGGCACCTCCTCGGGGCGACGCTGCTGGAACAGGGCCTTCGGCAAGCTGCCGGCGCGGCGTTCGAGAACGCCCTGGCCTCCGGCAGGCCGTACCCGCCGGCCCGGTACTTCCTGGCCCTTCGGGGGCTGGGTGAGAGGCATGGGACGCCGCAAGCCATCGAGCATCTGCGGGCCCTCGTCGAGGCCCGACCCCAGCACCGCGAGGCCCGGCTGCTCCTGGCCTGGCTGGAGGCGGTGGAGCAGGGCGGCGATGAGGCGGCACTTGAGCGGGCCGAGGTCCTGGCCACTGAATGGCCCGCACGCCCAGCAGCCGTCCCGCGTAAGGGCCCATCCGCGTCCACGCGGACCGAGTCGCCGCGGCCCATGGGGGCTGCCGCCGACCCGAGGGCCCAGTACGTCCTCTGGAAGGCCCTGGCGAAGGCCGGGCGGCCGGAGCGTGCCGGCGAAGCGAAGGCCGCCTACGAGGCCCTGGCCGCCGAGCCGGGCACGGCCCGGCGAATGGAGGAGTTCCTGGCGGCGACCCGAGGGGAGTACCGACCCCCACGCCGGATGCTCGACTTCGCCCAGTGGAGGGCCCGTGAAGCTGAAGAAAGCGGCCACCAGCGACCGGGAGGAGGCCCATCGTGAAGCGACGCCACAGGGCCGTCATACTGCTGGGGATGGTTGCCGCGGCAAGTCTCCCCCTGCGGGCCCAGGCCGCCCGCCCCGTCGAGGTGACGGTCGAAACGGTGACCCATCCGATCCGCATCGCCCCGATGGCCGAGACGACGAACTATCCCGCCGACCCGCCCAGGTCGGTCCTGGGACCGATCCAGGAGCAACTCGACGCCCGGACTAAGGCCTTCGAGGCCGAATACGACGCCGCCCATGCGGCCGAATACGAGGCGGCCCGGGCCGCCTACGACGAGGTCCGTTCGCTGCCGAGGGACGAGCGCAAGTCGCCTCGTGCGCAGGCCCTGAGCGAGAAGTGGAACGCCTACCGGCGGGCCCGCCGCGAGGCCCTCTTCGAGGACTCCGCTTACCAGCGCCTTCGCGGCAAGCTCGACGCGGCCCGCGCTTCGGTCTATGAGACGAAGGAGGCGACCTTTCCCGTCGTGACGCTCTCGAACGGCCGGCTGGAAGTCAAGGTCGTGCCGACGCTCGGCATGCGGGTGTGGAACGCGTTGGACCTGGGCCCCGGCGTCCGAGCCGGGGGCGATTTCGCCCGGCGTGAAGACACGCCGGGCTGCGTGTCCCTGGCGGGCAGCCCCGACCCGCGGGCCTACGAGAAGCAGGTCATCAAGGGCAACCTGGCCTGGACCGCCGGGTATGTCGAGCCGTCGTTCCCCTCGCACGAGCACGGCATGTTCACCCTCCAGCCGGCGGGGTATCGGCTCGTCCGCGGCGAGGACGGCAGTGCGACGGTCGCCATGAACATGCGCTTCGCCCACCACCAGGACCGCCGCGAGCTGGCCCGCTACGGCCGGTACTCCCAGCGGACCCTCTCGGGCTGGGTGACGCTCCGGCCCGGCGAGACCCGCTACTGCGTGACCTACCGCGTGGACAACCCGAACCCCCTGCGGCGCTCCAGCCGCCTGTGGGTCAACGTCCTGATGGAGGCGGCCCGCTACGACGGCCGGCACGTCCTCTACCCGGCGGGGTACGTTACGGGGCACGGGGCGAACGGCTTCGACGCGTTCAAGGCCCCAGGCGGCCAGGAACGGTACGTCGGCGTATCGCACTTCGCAGTCTTGCCGGACTACGGCTTCTGCGGCGTGTATTCGCCCGAGCGGGACGTGAACTGCCTCGTCTTCGGCGACCCGCAGTCAGTGCCCGGCATGAAGCTCTACACGCCGCGCGGCGAGGGCGGGTTCCTGGAGCTTTGGCGCGGGACGAACCCGGTGTTCGAGCACTCGGGCTGGTTCCTCGATCCGTATGTCCCGACACAGATGACGTTGACGTTCTGGGCCGCCCGCTGCATCGGACGGGTCGACTATGCCAACGCGGACGTCGCCATCGCCGTAGACGAGTCGAAGGGCAGGTTCGCGATGGTCTCGCCGCGCAAGGCGGAGGCCGAGGTGACCGACGGGGCGGGGAGGACCCTGGCGCGGGGTCCCGTGGGGCCGGACACCCCGCTGCGGGGGAAGGGCGCGAAGCGGCTGGTCGTCCAACTCGACGGCGAGCAGGTCGTCGACGTCGCGTTCCCGCTCGTTCATCGCGACGTCTGCCTTGCATACGCTGAGCAGGTGCGGCCACTGGGCGGCGAGCACCGCCCCGAGCTGGAGACCATCGCAGGCAACCACGGGGTGCCTTCGCCGCAGAACGCGCTGCGGCCGCTGCGGGCCATCGTGGAGGCGGGGGAGGCGGCGGACGTCGAGCGGACGATGAGTTACGCGCGATGTGCGTATCGGTTGGGGCACCTTGATCTGGTCTCGAAGGCCCTGGCCCTGCTGCCGGCGGACCACGCGGATGCCGACTACCTGCGCGGTCTTGTGGCGTGGGAGCGGGGCGAGGAGGTCGATTTCGGCCGGGCCGGGCCGGATTCGTACTACCATCGGGCGATGCTGGCCCTTCAGAAGGGGGAGCGGCGGGACGCCGTGGCCTGGCTGGAGAAGCTGATTGCCGCCCGGCCGGACGTCTATCGCCCTCGCCTCATGCAGGAGTTCCTGACGATGGATCCCGGGGATGCCCGCCGGCTCGCCGCCGGGGCCCCGGCGTCCCCCGAGGCCCAGCTCGTCCTGGAACTGCTCCACGTCCGGGGGGCACGGGAGGCGAAAGAGGCCCTTCTGAGGGGTAATCCGGCGGCCGCCGAGGGGGTCGAGGCCTTCCGCCGGGAGCTTACCGAGGGGCGGTGGGAGCACGTGCGGCGGTATGAGCTGCTCCGGCCGGAGTAAGCCGGCCGGCTGGCGAAGCCGTCGTCGCCTCCACGCGTAACCCGAAGCCCCCGCTCCGGGGGCTCGAGGGCGGCTTGGGCTTGAAATGCCGCGGCGCGAGGCTACCATGAGACATTCCCGCGGGGCGGGGTGTGCCTTCAGAGGGCCGGCCCCTGCGCGACGTGGCGAGTGGAGACGCCAGACGTGAAAACCGACGAAATCCGGGGCCGATTTCTCCGATTTTTCGAGAAACGGGGGCACAAAATCGTGCCTTCCGACTCGCTCATTCCGCACAACGACCCGACGCTCCTCTTCACCGGGGCCGGGATGAACCAGTTCAAGGAGCAGTTCCTGGGCCTGAAGCCCGCCGGGTTCAACCGGGCCGCAACGTGCCAGAAGTGCCTCCGAACCGGCGACATCGAGAACGTCGGCGTCACGCGGTGGCACATGACGTTCTTCGAGATGCTGGGCAACTTTTCCTTCGGCGACTACTTTAAGAGGGAATCCTGCCAGTGGGCCTGGCAGTTCATGCTGGAGGAAATGGGCCAGGACCCGGCGAACCTCCACATCACGATCTACGAGGAGGACGACGAGACCTTCGAGATCTGGAACGGCCTGGTCGGCGTGCCCGAGGAGCAGATCTGGCGGTTCGGCGAGGAGGAGAACTACTGGCCCGAGTCGGCCCCCTCCAAGGGCCCTAACGGCCCCTGCGGCCCGTGTACCGAGGTTCTCATCGACACCGAGCCCCACCGCGGCCACGAGACGACCCCGGAGAACGATTCGGCCCGCTTTGTCGAGGTGTGGAACCTGGTGCTCCAGCAGTTCGACCGGCAGGAAGGCGGCAGGATGGTGCCCCTGCCGTCGCAGAACATCGATACGGGGATGGGCCTGGAGCGGATGGCCGCCATCATGCAGGCCGCCCCGACGAACATGGACATCGACGTGATGTGGCCCATTGTGGCGGCGGCGGCCGAGGCGGCCGGCCAGGACTACCGGCCCGGCTCGCCCGACGAGGTGGCCCGGCGCCTCCGCCGCATCGCCGAGCACGTCCGGGCCATCGCCTTCTGCATCGCTGACGGGGCCCTGCCGCAGAATTTCGGCCGGGGCTACGTGGTGCGCCGGCTCATCCGCCGGGCCGCCCTCGACGGGCGGCGGTTCGGCCTCTCCGAGCCGTTCCTCGCGAGGCTCGTGCCGGCCGTCGAGAGCACGATGGGCGATGCGTACCCGGAGCTGCGTGCCCGCCAGAAGACGATCGCGAACATCCTGGAGGCGGAGGAGTCGCGTTTCGCCGCCGCCATGAAGGAATCGTTCGGCGTCCGCCAGTTCGAGGAAGCCGTCGACCGTCTGAAGACCGAGGGCGTCGAGGCGATGCCCGCCGAGCTGGTCTTCCAGTTCTACGACACGCACGGCATCCCGCTGGAGTTTATGGAGCAGCGGTTGGGCGAGGAGGGCCTCGCGCTGGACCGTGAGGGGTTCGAGAAGGCCATGGAGGCCCGGCGCGAAGAGTCCCGGGCGGGGTCGGCCTTCGGCGAGGGGGCCATCGTCTTCAAGCGGGAGGCCCTCTCGGACCAGGCCCTCGACCGGCTGGGCCGGGAAAACCTCGACACGGCCTTCGTGGGTTACGAGACCAGCCGGGTCGAGGCCCGCGTCCACGCACTCTTCGTCGGCGACGAATGGGTCCCGGCGGCCGAGGCGGGCCAGGACGCCCAGGTCCTCCTGGACCAGACGCCGTTCTACGCCCGGGCCGGCGGGCAGGTCGGCGACACCGGCTGGCTCGTCACCGAGACGGGCGAGGCGACCGTCTCCGACACCGTGCTCGACCACGGCTACATCGTGCACCTGGCGGCCGTCAAGCACGGCCGGATCGAGCGGCGGCAGACGGTCCGGGCCGAGGTCGACGCCCCGCGTCGGCTGGCCATCGCCCGGAACCACACGGCGACACACCTCCTCCAGTGGGCCCTCCGCGAGGTGCTCGGCGAGCACGTCCACCAGGCCGGGTCGGAGGTGGCCCCGGAGCGGCTCCGGTTCGACTTCACCCATCCGACGGCCCTGGAGCGGGAGGAAGTCCGCCGCGTCGAGGACCTCGTCAACGTGAAGGTGCTCGTCGGGGCCGACGTCAAGGCCGACGTGATGCCGATCGAAGAGGCCCGCCGAAGCGGCGCGATTGCCCTGTTCGGCGAAAAATACGGCGAAAAGGTCCGCGTCATCTCGGTGGGCGACTTCTCGAAGGAGCTGTGCGGCGGCACCCACCTGGACGCCGTCTCCCAGATCGGCCTGTTCAAGATCGCCGGGGAGGAGTCGGTGGCGGCAGGGGTGCGGCGGATCACGGCCGTCACGGGATTGGCGGCCCTCCACCATCTGCACGAGGAGGAGCAGCGGTTGGCCGAGATCTGCCGCCTCCTCAAGACGACGCCCGACGGCGTCGTGGAGCGGATCGAGGGCCTCCAGGGCCAGGTTCGCGACCTGAGAAACGAACTGGCCAGGGCCCGCAGCCTGACGAAGCGGGGCGGCCTGGACGAGCTTCTGGCCCAGGCCCGGGACGTCGACGGCGTGAAGCTGGTTGCCGCCCGCGTGGAGGGGGCCGACGTGGCGGCCTTGCGGCAGGCCTGCGATGCGATCCGGTCGAAGCTCGGGTCGGTCGCCGTCGTCCTCGTCAGCGCCGAGGCAGGGAAGGTCGGCGCCGTCGCCGCGGCGACGGCGGACCTCGTCGAGCGGGGCGTCCATGCGGGGAAGCTCGTGGGCGAGGTGGCCAGGCTCCTCGGCGGCGGCGGGGGCGGCCGGCCCGACATGGGACAGGCGGGCGGCAAGGACCCCGAGGCCATCCCCACGGCCCTGGAGAAGGTGCCCGACCTGCTTCGCAAGCAGCTCTCGCAGGGTGCTTGAGTGGCAGCCCATCCTCGTTCGCCGGTCGCCTCGCGCCGCATGGGTATCGAAGGCAGGCCCCTTCAGGGCTTGACCGGGGTGGGGCCGGTGGCTAGGATTCGGGACTTTCGCGTCGGCCGAGCGTGCCGCGCGGCGAAGCCTGCGCGGCACGCTCGGCCGACGGACCGCGCGAACAGCGAAAGGAGAACGGCATGCCTGTCGTTCCGAAGAGGCGAACCACGAAGACCCGCAAGCGGAAGCGCCGCTCGCACCACGCGCTCTCACCCGTGCCCACGGTCCTCTGCCGCCAGTGCGGCCACCCGAACCTGCCCCACACGGTGTGCGGCAGTTGCGGCTGGTACCACGACCGGCAGGCGATGGAGGTCGAGGAGGAGTAGCGGCGTGCGCCTGGCGATCGACGCGATGGGTGGGGATTACGCCCCGAGGGAGGTCGTCCGGGGCGCCCTGGCGGCTCGCGAGGCCCTGGCCGACGACGAGCTGGTGCTCGTCGGAGACGAGCCGGCCATCCGGGCCGAGCTGGCCGAGGCGGGGGCCGAGGGGGCCGACCGGCTGCGGATCGTCCACGCCTCCGAACGGGTCGGCATGGCCGATCCGC
The DNA here is from genome assembly GCA_964526295.1 of uncultured Anaerolineales bacterium. Classification (GTDB taxonomy): domain Bacteria; phylum Planctomycetota; class Phycisphaerae; order FEN-1346; family FEN-1346; genus CAZGKW01. Next base: position 48,095 of record CAZGKW010000002.1, read on the forward strand.
CCGTCGAGGCCGTCCGCCGCAAGCCTGACTCCTCCATCCGCCGGGCCATGAAGCTTTTGGCCGACCGCCAGGCCGACGCCGCCATCAGCGCCGGCAACACCGGGGCGTTCGTGGCGGCGGCCCTGATGGTGGCGAAGCGCCTGCCGGGCGTTCGGCGGCCGGGCATCGGCGTCGTGTTCCCGACGTTCCACGGGCCGGTCGTGCTGATCGACGCCGGGGCGAACGTCGACTCGCGGCCCGTCCACCTTCTCCAGTACGGCGTCATGGGAAGCATCTATGCCCGCAAGATCGTCGGCGTCGAGGCCCCCCGGGTTGGCCTCTTGTCGATCGGCGAAGAGGGCGCGAAGGGCAACGACCTTGCCCGCCAGACCCGCGACCTCCTCAACCGGTCCGGCCTGAACTTCTGCGGCAACGCCGAGGGGAGGGGCCTGTTCAACGGCCGGTTCGACGTGGTCGTCTGCGACGGGTTCGTCGGCAACGTGGTCCTGAAAACGGTCGAGGCCCTGGCCGAGAACATGTTCCAGGTGATCGGCGAGGAGTTCAAGAAGCTCAGCGTGCCCGCCGTGGCCGCCGAGCTGAAGCCCGTGCTGGCCGACCTTCGGCGGCGCCACGACGCGGCCGAATACGGCGGGGCCCTCCTGCTGGGCGTCGACGGGGTGGTGGTGATCTGTCACGGCAACTCGCAGGCCCGAGCCATCGCGAACGCCTTCCGGGCCGCCGCCACCTATGCCCGGGCCCACGCCAACCAGGAAATCGTCGAAGCGATCGCCGAACTCCGAGGAGCCTGACGGTGAGCGTCGTCCGATCCGCCAAGATCGTCGGCACCGGTATGTACGTGCCGGAACGCGTCCTGACGAACCAGGACTTCGCCCGTATCGTCGAGACGAACGACGATTGGATCACCCAGCGGACCGGCATGAAGGAGCGACGCATCGCCGAGCACGGCCAGGCGACCAGCGATCTGGGGGTGGCGGCCGGGCGGCAGGCCCTCCAGGACGCCGGCGTCCGGTCCGAGGACGTCGACCTCGTCATCTGCGCGACCATCACGGCCGACAACACGCTCCCCGCCACCGCCTGCTGGATCCAGGACCGGCTCGGGTGCACCCGGGCCGGGGCGTACGATCTGACGGCGGCCTGCTGCGGCAACGTTTACGCCCTGGCCCAGGCACGGGCGAACGTCCTGGCGGGGCAGGCCCGCAACGTCCTGGTCATCGCCGCCGAGTGCCTGTCGAAGATCACCGACTACGCCGACCGCAGCTCGTGCGTGCTTTTCGGCGACGGGGCGGGGGCGTCGGTGGTCCAGGCCTCCGACGAGCCGGACACCGGCATCCTGTATACGACGCTCCACGCCGACGGGTCGGGCGGCGAGATGATGGTCCTGCCGGCCGGCGGCTCGCGCCGACCGCCCTCCCACGAAACGGTCGACGACCGCGGCCACTACATGGTCATCCGCGGCCGCGAGGTCTTCAAGTTCGCCGTCTACAAGATGCAGGAGCTGATCGAGGACTGCATGCGGGCGTGCGACCTGACGGTCGAGGAGGTCCGGCTCGTCGTTCCGCACCAGGTCAACACGCGGATCATCGACGCCGCGACGAGCCGCATGGGGTTCCCGCCGGAGAAGGTCTTCCTGAACATCGCGAAGTACGGGAACACGGGCGGGGCGAGCTGTGCGATGGCCTATCACGAGGCCCGCCAGGCCGGCGAGGTCCGCCCCGGCGACGTGGTCATCCTGGTGGCCTTCGGCGGGGGCCTGACGTGGGCCGCCGCCGTCGTCAAGCACTGAACGCGTCTAATATTGTGCTGCTGTCAGGTACGGGGGGCAAGACGTGAAGCTGCCCGGCTTGCCGAAAGCCGCAGTTCCACCGAGCAAGGTCACCGCGTATCTTCTTTCGCAAACACACCCGAGCGGTCAGAGAAAGGCTGTCTTCTTCAGGCGCTACGGCGTCACCGCCGAAAACTGGCAAGCGGAGGCCACGGCCCGGATCTCCCACGCTGAGACGCATGAGGTCGCGGCGATTGCTGAAACACGCTTCGGAACGAAGTAGATTATAGACGGGGCGCTTGATACCCCGTCGGCGACCAGGCCGGAGGTCCGCGCCGTATGGTTCATCGAAGAAGGCGAGACGACGCCCCGGCTGGTAACCGCCTACCCCAGGCAGGGAGCGAAGCGATGAAAGAACACGAGATCGTGGTGCTGATGGAAGACCTGCCGGACCAGGGTCTGCGCGCCGGCGACCTTGGCACGGTAGGGCTGGTGCATGGCGACGCGGAGGGGTACGACGTGGAGTTTGTCACCCTTGCCGGTGAGACGATGGCCGTCGTCACGCTGGAGCCGCACCAGGTCAGGGTCGTCGGCCGAGACGAGATCGCCCACGCCCGCCCCGTTCCCAACTGAGGCGCGGCCGCCTAGGGGCCCCCCGGCGTCAGCCGCTCAGTCGGTCAGTTCCAACCGGCGGGCGTCGCCGGTTGCACGAGCGAGGTGGGCAGTCTTGCCCACCGCGCGGTCCCCACGGCTGGGCACCGCGCCACGGCCCTTGTGGATGAGGGCGAAGTTGACAAAGCAGCCCTGTTTTGCGGTGACAGCCCTCGTCCGGCGCGGGGCGGCCCTTTGAGGGGGCCGCCTTTTTCGTCTGGACGGACGCCGACGGGACGGTACACTGTCGCCCTGCAATCGGCCCGGGGCAGCGAACCGGGGCCGACGGGGGACCAGCGTATGGGCAAGATGGCGTTCCTGTTTCCGGGGCAGGGGGCCCAGGCCGTCGGCATGGGCCGCGACGTGGCCGAGGCCAGCACCGCCGCCAGGGCACTCTACGACCGGGCCGACGACATCCTCGGATGGAAGCTCTCGGAGGTCTGTTTCGAGGGGCCCGAGGACCGCCTGACCGCCACCGACGTCAGCCAGCCGGCCATCCTCGTGACGAGCCTGGCGATGTTGGCGGCCCTGCGAGAGACCCCCGTCGGGTCGGGCCTGGGCCGGCCGGACGCGGCGGCAGGCCTCAGCCTGGGCGAGTACACCGCCCTCGTGGCCGCGGGGGCCATCGACTTCGACGACGCCGTCCGCATCACCCACCTTCGCGGCCGGTTCATGCAGGAGGCCTGCGACGCGGCGCCGAGCGGCATGGTATCGTTGATCGGTGTCGACGAGCCGACGGCGGAAAACATTTGCGGGGCGGCCCGCGAGGCCGGTAGAATCTGGCCGGCCAACTACAACTGCCCGGGCCAGATCGTCCTAAGCGGTGAGCAGGCCGCCTGTGACCGCGCCGTCGAAGTCGCCGAGTCCATGGGGGCCCAGCGGGCGGTGCCGCTCCGGGTGGCCGGGGCGTTCCACTCGCCGCTCATGGCGAGCGCACGCGAGAAGCTGACCCCCGAACTCCAGGGTCTCCGGACCAAGGAACTTCAGTTCCCCGTGGTGGCCAACGTCACGGGGGACTACTATGGCGGGCCGGTCGAGGTCAAGGACCTCCTGACCCGGCAGGTCGACAGCCCGACCCGCTGGCAGCAGGGCATCGAGCGGCTCATCGCCGACCGGTTCGACCGGTTCGTCGAGATCGGCCCGGGGCGGGTCCTGACGGGCCTGCTGAAGCGGGTCGATCGGCGAATCGGACGGGCCGCCGACAACGTCGGCGCCATCGACGACATCCGGGCCCTTCAGGGGAAAGGCACCGCATGAGCTTCGAGGGCAAGACGGCCATCGTGACGGGTGCCGCCCGGGGGATCGGCCTGGAGATCGGCCGCCTCCTGGCCGCCGGCGGGGCCCGGCTCGTCATGGTCGACGTCCTGGAGGACGCACTGAAGGAGTCGGCCGCCCAGATGCAAGGGGCCGCCGAGGTCCGGACCTACGTCACCGACGTGACCGACGAAGAGCAGGTCGAGAAGACGATCGACGAGGTGGCCGAGGCGACCGGGTCGATCGACATTCTCATCAACAACGCCGGCATCACCCGTGACGACCTGCTCCTGAGGATGACCCAGGACGAGTGGGACGCCGTCCTGACGGTCAACCTGAAGGGCACGTTCCTGATGACGAAGCACGCGGCCAAGTACATGGTCCGCCAGAAGGCGGGGCGGATCGTCAACCTGGCGAGCGTCTCGGGCCTGGTGGGCAATCCGGGTCAGGCCAACTACTCGGCCTCCAAGGCCGGCGTGGTGGGCTTTACGAAGACGGTGGCCCGCGAGCTGGCCCGCAAGAACGTCTGCTGCAACGCCGTCGCCCCGGGGTTCATCCGGACCGAGATGACCGACGTCCTGCCGGAGAAGGCCAAGGAGAACGCCCTGGCGGCCATCCCGATGAAACGGATGGGGGAGGCGGTGGACGTCGCCAAGGCCGTCTGTTTCCTCGCCGGCGACGACGCGGCCTACATCACGGGGCAGGTGCTCACGGTGGATGGGGGCATGGCGACCTGACGCCGGGGGGGACGGGCCGCCCAGGCACCGATCGAGGCAACTTTTCGCAGGGCAACCCAGCACGAGGTGGGAGGACGAACCGGTGTCCACGACCGACGAACGAGTCATTGAGATCGTGGCCGAACAGGTGGGTGTCGACAAGGCCCAGATCACGCGCGAGACGAGCTTCGTCAACGATCTGGGCGCCGATTCCCTGGACACCGTCGAGCTCGTCATGGAGTTCGAGGACGAGTTCGACATCAGCATCCCGGACGAGGATGCCGAGAAAATCCAGACGGTCGGCCAAGCGATCGATTATGTGGAGGCCCGCTTGTAAGCCATGCCCCGGCGCGTCGTGGTGACCGGCTTCGGCCTGGTCACCTCGCTTTCCCAGGACGTCGAGGATTTCTGGAAGCGGCTGCTTGCCGGCGAGTCCGGCATCAGCCGCGTTGAGTCCTTTGACGTCACCGACTACAAGTCCCAGATCGGCGGCGAGGTCAAGGACTTCGACCCCGCCCGGCGGATCGATTCGCGCGACGCCCGCCACATGGACCGGTTCAGCCAGATGGCCGTCGTGGCCGCCATCGACGCCGTCGAGGACGCCGGTCTCGACCTCGCGGCCGAGGACCTGTTCCGCGTGGGCGTGATGGTCGGCAGCGGGATCGGCGGCCTGTCGGAGTACGAGAGCCAGCATCGGCGGCTCCTGGAGAAGGGCCCCATGCGGGTCTCGCCGTTCATGATCCCCAAGCTCATGATCAACGCCGCCGCCGGCCAGATCTCCATCCACTACGGCGTCCGGGGCCCCAACGCCGGTGTGGCCAACGCCTGTGCCAGCGCCTCGAACGCCATCGGCCAGGCCTTCTGGGTCATTCAGAACGACGAGGCCGACGTGATGATCGCCGGGGGCAGCGAGGCCGCCCTCACCCCTATGGGGCTGGCCGGGTTCTGCACCAACAAGGCCCTCTCGACCCGCAACGACGAGCCCGAGCGGGCCAGCCGCCCCTTCGACGCCGACCGCGACGGCTTCGTCCTCGCCGAGGGGGCCGGCATCATCGTCCTGGAGGAGTACGAGCACGCCACGCGGCGAGGCGCCGACGTCGTCGCCGAGCTGACCGGCTTCGGCATGAGCGGCGACGGATTTCACATCGTCCAGCCGGAGCCCGACGGCACCGGGGCCGCCCAGGCCATGCAGCTCATGCTCGAGGACGCCGGGGCCGAGCCCGAGTCCGTCGACTACATCAACGCCCACGGCACGGGCACGCCCCTCGGGGACGTCGCCGAGACGAAGGCCGTCAAGACGGTTTTCGGCGACCACGCCCGGAAACTGGCCGTCTCGAGCACGAAGTCGAGCTTGGGGCACCTGCTGGGGGCGTCGGGGGGCGTCGAGTTCATCGTGACGGCCCTGGCGATCCGCGACCAGACGGCCCCGCCGACGATCAACCTCGAGACGCCCGACCCGGAGTGCGACCTCGATTACGTGCCGCTCCAGGCCCGCCAGATGCCCATCCGGCGGGCCGCCTGCAACGCCTTCGGATTCGGCGGCCACAACGCCTGTCTGTTGCTTCAGAAGGTCTGATTTCCCCCCGGCCGGACCGGTCGGCCTCCGCCTACACAGACGGGGCCGGCGGCCGGTAGGCGCTCAGGAAGTAGACCCCCAGCAAAGCGTCGATCTGGAGCAGCTCGGCGTCGCTGACCTGCCCCATCCGGTGCCGCACCTCCGTCGCGAACCACAGGCCCAGCCCCAGCTTGGCATCGTGGGCGAAGGCGTAGTCCAGGACGAAGTCGTCCGGCCCTTCCTGGCCGATGGTGATCCGCGCGAACCGCCCGATGATCTGGTAGAGCCCGTCGACGGCCGCCCGGTAGGACTGGCCCTCGATCAGGCCGCGGACCCGCTCCAGCTCGGCCACGAGCGGCCGTCCGGTCTCCGTCTCGTGGTTCTGGCCCGGGACGGCGCGGCGAAGGTCGGCCAGCGTCTTTCTGGCCCCGCGGAACAGGCGGCCCAGCAGCGCCCCTTCGCGGCTCTGCTCGCCGGTCAGGTACTGGTAGAACTCGCCCGGCTCGCCCAGAAGGTTGCCCATGGCGATGGCGAGCTGGCGCCTCAGGACCGGGTTCCTCGTCCGGTGCATGTGGGGAAGGATCTCCCAGGCCGCCTCGATGACGCCGTGCTTCGAGACGGCCTCGGCCCCGATGACACGGACCCGCTCGGTCCGCTTCTCGTCCATGAGCCGACGGAGACGGCGGACGGACTCGCGGCCCCCGATCTCTCCCAGGGCCTGGGCGCACGCCTCCTGAAGGGCCTCGTCGGGCGCCGACAGACCCTCCACCAGGTGCGGCACGGCCCGGGGGTCGCCGATCTGCCCCAGGGCCCGGGCCGCCGGCGGACGGATCGTCGAGCCGGGGTCGCGTAGCCTCGCAATGAGGGCGTCGACGGCGTCGGGGCTGCCGATACGGCCGAGGGCCCGGGCCGCCTCCTCGCGGACCTCGACGTCCGGGTCGTCGAGCCGCCCGAGGACGTCGACGACGGCCAGGTGGCTGGCCGCCCCTTCCATGGTCCGCAGGCCGCGGGCGGCGCCGGCGCTCGTCGGGGCCCCGCCGATGGTGAAGATGTTGAAGAACGTCCGGAAGATGCTCGGCGTGACGAGCCGCGAGATGACAAACCCCATCGGCTTCTGCTCGCCCTCGCGGACCCGGGCCATGAGGAGGAACACCAGGCCGCACAGGGCCAGCGACGTGAGGCCGACGACGTGGTAGGGCGAGAGGGCGAGCGGCCCGGCCTGGAGCGTCGCCTCGCCGAGCGTGTCCTTCAGGAGGCCCCCCGCCGTCGGCCCGGCCGCCGCCACGATGCCCACCGTGGCCGAGTACCACGCCACGTAGGTCGTGCGGTTGCGCGGCGGGGCCAGGGTCAGCATAAGCTGCTGGATGCCCGTGTTGTAGCCGGGCGCCAGCAGGCCCTGCGAGAGGGCGATCAGAGGCAGGACGAAGAAATAGTTGGCCGGGCCGATAATGACGTACCCGATCCGCATGGCCACCCACAGCGAGCCGATCAGGACGGCGGGCTTGCGGCCGAGGCGGTCCATGACGATGCCCCAGAACGGCACCGTGGCGATGGCCATGAGCTGATGGATGCTGTTCGTGATGCCCATCCACGTCTGGGGGGCCCCGGCGCCGTCGGCCGAGGTGATGTAGGGCCAGATGAACGGGCCGAAGACCCCCGTCGAGAACCCCCACAGGCCCACCGTGAAGGCGAAGAAGAGGAAATTCCGGTTCCGCAGCGGCTCGGTGAACTCGCGCCACGTGATGCGCGGCTCGTCGGGGTGGCGCTGAGGCTCCGGGATGAAGCAGTGGACCAGGATGTCGGCGACGCCCACGATCCCGGCGATCGTGAACACCGCTGCGTAGACGTAGAAGATGCTCACGACCTTGAAGGCGTCGAGGGCGCTGGTCACGCCCAGGAGCCACAGCATGTTGACCATGCCGATCAGCGAGCTTCGGCGGCCGAAGAACGAGCCGCGGATGTTTTCCGGCACCAGGTCCGCCAGCCACGACCACCAGCCGGACGAACACAGCGTCGTCATGACCCAACTGACCGCGGCGGCACCGAGAATGATCTTCGTCCCCAGCCCCTGCGCCCCGCCGCGCGCCACGTATACCGACACCCCCGCCAGGACGAAGGCGTAGAGCCGATGGATGGTGGCGGCGACCGCCCAGAACGTCTTCCGGGTGCGGAGCTGACCGTAGATGAGCGTCCCGAGGAGGTTGAACGGCGCCGCCAGCAGGGCGAGCGAAACCAGCAGGCCGAGCTGGGTGTCGCTGGCCCCGAGATGGTTCCGGACGAAGACCGTCAGGACCATGCCCGGCCCGCAGATGGCGTGCCAGGCGGCCCCCCCGACACCGACGGCAATGTTGAGGCGCATCGCCCGCCGGAGGCGGCTCGGCGTGATGGGCCGGCCCGCGGTGTCGAGTGGCAGGTAGCCGCCTTCGGCCTCCACGGTGGTCACGTCGGACGACGTCATGACTCGTCGAGCACCTCTTGCGCCAAGGCCAGGGCTTCGTCCTTCGTTGCGACGCGGCCCTCGAGCTGGGCGTCATAGACCCGGTCGAGCACCTCCTTGAAGACGGGCCCCGGCTCGGCCCCGAGGGCAATCAGGTCGTGACCCGTCACGAGCGGCTCGGGCCGGACCTCCTCCTCCCCCAGGGCCCGGTAGCGGGCCATGACCTGCTCGTAGTCAGCGGCCTTCCCCCCGGAGGCCAGACAGTCCGCCCGGTACAGCTCGGCCAGCTCGTCGAACCCATCGTGGGCGAACAGCCGCCGGAGCTTCGCTTCGCGCATCCGGTCGGCGTGCATCAGCAGCATGTGGTTCTTGACGAGCCAGGCGACGCGGCGGCGCTGGAGCGTGCTCAGGCGGAGCCGGCCGGCGACCTGGCGGGCCGTCTCCTCGCCCACGCCCTGGTGCCGGTAGAACGTCATCCGCCCCTCGCGCAGCCGAAACGTCGCCGGCTTGCCCACGTCGTGGAGGAGCGCCCCGAGGGCCAGCTCGAACGTCGGCTCCCGCAGCTTCTCGACGCAGATCAGCGTGTGGGTGAAGACGTCGCCCTCCGGGTGAGCGGTCGCCGGCTGCTCGGCGCCCTTCAGGGCTGCGACCTCGGGCAGAAGCACGGGCACGAGACCCAGCTCGTCGGCCAGCTCGAGGCCCCGGCGCCGGCCGCGCGGCGGGGCCGTCAGAATGCGGGCCAGCTCGTCGCGGACCCGTTCGCCGCTGACGCCGGCGATCTTCTCGGCCAACGACGCGACCCCCGCTGCCGTCTCCGGCTCGACCCGAAACTCCAGCTCGGCGGCGAACCGGACCGCCCGCAGCATCCGCAGGTGGTCCTCCGCGAAGCGCCGCGCGGGGTCGCCGATCGCGCGGATGAGGCCCGCCTCCAGGTCGGCCCGGCCGCCGACGAAGTCGAGCACCTCGCCGTTCGCCGGGTCGAGGAACATGCCGTTGATGGTGAAGTCGCGCCGGCGGGCGTCCTCGCGGGCGTCCGTGAAACGGACCTCGTCGGGTCGGCGGCCGTCGGAGTAGCCCGCCTCGGCCCGGAACGTCGCCACCTCGGTCCGGAGCGATCCGTCCATGACGATGACGACGCCGAAGGCCGCCCCGACCGTCAGGGCCTTCGGCCAGAGGGCAAGGACCTCGTCGGGCCGGGCGCTGGTGGCCACGTCGTAGTCGTTCGGGACCCGCCCCAGGAGCAGGTCGCGAACGCACCCGCCGGCCAGCAGGGCCTCGTGGCCCGCCTCGCGGAGGGTGCGGACCACCCGCTCGGCTAGCTCGCGCTGGGTCGTCATGGCCTCGCTCCGGTATGGGCGGGGAACATACCGCGCGGCCGAAGGGGGGTAAAGCCGAAAGGCAGAAGCCGTGAGTCTAAGCGGGTTCAGATGAGCTCTGCGCGGTCGGTCTCCGTGCCGACCGCGCTCAGCGGCCCGAGAACGCAGCGGCACGGAGACCCGGGGCGCCGCGACTTGGCAAGACTTACTTGGACCCGCTCAGCATGCCGGGGATCGTCCGCTCGTACTCGGGGAAGTAGCGGCCGATCAGCGGGAGGTCGAACTGGCGGAGGATGCTCGTGTTCGGTTCCCGCTCGAGCAGGAACTCGAACGACTTCTCGACCAGGACCTCGGGTTCGACCCGGCCGCCGGTCAGCTTCTCATGATAAGCCGGGCTGAGCGTGACGGTGTGCGTGGTGGTCGTCCCGTCCTCGACCGTGACGCGGAAGGTGGTGTCATCGACTTTCTCGACGGTGATCATGGCCGGCTCCTTGTGCAGTGGGTTCTGACGCGGCGGCTCAAGCGGCGGCGGCGCGGGAGGCCGGCGTCGGGTGGGCGGTGGCCCGCCGGTCGGGCCGAAGCCAGTTCGCCACCAGCGGTTCCAGCACCGCCAGGCACAGGCAGCCGATCAGGAAGTACTGCCACAGCTCCCGCCGGGCCGTCGACTCGAACCGGCGGACCAGCTCGGAGAAGCCCGACGCGACGTGCGTCTCGCGGGCGCCGATCTCGCGGCGGAGCGTCTCCTCGTCGATTTCCGAAAGGTCGGACTCGCCGCCGTCGGCATTCGTGGCGAACACGCCCTCGACGCCGGCCCGTTGGGGCACCCGGTAAGCGTAGTAGCCCAGGTTCCAGGTTTTCTCGAACCGCAGGAGGTTGCGGCCGTCGGCGGCGACCGTCTCCGTCTGCTCGGTTACGGGTTCCCCGGCCGGCCCGAGTGGCCCGGTGATCTCGGCGGTCACCGGTTCGGCGACCTCCGGGTAGAGGTTCGTCTCGAAGGTCTGCCCGGCCAGGAGGTTGGCCCGCTCGTGGTCGCCCCGGGCCGCCAGGTGGACGACCCGCATCATCAGGGGCAGGAACAGGTTCCGCACGGGGAAGTTCGTCCAGTCGGTGGTGGCGGTGGTGGTGCACATCAGGACGTGCCCCCGGCCGAAGGGCTTGTGAAGAAGGAACGGGTCGCCGCCGTCGAGCCGGGCCAGGACGGCGTCGGGGTGCTCCCCCTCGGTCCGGTAGTATTCGTAGACCAGGACGCCCTGGTAGATCTCGGCCGAGTCGACGAGGCCCTCGAGGTACGGCGACCGCTCCCGGACCATGGTGACCTTCTGGACCTCGTTCTTGAGGACCGCGTCGCCGATGCGGGCCTTCAGCCGTGCCGGCAGCAGGCCCCCGCGGTGTCCCAGACCCAGGACGAGCCGGTTGTTGTAGGCGTCCATGTTTGCGTTCGGCCCCAGGAAGACGACGAGCGTTCGTCCGGAAGCGACGTAGTCGGCCAGGGCCTCGGCCAGGTCGGCCGTCGGCGAGCGGATGTCGTTCACGAAGACGGCGGCGTAGTTCGCGATCGCTCCGGGGTCGAGGTTGTCGGCCGTGGTCTCGGAGGGGCGGATGGCCCAGGGGAAGTCGCCCCCCGCGCCGATCGGGTCGAGCGACCGGACGAGGTAGTAGTCGGCGTCCTGGAAGGGCACCTCGGCGTGGCGCTCCTTCACCAGGAGCACCGGGATGCGGTCGGCCACCTGGGCGGCGATGCGGCGCGAGTTGTCCAGGGCCAGCGAGTCGGTCCCCTCGAACGCCACGAGCACCCGGTGCGGCCCGGGCCGCTCGAACACGTGCGTCATCGCGACGGTCCGCGTGGAGCCGGGTGTGCCGGCGGCCGTCAGCTCGACCGGCTCCTTGTGCCGGGCCTGGCCGAAGTCGTCGACGAAGAGCAGCAGGTTCCGCTTCTCCGGCCCGGGGGCGGCGTTTCGGGCAGTGACCTCCAACCGGACAGGCATGCCGACGACGCGGCTCCGGCTCGTGATGCGGGCGTCGGCGACCGCGACGTTCGTGTAGGAGGGCTCCGTAGGCCGGATGACGGCCACGGGGACGTCGCGATGCTCGGCGGGTTCGCCGAGGTCTGCCAGGCCCTGCCACGAGAGGGCCTGCCGGTCCGTCAGGATCCAGAGGCGTTTCTCGGCGGCGTCGGCCTTCGCCAGGAGGGCATAGGCCTTCTTCAGGGTGCCGGGCAGGTCGGCCCGGGCGCTCGAAACCTCGGCCCGGTCGATGCGCTGGAACAGGCGGGCCCGGTCGGCGGTCAGGTCGTCTGGGACCGGGTCCGGCCCGGGGTTCGTCAGGAGCACTGCGGCCCGGGCCGGCTTGAAGCGGCTGTCGAGGACCTCGCGGGCCTCGGCCTTGGCGGCCGACAGGCGGGTCCGCCCGCCGTGGCTCACGTTCATCGAGTAGGAGTTGTCCAGCACGATGACCGCCGCGCCGCGCCCCTCCGCCGCGAACAGGCCGAACTCCTCCGACAGGAACGGGCGGGCCAGGGCCCAAGCCAGGACCGCGAACAGCAGCATCCGCAAGATCAGCAGGAGAATGTTCTCCAGCCGCCGCCGGCGGGCAGTCTTTTCGGCCGCCGACTTCAGGAACCGAAGCGTCGGGAACGGCACCTGCGGGGCCCGGGCCGTATGGATCAGGTGGATCACCACCGGGATGGCGGCGGCCGCCGCCCCGGCGGCCAGCCACGCCAGCCACCACGACGAGACGAACGGCGCTTGTCCCAGGGGCGTCATCGGCGGGTCCCCGATTGACGGAACAGTTGCCGGCGGGCCAGGTACGACCGCAACAGGAATTCGTACGGCACGCTCGTGTCGGTCAGGACGTACTCGATGTCGGCGTCGGAGCAGGCCTTCTTGTACCGGTCGATGAAGGCCCGCAGCTCGGCCAGGTAGGCCTCCCGCACGGCCTTCGGGTCCACCTGGTACCGCTCGTCGGTCTCCAGGTCGACGAACTGGGTCAGCTTGCGGAAAGGGAACTCCAGCTCGGCCGCGTCGAACGTGTGGAACACGATCAGGCCGTGCTTCTTGTGGCGGAAGTGCTGGATGGCCCGGATGACCTCGCTCTCCTCATCGTAGAGGTCGCTGATGATGATAATCAGGCCGCGCCGCTTGATCATCTCGGCCAGGTCGTGGAACGGGCGGGCCAGGCCGGTCACTTCGCCCGTCGAGAGCCCCTCCAGCCGCTTGCACATCTCGTTGAAGTGGGCCGGCGAGGTGGCCGGCGGCATGTGCAGCCGCACCTCGTGATCGAACGCCACCAGGCCCACCGCGTCCTGCTGCCGCGTCATCAGGTAGGCCAGCGTCGCCGCCAGGAACGCCCCGTAATCGAACTTCGTCAGGGCCCCGCGGCTGCTCGCGTAATCCATCGACCCGGAGCAGTCGAGCAGGACGTAGCACCGGAGGTTCGTCTCCTGCTCGTACTGCTTCACGTAGTAGCGGTCGGTCTTGGCGTAGGCGACCCAGTCGAGATGGCGCGACTCGTCGCCGGGGGAGTAGGGCCGGTGCTCGGAGAACTCAACCGAGAAGCCCCGGTGGGGGCTCCGGTGGAGGCCCGTGATAAACCCCTCGACGACCGTCCGGGCCACGACGTTGATGTGGCCCAGGCGGGCCAGCGTCTCCGGGTCCAGGTACCGGTACTTCGTCGGGCTCTGGGCGTCGAGTCGGGTCATTCGCGGCTTCGTCCGTCCAGGAACACGCGCGGCGCCGGCTCGCCCCGAGACCGTCGTGGCGGGCCCGGAAGCTACCTGGGGCCGCCATGGGGCCCCGCGTCCGCGACGCCATATCGCATCAGGTGCAGTGTCGTCGTCCCGTAGCTTCGCACGTCGTACGTCGCGAAGCCGGGCCAGGGGGCGTCGTCGACGTCCGTGCTGCGCTCCGCCCGGAGCATGGCCACCGACCCGGGCGCCAGGACGCCGAGGTCCGCCAGCCGGCCTGCCATCCGGGCCAGTTCGGCCCGCCCCCCGGCATCGGCGGTCAGCCGGTAGGGCGGGTCCACGAAGATCAGCGTGTACGGCCCCGCCTCCGGCGGACGGACCCATTCGCCGGGGTGCAGGGCGTTGCGCCGCTCGATGCGAACCCGACCCTCTAAACCGAGCGCCGAGACGTTGGTTTCGAGCGTCTCGGCGGCCGGTCCGGCCCGTTCGACGAAAGTGCACCAGGCCGCCCCGCGGCTCAAGGCCTCCAGACCCAGGGCGCCCGACCCGGCGAAAAGGTCCAGCACAACGGCGTCCGGCACGTGGTCCGAGATCAGGTTGAACAGGTTCTCCCGGACGCGATCGGTCATGGGACGTGTGGCCAGCCCCTCCGGTGCGTCGAGGCGGCGGCCGCGATGGTGGCCGGCGATGATTCGCATGGGCGATTCCGGGGACATGCTAGCCGCCCGGACGGGCCGAATCAAGGGGCCGGGCCGGGATCGCATTCGGCTTGACAGGCCATAGGGGCGGCCCCTAGGGTATCGGTTTCCTCGGGTCGCACGGCTGCCGTGCGGCCGGAGGGGGGGCGGGCCGAGGGGTGGCCCGTGGCCGTCGGTTCGCGTCAGGCTTCCCGGTGACGGACCGAGGCCAGGAAGCGACCGGGAAAACGTTAGGAGTCAGGCTGATGGCGCGTGGCAAGGTCAAGTGGTTTAACGAACAGAAGGGGTATGGTTTCATCGAGCAGGACGGCGGCGCGGACGTCTTCGTGCACTATTCCGGCGTCTCGGGGACCGGCTTCAAGACCCTCGCCGAGGGCGAGGAGGTCGAGTTCGAGCTCGTCGACGGCCCGAAGGGCCCCAAAGCCGAGAACGTGACCCGCCTCCAGGCCATGTAGGCGACCGCCGAGGCCGGGGACCGAACGCGAAAGGCCCCTCGCCCCCTTCGAAGGGGGCGAGGGCCTTTTTCGTGGTGCCCCGCCGTAGGGCCACGCCATGGCCGGCCCACCGGGCGCTGCCCGTGGGCTTCGAGCCCTCGTGCGATCAGGTCAGGTTCATCGAGAGGAGGAACTCGGCGTTCGTCTGGATCTTCTCAAGCCGTTTCCGCAACAGCTCGATCGCCTCGACGACGTTCATCTCCGTCAGGACCTTCCGCAGCGTCCAGACGAACTTCAGCTCCTCCGGGTCGAGCAGCAGCTCTTCCCTCCGCGTGCCGGAGGCGCTGATGTCGATGGCGGGGAAGACCCGCTTGTCCATGAGCCGGCGGTCGAGGTGGAGCTCCATGTTGCCGGTGCCCTTGAACTCCTCGAAGATGACCTCGTCCATCCGGCTGCCGGTGTCGATCAGGGCCGTGGCGAGGATCGTGAGGCTCCCGCCTTCCTCAATGTTGCGGGCCGCCCCGAAGAACCGCTTGGGCTTCTGGAGGGCGTTGGCGTCGACGCCGCCGGAGAGGATCTTCCCCGAGTGCGGCACCTCGGCGTTATGGGCCCGGGCCAGTCGGGTGATCGAGTCGAGGAAGATCACCACGTCCTTGCCGTACTCGACCAGGCGGCGGGCCTTCTCGATCACCATGTCGGCGACCTGGACGTGCCGGCTGGTGGGCTCGTCGAAGGTCGAGGAGATGACCTCGGCCCCCGGGACGCCCCGTTCCATGTCGGTCACCTCCTCGGGCCGCTCGTCGATCAGGAGGATGATGACGACGCACTCGGGCTTGTTCGCCAGGACGGCGTTGGCCATCTTCTGGAGGAGGACGGTCTTGCCGGCCCGTGGCGGCGAGACGATCAGGCCCCGCTGGCCCTTGCCGATGGGGGTGATCAGGTCGACGACGCGCATGTCCAGCTCGGTGGGCGTCGTTTCGAGGAGGAGCCGTTCGTCCGGGAACAGCGGCGTCAGGTCCTCGAAGTTGACCTTCTCGGGCAGCAGCTCGGGGTTGTCGTAGTTGATCGCCTCGACCTTGAGCATGGCGAAGTAGCGTTCGTCGTTCTTGGGCGGGCGGATCTGGCCGGCCACGATGTGGCCCGTCCTCAGGCCGAAGCGGCGGATCTGGCTCGGGCTGACGTAGATGTCGTCCGGGCTGGGCATGTAGGAGTAGTCGGGCGACCGGAGGAACCCGAAGCCGTCCGGCAGCACCTCCAGGACGCCCTCGCCGAACATCAGTCCGTTGGCCTGGACGCGGTTTCGCAGGATGTGGAAGATCAGGTCCTGCTTCTTCAGGCCTGCGTAGTCCGACAGGCCTTCCGTCCGGGCCAGGTCGTGGAGCTGGGCGACGGTCATCTTCTGGAGCTCGGCGATGTGGAGCTCGCTCCGCTTGGCCTGTTCGTAGCGGTTGTGGGCCTCCTGGTCGAACCCTTCGGAGCGTCCCTTGTCGCGGTCGCGGCCGTGGGCGGTACGTCGGTCCTTTTGGGAACTGGTGGTCTTGGCCATCGGGTCTTCCTCATTTCGGAATGAACGGCGGACGTGTGTCTTGGGTCTTTTCGGCAGGTATAGGCTGGGGCCCGTTCGCGGACCTCATGGGTTCAGGATGTGCGACAGAATCGAGCGGACCTGGTCAAAGGAGCGTTCAGGCGTGGAACGGTTTTCTATGACGTAATCGGCCTGCTCGAGCTTGGACTTTAGGGGAAGCTGCGTGCCTTCACGACGGGCCAGCTCCGACGCGTCCCACCCGCGCGCCCGCATGGCACGGGCCTGCCGGAGCGGTCCCTCTGCCTTAATATATACGAGCCGGTCGCACAGGTTGTCCAGTCCTTTTTCGAGAATCAGGGGGGCATCGAGGATGACGGCCGGCCGGCCGGCCCGCCGTCGGGCCGCCTCCACGGCCTGGCGAATCCGTTCGATAGTGGGCGGATGGACGATTTTCTCCAGTTGCCGTCGCTTCTCAGGGTCGCCGAAGACGGCCCGCCCGAGCTTCTCCCGGTCGACTTGGCCGGCCGGATCGAGCACCTCTTCGCCGAACGCTTCCCGGATGCGGTCCCGGATCGGCCCTTCGGCGAGCAGCTCGTGGACGATCGCGTCGGCGTCGACGACCTCGCACCCCAGCTCGGCGAACTGGCCCGCGACGAGCGTCTTGCCGCTGGCGATGCCGCCCAGGAGGCCGATGACGGGCGCGGGCTGCTTCATGGGTTATCCTTCGAGCCCGCTGCTTCGGCCTTCGCCCTGCCGGCTTCGGCGGACAAGCCCGCGGCGGGGTCCTCGCGGCCTATTCGGCTTCCATCCAGTTCCTGCCAGTCGCCGTATGGACGCGAAGGGGCACCGTCAGGTCCAGGGCCCCGGTCATCTCGTCGGCGATCCAACCGGCCTCCTCTTCGGCGTCGCCGGCGGGCGTCTCGAAGATCAGCTCGTCGTGGATCTGGATGAGCAGGCGGCTCGGGCGGCCCTCGTCCCGGATCCGCCGGGCGATCCGGTTCATCGCCACCTTGATGAGGTCGGCCGCCGACCCCTGGATGACCGTGTTGATGGCCGTCCGTTCGGGGAAGTTGAGCCGCTTCGGGTCCATCTTGTCGATGCCTTCGACGTACCGGCGGCGGCCGAGGATGGTCGTGACGTGGCCCTCGCGCTTGGCCCGTTCGAGGACCTCGGCCGTGAACGCCCGGACGCCCTGGTACCGGGCGAAGTACTCGTCGATGAACTGCTCGGCTTCGCCGACGCCGATCCCGAGGTCCCGCGACAGGCCGTACGCCGTCTTGCCGTAGATGAGGCTGAAGTTGACGATCTTGGCGGCCCGACGCATCTCGTAGGTCACGTCGGCCTCGTCGTCGACGCCGTGGATCTGGGCGGCCACGAAGGCGTGGATGTCTCGGTCCTCGTGGAACGCCCGGACGAGCTGCTCGTCGCCGCTGTAGTGGGCCAGCATCCGCAGCTCGATCTGGGAGTAATCCATGGCCATCAGGACCCACCCGTCGTGCCCCGGGACGAACGCCCGGCGGATCTGCCGGCCCTCGTCCGTGCGGATGGGGATGTTCTGGAGGTTCGGGTCGGACGAGCTGAGGCGCCCCGTTGCCGTCACCGTCTGGTTGAACGAGGTGTGGATCCGCCCCGTTTCCGGGTCGACGAGCTGCGGCAGGGCGTCGACGTAGGTGCTCTTGAGCTTCGCGAGCTGGCGGTAGGCCAGGACCAGCCGGGGCAGGGCATGCCGGTGGGCCAGCTCCTCCAGCACCGAGGCTGCCGTCGAGGGCCGGGCCCCGCTGGCCGTCTTCTTCAAGGGCTTCAGGCCGATCTCGTCGAAGAGGACTTCCGCGAGCTGCCGGGGCGAGTTGATGAGGAACTCGCGGCCGGCTTCCTCGTAGATCTCCCGCTCCAGGCCGTCGAGCCGCCGCCCGAGGTCCGCCGAGATGTCCTCCAGGACGCCCGTGTCGATGGCGACGCCCGTCTCCTCCATCGTCGCGAGGACCGGCACGAGCGGCATCTCGACGTCGCGGGCCAGCGCCGCCAGGCCCGCCTCCTCCATCTCCGCCTCCAGCCGGCCCTTCAGCCGCCACGTGATGACGGCGTCCTCGACGGAGTACTCGGCGGCCGCCTCGACGGGCACCTCGGCCATCGTCCGGTCCGACTTTTTCTCGCCCAGGAGGGCCGTCAGGGGGACCATCTTGTGGCCGAAGTAGTCCAGGGCCAGGGCGTCGAGGCCGTACTCCCGCCGCCCCGGGTTCACCAGGTAGGCCGCCACCATCGTATCGAACAGCGGCTCGGCGACTTCCAGGCCGGCGGCCCGGCAGACGAGGATGTCGTACTTCAGGTTCTGTCCCACGAGCAGCCGGTCAGTGGACGCGAGGACCGGTCCGAGGGTCTCCAGGACCTTCTCCAGCGGGAGGCAGCGGCCGCTCTCCAGGGCCCGGACCGGGACGTAGTAGCCCTCGCGGTCGGTCCAGGCGAAGCTCAGGCCCACCAGCCCCGCCCGCCGGGGGTCGACGGCCGTCGTCTCGGTGTCGAAGGCGAAGGCGTCCTGCCGTGCCAGGTCGGCCGCGAGCCGCTCCAGGGCCTCCTCCGTCTCGACGAGGTGCGTCTGGATTCCACCGGCCGACCCGCCGTCGCCTTCGAGGTCGAACTCCTCGATGAACCGATTGAAGCCCAGCTCCCGGAAGCAGTCGAGGAGGGCCTGGCGGTCGTAGTCGTCCGGCAGGCGGCAGTCGGCCGGGTCGAGGTCCAGCGGCAGGTCGGCGCGTAGGCGGACCAGCTCGCGGCTCTTCAGGGCGTCCTCGCGGTGTTCCCGGAGCCGTTCCCCCAGCTTGCCCTTGATCTGGTCCACTTTCTCCAGCAGGGCGTCGAGCGACCCGTGCTCGGAGATGAGCTTGACGGCGTTTTTTTCGCCGACGCCGGGCACCCCGGGGATGTTGTCCGAGGCGTCTCCCATGAGGGCCAGGACGTCGGTCATCCGGGCCGGGTCGACGCCCCGTTTCTCGCGGATGCCCTCCTCGTCGAGCATGTCGAAGCTCTTCGTGTCGAGCATCCGGACGCCGGGCCCGACGAGCTGCTCGAGGTCCTTGTCGCGGGTGCAGATGACGACCTCGAAGCCGGCGTCGTGGGCCCGCCGGGTGAGGGCGGCGATGCAGTCGTCGGCCTCGTAGCCCGGCACCTCCGCCGACGCCACCCCCCGAAGGTCCAGGATCCGCCGGGCGTAGGCGATCTGGGCGGGCAGGTCCTCCGGCATGGGCTTGCGTTGGGCCTTGTAGTCGGCGTACTCCTCATGACGGACGGTCGGGCCCCGGCTGTCGAAGCAGGCCACCAGGTAGTCGGGGTCCGCCTCCCGGAGGACCTTCAGGAGCGTCGAGACGAAGCCGAACGCCGCCCCGATGGGCTCCCCCTTGGGGGTGGTGAGGCCCTTGATGGCGTAGTAGCTGGCGTAGAGCTGCCCGTGCGAATCGATGATGTAGAGCCGCGGGGGCATGCGTGCGGGGTCCGTCCTGGGCATCCTCGGGTGACAGGAGGGCCCGGCCGAAAGGGCCCGGACCGGGGCATGCTAAGGCGGGGCGAGGGGCAAGTCAAGTCTCGGCCGACCGCATGGCAACGCAAAGTAGAAACGTCCGGTCCTCCGCCGGCTTGAACTGACCGGTTGAACGGCTGACGCCTGGGGTGTGGCAGGGGCGGCGGCGTGTTCGCTGTCTGCGCCGGCCGGTGCTTCGGCCGTATAACCGTATGCCGGGCAGGCCGGCACCGGACCTCCGAGCCGGGGGGGGCGACGCACGGCTTTTTGAGTTGACAAAAACCGTGGCCCGACCTAGGGTTACCGGCGATTACGGGGGCGGTAACGTGCGGTTTCCCGCCTGCTCCGGCCCGGCGGGGTGAGGCCACCCGGCCGGTCGGTTGTCCACTGATACGGAGGTCTTCCTATGGCCAGGCGAACGATCCAGGCCCGACGCGCCAGTCCCTATCTGCTGTACCTGCTGATCGCTTTCGTCGTCCTGACGCTCGTGTTTGCGGTCCTGTTCATCCTGGCCTACAACAAGTGGTCCACCGAGCGGGTCTACGTCTTCGGCGAGGCCCGCATCGAACGGGCCGCGGAGATCAACGCCGACCTGTGGATGGACCTCACGAGCCGCTATCCCCAGCTCCAGACGACGAACCTCGTCGATGTCGTGAACGCCAGAGACGAGTTGGCCAAGGCATACGAGGCCGACATTCACCAGCTCCTCGAAGTGCTGACCGCCGACCCGTTCCAGAACCAGTCCGAGCGCGAGCTGCGCCTGACCGCCTCGGCCGAACGGGCCCGGACCAACCAGCGGCTCGAAGCCGCCAACAACACCCTCATGACGAGCTTCCAGGTGGCCGGCGGCCAGGGCGAGAAGGCCGGCAGCGTCCAGGCGGCCCTCGATGTCCTGAGCGACCGAATCACCGACCTGATGGGGAACATCAACGAGGACGCCAAGCGTCTCGTCGAGCTCCAGAACCAGCTCGACGCTCGCCTCGCCGAGCTGGACGTCGCCAAGGCCCAGTACGCCGAGGACATTCGGCAGCAGGTGGTGGCCCACCAGGCCGAGAAGGGGCGGCTCGAAGCCGCCCGAGATTCCGCCCTCGCCACCATCCAGGCCCTCGAAGCCAACATCGAGCAGATCAAGGACCAGCAACTGGCCGACCGGCGCGAGAAGTTCGCCCAGGAGGAGAAGTTCCGACTCGAAGTCAACAGCCTGAACAACCAGCTCGCCGAGATACGCGAACGCCTCGAGAAATTCAGAGAGGCCCCCAAAGAGGTCGACATCGACGGCAAAATCGTCCGCGTCGCCGAGTTCGGCAACGTGGCCTATTGCGACCTGGGCCGGCAGGATGGCGTCCTGCTCGGGCTGACGTTCTCCATCTTCGGGGAGAACACCATCGGCCTGCCCGGCGCGGCGCCCAAGGCCCAGGCCCGCGTCGTCCGCATTCTGGGCGCCTCCAGCGAGCTCCGCGTCTACGAGCAGGACCGGCCCGTCGTCGCGGGAGACGTCCTCATCAACCCGGTCTACGACCGGACCCGGCGGATGAGCTTCCGCCTGGTCGGCAAGATCGACATCGACGACGACGGCCGCGACGATACGGAGCGCCTGAAGGGCCTGATCCAGCAGTACGGCGGGCGGATCGACGACAGCCTCAGCGTCAAGACGGATTACCTTGTGACGGGCGAAGAGCCGACCGTGCTGTCGCCGCCGGGCGCGGAAGCCCCGCCGGCCCAGCGGGAGGCTTACGAACGGGCTCGCCGGGCGTTCGAGGCCTACATCGGCGAAATGGCCAAGGCCCAGAACTACGGCATCCCGATCCTGTCGCTGAACCGGTTCCTCGGGCTGGTGGGTATCGCCGGGCAAGGTTGAGTCCGGGGCTGCCGTAGCGGAACCCCCGGACCTGCGATCCAGGATCCGGCGCCGGCATCCTGCGCTCTCGCACGCGGCGGGTCATACGCGGCCCGTCGCGTGCTTCGCGCGCGGGGCGAGCGGGCCCCCTCGCCGATGCCTCTGGACGCCGCCCTGCCGTGCCGCTAGGATGCTCCCGCCGCAGGGCCGCCGGTGGGCCCTGCTTAATAAGTCGCGGCATCCGAGAGAGGACCTGTCCGATGAAGATCAGCCAGCGCGTCGCCGGAATCCGCCCCTCGATGACCCTCGCCGTCAGCGCCAAGGCCAAGCAGATGAAGGCCGACGGGGTCGACGTCGTCAGCTTCGGCGCCGGCGAGCCGGATTTCCGCACGCCCGACCACATCTGCGAGGCGGGCATCCAGGCCATCCGCGACGGCCACCACGGCTACGTCGTCCCCGCTTCGGGGCTGGCGGGCCTGAAGCAGGCCGTTTCGGACTATCTCGCGCGCCAGTGCGGCCTACCCTACGGGCCCTCCCAGATCATCATCACGACGGGGGGCAAGTACGCCCTGTTCGAGGCGTTCCTGTCGACGCTGGAGCCCGGCGACGAGGCCGTCCTCCCCGCGCCCTACTGGGTCAGTTACCCCGAACAGATCCGTTTCTGTGGGGCCGAGCCGGTGGTCGTCGAGGCCCGGTCCGATGCGGGCTTCAAGATCACCCCGGCCCAGCTCGACGCCGCCATGGGCGACCGGGCGCGGGGCGTCGTCCTGAACTCGCCTTCCAATCCGACGGGCGTCGTCTATACTCGTGACGAGCTGGCCGCCCTGGCCGAGGTGGTCGTCGGCCGCGACGTCTGGGTCTTCAGCGACGAAATCTACAACGAGCTGGTGTACGACGGCGTGGAGACCTGCTCGTTCGCCGCCCTGGACGAGCGTCTGATGCAGCAGACGATCACTTTCGGCGGGGCGTCGAAGACGTGGGCCATGACGGGGTGGCGGATCGGGTGGGCCGCCGGGCCGGCCGAGGTCATCTCCGCCATGGGCCGCCTCCAGAGCCAGTCGACCTCCGCCCCCACGTCGATCGCCGAGTACGCCGCTGTCGCCGCCCTGACCGGGCCCGAGGAAGCGGTCCGGGCGATGTACCAGGAATTCGACCGCCGACGCGTCTACATGGCCGAGCGGCTCGAGGCCATGCCGGGCGTCCGGTGCGTCCGGGCCCAGGGGGCGTTCTACGCCTTTCCGGACGTCAGCGGGACGTACGGGCGGGTCCTGGGAGGCCCGGTCGAGGGGCCCCGGAGCGTTGCCTTCGCCGAGAAGTGCCTGGAAGAGGCCCACGTGGCGGTTGTGCCGGGTGCGGCGTTCGGCGACGACGACTGCGTGCGCCTCTCGTTCGCCACGAGCATGGAGCAGATCACCGAAGGCCTCGATCGGCTGGCCCGCTTCGTGGGGTCCTGAGGCAGAGACGCGAAGCAGCGTTTTCGGACAGCGGGCCGAGCCAGGAAACGCCATGGGCATTCCTGCCCACCGCGATTGACTCCGCAGATCGCGCAGCGGCTGGCGGTGCGGCCTCAGTCCAGGGCCCGTTCGACGACGTCGCAGAACTTCGGGGCCAGCACCGAGAAGTCGAACTCCTCGGTCACGCGTTTCCGCCCCGCCAGGCCGAACTGCTCCCGCAGCGAGACGTCCTCGGCGAGCTGCCGGACCGCTTCTGCCCACTCGTCCCCCGTCCGCGGAAGGAAACCGTTCTCCCCGGGCTTGACGTAGTCGGCGTTGACACCGACCGGGCTGGCCACCACCGGCAGCCCTGCCGCCATGTACTGAAGCACCTTGAAGCCGCACTTGCCCCGGGTGTAGGGGGTATCCGGCATGGGGGCGACGCCGACGTCGGACTCGGCCAGCAGCCGGGCCTCGACCTCCGGGCTCCACGGGCGGTTCTCCACCGCCAGGCTCTCCACCTGGAACGGCGCGTCCGCGACGACCCGAAGCACCAGCCCGTCGACTTTCTGGCCGATCACCTCCAGCACCGACCGCCGGCTCTCGAGCTGCTTCAGGGTGCTCTCGCTGCCGATCCAGACGAGCCGCACAGGTCCGGCCGTCTCGTAGGTCTGCTTTCGGGGGTAGCTCCGCGTGTCGAGGCCGGTCGGGATGACGGTGACGTCCTCGGCGCCCGCCTCGCGGGCGTGCTCGGCCAGCACGGGCGAGCCCGCGATCACCACGTCCACCTCGCCGATCGTCCGCCGGAACCGGCGCAGCCGGCCTCCGTGGGGCACCGACGGGTCTCGGGCCTGACACATGACCGCATCATCGAAGTCGTAGATGATCCGCTTCGCATCGCGAAGGGCCGATTGGTCCCACGCCGTCAGGGTCTTGCGGTGCAGCAGGGCGCCGTCGAAGCGGTCGGCCTGGAGCATCTCGCGTCGCCGGGCCAGGAGGCCCGTGGGCAGCTCGGCCACGGTCGCCGCGATGCCCCGGTCACGCAGGGCCGCCAGATACGGCTCGATCCGCTGCCGGAACGGCGCTCCCTCCCGATGGCGAGTCAAGACCAACAGCCGCTTCGCCAACGCCTACCCCTCCTCGCTGTCTGGCCCGGGAGCGATCCGCTCGAAAGGCACGCCGATATCGGCCAGGACCACCTCCCCGACGAACTCGCGGGCCGTCTCCTCGCGGAAGCCCGCCTTGACCGCCGCCATCGTGACCGTCCGGGTGGCCCGGACGGTGGGCCCGAGGGGTCGGCCGGAGTCGCACTCCAGGCCGCTGGGGATGTCGACGGCCAGGACGCGTGCGGCCTCGGCCCCGTTGATCGCCTCGATGGCGGTGGCGTAGGGCTGACGTATCTCGCCCCGGGTGCCCGTGCCTAGGAGGGCGTCGACGATCAGGTCCGCCTTCGCCAGGGCGGGCGTGAGCCTCTCGGCCGCCGCGCCGGGATCGTCGGGCACCTCCACCACCTCCACGCCCAGGGCCTCCAGGATGCGGAGATTGACGCCGGCGTCGCCGTCGACGTCCTCGGTGCGCCCCAGCAGGAAGACGCGTGCCCGCACGCCGTCCAGCGTCAGGTGCCGCGCAACGACGAAGCCGTCGCCGCCGTTGTTGCCCTTGCCGGCCAGAACGACGACCTGCTCGCCCGCCTCGCGGATCATCTCGCGGGCCTGCTCGGCGATCTGCCGCCCCGCGTTCTCCATCAGGACGATGCCCGGCACGCCGAGCGTCTCGATGGCGTGGCGGTCGAGCGCCCGGATCTCGTCTCGCGTCGCGACGGGCTCATCCATGGCGGGCTCCTCAGGCCACTTTCTCCAGCAGGGCGATGACGTCTTCCTTGGCCACCGGGCGGGGGTTCGCCTTGGTCGAGCCGCTCGGAAGGCTCTCCTCGGCGATCGCCTCGAACGCCTCCGCCGACAGGCCGTAGGAGGCCAGCGTCGTCGGCAGGCCGCACTCCGCCAGCAGCTCCAGCGACCATTCCGACGGGTCGTGCTCCAGAATTCCCTCCAGGACGAGGTACTTCCCGTGGGCGGCCACCCGGTTGAACTCCAGCGCCGCCGACAGCAGCACCCCGCACACCAGGCCGTGCGGGACGTCGTAGCGGACCCCGATGGGGTGGGCCATGCCGTGGACCACCCCGAGGCCGGCGTTCGTCAAGGCCAGGCCCGCCATGGCGCTCCCCCAGGCGGCGTGGGTCCGAAGCTCGACCTCGTCCCCCCGGTGGACGACCTCCGGCAGGGCGGCGGCCATCTCCTGGACGGCTCGCAACGAGATGGCCTCCGTCAGGGGGGTCGCGTTTACCGACAGGTACGACTCCACCGCCTGGACGAACGCGTCCACGCCGCTGGCGGCCGTCACGAACGGCGGGCACGGGACGGTCAGCTCCGGGTCCACCAGGGCGAGCCGCGGCACGAACGACGGGTCGCGGATGCTGGCCTTGTACGAGGCCGCACGGTCCTTGAGGACCCCGTTGTTGGTCATCTCGCTGCCGGTGCCACTCGTCGTGGGGACGGCGATCATGGGCAGGCCGGGGGCGGTGGGCACCTCGCCGTGGTGGAAGGCCCGGGTCTCGGCGGCCTCGCCCGCCAGGCCGGCGGCCACCTTCGCGACGTCCATCGCACTGCCGCCGCCCAGGCCGATGACCATCTCGGCGCCGGCTTCGCGGACGACCTCGCGGCACCGGTCGGCGGTCGTGACGTCGGGTTCGGGTTCCACCTGGTCGAAGAGGGTCACGCGGAGTCCGGCGTCCCGCAGGATGGCCGCGCAGCGGTCCGTGATGCCCGCCTTGGCGAGGGCCTTCCGGCCGGTCACGAGCACGGCCCGGGTGCCGAAGAGGCGTGCCTCCTCAGCGAGCGTGGTGAACGATCCGACGCCGAAGACGAACCGCTCGGGCGCCGTGAAAGTCGCGGGCTTCACCGGTGACTCCTTTCCGCATTGCATCGCCGATTATAGGGGTCGTCGGGTCGGCTTCAACTGTTCGCCTACGAAGGCCATCGAGAGCTGCGGCTCGACAACACGCCCGGCCCGTGCTATGATTCCCCTTCGCGTGTTCCTGGCGGTGGAAGCCCCCTCATGGCCGAACCGACGCACACGGTCACCTTCGAGCCGGGCGGTCAGACGGTGGGCGTGGTCCACGGGACGACGATCCTAGACGCCGCCCGGGCGGCCGGCGTCCCTCTGAACTCTCCGTGTGGCGGGATGGGCACCTGCGGCGGCTGCCGCGTCGTCATCCCGGACGACCCGCCCCCGCCGGCCGAGGTCTCCGCGCGTGTCCTTTCCGGAGAGGAGATCCGGCGGGCCATGCGGCTCGCTTGCCAGCAACGTATCACGCGCAGCCTCCGGGTGGTCATCCCGGAGGCGTCGCGCCTGGTCGATCAGCAGATCCTCGTCGAGGGCATCGGCCGCGAGGTGCCGCTGGATCCGAACGGACGGAAGGTCGTCCTTCGCCTGCCGGAGCCGTCGGTTTCGGACCAGCGGGCCGACGAGCAGCGGCTCCTCGACGCCTTGGCCGAGGAGGGGCTGGCCGACCTGACGGTGCATCCGAAGCTGCTTCGCGAGCTGCCCAGGCGGCTCCGGGCGTCCG
Source organism: uncultured Anaerolineales bacterium (assembly GCA_964526295.1). Lineage (GTDB taxonomy): Bacteria > Planctomycetota > Phycisphaerae > FEN-1346 > FEN-1346 > CAZGKW01. Next base: position 74,531 of record CAZGKW010000002.1, read on the forward strand.
ACTTCCGCGTCGCCGCCCTCGTGCTGGGCGACGACGTGATCCACGTGGAACGCCCGACGCACGACGCGGCCTGCTACGGCTTTGCCGTCGACGTCGGCACCACGACGCTGGCCGGGTATCTGGTGGACCTCGGCACGGGCGAGGTGGTCGCCGTCTCGAGCCGGACGAATCCCCAGACGGCGTACGGTGACGACGTGGTCGCCCGCATCGAGTACTGCGGCCGCGAGAAGCGGGGCCTCGCCAGGCTGCAAAGCCTGGTTGTCGAGGCCATCAACGAGATGACGGCCGAGGCCTGCCGCCGGGCCCACGTCCAGCCTTCGGCCGTCTGCGAGATCGTGGCGGTCGGCAACACGACGATGAACCACCTGCTCCGGAAGCTGCCGGTCGACGCGATCGGCAGGGCGCCGTTCGTTGCGGTCTCGGCCCTGCCGCATGCGGAACCGGCCCGTCCGCTGGGCCTGAAGGTCCACCCCCGTGGGCAGCTCTACATGGCCCCGCTGGTGGCCGGCTTCGTCGGCGCCGACACCGTCGCCGTCATCCTGGCCACCGGCATGCACGAGGGGGACGGCTTGGCGATGGCCATCGACATCGGGACGAACGGCGAGATCGTCCTGGGGACGCGGGACCGGCTGGTGGCTTGCTCGACCGCCGCCGGGCCCGCTTTCGAGGGGGCCCGCATCCGCTACGGCATGCGGGCCGCCGCGGGGGCCATCGACCGCGTCGATCTCGACGGCGACCGTCTGCTCGTTCACACCATCGAGCAAGCGCCGCCGGTGGGCCTGTGCGGCACGGGGCTCATCGACGCGGTTTCGGTTCTTCTCGCTGCCGGGGTGATCGAACCGACCGGTGCGATGCGGTCGGCGGCGGAGCTGACGGATCGGCCCCACCTGGCGGAGCGGGTTGTCGGGGCGGACGGCGACGTCGGGTTCGTCCTCGCCGGAGAGGCCGAAAGCGGCTCCGGTGGTCCGGTCCTGCTGACGCAGCGCGACGTTCGCGAGGTCCAGCTTGCGAAGGGTGCCATCGCCGCCGGCATCGCGACGCTCCTCGAGGAGTTCGGCGCCGGGCCGGAGGACCTGGGGCGGATCTACCTGGCGGGGGCGTTCGGGAACCTCATCCGGCCCGAGCGGGCCCGCTCGATCGGCCTGATCCCCGACCTGCCCCTGGAGCGGGTCCGCTTCGTCGGCAACGCCGCCGGGGCGGGGGCACGGATGCTCCTCGTGAACCGGGGACTCCGCCGAACGGCCGAGGACGTCGCCCGCGGCGTGGAGCACCTCGAGTTGTCGCGCCGAGCCGACTTCCAGATGCGATTCGCCGAGGCGATGCTCTTCCCGGCGCCCGCCTGACGACCCGCCGGTCGCTCAGGAATCGGACGAGCGAAGTCCTTCCTTCTTCCGGCCCAGGAGCCGGGCGTTGATCGCCACGATCACCGTCGAGACGCTCATGATGATGGCCCCGACGGCGGGCGGCAGGACCACACCGACGCCGTAGAGCACCCCCGCGGCCAGCGGGATCGCCACCGCGTTGTAGGCCGTCGCCCAGATCAGGTTCTGCACCATCTTGGCGTAGCTGGCACGGGCCAGGCGGACGATCCCGACGACATCCCGCGGGTCGGACCGGACGAGGACGATGTCGGCCGATTCGACCGCCACGTCCGTCCCGGCCCCGATGGCGATGCCCACGTCGGCCGCCACCAGGGCCGGCGCATCGTTGACGCCGTCGCCGACCATGGCGACGCGGCGTCCGCCCTCCTTCGCTTCCTTGATGCGGTCGGCCTTTTCGTCGGGCAGCACCTCGGCGAAGAAGTCGTCCAGGCCCAGCTCGTCGGCGACGCTCCGGGCGACCGCCTCGCTGTCGCCCGTGATCATCAGCACGTCGACGCCCATTTCCTTGAGGGCCCGGACGGCTTCGCGGGACTCGTCGCGGACGACGTCGGCCAGAGCAATCGCCCCGGCGGGCCGCTCGCCGTCGAGTACGTAGACGACCGTCTTGCCGTCCTCGGCCAGCTTCGTGACCCGCCTGTCGTCGGTCTCGATGCCCTGTTCCTGGAGGTAGCCGGGGCTGACGGTCTTGATCTCGCGGTTGCCGAGCGTCGCTTTGGCGCCCTTGCCGGGGATGGCCTCGAAGTCCTTCGGGTCCTCCAGGTCCAGCTCTCGCCCCCGGGCCGCCTCGACGATCCCCGCGCCGATCGGGTGCTCGGAGTGGCTCTCGACCGAGGCGGCGAGGCGCAGCACCTCCGACTCGTCGGCCTCGCCCAGGGGGACGACGTCGCTGACGGCGAACCGGCCCTCGGTCAGCGTCCCGGTCTTGTCGAAGACGACGGCGTCCAGCTCGCGGGCCCGCTCGAAGGCCGACCGGTCGCGGATCAGCAGGCCCTGGCCGGCGGCCAGCGACGTCGAGACGGCCACGACGAGCGGCACGGCCAGCCCCAGGGCGTGGGGGCAGGTGATGACCATCACGGTGACCATCCGCTCCAGGCTGAAGACGAACTCCTTGCCCAAGAGGAGCCAGGCCGCCAGCGTCGCCCCGCCGGCCGTCAGGGCGATGACGGTCAGCCACATGGCCGCCCGGTTCGCCAGGTCCTGGCTCCGGCCCCGCGACTCCTGGGCCTCCCGCACGAGGTCGACCACCTGTGACAGGTAGGTGTCGCGGCCGGTCCTGGCGACCTCGACGGTGACGGCGGCCTCGCCGTTGACGGACCCGCCGATGAGGTCGTCGCCCTCGCCCTTTTCGACGGGGCGGCTCTCGCCGGTCAGCATGGCCTGGTTGACGCGGGTGCGGCCGCCGACGATGCGGCCGTCCGCTGGGACCTTCTCGCCGGCCTTGACAAGGACGCGGTCTCCGGGCTCGAGGTCCGTGACGGGCACGTCTTCGGTCTCGCCGCTCTCGGTCAGGCGGTGGGCCTCGGCGGGCATCAGCTTGACGAGTTCCTCGACCGCGCCCGAGGCGCTCATGACGGACCGCATCTCGATCCAGTGCCCCAGGAGCATCACGTCGATCAGCGTCGCCAGCTCCCAGAAGAACACCTTCCCCGGCAGGCCCAGGGCCACGGCCGCGCTGTAGAAGTAGGCCACGGCGACGGCCAGGCCGATCAGGGTCATCATGCCCGGCCGGAGGTCGCGAAGCTCGCCGACCAGGCCCTTGAGGAACGGCCAGCCGCCGTAGAGGAACACCCCCGTGGCCAAGGCGAGCTGGACGTAGGCATCGCCGGTGAAGCTCAGCCGTTCCGCCAGGCCCAGCCAGCCCTGGATCATCGGCGAGAGAACCAGGATCGGCACGGTCAGGGCCAGCGAGACCCAGAACCGGCGGCGAAAATCGGCCACCATCTTGGCGTGGTGTTCCTGGTGGTCGTGGCCTTCGTGGTCGTGGTCGCCCCGTTCCTGATGACCGGTGTGCTCTTGATGCTCGCCTTGGCCACCACGGTCGGCGTGCCCTTCGTGTTGCTCGTGGGCGGCTTCGCTCATGGGATTGGCCTCCCTGCGTGCACGTCTGCCCGCTCCATCATCGCCGGCCGGCCGACGCCGTGCCACTGCCCGGCCAAATGGCGTGCCGGCAGCCACCGCTCCGCACCATTTGCCGACGGGAGTCAGGCGGGTACAATGAGGGGGCGCCGGCTGTGCAGCCACCCGCCGGGGAAACGCTCAGGAGGGACGAGCCATGACGAACCGGGAGCTGGCGGACCGTGTCGGAGCGGCCGCTCGGGCCGCTTGGATGACCGCCCTGATCGGCTTCATCTGGATGCTGGTGGCCTATCTGCTGTGGCTGGGATTGATGCACTTTCAGCCGGCGTGGCTGATCGTGCTGTGGGGCGGGGGCGACCTGACCTGGGGCCGCGTGCAGGAGATCACGCTCCGGTTTTTCGGCGTCTTCAAGCTGATGCTTATCGGGGTGCTCTTCGGCGCGGTCTGGCTGGGACTTTGGGGTCGGCGGCTGCGGCGGCTGGGCGTGTGAGCCGCACGCCGGCCCGTGCCCGACCTCTCACGCGTCGGCCCGCATCGTGGCCCGGCGGCGGAGGGCCTCGAGGAGCTCCTCGGCCGAGGTCTGCGGCCGGAGGTTCCCCCGGCGGTGGCCCGGCCGCTCGTCGAGCAGGCCGAAGCCCAGGGTGATCTCGCCTGTGGCAGACCCCGGGGCCAGGACGTGGAAGTCCGACGTGTAGCTGGCCACCAGCAGCGGCCCCGGGGCGTCGATCTCGCGAGCGGCGATCTTCGCGTTCACGTCCTCGACGATCTCCAGCCACAGCCGCACGTCGTCCTCGTCGTCGCGGGCGCAGCCGACCTCGACGCCGTCCAGGCCGGCCTTCCCGGCGAGAAACTCGACCGTCCCGGCTGCCTTCCCCAGGCTCATCCGGCCCTTCGTGACCAGTTCCTTGGGGTGGCTGAGCACGGCGGCGCAGCAGACGCCGGCCCGGCGGATCGCGGCGATCTGCTTACGGACGCCGGCCGTGGCCTCGGGCAGGTCGGTCTCGTGGGCCCGTCCGCCGCGAAGCCGCCTCAAGGCCGGCGTCACGACCTTCGTGTTGAACGTCCGCGGGTCGTGGATGCCGAGCCTGGCCCGCTGGTCGTCGCTCAGCCGCTTCAGGCTCAGCACGCACAGCGTGCCGGGATAGTACGGCTTCCGGCCGCCGAAGAAGGCGTCCAGCTCCTCCTCGGTGATGGGCCGGTCGGCCTCGACGCCGCGGCGCTTCAGCCACCGGTTCACGCTACCGAGGACCTGAAGCGTCTCCTCGTGGACGGCGGCCTGCTTCTTCTCGAGGTACTTGAGGAACCGCCGGCCGGCCGAGGTCGTCAGGAAGTCAAACAGACGTCCGGCGTCGGGGAAGTAGAGGAGCACCTCCAGGCCCGGCTGGTCGGTCGAGAGCTCGACGGCCGGGATGGCCGTCACGTCGAGCAGCGTCGCCTCGCGGTACAGCTCCGGCACGCCGTCGAGGCTGTCGTGGTCTGCCAGGGCGATCGTCCGGAGGCCGATGACGCGGGCCAGCCAAGCGAGCTTCCGCGGGGGGACCTGGCCGTCGGAGCAGGTCGAATGGAGATGGAGGTCCATCGTCACGGGCGGGGCGACGACCTGCTGGATGCGGACCTCGGGCAGGCCGCGGCCCTGGAGGTCCGCCAGGAACGCCTCCCACGTGTCGGCGGCGCCCAGGGCGTCTCGCACCTGGTACAGGACGGCCTCGCGTGCCCGGTAGGTGAGCAGATCGTCGGCGGACTGGATTTCCGGGTGCGGTGTCACGGTCGCGCCCCCTTCGGACCGGCCGAAAGGAAACCAGAAACCGGCGGGGCGTTTCAAGCAAAATCGCGGCTGCCGCACACACCGCGTTCGACGGATGCGTTTCGCTGGCCTGCCCATAGCGGCCGTGGGGAACGGCCAGGGGGGGTTGCCCGCATCGCCGGATTCACCTACGGAGGGGGGCTTCCTCCTTGACGGCGCGTCGTCGTCGGCCTCGGGGCGGGGCGTCGATGACCGGCGGAAGCGGCCGCTGCGAGCGCCGCAGGTCGCGGAGCCGGTGTGCGAGCAGCCACTCCCACAAGGCATCGTCCGGGTAGGCCCTGTCCCAGGAGTTGTGCTTGACGCCGGGCACCTCGGTGTATCGCAGTTCGCGGGCCCGGGCCTTGACGAGGGCCGCGACGATCTTGCGGCTGTTCTCCGGTTCGACGACGTTGTCCTCGCTTCCGTGCCACACCCAGATGGGGATGTGGCGGACCTTCGCGGCCGCCGACGGATCCGTGCCGCCGCAGATCGGCACGACGGCGGCGAAGCTCCGGGGATAGGCCTCGGCCAGCTGGAACGTGCCGAACCCGCCCATCGAGAGGCCCGTCAGGTAGACCCGGTCGGTGTCAACGGCATACTGGCGGACGGTCTGCTTCAGGGCGCCGACGGCGACCTTCCGGTTGTCATCCGACCAGCCGCCCATGCTCTGGGGGATAACGACGATGAACGGGAAGTCGCCTTTGCGCCGCTTGATTTCCTTTGGGACGCCCTGCTTGAGGACCTTCTCGCCGTCGGTGCCGCACTCGCCGCGGCCGTGCAGGAAGAGGATCGTCGGCCACGGTTTTTTGGGGTCGTAGTCGAGGGGCACCCAGACCTGGTAGATGCGCTCGGCGCCGTCGGGCAGGCGGAACGTCTTCGGGAGGAAGCCGACGGTGCGGTTCGGATCGGCCATGACCTCCTCAAGCGTCGGCGTGGAACTGTCGCCGGCCGGCGTCTCGGACCCGCTCTCCGGCGCTGCGGCGCCGGGTGCCTCAGGGGCGGTCGAGGGCGTTGACGGGCTGGCTGCGAGTCCGCGGGTGGCACCGGTGGCCGCCGAGGCAAACAGGGCGAGCAGTGCGACGAACGTCGATCGGCGTCGTGGCATTCGGGTTCTCCGGTCAGGCGTCGTTATGGCTCGGCGTGTCGGCCTTCGTTCTCGGCGCGCCACTATACCTCCCGCCGGTCAGCGCGTCGATTGGACGTCCGCCCCGACGAGCGGTCCCACCGCTTCACGGCCGGCACCGCATCCAGGAGGCCCGGTCGTGGACAGCCCACAGGGGCCGCACTATGATGGGCGGTGACGGCCGCGGGGCGTCCTGGCGGGAAGGGAGGGGCTGATGAGCGGTGGCGGAGGCACGATGAATCGGCGAGGCGATCTCACGCGACGGCGGTTCCTGCGGTCGGCCGGCGGAGCGATGGCGGCCGCGGCGGCCGGCGCGACGCTCGGTCCGTGGGCTCGCCCGGTCCGCGCCGCCGCGAAGCACGACCCGCCCGACATCCTTCTCATCATGGCCGACGACATGGGCTTCTCGGACCTCGGGTGCTACGGCGGCGAGGTCCGGACGCCGCACGTCGACGGCCTGGCCCGCAGCGGCGTCCGCTTCACCCAGTGCTACAACAACGCCAAGTGCGGGCCGACGCGGGCGTCCCTGCTCACGGGCTTGTACGACCAGCAAGTGGGCACCCGGCCGCTGAAGCACTGCGTCACCCTCGCCGAAGTGCTCAGGACGGCCGGCTACCGGACGCTGATGACCGGCAAGTGGCACCAGGGCGAGCTCCCCGTGAAGCGGGGCTTCGACCGCTACTACGGCCTGGCCGACGGGTGCTGCAACTTCTGGAACCCCGGCAAGCAGCGCGAGGGCGAGCCGCCGCCCGGCCGGAAGTGGGACCGCTGGCGGCGATGGGCCATCGACGACAACGTCTACCAGCCCTACACCCCCGAGGACCCCGACTTCTACACCACCGACGCGTTCACGGACTACGCCCTCCGCTACCTCGACGAGTACGGCCGGGAGGATCGGCCTATCTTTCTGTACCTGGCGTACACAGCGCCGCACTATCCGCTGCACGCCTGGCCGGAGGACATCGCCCGCTACCGCGACACGTACACCGTGGGGTGGGACGAGGTCCGCCGGCGGCGGTGGGAACGGCAGGTGGCGATGGGCCTGGCCGACGCGCACTGGAGCACGTCGTCGCGCGACCCCTCCGTCACGCCCTGGGAGGAGGCCGGGAACAAGGACGAGTGGGCCCTCAAAATGGCCGTCTATGCCGCCATGATCGACCGGATGGACCAGAACATCGGCCGCGTGCTGGAGAAGTTCCGCCGACTCGGCCGGCTGGAGAACACGCTGGTCGTCTTCCTGTCGGACAACGGCGGCTGCGCCGAGAACGTGAACAGGACGCCGGACATCCCGCCGGGGCCGCTTCCCTCGTACCGGACGGTGGACCAACCCTGGGCCAATGCCTCCAACACGCCGTTTCGCAAGTACAAGTCGTGGGACCACGAGGGCGGCATCTGCACGCCGCTGGTGGTCTCCTGGCCGCGGGTGGTCCGCGAAGGCGGGCGGATCGACCGTCACGTCGGCCACGTCATCGATGTGATGGCCACGTTCTGCGAGGTGGCCGGGGCCGAGTACCCGACCGAGTACGCCGGGCACAAGGTGCTTCCGCTGGAGGGCAGGTCGCTCCGGCCGCTCTTCGAGGGCAAAGACCGCCCCGGCCACGAGGCCTTGTACTGGCAGTTCGGCCGCTCGAAGGCCGTCCGGACGGGGAAGTGGAAGCTGGTCGCTCACGGCCGGGCCGGCTGGGAGCTGTACGACATGGAGGCCGACCGGTGCGAACTGCACGACCTCGCCTCCGACCATCCCGACCGCGTCCGGTCCATGGCTGCGATGTGGGACCGGTGGCGGGCCCGGTGCCAGCGGGACTACCAGGGCTGAGGGGTCGCGGCGCGGCGGCCCCGCGGTCCGGCCCCGGGGGCCCACAAAAAAAGTTGCGGCAGGGCTTGACGTTCCAGTAGTTCACGACCTAGTATTATCCTGAATTAGCGGAGGCCGACGGTGGTCAGCCAAGGCGCCAAATCAGAGCGGGGCCGGCGCGGCAGCCGGCGAGGTCGGCGAAGCCGGGCCGAGGCGGGCTCGACGCGCGGCCAGCCCATCCCCGAGCGGAAGCTCGGACGCGTGGCCCGGACCTTGAAGGCCGTGGCCCATCCGCATCGCCTGCGGATCCTGGAGGTGCTGGAGGCCGGCGAGCGGAACGTCGGCGACATCGTCGAGGCCACGGGCGCCAAGCCCGCCGTCACGAGCCAGCAGCTCGGGCTGATGCGGGACCGGGGCATCCTGGAAGCCCGCCGCGAGGGGACGCACGTGTTCTACCGCATCGCCAACCCGCACGTTCTGGACGTGGTCCGGTGCATCCGCCGATCGTGCGGGGCCGACGAGTGAGCGAACGACCTGCCGAAGGAGCTTGACCGTGAAGGCCGTGGGATGGATATCGATGGGGATCGCGATCGGCGCCGCGGGGATGGCCCTCGCCGTCTGGCAGCTCATGCCGGGGATGATGATCGTGACCGAGGAGGGCCGCCTGGGATTCGACGAGACGGTCGCCGCGATCGAGGCCGGCGCCAAGGAGAAGGGCTGGTCCTCGCCCGGCACGCTGCACCTCAACAGGAGCATGGCGAAGCACGGGGTGGAGATGAAGCCGCAGGTCAAGATCGTCCAGCTCTGCCACCCGGAGTACGCAAAACGGGTGCTGGAAACCGACCGCTATGTCTCGAGCCTGATGCCGTGTACGATCGCCGTGTGGGAGGCCGACGACGGAACGGTCCGCGTCTCGAAGATGAACACGGGCCTGATGGGGAAGCTGTTCGGCGGCACGATTGCGGAGGTGATGGGCGGTCCGGTGGCCGCCGACGAGGCGGCGATCCTGTCGGAGGTCGTGAAGGAATAAGCGCGGGATCCCCCGGCGCGCGGGGGCGGTCCGACCGCCGGCGCCGAAGCGGGGAGGAGACGGATCCATGAAGCAGGCTCCGGCCGTCGTGCGTTTCGCCGTGGACCGGCCGTGGACCGTCACGGCGGTGATGGTGGCGGCGACGCTGGCCCTGGCGCTCGCGGCTGCTCTGCCCAGCCTGTGGCCGGACGCCTTTCCGTTCCTCTATCCCGTTCGCGTCGACACCGACCCGGAGAACATGCTGCCGGAGGACGAGCCGGTCCGCGTCTTCCACGACCGGATGAAACGGGAGCTTTCGCTCCACGACATGGTCGTCGTCGGCGTGGTCAACGACGAGCACCCCGAGGGCGTGTTCAACCCGGCGTCGCTGGCGAAGGTCCATGCCCTGGCGGAGTTTGCCGAGACGCTTCGCTGGCCCGGCCCGGACGACCCGGAGAAGACGGTCGGCGTGGTCGTCCAGGACCTGATCGCCCCGTCGACGGTGGACAACATCGAGCAGGCCGGCCTGGGGACCATCCGGTTCGAGTGGCTCATGCCGCAGCCGCCCGAGACCCAGGAAGCCGCCCTGGCGGTCCGCCGCAAGGCCCAGGACATCCCCTTCCTCGACGGGACGCTCGTTTCCGACGACGGGAAGGCCCTGGCGCTCTACCTGCCGCTGACGTCGAAGGACCTCTCCTACCGGGTCTACTCGGCCGTCCGGGAGGAGATCGCGACGTACGGCGGGCCGGAGGAGTGGCACATCACCGGTCTGCCGGTGGCCGAGGACACCTTCGGCGTCGAGATGTTCAAGCAGATGGCCATCTCCGCCCCCCTCGCGATGCTCGTCATCTTCATCCTGATGTTCGTCTTCTTTCGCAAGGTCGTCCTCATCCTCGCGCCGATGATCGTGGCGATGGTCTCGGTGATCGCGGCGATGGGCCTGCTGATCGCGACCGGCAAGACCGTCCACATCATGTCGTCGATGGTCCCGATCTTCATCATGCCGATCGCCGTCCTCGACGCCGTCCACATCCTGTCGGAGTTCTTCGACCGGTACCAGGAGACGCGGGACCGGCGGCGGACGATCCTCGCGACGATGCGGACGCTGTTCGTGCCGATGCTCTACACGTCGCTGACGACGGCGGCGGGGTTCGCGTCGCTGGCCCTGACGCCGATCCCGCCGGTCCAGATGTTTGGCTTGTACGTGGCGTTCGGAGTGATGGTGGCGTGGCTGGCGACGGTCGTGTTCTGTCCGGCCTACATCATGTTCATCCCGGAGCGGCGGCTCGAAGGCTTCGGCCTGAAGCGGGAGGAGGCGGAGGAGGCCCACGCTCGGACGCCGATGTCGCGGCTCCTGAGGGCCATGGGGCAGGGGACATGCCGTTTCGCCCACTTGGTGCTGGTCCTGGCGGCGGTGGCGGTGGCCGTGGCCGTCTACGGCATTTCCAAGATCCGCATCAACGACAATCCGACGAAGTGGTTCACGGGGTCGCATCCCATCCGCGTGGCCGACCGCGTCCTGAACGAGCACTTCGGCGGGACGTACATGGCCTACCTGGCCCTGGAGCCGGCGGAGCCCGCCCTCGTGACGAATTCGTATGTTGAGGAGCTGAGCGGCCGGCTCGCCGCCGAGGGCGAGGAGCGGAAGGAGATGGTTCCGAAGGCGCCGGAGGCATTCGCCGCCGTCGTCGAGAGAGCGCAGCAAGCCGAAACCGGCGAGCCGGTCGTGGGCCTCCTGGACCGGCTGGACGCCTTCGCGGGCGAGAAGCTCGACGCGGCTGAGGGCGACGCCTGGGACGCCTGGGACCAGGCATCCCTCTTCCTGAGCGCCGAGCGACAGCGGCTCCACACGTTCAAGGACCCGGAGGTCCTGCGGTGGGTCCGCTCGGTCCAGGACCACCTCGCCGCCGAGACCGGCGGGCGGGTCGGCAAGTCGAACTCGCTCGCCGACATCGTCCGGACGGTCTACCGCGAGCTGATGGGCGGCGAGGCGGAGCACTTCCGCGTCCCCGACACGGCCCCGGCGGTGGCCCAGTGCCTCATCCAGTACCAGTCCAGTCACCGACCGCAGGACCTGGACCACTTCGTGACGCCCGACTACCGCACCAGCTCCGTCTGGGTCCAGCTCCGCAGCGGCGACAACCGCGACATGAAGGCCGTCACGGAGGCGGTGGACGCGTTCGTGGCGGCCAACCCGCCGCCCGTGCCGCTCGGGCACCGCTGGTTCGGCCTCACGTATATCAACGTGATCTGGCAGGAGAAGATGGTGGCGGGGATGCTCCAGGCGTTCCTGGGCTCGTTCCTGGTGGTGGTGTTGATGATGACGCTGCTGTTCCGCTCGGCCCTGTGGGGCCTGCTCTCGATGATTCCGCTGACGGTGACCGTGGGAGTGATCTACGGCGTGGTGGGCCTGGTGGGGAAGGACTACGACATGCCGGTGGCGATCCTCTCGGCCTTGACGCTGGGCCTGGCGGTGGATTACGCCATCCACTTCCTCGCCCGGAGCCGCGAGGCCCGCCGGACGCACGGTTCGTGGGAGGCCGCCGTGCCGCACGTCTTCGGCGAGCCCGCCCGGGCCATCGCGCGGAACGTGGTCGTCGTCGGCGTCGGGTTCCTGCCGCTGCTCGCCGCCCCGTTGGTGCCGTACAAGACGGTCGGCATCTTCATGGCGGCGATCCTGGTGCTGGCGGGGATCGCCTCGCTGCTGATCCTGCCGGCCCTGATCCGCATGCTGGAGAGGTGGCTCTTCCCGGAGACCCGGAAGCGGGCCGTGACGTGCATGTGCGGGACGTGTATCGTGTCGGCGGTGGCCCTGGTGGCCCTGGTGGCCGTGAATGTCCACCAGTTTCTGGCCGTCGGATGGACTCACCTGACGTGGGCCAGCCTGCCGGCCATCGTGGTGCTGGCGGGCGCCTGCGGCCTGATGTCGCTTCGCCAAGCCTGCCGCACGGGCGAGGAAGGGGCGAATGGCCCATCAGGGGGGAGTTGACTCGCGTTTCGCCGGCGGGCTTGCCCGCCGCGCACCGTAAGGAAGGAGATTGTGATGCCTACGAAGCGATATCTGGCCGCAGCCACGAGTTGGCTCGTCCTGGTGTCGGCCGGTGCGGTTGCCGCCCGGGCCGCCGAGGCGCCCTCGGTCGACGAGATCGTCAAGCGGACGAACTACGTCGCCTATTACCAGGGCAAGGACGGACGGGCCCGGGTCAAGATGGCCATCACCGACGCCCAGGGCCGCGAGCGGAACCGCGAGTTCACTATCCTTCGCCGCGACGACCAGCCCGGGGACGTCAAGGACGCCGACTTCACCGGCGAGCAGAAGTTCTACGTCTACTTCCGTCGCCCCGCCGACGTCAACCGGATGGTCTTCATGGTCCACAAGCACCTCGACCGCGACGACGACCGGTGGCTGTACCTGCCGGCGCTGGACCTGACGAAGCGGATCGCGGCCACCGACAAGCGGACCAGCTTCGTCGGGTCGGACTTCTTTTACGAGGACGTCTCGGGCCGCAGCACCGACCTCGACACGCACGAGCTGGTCCAGACCACCGACACGTTCTACGTCCTGAAGAACACGCCGAAGGAGCCCGACGAGGTCGAGTTCAGTCATTTCACTATGTGGATCCACAGGCAGACCTTCATCCCGGTCCAGGTCGACTACTTCGACAAGCAGGGCACGAAGTATCGCCAGGCGAAGGCCCTGAAGGTCGAGACGATCCAGGGCTACCCGACCGTCGTCAAATCGGTCATGAAGGACCTCCGCGAGGGCGGCCAGACGCTCCTCGAATACTCCGACGTGACGTACGATATCGGTCTGCCGGAATCGATCTTCACCGAACGGTACCTTCGCAGCCCACCGAGGCAATACCTGAAATGAGCGGCACAGGGCCCTGTGCGTGGCGAGATGGATGCGCGGGCTCGCATGGCCCACCGACTGCGCTCGGTGGGCTGCCGTTCGCCGTCGCTCTTGCGCTCGGGCTGGCCCTGGCCGCACCGGCGGGCGCCGAGGAACCGGCCCTGCCCGAGGGGCTGGCACCCGGGCCCGGGGCGGGGGGGGACGGGCCCGCACTGCCGGAGGGGCCCGGCCCCGATGAACCGGCACTGCCCGATGGCCTCGGCGAACCCGAAGCGGGACCCGGCGAGCCGGCCCTCCCCGAAGGTCTGGAGGGCCCCCCCGAAGCCGGCCCCGACGAGCCCGCGCTGCCCGAAGGGCCCGCGGCCGGACCCGGAGAGCGCCCCGAGGAGGGACCGTTCGAGCTGCCCTTCGACCTGGCGGGCTTCTGGGAGGTCCGCGGCGGGCTTCGCCTCCAGGACAGTGACTTTGCCGACGACGCCTCCATCGGCGAGACGCGGCTCCAGCTCGACGCCGAGAAGGCCTTCGACCGGCTCACGTTCCACCTGACCACCGACCTGATCTATGACCCCGTTCTGAACGATCACGGCCTCGACCTGGAGGAGGGCCGCGGCTGGCTCGACCTCCGGGAGGCCTGGGTCATGACCCGGCCCACCGAGTGGATGGACGTCAAGGCCGGCCGGCAGGTCCTGACCTGGGGGACGGGCGACCTCCTCTTTCTCAACGACCTTTTCCCGAAGGACTTCGTCTCATTCTTCATCGGCCGCGACACCGAGTACCTGAAGGCCCCGTCCGATGCCCTGAAGGTCTCGCTTTTTTCGGACCTGGCGAACCTCGACGTCGTTTACACGCCGCGGTTCGACCCCGACCGGTTCATCACGGGCGAGCAGGTCAGCTACTGGAACCCCTTCCTGGGCCGCCGCGCCGGCCGCGACGCCCTCGTCGACCCCCTCGACCGCGACCGGTGCTTCAAGGACGACGAGGTGGCGCTGCGCCTCTACCGCATGGTCCAGGGCGTCGAGCTGGCCGCCTACGGGTATCACGGCTTCTGGAAGGGCCCGGTGGGGTTCGACCCGGCGGCGGGACGGGCGACGTTCCCCCGCCTGGCGGTCTACGGGGCGAGCGTCCGGGCCCCGCTCGGTCCGGGCATCGCCAACGTTGAGGTCGCCTACTACGATTCGCTCCAGGACCGTTCCGGGAACGACCCGTTCGTCCCGAACAGCGAGTGGCGGCTGCTCGTCGGGTACGAGCAGGAGATCGCGAAGGAATTGACGGCCGGGGTCCAGTACTACGTCGAGCTGCTCCGCGATTTCCGGGCGTTCGAGGCGTCGCGTCCTCCGGGTGCACCCGACCGTCAGCGGGAACGCGACCTGGTGACGCTTCGCCTGACGCAGCTCCTGATGAACCAGGACCTGGAGCTGTCGCTCTTCACGTTCTACTCGCCCACCGACCAGGACGCCTATCTCCGGCCGCGCGCGAGCTACAAGGTGACCGACCGGTGGAAGGTGGAGGCGGGGGCGAACGTCTTCTTCGGCCGGCGGGACGACACGTTCTTCGGCCAGTTCGCGAGGAACACGAACTTCTATGTCGCCGCCCGCTACAGTTTCTGACGGTCCGCAGCCGTGATCTCAACGCAGAGGACGCTGAGACCGCAGAGATGAAAGGAACGGAAGCTGTGTCATTCCCTCCCTCTCCCCTGGCGGGAGAGGGGCGGGGTGAGGGGGAGTGGAGCGGGGGGACCGTTTCCGATCTTGCTCCGCGTTCTCCGCGCCTCCGCGGTGAAATCAAGCTTCTGACAGGTCAAAATTCGATCGGCCAGCTCGGGTCGGGGAGGTCCCAGGGCTTGGGCTCCGGCCGGTCCTCGGCTTCCAAGGGTTTGTTCTCCTGCCACCACTCGAGGCCTTCGTCCTCGGTGAAGCCGCCGTCGTCCGTCAGGTCCTCGCGGACGCCATAGATAATCCGATTCTCCGGGTCGTAGCGCAACGGCCCGCCGTCGAAATCGTCCGTCGGCACGGCGTCGAGGTACTCCGGCACCAGCTCGTCGAGCGTCTTCGGCAGCCGCCTCTTCTCCATCTTGAACGCCTTCATTGCGAGCAGGACCCGCACCGCATGAGTCGCTGTGTTAATTCTGCACTTGCAGATGAGGGGTTCCTCAATGACCGCGCGGGCGAACATGTTGCAGACGGTGTTGCCCGCCCGGTTCAGGAAGTCCCGGCGTCGCAACTCGTCCAGGCTCGCGAGCTCGGGTGGTTGCATCTCGGCGTAGGGGAAGATCGCACAAGCGGCGACCGCCCGATGTATGTCCGCGGCCCGCCGCTTGCTGCGATTGAGTTTCAGCGTGAACTCGATGGCTGGCCACTCCTTGACCAGCGTCCAGGTATCGGGCCCCGTTTCGCCATTGCCACTCAGTCCGCTGATGCTTGTCTTACGATTCTTGAGTGCCTCAAGAACCCGCCCGACGAAAGCGTACTCTGAACGGAATGCGTCCACCAGCCCTTCCCCGGCACTTCCATTCGGTGAGAGGCGCGCTGCATAGTCCTTGAGCTTGCCCGGGTCCAGCTCCGCCTCCGCGAGCAGATCGCGACTCCGTTCCAAGCCGATTCCCAAGACTGTCATCCCGACGAGCCAGTCGACCACGTCACCTTTCCGCTGTTGAACGCGCCGCCCAGGGCTGACGGCCTGCTGTGCGGCCTTGAAGGCCTCGTCCCAGTTGCCGGCACGGGCCGCAGCCCGGACACGAAGGCCCAGGAGTTCGCCGATGTTCATCAGTTGTGGCACGTGCGGCTTCGCGTAGTTGCTCGGGGTGGCGGGAACCTGGAAGTGGGGCTTCGAGAGGGCGGTCTCAGCGAGGCCCAGGGCCTCGCGGTTTCGCGCGAGCACTTCTGCGGCCAGCTCGCCGTCCCACCCGTTGCCGCGCGTCATTCGCCAATACCGCTGCCGCGCGTCAAGTTCTTCCCGCGGGACGTCATCGTCGCCCCGTTCCTGCGAGCCCCCCGGTTGCCAAAGGGCGTCACCTGCGGCGCAGGGGTCCACGAAGCCGTTCTCCTCGTCCGGGATGTCGAGACGCTCGACGCACAGGTCCGAATCGTCCGGCGGGGGGTCGTCGCGCGTCGCGAGGACGTAGAGGCCGATGAGGGTCGCCACCGGCAGCCCGCCGGCCACGAGGATGATCAGCAGGACCTTGCTCGACTTGCGCATGCCGGTCTCCCACGTCCCTCAAGCGGCCCCAGACTCCATACGCGGCGGGCTGTCGATGCATTCAGATTAGACCGAAAGAACCGAAAAGCCAGGCGCGAAGCCGAGCCACGTGCCCGGCCTTGCGAGCCCGGAGCGGAAGCTCAGGGCTACGTGTGGAGGCGCCGTCGGCGCCGTTCGCCGGCGCCTGCCCTTGACCTCGCGCCGGGGGCGTGCCTAGGATTAGTGATTTTCAGAAGGCCGACGAGGCCAGCATCCGGGCGCCGACGCCCGGTCGGAATATGACCGAGACTGGAGCAGATGCCGATTGAGATGACAGGATGGCGGCCCGAGCGGCCGCGCTGACTCTCGAGCACCGGCCGCCCGTGGCACGCTGTCCGACGAAAGGAGACGTGCCATGGCAGTCCGCAAGTTCCTTCTACCTTCCGCGATTCTGGCTGTAGCCACGCTGGCCGCAGGACCGCTGCTGTTCGGCGGCGACGCCCACAAGGGCACCACCAAGGCCGGGGGCGGATGTCCCTACTCCGCCTGCGGCACCACCGCCAAGGGCGTGACCGCCCAGGCCGAGACGGCCAAGCCCCAGACCCGCTGCCCGGTGATGGGCGGCAAGATCAACAAGGCCCTCTACGTCGACGCCGACGGCCGCCGCGTCTACGCCTGCTGTGCCGGGTGCCTGCCGAAGATCGAGGCCGACCCCGCCCGGTACATCCAGGTCATCGAGTCGCGCGGCGAGACCGTCGAGCGGCTGGCCTCGGCCGGCGGCAAGACCTGCGGCGCCGCCAAGGCAGCGGGCGAGTGCGGCGATGCGTGCAAGGCCGCCAAGAAGGCCGGTCACACCGTGAAGGCCCCGAAGGCGGCCCACATCGAGACGCCGGCGGTAGCCGTCCTCTTGCGGTCCGAGGTGCCGTTCGTCCTGCTGGACGCCCGCGGCCCGAAGGTCAAGACGTGGATCCCCGGAGCGACGGCCGTGAAGACCGACGTGCCGAAAGGCGAGGTGGCCCGGCTCATTCCCTCGAAGGACTCGCTGGTCGTGACCTACTGCGCAAGCCCGTCGTGCCCGGCCAGCTCGTTCCTGGCCAGGCACCTCCGCGAACTGGGCTACGAGAACGTGCTGGAGTACTCGGAAGGGATCGCCGGCTGGCAGGCGGCGGGGCATCCGGTGGCCGAGCGCGACCAGAGTGCGGAATAGGCGAGGCGGACGCGTCTCGCTTCCTGAAGGCGCGGCGGGGGGGGCCGCCCGGGTCCCCCCGCCCTTGTTGCTGAGCCGAGAGGGGTGTTTGCACGGCGCTTGGGCCGCAGGCGGAGCCATGCCGCGGCCGCTGTGAAGGAATGCCTGGCCGAGCGACGCCGTGAAGGCGGTGCCGATGCCCCTGGCCGGATCGTACGTGGGTGAGCGTTCCGCATGGCACGGGGGGACAGACCATCATGACCGACGCGCCGAACAACCGGGAACGGCGGTTCCGTGGCCTGCCCGTCAGCGGCGGGACGGCCGTGGCGCGGGTCTGTCTGTTCCGCGACCAGGGGCGGCATCCGAGCCTCCGTATCCATCACGTCCCCCCTGAAGAAGCGCCGCGCGAGCGGGAGCGCCTGGACCGGGCGCTGGCGATCGTGCGGGGGCGGCTCGAGGCCGTCGAACGGGCCGTCGCCGACCGGATCGGTCCGGCCGAGGCCGAGATCTTCGTCGCCCAGCGGATGATCCTCGGCGATCCCGCTCTGCGCGAGCGGATCGAAAGTGCCATCGACGATCAGCACTACAACGCCGAGGCCGCCGCCGTAAAGGTCCTCGACGCGTATGAGTCGCGGCTTCGCGAAGTCAACCGCGAGTACCTCCAGGAACGGGCCTCCGACATCGCCGAATTGAAGCGCCGCGTGCTGGACGCCCTGCTGGACACCCAGCCGGAGTTCCTGTGCGAGGTGGAGGGCCACTGCCGCCGAGGCAGGGACCGCGTCGTCGTCACGCACGAGCTGACGCCGTCGCTGGCAATCGGCCTCGAAACCCACGCCGTCCGCGGCCTCGTGACAGAGCACGGCGGTGTGACGTCGCACGCGGCCATCCTGGCCCGGGCGATCGGCGTGCCGGCCGTCACGGGCATCCCGGGCATCGCCTCGGCCGTGAGCTGCGGCAGCGAGGTCCTGGTCGACGGCGACCGGGGCGAGGTCATCGTCTGGCCCGATGCACAGACTGTCGAGCGCGCCCGGGCGGTGGGGCCGACCGAGCATCCCGAGGCCGTGCCGCCGACCGACCGCCTGGCCGTCATGGCCAACATCGCGATGGCCTCCGAGGTGGCCCAGGCCAAGGCCATGCGGGCCGAGGGCATCGGCCTGTACCGGACGGAGCTGGAGTTCCTGGCCGCCGGGCGGCTGCTCTCGGAAGCCGAGCAGGCCGAGCGCTATGCCGGGGTCGTCGAGGCGATGGACGGTCGCCCGGTGATGATCCGCCTGATCGACGCCGGAGGGGACAAGCCCATGTCGCTCTTCGGCGTGGGCGATGAGGAGAGCCCCCAGCTCGGCTGCCGCGGGGCCCGGTTCCTGTTGGAACGGACCGACCTGTTGCGGACGCAGGCCCGGGCGATCGCCAGGGCGTCCCGCGCCGGGCCGGTCCACGTCATGTACCCGATGGTGGTCGAGGCGGACCAGCTCGCCCGGCTCCGGCGGCTGTTCGAGGAGGCCGTCGCCGACGTCCCGCATGGCCGCCTCTATCACGGGGCGATGTTCGAGGTGCCGTCGGCCTGTCTCGACGCCCGGCGGATCCTGGCAATCTCAGACTTCGCCAGCATCGGCACCAACGACCTGGTACAATACCTGTTCGCGGTGGACCGCAACAACGAGCGGGTCGCCTACGATTACTTTCCGGACCGGGAGGTCTTCTGGAAGGTGCTGGCGGACCTGGCGGAGGCGGCCCGAGAGGCCGGTAAGCCGCTTTCGATCTGCGGCGAGCTGGCCGCCGACCCGGAGCACGTGCCTCGGCTCATCGAGATGGGCATCGAAACGGTCAGCGTCAGCGTGCGGCTGATTCCCGGTGTCCGCCGTGCCGCCATAGAGGCCCTATTGGAGAGGAGACCGTCGTGAGCGACCGAAAGGGCGAGGTGACGTTCAAGGGGAAGCCGCTGGCGTTGGCGGGGACCACCCCCGGCGTGGGCGAGGAGGCACCGAACTTCATTGCCCTGAACAACGACTTGGAGCAGGTCGAGTTCAACGACTACCGCGGTCGCCCCGTGGTGCTTCTCAGCGTGCCGTCGCTCGACACGCCCGTCTGCGACGCCGAGGGCCGCCGGTTCAACGAGGAGGCGGCAAACCTGGCCGACGACGTGGCCGTGCTCGTCTTGAGCATGGACCTGCCGTTCGCCCAGAAGCGGTGGTGCGGGGCCAACGACATCGACCGGGTCGAGACGCTCTCGGACCATCGCGACGGCGGATTCGGGGCGGCCTACGGCGTGCTGATCAAGGAGCTTCGACTCCTGGCCCGGGCGGTGTTCGTCGTCTGCCGAGACCATCGCATCCGCTACGTCCAGATCGTGCCGGAGCTCTCGGACGAGCCGGATTACGAGGCGGCCCTGCGGGCGGTCAAGGAGGCGACGTAGCCGCCGCCCTTCGAGGGCCCCAGGGCGGCCCTGAGCAGGTCGAAGGGCCGCCTCGAGAGCGTCGGCACAAGGGGACGGTATGGGCCGGAAAGTCCTCGGCATCTCGACCAGCCCGCGGCTGAAGGGCAACACGGACCTCCTGCTTCGTGAGGCCCTGCGCGGGGCCGAGTCGGTCGACGTCGAGACTGAGTATCTCACCCTTCGCGGCCGAAAGCTCTCGCCGTGCGTCGAGTGCAACCAGTGCTACCGGACGGGCGTCTGCCAGGTCCAGGACGATTTCCAGGACATCTTCGCCCGCATGCTGGAGGCCGACGCCCTGGCGTTCGGCGTGCCGGTCTTCTTCATGACCGTCCCGGCCCAGGCGAAGATCCTGATCGACCGATGCCAGTGTCTGTGGTCGCGGAAGTACGTCCTGAAGGAGCCGCTCTGGGAGACGGGCGGCCGGGACCGCCGGGGCCTCGTGCTGTCGGTCGGCGGGTCGACCAGCCGGCGGATGTTCCGTTCGATTCGCCTCACGATGACCTACTACTTCGACGTGCTGGAGGTGTCGTACTTCGCGAACCTGTTTGTGAACCAGGTGGACGGGCGGGGCGAGATACGGAAGCATCCCACGGCGATGGAGGAGGCGTTCCGCCTGGGGGCCCGGCTGGCCGGTTTTGAGGAGCCCCTGCCCGAGAAGCCGCACGAGCAGTGGCTCTCCGGCGGCGATGACGCCCGCGAGTTCGCCCCGGAGCCCGCCCCGGCTGAGGAGTGACCCCATGTCGGCAGACACCCAGCAGACCAAGCGGAGCGAGAAGCCTTCGGTTCGCATCCGCGAGCCGTTTCTGCTGGTCATCTTCGGCGCCTCCGGTGACCTGACCCGCCGCAAGCTCGTGCCGGCCATCTACGACCTCTTCTGCGAGGGACTGCTGCCCGAGTCGTTCACCATCCTGGGCTATGCCCGGTCCGAGATGGACGACGAGGCCTTCCGCGGCGAGATGCGTGACGCCATCGAGACGTTCGGCCGCGAAGGGCCCGACGACGACCACTGGGCCGACTTTTCGCAGCGTCTGCACTACCAGCGAGGGGACTACGACGACCCGGACGGCTACCGGGCCCTGGGCCGGCGGATCGAGGAGCTGGCCGAGGCCGACGACGTGCCCGCCAACTGCCTGTTCTACGTGGCCACGCCGCCCGTGACGTTCATCCCGGTCATCGAAGGTCTGAGGGAGTCCGGCCTGGCGCGGCGGGGATCCCACGGCTGCGCCGGCCAGGGGTCGGCCGACGGTCCCTGGCGGCGAATCGTCGTGGAGAAACCGTTCGGCCACGACCTCGAGTCCGCCCGCGACCTCAACCGGCGGATCGGCGAGGCCTTCGTCGAGCGCCAGATCTACCGCATCGACCACTACCTCGGCAAGGAGACCGTCCAGAACATCCTGGTCCTGCGGTTTGCCAATGCCATCTTCGAGCCGCTCTGGAACCACAAGTATGTCGATCACGTGCAGATCACCGTCAGCGAGACGGTGGGCATGGAGGGACGGGGCCCGTATTACGACCAGGCCGGGGCCCTCCGCGACATCGTCCAGAACCACATGATGCACCTGCTGTGCCTGGTGGCCATGGAGCCGCCCCTGACGCTCGAACCCGACCCGGTCCGCGACGAGAAGGTCAAGGTGCTCCGGGCCCTCCGTCCCGCCGCTCAGCTCGTCGATCCCGGGCCCGTGGTCCGGGCCCAGTACGCCCCCGGCCGCGTCGACGATCGCGACGTGCCGGGCTTTTGCCAGGAGAAGGGCGTCGCCGATGGCTCGACGACCGAGACGTACGTCGCCATGAAGCTCTGCATCGACAACTGGCGATGGTCGGGCGTCCCGTTCTATCTCCGGACCGGCAAGCGCATGCCCACGCGGATCACCGAGATCGGCATCCACTTCCGGCCCATTCCCCGGGTCCTGTTCAACGCCGACCCCGGCCGGCCCGTCCAGCCGAACGTCCTGGCCATCCGCATCCAGCCGAACGAAGGCATCTCGCTGCGGTTCCACGTCAAGGTGCCCGGACCGGGCGTGCGGATCGAGCCGTTCCAGATGAACTTCGGCTACGCCAGCGCGTTCAACCGCGAGCCGCCCGAGGCCTACGAGCGGCTGCTGCTGGATGCGGCAGCCGGAGAGTCCACGCTCTTCACGCGGAGCGACGAGGTCGAGGCGGCCTGGGCGTTCCTCGACCGGTTCCTGAAGGCGTGGAAGGAAGAGGCGGCCCCCGGCGAGATCCCCACCTATCCGGCCGGATCGTGGGGGCCTGCCGAAGCGGACGACCTCCTGGCCGCCAGCGGCCGCGAATGGGTGCTCGTCCACCGGCCGAAGCCGCCGCCCTGTGACTGAGCGTCCCCCCCCGCAAGACCCGCGCGATTTCCTTCGCCGGCCCACGGCCTTCCGCACTTGGCCTATAATGAAGGGACCCCTCGGGCCCGGAGAAGCTGCCGCGCACCCAGGAACGAATCCATGCTGATCGCAACCGACTCGGCCGTCTGCGTCCGGTCCGGCGGCGACGATCCGCCCCGGCCGATGCTCTGCGACCAGGCCGTGCGGTTCGCCGCCCAGGGCCGGCGCCTCTCGGTGATCGCGACGGAGGACGGCCCGCTCTGGCTCGCCGCGACGGAGGAGGACGAGCCGGCGCCGGCCGACACCGGCATCGACCTGAAGATCACCTCGCTGTTGGTGCTGGAGGACGACCCGCCGCACGTGCTGATCGGCACGGAGCCGCCGCACCTGTTCCGCTTCCAGCGGGGGGCCCCGGCGGCGCGGATCGATTCGTTCGCTCGTCTCGACGTCCGGGACCAATGGAACACGCCCTGGGGCGGCCCCCC
This sequence comes from uncultured Anaerolineales bacterium, assembly GCA_964526295.1. GTDB lineage: Bacteria > Planctomycetota > Phycisphaerae > FEN-1346 > FEN-1346 > CAZGKW01. Next base: position 97,164 of record CAZGKW010000002.1, read on the forward strand.
CGCCGTCCGCAGCCTGGCCGCCGCCCCCGGCGGCGGGGCCGTCTACGCCGACATCCACGTCGGGAGCATCATGCGATCGCTCGACGGGGGCCTGACGTGGGGGCCCGTGACGCCCGACCTCAACCGCGACGTCCACCACGTGACGACCTGCCCGGCGGCACCCAAGCGGGTCTACGCCCAGACCGCACGGGCGTTCTACCTGAGCCCGGACCACGGCGTCACGTGGGAGCACCGGGCCGAGGGTCTTGACGAGCGCTACGGCCGGTGCGTCGCCGTAGACCCGAACGAGCCCGACCGGGTGCTGGTCACCGTCAGCGACGGCCCGCACGGCGATAACGTCCACGGGCAGCTCTACCGGACGGAGGACGCGGGCCTCCACTGGACGCACGTGTCGGACGGCTTCCCGTCCTCGACGAAACGCAACATCGACACGCATCACGTGGCCTTCGACCCCTCCGGGACGGCGTGGGCCGTCGTCGAGCGGACCCTCTACGTCGGCCGCGACCGGGCCACCCGGTGGCAGACCGCATGGGCAGCGCCCGAGCGGATCCGCATGATCGCCTGCCGACAGGCCCCACGCCGAGGAGGCCGATCATGAAGTCTGTTACCATCCGCGAGCACGGCGGGCCGGAGGTCGTCCGCGTCGAGGACGCCCCGGGACCCGAGGCCGGGGCCGGCGAGGTCCTCCTCGACGTTCGCGCGGCCGCGCTTAACCACCTCGACATCTGGGTCCGTATGGGCCGGCCCGGCATGGACCTCGAGTTCCCTCACGTCCTCGGCTCCGACGCGGCCGGGGTGGTCGCCGCCGTGGGGGAGGGCGTCGGGGGCGTCGAGGTCGGCGACCAGGTGGTCGTCAACGCGGCACTGGCGTGCGGCGACTGCGAGTGGTGCCGCCGCGGCGAGCACAGCGAGTGCGCCGAGTTTTCCCTGGTGGGCTTGGGCCGACCGGGGACGTTCGCCGAACGGGTCGCCGTGCCGGCTCGGTGCGTCCATCCCATGCCGGGGCACCTCGACTTCGTCAAGGCGGCGCCGCTGACGCTCGCGCACCTGACGGCCTGGCGGATGCTGGTGACCAGGGCCCGTCTCGGGCCCGGCGAAACGCTGCTCGTCCACGGGATCGGCGGCGGCGTGGCCCTGGCCGGGCTCCAGATCGCCAAGCTCATGGAAGCCGAGGTCCTGGTGACCAGCTCCTCCGATGAGAAGCTGGAACGGGCCCGGTCGCTCGCCGCCGACCACACCCTGAACTACGTGCGCGAACCCGACGTGGGGAAGTGGGCCCGCGGCCTGACCGCCGGCCGGGGCGTGGACGTCGTGATGGACGCCGTCGGCGAGGCGACGTGGCCCCACGACTTCGAGGCGGTCCGCCGAGGCGGGCGGATCGTCCTCTGCGGCGTCACGACCGGGGCCTCGGCCGAGACGCCCCTGAACGTGCTCTACTGGAACCAGGTCTCGGTGCTCGGCTCGACGATGGGCTCCGACGAGGATTGCCGGCGGATGCTCCGGGCCGTGGCCGAGGCCCGCCTCGAACCCGTCGTGGACCAGGTCTTTCCGCTGGACCAGGCGCCCGACGCCCTCGCTCGGATGGAGCGGGGCGAGCAGTTCGGCAAGATCGTCCTGACGGTTTCCGGCTGACTCCGGCGCGCCTACAATTCCCGATTTCAAAGGGACCTGCCGGGGGGAGGGGAGGAAACCGTGAGCCGGACCGATGCATCACGCAATTGGCCAGCACGGCCGCTTCTCCTGGCGATGGCCATCGCAGCCGCCGCGGCGATCGCTGCGGCCGGATGTGACGCCGGCCAACCCGCTTCTCAACCACAGACGCAGGAGCCAACGATGGATACTATGGACGAGACGCAGCCGACGCGGGAACCGGCAGGCAAAATGACGAACCGCCTGGCCGACGCGACCAGCCCCTACCTGCTCCAGCATGCCGACAATCCCGTGGCGTGGCAGCCCTGGGACGAGCAGGCCCTGGCCCGGGCCCGGCGCGAGGACAAGCCCATCTTCCTCTCGATCGGTTACGCCTCCTGCCACTGGTGCCACGTCATGGAGCACGAGTCGTTCGAGGACCCGGAGACCGCCGCCTTGCTCAACGAGCACTTCGTCTCGATCAAGGTCGACCGGGAGGAGCGGCCCGACCTGGACGAGATCTACATGACCGCGGTTCAGATGATGACGGGCCGCGGCGGATGGCCGCTGAACGTCTTCCTCACGCCCGACCTCGAGCCGTTCTATGGCGGGACCTACTGGCCGAAGGAGAGTCGCTACGGCATGCCGAGCTTCCGGCGGGTCCTGGAGTCGGTCCTGGCGGCATACCGGGACCGGCGTGAGGAGATCGAGACGAGCGCCGACCGGATCGCCGGGGCCCTGAAGGAAGCCCGACCGGGGGGCGAAGGCGAGGCCGAGGGGCCCCCCGGACCGGACCTGATCGACCGGGCCGTGGCGGCCTGGCGAGCGGCTTTCGATGAGACGTGGGGCGGGTTCGGGGCCGCTCCGAAGTTCCCCCCGGCCACGCCCATCCGCCTTCTCCTCCGTCACCACCACCACCGCGCCGGCGACGAGTTCCCCCTGACCATGGCTACGCGGACGCTCGACCGGATGGCCTGGGGCGGCATGTACGACCAGGTCGGCGGCGGGTTCCACCGCTACTCGGTCGACCGGGAGTGGCTGGTGCCCCACTTCGAGAAGATGCTCTATGACAACGCCCTGCTGGCGACGGCCTACCTGGAGGCGTACCAGGTGACCGATGCCGATCGGTACGCCCGCGTGGCCCGCGAGACGCTCGACTACCTGCTCCGCGACATGGCCGACCCGGCCGGGGGCTTCCACTCCGCCCAGGACGCCGACACCGAGGGGGAGGAGGGCAAGACCTACGTTTGGACGCCCGACGAGGTCCGGGCCGTCCTTGACTCCGACCAGGCCGAACTGTTCATGGACTTCTACGACGTCACCGAGGGAGGCAACTTCGAAGGCGCGAACATCCTCCACGTCACGAAGCCCGTGGACGTCTACGCCAGGATGGTCGACGCCGACCCGGACGGGCTCCGCGAGCGCCTCGCGTCCATGCGGCAGAAGATGCTGGCGGCACGCCTGGAGCGGTCCCAGCCGGGCAAGGACGACAAGGTCCTGGCCGACTGGAACGGCTTGACCCTTTCGGCCCTGGCCCTTGGGTACCAGGTGTTGGAGGAGGAGCGATACCGGGAGGCCGCGGAGCGGGCGGCCGACTTCATCCTCACGCGGATGCGGGCCGACGACGGCGGCCTGCTCCATGCCTATCGCGACGGCCGGGCCCACACGCCGGCGTTCCAGCACGACTACGCCTGTCTCATCGAGGGCTTGGTGGACCTGTACGAAGCGACTTTCGACCCCCGGTGGGCCCGCCAGGCCCAGGGGCTCGCCGACCAGATGATCGAGCGGTTCGGCGACCCCGACGCGGGGGGGTTCTTCTACACGGAGGCTGGCCGGGAAGACGTGCTCGTCCGCCTGAAACGGGCCCACGACGGGGCCGTTCCGTCGGGCAACGGCGTGGCCGCCCACGCTCTGGTCCGGCTGGCGAAGCTCACCGGCCGGGACCGGTACGGGAAAGAGGCCGAAGGTGTCCTGAAGGCGTTCCAGTCGACCGCTTCTCAGGCGCCCACGGCCATGGCCTCGTACCTCATGACGCTGGACTTCCACCTGGGGCCGGTGCGAGAGGTGGCCGTCCTCGGCCCGGCCGGGCGCGACGACACGGCGGCGCTGCTGGCGGCCGTACGAAAGCCCTTCCGGCCGCGGACGGTGGTCGCCTGGGCGGACCCGGCCTCGCCCGGCGAGGCCGCCGAGGCGGTGCCGCTCCTTGCGAACCGGCCGCAGGTCGACGGCAAGGCCGCCGCTTACGTGTGCCAGGACTTCGCCTGCCGGGCGCCCGTCACGTCTCCCGAAGAATTGCGCGACCAGCTGGCGCGGTAAAGGTCGCCGCCGTTCACTCGGTGGGCCGTGATCCCCGGCAGACGCCGGGCCGGCCGCTGCCTGGCTCCACTTGAAACGGCTTGGCCCGGGGCCTAGAATTAGGGCTGTTTACGGATCAGCAGGGAAAGGTAGCCGTCGATGAGCGCACCGTTTGAAGCCCTCCAGGTTACGGAGAACGTCTACTGGGTCGGAGCGGTCGATTGGGGCATCCGCGAGTTCCACGGCTACGCGACGCAGCGTGGCACGACGTACAACGCCTTCCTCGTGATGGCGGACAAGGTGGCGCTGATCGACACGGTGAAGGCGCCGTATCGGCGGGAGATGATGACGCGGATCGGCTCGGTCGTCGACCCGCAGACGGTCGACCTGATCATCTCCAACCACTCCGAGATGGACCACTCGGGCTGTCTTCCGGAGACGATCGCGACGCTGAAGCCGGAGGCCGTGTACGCGTCGAAGAAAGGCGTCGAGGCCCTCGAATCGCACTTCGGTCTGGGCGACCGCCTCACGCCCGTCGCGACGGGCGAGACCGTCGACCTGGGCAGCGACGAAGTCACGTTCGTCGAGACGCCGATGCTCCACTGGCCGGACAGCATGGTCTCGTACCTGGCGGGGGAGAAGGTGCTGTTCGCCCAGGATGCGTTCGGCCAGCACCTGGCCTCGGCCCACATGTGGGCCGACGAGGTCCCGCAGGACGTGCTCGCCTACGAGGCCGCCAAGTACTACGCGAACATCGTCCTGCCGTTTTCGCCGATGGTCGCGAAGACCGTCGAGAAGCTGCGGGAGATGGACCTCGACCTGGAAGTCATCGCCCCGGACCACGGGCCGCTCTACCGGAAGGACCTCGACTGGATCGTCGGCCGTTACGCCGAGTGGGCCGAGCAGAAGCCCACCCGCAAGGCGGTCGTCGTCTTCGACACGATGTGGCAGAGCGACACGCTGATGGCGAAGGCCGTGGCGGAGGGCCTGGCCGAGGGCGGGGCGACGCCCGTCAAGGTCATGCCGATGGGCTCGGCCCACCGCAGCGACGTGGCCACCGAGATACTCGAAGCCGGGGTCCTCGTCGCGGGCAGCCCGACCATCAACCAGCAGATGTTTCCCACGATGGCCGACGTCCTGTGCTACCTGGCGGGCCTGAAGCGGAAGAACCTCATCGGGGCGGTGTTCGGCAGCTACGGTTGGAGCGGCGGGGCCGCCCGCAAGCTCCAGGACCGTCTCGCCGAGATGAACGTCGACCTGGTGGCCGACCCCGTCACGGTCCAGTACGTGCCTACCGAGTCCGACCTGGAAGCCTGCCGCGACCTCGGCCGGCGGGTCGCCGAGGCGAACCTCAAGCGGCTCAGCGGATGGGGGTAGCACCGCGTGCCGAGTGGCGCAGGCGGTTGGTGGGCGAGGCCTATTGCTTCGGCAGCAGGATCCGCTTCACCACCTCGCCGAATCGGACGTCGGCCACGGCTTCGTCGATCTGCTTCTCGAGCTCTTCGTAGTCCCGGACCGGTGGCGGGCCCGAGAGGAGCACTTCGTCGTCGGCATCGGTCCGTGCGAGACCGAGGGCCCCATCCCCCGTGACCGTCACGATCCACCGGCCCTCCCCGAGCGACCGGTAGACGGCTTTGCCGAAGCGTGTCGCCGGGTCGGTCCAGTCCACGTGCTCCAGCGCCTCGTCGATGAGGACGCCGCGGCTCGGAGGGGTCTGCGAATCGTACACCCGGCGGATCCAGAGGCGGCCGTCTGCGAGGACGTAGTCGCAGTAGATCTCCTCGGAGGGGTCGAACGGCGTGGCGACCAGGCGGTCGAGCCCCTCGATGGTTCGGATGGCCACCGAGAGCTTCCCGTCGCGGACGATGAGCTCGGTCGTGGCGGTCTTGCGGACGGCTTGGTTGTAGGTGGCCCGCAGAGACTCGTAGTTGCGGTGCAGACCCGCCAGGCGGTGGCGATAGATGTCGAGTTCGATCTTGGCCTGGCCCAGACGATAGCCGACCGCGGCGATCGCGCAGAGCAGCACCACACCGATGGCGAATTCGAGCCGCTTCAGCATGGGGGGGACGTCCCGGGTTCGGTTCGCTCTCGTCGTACTCTATCGGCTTATCGGACGGGCCGCGGTCAGTCAAACTTCGCGGGCACGCGAAAGCGGTTGTGCCGCCCCACGGGTTGGCCCATAATCGGTTCGCGCGACAGACCGGGTTTCCGCGGATGCAGGCGGGGCTTGCCCCCGACGAGACAGGAGCATCAATGTACGCGATGAGCCACGCACCGAAGAGCACGGGCCGTACGATCGGGGCGGCGGCCGCCGCGCTGGCACTCGCCGTTGTGCTGGCGTCTGTTTCCTCGGCGGTGGCGGCAGGCCGACGGGTTGACGGCCGCAAGAAGGCGCGGCAGTCGCCGTTGCCCGCCGACCTGGCCCGCGCCTGGGCCGGCCTGCCGGAGCACGTCAAGGCGGCGATCCTGGCACTGAAGGCGTCCGGCGCCGCGAACGTGAACGGTTGACACGGAAGCGTGAAAGTACAGAATCTGCAAGCCGCCGCCAACGTGCTGAGGAAGATGCGGGGGGCGCTTGTGTCTCGGGGGCGCCGGTGGGTATGATCGTGCCAGAAATGGCCCGCGAAGCGACTCATGTGCCTCTTTTGAGTGAAGGCTAACGGCCCCTGTGAGCGAGCGAGCGCGATGCGGCTGTTTCTGATCAACCCCTCCAACCCGCTGGTCAGCATGGTCCACGTCAAGGAGGGCCGCTGGAACCGCTACCGCGTGTGGAAGCCACTCAGCCTGATGGTTCTGGCGGGCCTGACCCCGCCGGAGTGGGAAACCACCATCCTGGACGAGAACCTCGGCGTGCCGGACTACCCGGCCATGCCCCGGCCGGACCTGGTGGGCATCACCGCTTTCACCTCGCAGGCCAACCGCGCCTATGAGGTGGCCGCCCACTTTCGGCGCCTGGGCGTGCCCGTGGTCATGGGCGGCATTCACGCCACCATGTGCCTGGACGAGGTCGCCGGGCGCGTGGACGCGGTCGTCACGGGGGAGGCCGAGGGCGTCTGGGCGAAGGTCCTGGAGGACGCCCGGCGCGGCCGCCTGGAGCGCCGCTACGACGGCGCCTTGGCCGAGATCAATGCCGTCCCTCCTGCCCGTCACGACCTGACGGCCGCGGGCTACGCCTTCGGAGCCATCCAGACCACGCGCGGCTGCCCGTTGAACTGCAGTTTCTGCAGCGTGACGGCTTTCAACGGGGCCCATTACCGCCAGCGGCCGGTTCCCGACGTCGTGCGCGAGTTCCAGTCCATTCGCGAGAAGTACGTCCTGGTGGTGGACGACAACCTCATCGGCACGCGCCCCGAGCACATCCAGCGCGCCAAGGACCTGTTCCGGGCCATGGCCCGGGCGGGCCTCCGCAAGGAATGGATCGGCCAGGTCACCATCAACTTCGCCGACGACGAGGAACTCCTGACGCTGGCGGCGGAGGCCGGGTGCAGGGGCGTGTTCATCGGCTTCGAGTCCCCCACGCCGGAAGGGCTCCACGAGATCGGCAAGAAATTCAACCTGCTCAAGGGGAGGGATTTCCGGGCCTCCGTGCGGCGGATCCAGCGGCACAACATCCTCGTCGCCGGCTCCTTCATCATCGGCCTGGACGTGGACGAGCCGGGCATCGGCAGACGCATTGCCGAGGTGGCCCGCCGATACGGCGTGGACAACCTCAACGTGCTGTTCCTGACGCCCCTGCCCGGCACGCGCCTGTGGCAGCAGATGGAGGCGGACGGCCGCATCGCCCTCGACCGGTTCCCGAAGGATTGGGACTACTACACGCTGACCTTCCCGGTGGCCCGCTACACGCATTTCTCCATGGACGGCGTCATCCGGGAGATGATCACCTGCAACCGCGCCTTCTATTCGCTGCCGCACATACTGCGCCGGGTATGGGGCAACCTGTGGCGGGGCCACGCGCCGCTGATCAGCCTGGTGGGCAACCTCTCATACCGGAGCAATTGCCGCAGGGACTGCCGGGCCTACGCGGACTTCCAGCGCCAACGGGTCGAGTCGCCGTAGCGCAGCGGCCGGTGCCGTGGCGAGGGCTCCATGAGGTGCGCTGCCCGGGTGCACATGCCCTGTTGCGCTCGCTTTGCGCACCGTCTCCGTCGTCCTCGTCGCCGGCCAGGCGAGAAGCGGTCCGAACCGGCTGAACCCGGGGGTGGCATCCGACAGCGCCGACGACTCGCGGCCTGTGGCGGCTCAGGTGCAAGGCCTTCGTCGGGCGCGGCGGACGCGAGCACGACCTGGTTCTTGAGTGGCGGCGTCGCGACGGCACCTGGGACCGCGAGTGCATCGGTCTGACACCGACGCTCGTCCCCAGCCTGCACGAGTTTCGCATCGCATTGGCCGGCGAAGCGGGACAGGTCCGCGCCGACGGCCGCATCGACCCCGACCCGTGGGCCGTGGTCGGCGGGCCGATGACGCTCAAGATCGGCCTGCCGCCCGACCCGGCCCTGCCGACCGTGGCGAAGCCGTTCGACGCGGCGGGGTATGACACGGCGTGGTTCGGGAAGTGGCACGTGGACGGCCCGCGGCCCGCTCGCCTGCGGTCTCCTGTTCTGCACTCTCCTGTTCAAGTCTTCGCACGGGGCCCACTTGGGGAAAATCGCCGCCCGCCGCCCTCCCCGAAACGTAACGCAGTGCGACGTCATGCGACCGTATGCCGCACCCCTTTTTGCACCGCTTTCGGCGCAAGAAACGGGCAGCCGCACAGGGCCGCCCGTTCGGTTCTCGGGATGGTAAGACGCTCGCTCAGCGCCGCTTGCGGCGAAGGACCAGCCCCAGGCCGCCCAGGCCCAGAAGCGCCATCGTCGCCGGCTCGGGAATCACGCTGCCAAAGTCCGTACCGAGGCGGATCTCGTCCACGTAGGCCTCGTCCGTGTTCTTGTTGCGGGTGTAGACCTCGATCTGGTTGAAGCTCAGGTCACCCGTGGCAAACGAGGCGTGAGTCGCGTCGCCCGCCGTCGGCTCCGTGGTGCCGGGGTTGACCCACAGGTCCAGCCGGTCTTCGCCGACGGTGTCCGAGAAGGTGGCCTTGGCGACCAGCAAGTACGTCTCGTTTACGACGTTGTTGATCCCGCCGTTCATCTGCGTACCGGTCGGATCGGTGATCCCACCGCCGCCGATCGCAGTGTCCACCGGATCGCCATCCGAGCTACCGCTGCCTACTCCGCGGAACGCACCAAAGCCGCCCGACCAAGAACCGTTCTGCGCCAAGCCGATCAAGTGGTAGTCGGCACCCCTCCAGTCGTCCCCTGTGTGGTTGATGAGGACGCTGAACCACACGTCTTGGCCGGTCGTCCCGTACGTTGCGTCCAAATCACGGCTGGCAGCCCGTTGAACGTCGGTACCGTTGGAGCTGTATTTCCCGCCGGCGGTCTCACTGATCGTGGAGTGAGACAGTGAGCCCTCGGCAACGGTCGCACCATCGGCGGTCCAGTCGCCGGTGAAGCCGAAATCACTGTTCTGCGTGTCGCCGGTGTCGCCCTGGCCGTCCAGATTGCCGGTGGCATAGTCGAACGGTTCGTAGGCGATCACGCCTGCCGACGCGCCGCTTGCCAGCGCCGCCACCAACAGGGCTGCTACAGCCAATAACGTGCAATGCTTCATGGGTTCTCTCCTTTTGCTGATTCGCGACGTGTTCCCGGTCCGGCGGTCGGCCTTTGATGTAGGCGCGGCGACCCGAACCCCAATTCCCTGCTCGAGATGTGTCATCCTTCTTTTTGTGGCAAGACTTGAACGGGCCGGCAGCCAACGCGGGCCACCCCGCCTCTACTACATCCGAACTATGCATGACAAAGAGAGGGCCCGCAAGTGCCGTTTTGCGCATGAACTGGTGGCATATTGCGTCCCGAGTGGCCTGCAGGCTCGACCGGCCGCTCTTTGCGCAAATTAGGGTGGCGTTTTGCGCAAAAAAGGCCAATACTTCCGGTGGATTCGGCGGAGGAGGCGCCGCCATGTGGGAACGCGACAAACCGCCCGTCCTGTTGATGCTCTGGACCGAACACGAGTATGCCCGCCGGGCCGCCAAGGGAGCCGGCCGATATGCCCGCGAGCACGGCTCCTGGCAGCCCGTGCTTGTGCGGCCCGACCCGGCGGTGCTCGACAAGCCCATCGCGGGCATCGCCGCCCCGCCGGCGGGGGTCATCGGGTTTTTCGGAGACGCCCCGCTCCAGGAGGCCATCGCGGCGCGGGGGCTGCCGGCAGTAAACGTCTCGGCCCGTCTGGAGGAGAGCCCCATAGTACGTGTCATCGCCGACAACCGCGCGGCCGGGAGGCTGGCGGCCGAGCACTTGCTGGACGTGGGGTTCCGCCGGCTCGCCTTCGTGGGGGGGGCGACCTGGTTCAGCCGCGAGCGGTGCGCGGGGTTCGTCGAGGCGGCCGAGACGACCGGATGCGAGGTCCACGCCTTCAACGACCCGCGGCGCCCCGATCTCGGCGGGCGCCTGGCCCGCCTCCGGCCGCCGGTGGGGGTCCTCGGCGACACCGACCAGTCGGCCCTCCTCGCCCAGCGGGCCGTCCTGGCCGCCGGATACCGCGTGCCCGAAGACGTGGCCGTCGTGGGGGTCGACAACACGGACGTGCTCTGCGACCTGGCCCCCGTTCCCCTGTCGAGCGTCGATACGGCCGGCGAACGCATCGGCTACACGGCCGCCCGCATCCTGGCCGCCATGCTGGAGGGCAAGCCGGCCCCCGACGGGGCCGTTCTGGTGCCGCCTGTCCGGGTGGTGCCACGGGCCTCCTCCGGCACGGTGGCGGTGGAAGACCCGCTGCTTCGCAAGGCGCTCCGCACGATCCGGGAGCGGGCCTGCGACGGCCTCACGGTCGAGGAGGTGGCCCGGTCGGCGGGCTGGTCGCGCCGGACGCTGGAGCGGCAGATGAAGGTCCATCTCGGCCGCACGCCGCACCAGGCGATCCGCCGAATCCAGTTCGAGCGGGCCCGCGAGCTGCTGGCCGAGACGCGGCTCAAGATCTCCGGCGTGGCCAAGCGGTGCGGGTTTGGCGACACCCGCCATTTTCTGCGCACGTTTCGCGAAGCGTTCGGCGAAACGCCGGGCGAGTACCGCGAGCGGGCGTGCTGGCTGAGGTAAGGTCCCGACGGGGCGACCGGTGACTCCGGGCCGATCGAGGCCCGTCAGGCCGGGCATCCGGTGCGGGCGCCAAAGCATACCGCGTCCTCGCCGGTGCACTGAGCGCAGGGCTCGCCCTTCCCTCAACCCGCCCCGGTGGTAGGGTGGCGACGACGTGACGGCAGACGTATCGTGACAGCCTCAGAGAGCGGTGCAAAAAGCGGTGCAGCATACGTTCGCATTGCGTTGCCAGGAGTCGCAACAGCCCAAGGGCGGGAAATCGGCCGGGGCCGTAACTCGGCCCCGTGCGAAGACTTGCGAGACTATGCGAGCCTGTGCGAGATCGCCCAGGCTCGCATGGAAATAGCGGTGGTGACCCCAACGGGACTCGAACCCGTGTCGCGGCCTTGAAAGGGCCGTGTCCTAACCACTAGACGATGGGGCCACGTTGTCACAGATTCAGGGACGCCGTCCCAGCGGAAAGCCGCCGTTGTGCCTCCGCGCCTCCGTCCCTTCGGTCCCTTCTTCTCGTGTGAGGGCGGCAGGACTCGAACCTGCGACCCACGGCTTAAAAGGCCGTTGCTCTGCCAACTGAGCTACGCCCCCACCCGGTCGACGCCTTGTGGGCGGGGGTATTCTAGCCGGCGCCTCCGCGGGGTTCAACCCCCGTCGGCCCTGGCGGCGGCGGGCCGCGGAGGGAGACGTCCCTACCGCCCGGCCCGAAGCTCGGCGAGAAGGCGGGTCGCCTCCTTTCCCTGCGCCGTGTCGCCGTGGTTCCGGGCGATGTCGGCGTAGATCCGCATGGCCCCCAGGCGGTTGCCGCCCTCGGCGTAGCGCGAGGCCAGCTCCATCCGCTTCACAAGGTTCTGCGTGCGGAGGTCGTTTGCGGCCGCGGTGGCAGCAGGGGCATCGTGGTCGCTCCGCGTCGGCGCCGGCCGCGGCGCCGGCCGCGCCGCCACCGGCCCAGCCATCTTCGCCATGGCGAGCTTTTCGCCGTCAAGGGTGAACGTTTGTCCCCCGACGACGATGTCCGCGCCCCGGACCTCCACCTTCGGCGGATCGGCCTTCTGAAGGGTCATGACGTAGCCCTTCTCGCCCTGGACGGTCACCGCCGTCGTCTTCGTATGATATCCGTCGGCGCCCTTCTCGTCCTTGGGGCGGGTGCCCTTGATGTCCATCCAGTATTCGACCTGGTGGCCGACCTGCGGGCCGATCTGGACGACGACGAGTTCGGCGCCCGAGGCCTTCGAGTAGTCCACGGCCAGGGACGTGGGCTTTTTCGGCAGGGCGACGGCCGGAACAGACTTCTTGTGGCCGGGGTTGTCGAGGACCATGGCGCTGATGACGCCGGAGCCGTCCTCGGCGAGCTTCTTGTACGTCAGGCGAGACGAGTGGAACATGCCCGGGAACCGGTACTTGAGGCCCCGTCCCGCGACCATGACTGACCCGCCGACGCCCATGCCGCGGCCGGCGTTCGGCTTGCTTCCGAGAAGTGCCGTCACGAGCAGGTCGCCCTCGGGCGTTCCCCAGCCGCTGCGGAAGATGAAGTAGTTCGGTCCCTCGTCGTGAAGGACGTTGGGGAAGACCTCGCCGGGGTTGCGCTCGGGCACGTCCATGGGCCAGTTGACGAGGGCGTAGGCCGCATGGTGGGGATACTCGACGACGTCGTAGTCCTTTCTCTCGCCGGGCTGGACGACGTGGTTGAAGGTCCACTTCAGGGCCCCCCGCCACTCGTCGGGGATGATGCCGAAGCCCTGGGCAAAGTCGCCGTCGCTGGAGAGCTGCTCGCCCCGCTGAAAGTTGCGGGCGTACATGCCGCGCTCCAGGTCGGCATAGCCGCCGTCCGGCTGGCGGATCAGCTCGTAGACCCACTTGGCGACCAGCCACCGGGCGTTCGGGCATCCGTCGACGAGGTCCTGGCCGGCGGCGATGCGGTAGGCCTGGATGAACGGAATGAGGCCGGTGTTGGAGGACAATCGGCCGCAGTGGTGCCCTTCATAGTAGTAGCCTCGCGTGCCGTATCCCTCGAGGACCTCCCGCTTGGCGTTGTGGACGACCTTCTTCAAATGGTCCTCAATCCGTCCCTGGTCGACGCCCGGGTCCCCCCTCAGGGCCAGCAAGGCGACCCCCAGACCCCCCGTGTGGGCCCCCCAGTGGTTGCAGCCTGGGACGTGGCGAGGGTTGTTGGCGATCTCGCTGAAGTAGCGGTTCGCCTGGATGCCGTCGGCCACCCGCTTGCGGGTGGCCGCGTCCCACCCGTCATAGGCCATGTCGTAGGCCAGGGCGAGGGCCGAGAGGCACGGCCCGGCCCGGAGCTGGCCGTTGCCGGGCCAGGTGTAGCGGCCATCGGGGTTGCGGGCACCGGACAGGGTCTGCTCGGCCATCTCGCGGGCCTTGTCGGCGTACTTCCGGTCCCCGTGGAGCTGGTACAGGAAGGCGTACGCCGCGGCGTGCCACGTCGTGTAGGGTCTGGCGAGCTGCTCGTCCATCCGCTGGAGGATGACCTTTCCCTCGGGCGTCGCGGCCCGTTTGCGGATGGCCGCCAGGTCGCCCTCCCGGAAGATCAGACGGGGGTGTTCGCCGGGCGCGAGGGGCTTCCATCCCGGCACGGGAGCGGGGTAGGGGCCGCCCTCGCGTGCGGCCGACGCCGGCACGCCTGCGACACCCGCCAGGAGCAGCGCCGCCACGAGCGATGCCGCCAGGGCCTTCGTGGATCTCATCGTCAGTCTCCTTTCGGTCGAACGGTACACGTCGTTCCGTCGCGCCGTGCGGACCGGCGCGTCAGATTTCGCCGCGACGCGTCAGCCAGTCGCGGTAGATCTCCTCGTAGAGCCGGACGTCGGTCAGCGTGTCCTCGCCGGAGGCGTCGAACGGCTCGCCGGTCCGGACGCCGTCGATGAACGCTGCCGCTTCCCGCTGATACGACCAACTGTACGGGGGGTCGGGCCGCGGGTGTGAGACGGTGTGCGTCGGCCGCGTCCGGTAGACCTCGACCTCGGCCGGCACGTGCTTCAGGAGGAGCGGCGGCGAGGCCGTCCGCACCCACCCGTGCTCAAAGAAGATCTGGGTGTGCTCGTCCCAGGCGTGGTGGCTGAGGTGGCCGCTCTCGATGACGGTCCGGACGCCGTCGACTTCGAGGACGGTGATGCCCGTCCGGCCGTCCCGCTCGTCGAGGTCGACGAAGCGGACCGTTGCCCTGTCGTCGGCGTCGAGCAGCCATCGGACGAGGTTCAGGTTATGCGTGTACTGCTGGAGGTAGCCGAGATAGGCGTCGCGCCGGTCCTCCGGGACCCAATCGGGCACGGTCCGGGGCGAGTCGGGGTAGGGCAGGGCGCTTTCGAGCACCGGCGCGTCGTTGCCGACCGACCAATCGCCGCAGAAGCCGTGGTTGCGGACGTAGATGATGCGGCCCAGTTCGCCGGAGCCGCGGAGGGCGCGTACGGTGTCGCGGGCGAGCTGATTGCCGGCGTCGTACCGTTTCATATAGCCGACCATGAGCCGCCCGCCGCCCTTTCGGGCCGCCGCCAATATCCGCTCGGCCTGCTTGCGGGTCGTCGCCATGGGCTTCTCCATGAAGACGGGCAGGCCCCGGCGGAGGAACTCGGCCGCGATCTCGCCCTGGAGGGTGAAGGCTGCCGAGACGGCGACCGCGTCCAGGCCGCCCGCCTCGGCCATCTCCTTGTGGTTCCGGTAGCGGCGCTCGATGCCGAAGCGGTCGGCGACGGCTTCTCGCAGGTCGTCGCGGACCTCGGCGACCGCCGTCACTTCGCACCCTTCGAGGGCCGTGAAGCTCGGCAGATGGACCTTCTGGGCGACGAACCCGCAGCCGACGTACCCAAGCCGGAGCGTTTTCATGGGCGTTCCTGTCGTGTAGGGCCAAGCCGATCCGGGTGAACCGGCCATCCCTGTGCCCATTCTAACCGCCGGGCGGCGTGCGGGTCTCGGCCTTGCTATAGGAAGGCCGATGGATACAATCGGACCGGTGAGAGACATGAAAGACGCGGCAAGGTCGGTGTGGAAG
Organism: uncultured Anaerolineales bacterium; assembly: GCA_964526295.1. GTDB lineage: Bacteria > Planctomycetota > Phycisphaerae > FEN-1346 > FEN-1346 > CAZGKW01. Next base: position 112,221 of record CAZGKW010000002.1, read on the forward strand.
GGGTTGCGGTCCGCTCTTCTTCCGACGGCGGCGGTGGTCGCAGTCGTCGCCTTCGGGTGCAGGGGCGGAGGCCGGCGCGAGGCCGAGACCCGGGTCCGCCCGCCGCGAGGGGCCCTCACGGCGGCGGCCCTGCGCGAGGCGTACGGGACGCCCGCCTTCGTCGTCCGCCGAACGGTCGACGGCCGGCATGAGGGCGTCCGAGACGTCGACTTGCCGCCTGACGCGATGATCGACGACACGTACGTCGTCGTCTTCGCCGAAGGGGCAGGCGACACGGCGGAGGGCTTCTATCGGACGGCCGGCCTCCTGGCCGAGAGCCCCTACGGCTTCCCCGAGGCACCCGACCACCTGACGATCCTACACCTGAAGTGGAGCGAGAGCACTAGCGTGGCCCGGGAGCACCTGAACCGGGCGGCCCACATCAGGGGGGCGGCCGCCCTGGACACGATGCTCGAAGTCCACCGCCGCCGTCACGGGAAGCGCGGCCGCATCAGCGTCATCGGGTTCAGCTCCGGGACGCACGTCATAAAGCTGGCGTTCGAGGGGGCCCGGCCCGAAGGCCGACCGGTCCGGCGGAAGGCCCTCGACCACGCCGACCACGTCGTGTTCCTGGGGTCGAGCATCGGTGGCGAGGACCCGACCCCTTACGAGACCGTCCGCGGCCGGTTCCTGAACTTCGTCAACCCGCGGGACACCCATTACGGGGACCGGGCGGTGTACGTGGCCCCGTCCGGGCAGAAGGTGCGGTGGGGCGCGTTTCTGAAGGGGGCCCCGGTCCTCCGGAGGCCGCACTTCGGGGCCAGCGTGGCTGGTTTCCGGCACCTGCCGACGCTGACCGCCCCGGAGCAGTTTGAGGCCATCGAGGCCATCGACGCGGCCGGGAAGCCCGAGCCCGTGGCCCGGGCCTTCAAGATGGTCAACGTCCGCGTCCCGGCCGGGCTCATCCCCTACAACACGTTCGGCCAGCCGGTTGCCAGCGACGACGTGGACGATCTGACTCATCTGGCGCGGAACCACTACATCATGGTGGGCCGCGGGGCCCAGGGCCGGACCGGTATCGCGGAGTTCGCTCAGTACCGGGCGGTGGCCGAGGAGTTTGTCCGGGAGATGGTGGCCTCGGCGGCGACGCATGGACGGGTCTACCGGTTCACGCTGCGAAGCGAGCCTCGCGGGGCGAGCCCGGTCAAGGTGCCCCTGCCCGTGCCGTGGGCGATCGTTCGTCCGCCCGGCGGCACAAAGCCGGCCGACCCGGAAACCCCGGACGAGCCGGCAAAACCCGACGCGTCCGAGGTGGAATCGCCCGGATCGGCGTCCGAGGAAGGGCCGTAGGCACAGCTCCTCCGGGTGCCCACGCGCCGGTCGCGACGACGCGGGGCGACCGGGCCGCACTTGGGCCCCGGGGCCGCCCTTTGGGCCCCCTTCGGACGGGTTTTTCGTGGACAAGGGGGCCGATTCGGGTTATGCTCAAGTAGTTTTCGACGGTTGCCTTCTTCCTTCCTACGTCTTGAGTCGCATCTGCGGTCCTTTGACCACGCTCAGGGATGACCTGGGCCCCGGCTCGTCGGGACCAAAGGGCGGTCCGTTTTTCAGCGGAGGTATCATGGCACAGGCCGACCGACAGTCGGCGCAGGGCGTACTCGAGCTGCACGAGCGCGGCTACGGTTTCCTGAGGGAGCCGCAGCGCGACTTCCGCCCCACGGGCAACGACGTGTTCGTGCCGCCGGGGTTGGTTCGGCGGTATCGTCTGAAGATGGGCCTGGCGCTCGAAGGCCCCACCCAGCCCGACAAGAAAGGCCGCGGGCTGCAACTGGCCGACGTGACGACCATCTGCGGCCGGCCCCCCGATGCGTACCGGGACGTCAAGCCGTTCGAGCAGCTCACGGTCATCGACCCGGAAGAGGCCCTCTGGCTGGAGACGAAGCCGGAGATTCTCGCGACCCGTGTCCTCGACCTGATCGTGCCGGTCGGGAAGGGCCAGCGGGGCCTCATCGTCTCCCCGCCGCGGGCCGGCAAGACGGTGCTCCTCGAGCACATGGCCGTCGCCGTGCGGACGAACTACCCCGAGGTCCGGGTGATGATGGTGCTGGTGGACGAGCGGCCGGAGGAGGTGACCCACTTCCGCCGGGCCACCGGGGCCGAGGTTCTGGCCTCGTCGAACGACCAGGACGTCGAGCAGCACGTCCGTTTGTCGCGGATGGCCCTTTCGTTGGCCAAGGCCCAGGTCGAGTTCGGCACCGACGTGGTGCTTTTCATGGATAGCCTCACCCGCCTGGGGAGGGCGTTCAACAAGGCCGTCCCTTCCAGCGGCCGGACGATGTCGGGGGGCGTAGACATCCGGGCCCTGGAGGAGCCGAAGCGGATGTTCGGCGCGGCCCGCAACATCGAGGGCGGCGGGAGCCTGACCGTCATCGCCACCTGCCTCATCGACACCGGCAGCCGCATGGACGAGCTCATCTTTCAGGAGTTCAAGGGCACGGGGAACATGGAGTGCGTCCTGTCGCGTGACCTGGCGGAGCGGCGGATCTGGCCCGCCATCGACATCCTGGCCTCCGGCACGCGGAAGGAGGAGAAGCTCGTCCCGCCCCAGGAGCTGAAGAAGCGGTTCGCCATCCGCCGCCGTCTCGCCGCCGACAAGCCCGCCGACGCCATGGAAGCCCTGCTGTCGGCCCTCGGATCGTACGAGACGAACGTCGAGCTGCTCGAGGCGATGGAGGCCCGCGGCCGGGCCGCCGGGTAGCTCAGGGGACGTGGGGCGGGACCGCCCACGGCGGCCCTTCGACCCTGCTCAGGACCGCCCTGAGAAGCGTCGAAGGGCGGGTCCAGGGCCCGGCGGGTTCAGCCGTCCATCTCGGTAATCCGCTCGCGGTAGTGCCGGTAATTGGCCAGCGACACGTCGTTCGGCACCGAGTGGTCCGAGCAGGGGATGTACCGGCCCCGCTCGACCATGGGGGGCATGGTCCGCTCCAGCATCCGGTCGATCGCCTCCGCTCCGGCCGCCAGGACCCGCTTGTCGATCCCGCCGCGGATGTGGAAGCCCGGCCACCGCCGACCCGCCTCGACGGCGTCGCTCCCGGCCGCCACCTCGAACGGGCTCATCGCGTCCACCCCCACCTCGCGGTAGACGTCGATCACCGGCATGCAGCGGCCGTCGGTGTCGATCTCGAAGTGGAGGGGCCGGTCCTGGCGAGCCGTGAGCTCTTCGTAGAGTTCGCGGTAGAAGGGCAGGAGGAACTCGCGCATCATGGCCGGCGAGATGAGCGGCCCGTGGTTGAAGCAGATGTCCTCGGCCAGGAACAGGCGAAAGTAGGGGCCCACGTCCCGCTGGGCCCGCACCAGGCACGTCACCACGACGTCCCGCCACGTTTCCATCATCGAGCGGACCAGCTCGGGCGCGTCGTGGAACGCGTAGAGCACCCCTTCCGGCCCGAGGAGGCTCCGAAGGTACATGTAGCCACCGACCGACCGGGCGGTGAGCAGTTGCTCGCCCCGCTCGACCTGCCCGCGGGCCTCGGCGGCTTTCGACTCGTAGTCCTCCCACCGCTCGGGCGTCTCCGGGTCGAGGCGCGGCCGGACCTCGCTGTCCCAGTCGTCGCGGGAGGCGACGGCGTGCTCCAGGTACTCCGGCATGACGCCGACGCGCATCCCCTCGGGGTAGCGCTTCACGCGCCCGACGAAGTCCTGCACGATGTCGTATCCGCCCTCCGTGGAGAGGACCTTCTCCTCGTAAGCCGGCACGAGGGGCGCTTCGCACCAGCCCAGGTCGACCGGCTGATGGATCCAGACGGGCGGGTCGAACAGGAAGTACTCCTCGAACGCCGGGCCCCGCCCGTAGCCGGGTTGCCCGTAAGGGCCGTCGGGAACGTCCGAAGCGATGACGTCCTCCGGGGCCCCTTCGCGGCTCCACCGCTCCAGCGTCTGGGGCCAGTAGCCGAACGGCCGCCGCACGAGCCGGTCGGCCCGCTCGCCCTCGAACATCCGCCGCATCCGCTCGACATGGTCCATCCGCGCCCCTTTCACCGTGACGGACCTTGCTCCGCGGAGCACGCGACGCAAGGCCCAGCCGAACGGGAGCTTAGCCGGAGGGCGAAACGCCTGCCAGCGAAAACGGAGGACCCCAGCGCCCGTCGCGGTCTACTTCTCGGACACGACCTCGATTTCGGGGGCGGAGAGGTACATCAGCGGCAGGTGGCCGTCCTCGCTCGTCACCCAGGGGATGTAATCGCTCCCGCAGTCGAGCACCCCGGTCGGATCGACCTGCTTCCACCCGCCCTCGTCGGGCAGCACCTCGGCCCAGACGTGGCCCGCCCGCTCGTGGAGCCATCCGGCGACCTGGCGGGCAGGGACGCCCGAAGCGCGGCAGAGGGTGACGAACAGGTCGGAGAAATCCCAGCAGTGACCGAACTTCTGGGCAAGCACCTGCTTGACGCCGTAGCGCGACCCCGTGACGGGCCCGCCGAAGCGGATGTTCCGCCCGGGTCGAAGCCACGCCGCGATGGCCTCGACCTTCTCCCGTCGCGTCCGCTTGCCCGCCGTCAGTTTCCCGGCGAGCGCCGCGATCTCCGGGTCCTCGACGGGCCAGTATTGTGTCGCCCCAACGCAGCGCGTCTCGTCACCCGGCCGGGCGGGCGTCCGGGCGAAGGCTTCGCTCGTCACCGTAGCCGTCACCCCCACACACGGGACGCCCGCCTTTGCCGGGAGCGCACCCGGCCGGAACGCATATACCAGCGGGCCCGGCCGCCCGGAGCCGTCCTGGAGCGACCCGGGCGGCTGGAGGGCGTAGCTCGACGGATGGTCGCCCTGGCCGAGGCGGCGCAGCGCGAGCGTCCGGCCGAACGTGAACCTCGGCCTCAGCTCGTCGATGGCTGCGAGGTTCGCCGCATCCTTCGGCTCCTTTGCGTAGGCGACGAACCGGTTGAACATCTCGTTCCACTTCATCCAGTCGGCGGCCGCGAGCGGCGCGGCGTCGAACGTCGCCCGATAGGTCGCCACCCGCGGCCGGAAGCCCAGCACGTAGTGGGCCCGAAGGACCAGGTTCAGGTCGTCGGCGATGAATTCGACGACGGTCTTGCCCTTCCGGAGGCCGCATTCCTGGGGCCCGCCGTGGGCGGCGACGATCGCCCGGCGGACTTTCTCGGCGTCGGTTTCCGAAGCGCAGACGAGCACGTTGACCTGAAGCCGTTTGCCCTCGGCCGACAGGACCGTGTTCGTGAGCCGGACGATGCGTCCCCCGAGCCTGGCCCCGATGGCCTCGGCCTGGTCTTGCGGCACGGTGACGGGCTCGACGACCCGCCATCCGGCCGGGAGGCGGGCGAACGGCGGATCGTCCGCGTCTCCTGCGCTGCACGCGGTGCCGAGCAGGAGCAAGACGGGAAGGATGGACGAGAGGCGGGAGCGGCCCAAATCGGTCCCTTCCAGGCGGGGCTTGGCCCTCGCGTGGGCCCGGCGGTTCAGGCGGGCCGCTGGGCGCGGCGCCGGCGGTCGGCTTCCTCCCTCTCGGCCGACCCCTCCTCGACCCACTGGCGGTCGGCCACGCGACCCCATTCCTCGGCGAACTCGTCGAGCCCGGCGGCACAGGGGCCGCCCAGGAGGGCCTCGCCGCCCGCATAGGTCGGCCGGGCGCCGTGCTCGCGGACGGCCTCGCGGAGCACCTCGGGGTGGTCGATGATCATGCAGGGACGCAGATAGTTGTGCGAGTAGGGTTGGCGGGCCCGGATGTGCCGGAAGAAGCCGCTCTGGAGCACCTGGTGCAGCGACTTGTCACGGATGTTGTCCACCGCGAACTGGGCGAACACGCACGGCTCGACGTCCCCGTGGACATTGATGTGGACGTAGTACCGCCCGGCGGCCATGCATCCGCCCACCAGGGGCCCGTCGTTCCAGAAGTCCATCAGGAGGATCGGCAGCCGCTCGCGAAGCGCGTTCAGCCGCCGGCGCCGGTAGGCCCGCTGCTCCGGCGTTGGCATCAGGTCCAGGCTCGGTTCCCGGCCGATGGGGATGTAGTTGAAGTACCACCCGACGGAGCAGCCCTGGGCGTGCCAGAAGTCGAGAAAAGCGTCCGAGACGATCAGGTCGTTGTTCAGGCGGGTGGCGGTGGCGCTGAAGCCAAAGTAGACCCCGGCTTGCCGCAAGTCCGCCATCGCCCGCAGGATCCGCTTGTGCGTCCCCCGGCCCCGACGGGCGTCGGTTTCCTTCCTGAACCCTTCGACGCTGATGCACGGGACGACGTTGCCCAGCTCGGCCAGCCGGCCCGCCCGTCGCCGGTCGATCAGCGTCCCGTTCGTGTAGACCTGGAAGTAGATATCCTCGTGGGCGGCGAACAGATTTAAGAGGTCCCTGCGGCAGAACGGCTCCCCGCCGCTGACCGTGATGAAGTTGATGCCCATCGCCTTCGCCTCGCCGACGATCCGGTCGAGCAGCTCGTAGGGCATCTCGTCGTCTTTGGCGTACTGGAAGGCGTAGCACCCGGTGCATCGGAGGTTGCACCGCATGGTGGGGCTGATCACCAGCAGGTAGGGCGCCTCGAGGCCCGTCCGCTGGTGATGCTCGACCCGCCGCATCTTCCCCGAGACGCTCCCGGCGACCAGGTTTTCCAGGACCTTCCGGCGGCACTGGGTGCAGCCCTTGGGGAGAATGTGCTCCAGCGAGCGGAGCATGTAGCGGACGAATTGTCTGCCCTGAGGAAACTCGATGGCCTCGGCCGCCGTGTTCGCGAACGCGAAGAGCCGCTTCTCGAACCACTGCGGCGCCAGACGGATCGCCCCTCGCAGCGCCTGAAGCTGGGCGTACGCCACGACACTGTTGAACGGTTTCATGGTCAGCTCCTCCACGACTTACCAAGTCGCCGGTGCCCCAGCCGGGGCACCCCTGACCACCCCATCCGGTTCAACGCAGCCAGCCGCGCGGCCGGTCGGATATGTCTTATCAGCGTACCAGCGCCGTTCTTGCCGGGTCAAGCTTGGAAGTGATTCTGTCGCGGCGGCCCTTCGACCGCGCTCTGTTCGAGCCCGGCCCCCAGGGCCGAGGGCAGGGCCGTCCTGACCGCGTCGAAAGACGGCCGCCCGCTCAGCCTCGGGCCAGGCGTCGAATGGCCTTGGCCCCGATGTCGGTCCGCCAGTGGGCCCGGCGAAACTTGATCCGCCGCACGGCTTCGTAGGCCCGGTCCCGGGCGGCCTCGATCGTCTCGCCGAGGGCCGTCACCCCGAGCACCCGCCCGCCGGCCGTGTAGAGGTCCCCGTCCTCCTGGGCCGTGCCGGCGTGGAAGACGACCACGTCGTCCATCGCCTCGGCCTCCTCGACGCCGGTGATGAGCTTGCCCGTCTCGTACGATACGGGGTAGCCGCCGGAGGCCATGACGACGCAGACGGCCGGCCGCGGGTCCCATTCCAGGTCGACCCGGTCGAGCCGGTCGTCGAGGGTCGCCTCGATGGCCTCCACCAGGTCGCTTTTCAGGCGGACGAGCAGCGGCTGGGCCTCCGGGTCGCCGAAGCGGCAGTTGAACTCCAGGACCTTCGCCCCCCCGGCGGTCACCATGATCCCGGCGTACAGGACGCCGCGATACGGGGCCCCCTCGGTCTTCATGCCGTGGACCATGGGCACGAGGACCTCGCGCTCGATCTGGGCCTCGACCCGTCCGGCGACGACCGGGGCCGGGCTGTAGGCGCCCATGCCGCCGGTGTTCGGGCCCTCGTCGCCGTCGAAGGCGGCCTTGTGGTCCTGGCTCGATTCTAAAGTGTAGATATTCTGGCTATCGACGAGGGCGAGGATCGACGCCTCCTCGCCCTTCAGGCGCTCCTCGATGATGACCGTTTCGCCCGCTTCGCCGAACGCCCGGTCGCCCATGATCCGGCGGACCGCCTGCCGGGCCTCCTCCTGGTCGGCGCAGACGAAGACGCCCTTGCCGGCCGCCAGCCCGGACGCCTTCACGACGAGCGGCTCCTCGTGCTCGTCGATGTAGCGGAGGGCGTCGCGCATCTCCTCGAACGCCCGGAACTCCGCCGTCGGCACGGCGTGGTGCTGCATCACGGCCTTGGCCCACTCCTTCGAGCCCTCGACCTGGGCGGCGGCCCGCTTCGGGCCGAAGCACCGCAACCCCTCGGCCTCGAACCGGTCCACCAGGCCCGCCACCAGGGGCCCTTCCGGGCCGACGACCGTCAAGTCGACCAGCTCGTCCCGTGCCAGCGCCAGCAGCGCCTCGAGGTCGCCCGCGCCGACGTCGAAGCACTGGGCGACCCGGGCGATGCCGGGGTTGCCCGGCGCGGCAAGAAGCTTCGTGCAGTGGGGTGATTGGGCCAGCTTCCATGCCAGGGCGTGCTCCCGGCCGCCCCCGCCCACCAGCAGGATATTCATCCGGCGTTCCTTCCCAGCCGCGAGACGTGCAACGGCATTCTAGCTGCCACCGCGACGGCCACTCAAGCCCAAAGGCTCATTCGGTCGAACTCGACGGCGTCCTCCCGAATCGGCTCGCCAGGTACAGCAGGCCGAACGCCCACAGCACCGCCGGGCCGAAGAACATCGCCGCCGTCAGGCTCCGGTCGGCCAGCACGCCGCTCGCCAAGATGCACAGCGAGATCCCCAGGACGTTCCCCAGGGCCGAGCCGTACGGCATCATGGCCCGGCTGGCCGTCAGGTGCTTGGCCGCCTGGGCGTAGAACGACGGCCACGTGCTCGAGAACATCCCGCCCGCCACGAACAGGGCCACCGCGGCAACCGCCAGGTTCGGCACGAGCACGGCCGGGACCGCTGCCAGGCCGCACGCCAGACAAATGGCGATGACCGTGCTGTTGGAGAGTCGCCGCCCGAGATACGCCGAGGCGAACCGACCCGCCACCAAGCCCAGCAGGTGGACCGTCAAGAGGAGCGTCCCGACCTCCGGGCGGGTCCCGCGGACCTTCTCAAAGTACTCCGGGGCCAGGGAGACGAAGGCGGCTTCCCCGCCGGCGATCATCCCGAGCGACCCGACGAAAAACCAGTACCGGAACCGACGAAGAACCCGCCAGGACAGCTCCGGGCCCGGCTCGCCGCCCGCGTAGACCGACTCCGACTGCCGACGCAGGACGCAGAAGACGCCGAGCACGACCACCGTGATCAGGCCGATGGTGGTGAAGCTGAGCCGCCAGCCTTGGTCGGGGGCGAGGTCCCAGCCGAAACCACTGGCCACCCGCCAGCCCGTCCACAGGCACGCCGCCGCGATGAGCGGCCCCAGGACCTTCCCGCCGGCGTTCCAGCTATGCAGAAGCACCACGCCTCGCCGCGGGTCGTGCGGCCACAGGTCCATGCTGATGTTGTTGGCGATGCTCGAGAGGGCCATGCCGCCCGAGACGAGGGCCCATCCCGCGGCGATGCCCCCCAAGCCCGGGCTGACCGTGATGGCCGCGAACCCGAGGGCCTGGATCGTCAGGCCGCTCATCAGGACCCGCACGGGGTTCCAGTTCCTGAGCCGGGGGGCGGCAAGCAGCACCCCGAGGGCCGCCCCGATCTGGATGACGGCAATGCCCGCCCCGTACTCGGTCTCCGACAGACCGAACGTCTGGCGGAGGGCCGAACGGTTCGGACCCACCAAGCCCGTGCCGATGGCCCCCTTGAGGAAGATCATCGCCATGATGAGGAAGCGGAGGGCGTTCATGGCCTGTCGAGACTCGGCGCGGCAGCCCGGCTACAGGTCGGGCAAGGCGAACTCGTCGCCCGTCTCGGCGACCCACCGGGTGAGCCGCTCGTGCAGGCGGGCCCGCTCAGCGCGGAACCGCGTGTTGTGGGCCAGGTTGACCTGCTCGTACGGGTCCTCGGCCAGGTTGAACATCAGCCAGGGCTGGCCTTCGAGGCAGACGTACTTCCACCCGTCGCGCCTCACCACGCCCCGCCACGGCCGGTCGATGCTGTTGCCGTGCATCGTCGGGATGACCGCCTGGAGGAACGCCGAGTCGGGCCCCTCGCGAGTCTCGCGGTCGGGCCGGACGTGGCCCGAGAGGTCGGCCCCCCGCATCCAGTCGGGGGCTTCGAGGCCCGCGAGGCCCAGCGTCGTGGGCGCGATGTCCACGTGGTTCAGCGGCACGTCCGTCCGCCCGCGGCGGTTCTCGTACGGGCTCGGCCCGCCCGCCACGACGAACGGGATCGAGATCGACTCCTGGTACGGCGAGGTCTTCTTGAACTGGCCGTGCGAGCCGTGCAGGTCGCCGTGGTCCGAGAAGAACACGACGTACGTCTCGTCCGCCAGGCCGGTCACGGCCAGGGCCTCGCGGACGCGGCCGAGGTTCCAGTCGAGGTCCTCGATCTGGGCGTAGTACCCGGCGAGGTCGCGGCGGGCCTGTTCGACGACGTGCGGCACGGCCGGGACGTTCGGCCTCAGCTCGATCGCGGCCGGATTGTGCACGGCCATGAACTCCGCCGGCGCGACGTATGGACCGTGGGGCGGCTGGACCGACAGGACGGCGAAGAAGTTGCCCCGCCCTCTTTGTTCCGGTCCGGACGCCGTCGCAGCGGTCGCCTCTCGGGCCTCCGCCTGGCGCTCCAGGTAATCGATCAGCAGGTCCGTCAGGCAGTCCGTCTCGTACCCCGGCAGGCGGTAGTGGAACGCTTCGTCGCCCTCGCCTCCGTGGACCCAGGAGTCCCACTGGGCGTTGTTGTTGTCGTAGCCGACCCACTCGTCGAACCCCCCGCGACGCTCGGGCGGGACGATGTGCATCGCCGCCCGCCCCTCGCTCTCCTTCCACCCGTCCAGGTGCCACTTGCCGAAGTACGCCGTGTGGTAGCCCTGCTCCTTGAAGGCGTGGGCGATGGTGGGCAGCTCCGGCGGCATCCGGTACTCGTGGCCCGGGACGCACTCGTGCGGATAGCGGCTCGTCACGAGCGACCCTCGGAACGGGCAGCACAGGGGGAACCCCGCAAAGGCCGCCGTGAAGGTCCGCCCCTCGGCGGCCAGACGATCCACGTGGGGCGTCGAAACGTTTGGGTCGCCCATCATCGACAGGGCCTGGCCACGATGCTGGTCGCCGAAGACCCAGATCACGTTGCAGCGCTTCGGTTCGTCGCTCATCGGTGGCACGCTCCTTCATCTGGCAGGCGCCTTTGGCGCCCGTCGCGCCCTGGAGACAGTCGGCGAGCCGTTTACCTTGGCCCGGCGGCCGGCGTAAGACAAGTGTTTTTCCTGACCGGCGGCCCCGCTCGACAAGGTACACTACCTGCCATGTCGGAGGCCCATCCTGAATTCGACGACCTGTTGGAGTCGCTCCGGAGCGCGCCGCCTGGGCCGGTCCTCGTGCTGGGCGCGGTCGACACGGGCAAGACGACGCTGGTCCGCTCGCTGGCGTCGTCGCTGGCCGACGAGGGGCCGATGTACGTGGCCGACGCGGACCCGGGCCAGGCCTGGCTCGGCCCGCCGACGACACTGGGCCGGGCCCGCCTCGGCCCGCGGCGAAGAGGGCGCGGACGCCTCCGGCCCGACAGGCTCTTCTTCGTCGGCGGGACGTCGCCGGCGGCCGGACCGGACCTCTGGGTCCGCTCGCTTGTGCGGCTGGCGACCGAAGGGACCGAGCCGCAGACGCGAATGCTGGTCGACACGCCGGGCCTGGTGACGGGACCGCTGGCGGAGCGGCTGTGGGCGAGGGTGGCCCAACGGACGCGGTTCGTCCGTATCGTGGCCCTCCAGCGGGAGTGGGAGCTGGAGCCGATCCTCCTGGGGTTCCGCAAGGCCGAGACGGTCGTCATTCCTCGCCGGCCCGCCCCGGCCGCGCGGTCTCGCAACCTCGAGGAGCGGGCCACGTTCCGCCAGATGGCTTACGCCCGGTACTTCCGCCCGTGTCGGCTCCGCTACGGCCGGCGGGAACGGCTGAAGGTCCGGGCGGCGACTCGCGAGGGCAAGGCCCTGACCAGGGACCGGCTGGTCGGCTTGGCGAGCGGCCGGCAGGACCTGGGCCTCGGCGTTGTCCGGGCGCTCGGCCGGCGGCGGCTCGGCTTCGTCACGCCCCTGGTGTCGATGGCCCAAGTGGACACGATCCGGGTGGGGAACCTGCGGGTCGACCCGGAGACGGGCCGCGAGACGTACGAGTGACCCGTCTCTTCGCACCCGAGTCCGCCCCGGTCGCTTCGGGCTCCGATGGGGGCGACAGGCCGCCCTCGGCGCGGTACAATAGGCTGAACCGAAACGAACGCGCTGCTTTTGGAGGGGCCCGATGGAGAAGACGACCCAGCTCAGCGTGACCATGGAGAACCAGCCGGGCCAGCTCGCCCGGCTCTGCCGGGCGCTCGCCCACGCGAGCGTCAACGTCCGCGGCGTCACCGTCTGCGAGGCGTCGGACATGTCGACGATCCGCGTCGTCGTCAGCGACCCGGACGCGGCCATGCGGGCCCTGCGGGAGGCCGGCATCCCGTACCTGCCCCAGGAGGTCCTGATCGTCGAGCTGAACGACGAGCCGGGGGCCCTCGAGCGGCTGGCCATGCGGCTCGGGGACTGCCGAATCAACATCCAGTACATCTACGGCACGGGCGATGCCGGGAAGGGCTCGGGCATCCTGGTCCTTCGGACCGAGGACTCCGACGCCGCCCGTCAGTGCCTGGTGCCGTGAGCGCCTCCTCCGGCAGCGCGGTCCCCGCGGGGCAGGGAGGCGGGGCAACGCCGGGCAAGTGGCCCGCGTCCGACCTTGCCCGGCTACTCGACGCCTACGGGGCCTCCGAGGCCGCCGACGTCCTCCTCGGCCCGGCCGTTGGCGAGGACGCGGCCGTCGTCCGGGTGGGCGGCGAGCGGCTCGTCGTCGCGTCCGACCCCATCACATTGACCGGCTCGGAAGTCGGGTACTGGTCGGTCATCGTCAACTCAAACGACGTGGCGGCGACGGGGGCCGACCCGCGTTTCTTCGTCGCGACGGCGCTCCTGCCGGTCGGCGTAGGCCGGGAAGCGGTCGAGGCGGTCTTCGCCGGCGTCGCCGACGCGTGCCGCAGCGTCGGGGCCGTCCTCGTCGGCGGACACACCGAACGGACCGCGGCCGTCAGCTCGCCGGTCGTGGTCGGTACGATGCTGGGGCTCCTCGGCAGGCGTGAGCCGCTGGCCTCCGGCGGCGCCCGTCCGGGCGACCGGGTGGTCCTGACGAAGGGGGCGGCCATCGAGGCGACTGCCATTCTGGCCCGAGAGCGCGGCGATCGTCTGAGCGGCCAAGTCGATCCGGCGATCCTCAAGCGGGCCGCCGACTTCCTCGCCGACCCCGGGATCAGCATCCTGGCCGAAGCCCGGATCGCACGCGACTCGGGCGCCCGGGCCATGCACGACGTAACCGAGGGCGGCGTGGTGACGGGCCTGTGGGAGATGGCCGAGGCGGCCGGCCTCGGGATCGAGGTCGACGCCGGTGCCGTGCCGGTTGCCGCCGAGACGCGGGCCCTCTGTGAAGCCGTGGGCATCGATCCGCTGGAAGCGATCGGCTCGGGGGCCCTGCTCGTCGCCGCCTCGCCGGAGGACGCCGAGAAAATCCGGGCGGCGATCGAGGCGGCGGGCATCCGCGCGGCCGTGGTCGGCGAGTTCCTCGGGGCGGGCGCCGCCAGGCGGCTCGTGCGAGGCGGCCGGACCGAGCCGCTCATCCCGCCCGACGTCGACGCTCTCGCGACGTTTTTCGCATGAGCCCGGCCGGTCCGTTCGCCCGCCCCACGGGTCGGCGGCGGCACGAGAGAGCAGCGATGGCGAGGCGACACCGGTTCCGGTGGCTGGTCGGATGCGGGACGGCCTTGGCGCTGCTGTCGGCCGCCGCGTGCATCGGCATCGCGCCGCAGTCGTTCCGCCGGGTCAAGGAGCCCAGGGAGGGGCGCCCCATGAACCGCCGGGTCGCGATCGTCTTCTCGGAGCGATACCAGATCGACCTGCCAGGCGCCCAGTGGGTCCACGTCTTCGACACCCGCAAGTATGCCCGCATCTTCCTGAAACTGAACGCCGAGGGATACCTGCGGCCCGAGGACGCTTTCGTACCGGCCGAGGCGACGCGAGAGGAGATTCTCAGGGCCCACACGCCGGCGCACCTCGAAGCGCTCGGCGACCCGGGTCGTGTGGCCGTCTACATGGAGGCGCCGATCGTCTCGGCCCTGCCCGCCGGCCTGGTCGACCGGCACATCCTCCGGCCGCACCGTTACTCGAGCGCCGGCACGAAGCTCGCTGGCCGGCTGGCCCTGGAGCACGGCATCGCGATCAACCTCGGGGGCGGGTACCACCACGCGATGCCGGACCGCGGCGGCGGCTTCTGCGTCTACAACGATCTCGCCATGGCCGTCCGGACGCTCCAGGCCGAAGGGCGGATCCGCCGGGCCCTCATCGTCGACCTCGACGTCCACCAGGGCAACGGGACCGCTGTCTGCTTCCAGGGCGACGACGACGTCTTCACCTTCTCGATGCACCAAGGCGACATCTACCCCGTTCCGAAGGCCGAGAGCGACCTCGACATCGAGTTACCGGCCGGAACCGGAGATGCGGCCTACCTGGCGATTCTGGACGAGAACCTGCCGGTGCTCTTCGAGCGTGCCCGGCCGGAGATCGTGTTCCTCCAGGCGGGCTGCGACGCCGTGGCGGGCGATCCGCTGGCCGGGCTGGCGATGGGGCCCGACGGGATCGTCCGACGCGACGCCCGGGTCGTCGACGCGTGTGTCGAGCGCGGCGTGCCGGTGGTCATGACGCTTGGGGGCGGGTACACGAAGGACTCGTGGGCCATCCAGTACGACAGCGTGGTGCGGACGATCCGGACGTACGGCCTGGCGACGGGGGGGCCGCCCCACCCGCCGCGCGACCCCACGGCAAAGGAACGGCTCTACACGAAGTAGCTGCGAGACGGCCGGCGGCTGAGAGACGGCCGCTCCGGGACTACCCGTCGCCGCCGTGCTCGTCCTCGTCGCGGCCGGACCGCCGGGGCCGGTCTTCGTCATCTTCGCGGTCGTCGCGAGGTCTGCGGCGGGTCTCGCCTTCTCCCTCCTCGCGGTCGTAGCCGGTCCGGACCTGGACGATCGAGGTGCCGTCGACGGTGAGGCGAACGAGCGGCCGCTCGCCCGGCCGGACCTGCTCCAGCGACCCCGGCCGACCGCCCACCGTGACCGTCGCCCACGGGACCACCGGAAAGACGACGTCGCGTCGGCCTTCGCCTTCCTCCCCTTCACCGCCCCGCTCGCCGACGGTCAGCGTCAGCGTGCCGGCCGCCGCATCGACGGACCGGACCGTGCCGGCCATCGTCCGTCCGGCGGCCTCGGCCCCGACGATCTTCTCGCCCGCCGCGTCGAGATGCAGCAGGACCGGCCTGCCCGTCGGCAGGTCCTCCGGGGACGCGGGCCGGTCGTCGACGCGAATGTCGGCGTCCGGGGCGACAAAGAAGGTAAGCGTCCTGGGCGGCTCGTCGCCGAACCGGGCGGTCACGCTCCGCATCCGCGGGTCGACCGCCAGCACGCGTGCCCGGAGGGTCCGCCCGCGGCCCGGATCGATCTCCTTGCCGCGGACGAGACAGCTCTGGCCGGCGGCCAGGACCCGGCTCCGGCCGTTGACGTCCACCCGGACCGAACCCGCGTCGACACCCACGGCCAAGGCGGGTTGGCCGCGGTCGAGGAGCCGGGCGGCGAACTCCGTCCCCAGGGCCGTGACCCGCCCGGCGGGCGTCTCGACGCGGAACGCCCCGCCAGCGTGGGCCACGGTGAACCGGCCGCCGCCGGAGGCCAGCCGCACGACCTGCCTCGCCTCGCCCGGGCGGTGCGTGAAGATCGCTTCGCTGTCGGGGTCGAGCACGACGCGGCTGCCGTCGGCCAGGATGAGCACGGCCGCTTCCTGGCCCACGACGCGGACCGGCCGATCCTCGTCCACCCGCCTGACGGCCTGCCCGTCGATCAGGATACGGCCCTGGACGACCTGGGGCCCGCCCGGGAGGCCCGACGGCCGGGCCAGACCCAGGTAGAGCGCCACCGCCACGCCCGCCGCCAGGACCAGAGCGGCGGCGGCCGACAGCCATCGCGCCCCGCCGCGCCAAGACGGCTGCGACTTCGCCATCCGCAGGACCCGTTCGACGGACTCCTGCGGGGAGGACGCCCGGTACAGGTGGGCCTCCATCATGGCCCGCTCGACGAAGCGGTGGCGTGCCGCGGCGTCGGCGTGGAGGGCCTGGGTCAGCTCGGCCCGCTCGGCGTCACGGGCCTCGCCCAGGACATAGGCGTCGATCAGATGGTCGAGCCGTTCGGAGTCCATATCGCTGCCGATTCCCACTGCCGGGTCTTCGTCGCGACGCAGTCGGCCAGGGCCCGCCGGGCCTTCGAAAGGGCCACCTTGACGGAGTTTTCCTTCCAGCCGACCTCGGCCGCTATGTCTCGCAAGGCCAGGCGCCGCTGGTACCGAAGGTCCACGATCCGGCGGGCCTGGTGGCCGAGGTTTTGGAGGCACTGGCGAAGGGCCTTGAGGCGGTGGTGGCTCGTCTCGACCCCCGGCTCGTTCTCGTCAAACGCTCGGGCGACGACGTCCACCATGTCGTCGAACGTCCGCGCGACTTCACTGCGGCGGGCCTGCCGCCTGAAATGGTCCGCGATTCGATGCCGGGCGATCGTCCTGGCCCACGGCATGAAGTCTCTCGGGCGCGTGTCCTTCTCGGCCTCGGCCAGGATGGCGACGGCGGTCTCCTGGAACAGCTCCTCGGCCAGGTCGTAGTCCCGGACGAGGGCCAGGATGAAGCCCATCAGGACGTCGCGGCCGGCAAGGAGCTGCTTGACCAGTTGCGACTCGATCACGGGCGACGCCTCGACTGCCGCGGGCTACTGGCTTTCGGAAGACTTGGTCGAGCCCGCGTCGGGCTTGCCGAGGAGCCAGTTGATCTCGTCGTCGGTCAGTCCGCCTTCGGCGCCGCCGCCTTCGCGGGATCGATCGCGTTCGCGTCGGCCCCCTTCGCCTTCGTCATCTTCCTCGTCGTCATCGTCGCCGCCACCGCGCCAGCGGTCGCCTTCGTCCTCGTCCTCCTCGTCGTCATCGTCGCCGCGGCGTCGTTCGCCTTCGCCCTCTCCGCGGGCCATCCGGGCGAGCCTCTGCTCCTGCGTCCGCTTCATCCGGGTCAGGCGGGTCTGCACCTCTTTGACCATGTCGCCGACAAGCTCGTTGAGGTCCTTGTCGGCCTTGACGGCGTCCAGGGCGGCCAGTCGCTGGAGGAGCTGAAGCCGGTTCTCGGCGCGTTCGATCTCGCGTGCGAGCTCGGACCTGGCTTCGGTCTGGCGGCGGGGCGTCTCTCCGCCTTCCTCGCCGGCTCCCTCGCGGACCCGTCGGCCGCCTTCTTCGCCTCCCTCTTCACGGGCACGGCGGCGGCCTTCCTCGCCGCCTCCCTCGCGGACCCGTCGGCCGCCTTCTTCGCCTCCCTCTTCACGGGCACGGACGCGGCCCCCTTCGCCGCCTTCGAAGTCATCGTCGGCCAGGGCCGCACCGGCCGCAAGGCCGATCAGCGCGAGCGCCGTCAACCCGAGGACCAGTCGTCTCATCAGGGTCCCTCCTTGCCGCTCAGGGCGGCCGCTATAGTTCCTGCAATACACGGCGTCTCACTCTACGAAAGGTTACCACGAAAACCGGCGGGACTCCAGGAGCGGCCCGGCCGCGACGCGCGGTTTAGGCTTGCTCCGGGGGGACGTCCGGCGGACGATAGGGCGGCAAAGACGCCCGCGAAAGGAGCCCCTCATGCGTTCCGTCCTCTTGACTCTGGCCCTGGCGGCGGCGCTCGTGCCGGCCGTGGCCGGTGCGGCGACCGACAAGTTCTCCGACGACCCGCTCACGAGCCCCCGGACGGCCTGGTGGCGGCAGGCGAAGTTCGGCATGTTCATCCACTGGGGCATCTACGCCGTCCCCGCCGGCGAATGGAAGGGGGGGCCCGTCAAGGGGATCGCCGAATGGATCATGCACAAGGCCCGCATCCCCGTCGAGGAGTACGAGCCGCTGGCCAAACAGTTCAACCCGGTGAAGTTTGACGCCGACGCCTGGGCCGCCCTCGCCCAGGCGGCGGGCATGAAATACCTCGTCATCACGTCGAAGCACCACGATGGTTTCTCCATGTTCGACTCGGACCGCACGACCTACGACGTCGTCGACGCGACGCCCTGGGGCAGGGACCCGATGGCGGCCCTGTCGGAGGCCTGCCGCAAGCGAAACATCAAGTTCTGCTTTTATTACTCGATCATGGACTGGCACCATCCGGACGAGGACCGGTCACGGCCCGAGCGGTTCCCCGGCTACGAGCGGTACATGCGTGGGCAGGTCCGCGAGCTGATCGAGAAATACGGCCCCTTGGGCATCCTCTGGTTCGACGGCCAATGGATCCCCCAGTGGAACCAGGAGAAGGGACGCGACCTCTACAACTACGTCCGTGCCCTCCAGCCGAGCATCATCGTCAACGACCGCGTTGGCAAGCGGAAGGAAGGCGACGGCGACTACCGCACGCCCGAGCAGAAGATCCCGGCGGCCGCCATGGAAGGCCAGCTCTGGGAGACGTGCATGACGATGAACAACACCTGGGGCTATTCGAAGCACGACCAGAACTGGAAGTCGACCGCCGACCTGGTGCGCAAGCTCATCGACATCGCCTCCAAGGGCGGGAACTTCCTCCTGAACGTCGGCCCGACCGCCGAGGGGGTGATTCCCGAGGCGAGCGTCGTCCGCCTGAAGGAGATGGGGGCCTGGATGAGCAAGAACGGCGAGGCGATCTACGGCACGACGCGCAGTCCGTTCGCGCAGTATTCGTTCAACGGCCGCTGCACCACGAAGGGCGACACGCTGTACGTCCACGTCTTCGAGTGGCCCCGGGAGGGGACGGTCGAGGTCCGCGGGCTTAAGGGCGAGGTCGCCGGCGTGCGGGCCCTCGACCCGGCCGTCGGTTTCCCCGGCCATACGAGCACGCTGGCCGGCGACGGAACGGTGCTGAACCTGTCGCGTCCGGCCCGGCCGGACCCGTACGCGACAGTCATCGCGGTCCAACTGAAGCCGCCGGGCCGATGACATCTCCGAGGGAGTGTTGGCAGTCAAGCGTGAGTGCATACACTTGTGCGCATGGTCGAGTATACGCTGGCGGGTCACGCACGGACGGTCCTGAGTGAGCGGCAGATCGAGCAGGGATGGCCCGAACTGGCCCTCGCGGAGGCGGCCGCCGTGGAGCCTGACCCAACCGACGCGGAGCTCGAACATCGCCTTCGTCGGATTGCTGAGTGCGGCAAACGCGTTCTCCGGGTCATCGTAAACACAGCCGTCGAGCCGGTCCGGGTCGTAACGGTCTACTTCGACCGGCGTGCGAAGGACAAGCCATGAAGCTTCTGGTGGACAAGGAGGCCGATGCCCTGTATCTGCGCCTCGGCGATTCGAAGATCGTCGAGTCGGAGGAGACCTCGCCCGGGGTGGTTCTGGACTTCAACGAGGCCAGCCAGGTGCTCGGCGTGGAGAATCGGCACCTGTCGCGTCGCGTGCCGGCCCTGAACCTCGGCCAGCTCGAGTTCCAGGCGGGCTGACGGATCAGCGGCGGCGGCGGCGGCTCATCGGCCTGCTGACGGCCTTGCCTCGCACCTCGTCCTCGGCGACGATGCGAAAGCCGACGTTGAAGACTCGCCGCCAGGGCGGATAGGCCAAACGGAAGGCTTAGCGGCATCGGTGCGGCGGATCGAAGAACCGACCGGCACGCTCCGCCCTCTCCATCGCAGACTGCCGCCCTCCGGAACCGTCAGACCCGCCACGGCTCGCGTTTGGGCCGGTCGAGCATGCGGTTGGCCTCTGCGTCGCCGGGGAACGCCTCCTTCTGCGGGTCCCACTTCAGCGGCCGTCCCAGCTCGTAGGCGATGTTGCCCAAGTGGCACACGGTGCAGGTGCGGTGGGCGATCTCGACGTCGCGGAACGGCAGCTCGCGGGTCTTGACGCAGTAAAGGAAGTCTCCCCCGAGTCCCCCCTGGCCCTTGTAGGTCCGCATGGACTTCGGGGGGGCCGGCGGGGGCTGGTCGGGCCCCGGAGCGGTGCCCAGGGCCCCCCGGTAGCCGATGTCCCGGAACTTGCCGGAGCGGTAGATCCGCGTCCCGTCGGCGAAGACGTAGGTCAGCTCTTTGGCGTCCGTCCCGTTCGGCGGGATGATCTCGACCGGGCCGGTGTGGTCCAGGCCGAGGGCGTAAAGGGCGCCGCCGAACTTGTGGCCGCCCCAGTCGGTCATCATGCCGCCGGAATAGTCCCGCCAGGTCCGCCACCCCTTGCCGCCCAGGCCGTAGGCCTTGCTGCACCGGTGGGGGTGGTAAGGGGCCCAGGGGGCCGGCCCGAGCCACGTGTCCCACTCCATGCCGTCCGGCACGGGCTCGCCGGGCAGGTCGCACGGCCGCGAGGGGCCGCCCACGTTGACCCAGGCCTCGTAGACCCGGCCGAGGGCCCCATCATGGACGTACCGGGCGGCTCGGCCGTAGTCGCCGAAGACCCGCTGGCTGCCGCCGGAGAACACCCGGCCGTATCGCCGGGCGGCCTCGACCATGGCCCGGCCTTCCCTGACGGTCAGCGAGAGCGGCTTCTCGCAGAAGACGTCCTTTCCGTGCTCGCAGGCGTCGATGGCCGGGATGGCGTGCCAGTGGTCGGGCGTTCCGATGAGGACGGTGTCGATGTCGTCGCGGCGGGTGATCTCGCGGAAGTCGACGTAACTGTCGCAGTCCTGGTTGCCGTAGTGCCCGTCGACGAGGCCCTTGGCGTTCTGGCGGTGGCGGCGGACGACGTCGCAGACGGCCAGCACCTGGACCTCGGGGAAGCCCATGAAGCTCTTCATGTCGCCGGTGCCGCGGCCGCCCACGCCGATGGCCCCCATGGTGATGCGGTTGCTGGGCGAGACGGCCCCGTTGAGGCCCAGCGACGAGGGCCGAAGGACCAGCGGGAACCCCACGGCGGCCCCCGCCGCCGTCCTCAGGAACCCCCTCCGCGATACGCGTCTTCGCTTCGACATCGTCGCTTCTCCTATTCGGCTGATCGGGCTTCGCACACCAGGCGGAAGCCGACGTTGTAGACCCGCTGCCAAGGCGGATAGGCCAGGCGGAACGCGCTTCGGCACCGCTTCGGCCGGTCGTAGAACGACCCGCCCCGGACCACCCTCTCGCCCGCACACCCCGGCTCGTCCCGCCCGTCGCCCGGGTCATACGGGTAGGGGCGGAAGGTCGTCCGCGTCCACTCGGCGGCGTTGCCGTGCACGTCGTGGAGGCCCCAGGCGTTCGGCGGGTACCGGCCGACCGGGCAGGTAATTGCCGCGCCGTCCTTGACGCCGCCGACGGATGGGATCCAATCGGGCGAGTCGCGCCGCGTCAGGCTGTCGAGCTGCGCGTCGGCCAGGTTCGCCAGCTTCCCGAAGTCGGTCTCGACCGGGCCGTAGGACAGGGCCGTGTCGGTCCCGGCCCGGCAGGCGTACTCCCACTGGGCCTCGGTCGGCAGCGTGAACTTCTCGCCCGTCCGCTCGGAGAGCCATCGGCAGAACGCCATCGCCCGGTCCCACGAGATGCGGATGACGGGCTGGGCGTCGCCGTTGGCGGGCTCGCCGCGGACGCTCTGGTCCTTGTTGAAGTGGCTGATGTAGCGGCTGTCGTGGTTCGGGTCGAACAGGCCGTATTGGCGGTTCGTGACCTCGCAGGCGCCGATCCAGAAGGGCCGGTCGATGGCGACGCGGCTTCGGGGCCGCTCGTCGGGCAGGCCGTCGTCGCTTCCCATCAGAAACTCGCCCGCCGGGACGAGCACCAGGTCCATGCTCACCCCGCCGCCGAGGTCGATCGCCCGCCGGGTCTCCGTCGCTGCGGCCGCCTGGCGCCGACGGGCCTCGTCGGCGTCGAACGGCCATCCGGGACACGTCGCCGGGCCGGCTTCGGCGGGGGCCTGGTAGACACGCGGGGCAGCCGCCGTGGCGGTCGCCGGCTCGTAGGCGGGCGCGTCGGGGATGGCCTCCGGATCGAGGTCGATCCCGGCGTAGAGGCGGGCACACTCCATCCGCCGCCGGTGATAGTCGCCCCCGATGCCCCGGTGCTCGCTCCACGTGCCGTGGTCCGGCACGTTCAGGTCGATCCAGGTGATCAGCCGGTCCCAGGCCTCCTCGTCGAGCCGCACCCCGCCGTGGCCCTTCCTGAGCATCTGGACCAGTTCGCTGGTGTCGGCGTGGTACTCCAGGGGCGGCATGATGTGATAGTCGCTCTCGGGGCCCGGGCGGCGGACATACGGGTGCAGGGCGACGTAGCTCGGCGTGAAGCCCCGCCAGCCCCGTTTGCTGCTGCGGCTGAGGTCGGGGATCGTCCGGCCTCCGGGCCGCGGCTTCCCATTGTGGCACGAGACGCAGTGCGCGTCGAGCACCGGCTGGACCTCCCGCGGAAAGCTGAAACCCCGCGGCGGGCCGTACCACGGCTCGACCTCGGCGGGGGGCTTCCTCATCGCCAGCGTCGTGCGGACCGGCGGCGCGTCGGACAGCCGCTCGTGACAGCCGACGCACGAGACCTTCTCGCCGGGCATGCCGACGAACCAGCTCCGCATGATCTGGAGGGCCTTGCCCTCGGCGTCGAGCGGCTGGACGGCGACCGGCGTGTTGGCCGGGACACGGAACACCGCCGACCCGTCCTCCTCGACAGGCACGGTCCCGAGGATGCGATGGACGTCCCAGGGGCCGTCGATGCCGACGTGGATGTGCCCGCCCATGCCGGTGTAGGCGTAGTGGAACGCGTAGACGCGAAGGGCCTTCACCGTCCCTCGCGGCACCCCCGCCAGGCCCTCGCCGACGTAGATGTCGGAGAGGTAGACCAGGGCGTCCTTGCGGTCCGGGTCGACCTTGTCGGGGATGACCGGCGGCCGGGGGGTCTTGCGGAAGGGGACCGGCTCGAGGAAGGCGTACTCGGGGTCCTCCCTCAGGAGAAGCAGGTTGTCGAAGACGTCCACGAGGTAAAGGCCCCATCGCGCCTGCTGCGTCGGCCGGCAGGCGACGAGGAAGTACTTCTCGCTGAGTGCGTAGGGGTGCAGGAACCGGGGCCAGGACCGGCCGACGAGCTGGTCGCGGATGATCGGCTCGACGGCCTGGCCGTAGCCGGGGACCCGCTGGACGATGCCGTCGGCCTCCTTCTGGCCGCGGGCCGGGTCAAACAGGACCAGCTCCCCCTGTCGCCGTACGCCGTGGTGCCCGGACACGATGCCGACCACCCGGCTGGGATGGCCGGGGATGGGCCGGGCGTAGAACAGCGAGTTCGGCCAGTAGGAGTTGCTCCCGTAGTAGGCCATCTGGCCCGTCCCGTCGGGGTTCATCCGGAACAGCAGCCGCGAGAAGTAGTGCGGCGTGTCGCTGTACTCCCACCGCGTGTAGAGGACGCGGCCGTCGTTCAGGACGGTGGGGCACCAGTTGTGGTCCTGGTCGAAGCAGAGCTGGCGGATGCCCGTGCCGTCGGCGTTCATCAGGAAGAGGTTGGCCACCTTGTTCCGTCCGCCGACGCAAGGGATGCCCTGGAAGACGCGCGTCGAGCCGAAGATGATCCGCCCGTCGGGCAGGTAGCAGGGGTCGTAGTTGTCGACGTCGGGATGCTCGCCGGGGGTGACCTGTCTGAGGCCCGTCCCGTCGGCCCGGACCTCGAGGATCTGCCACCGGCCTTGGGTGCCGATCGAGGAGAACAGCATGCGGTCGGCGTCCCAGTGGAGGTCGACGTCGCCGACGAACTTGCCGCCTTCGGGCCGATAGAGCGTGGTCAGCGTGCCGCCCGGCCGGACGGGCGAGAGGACGGCGATCTCGTTGTCGTAACCGTTCGGGCGGAGGGCGCAGTTGCCCTGCCAGTTGGCCGGCAGGCCGAGGTTCCGCTGTGACCGCTTCACCACCAGGAGCCGGTCGAAGTCGAGCAGGGGGTTGGCGAGCAAGGCCTCCGCACGGAGCGCATCGAGGGCGGCGACGGCCTCGGCGAAGCGGGTCGCGGCATCGGTATCGCCCGACTGGGCGGGTCCCCTCAGTCCCGCCAGGCGCTCCTCCAGCGCCGCCAGGCGCGAGAGGTACTCGCGGCCGTTCGGATACCGCGGCCCGAACGTCTCGGTCAGGTCGAGGATCGCTCGGCGCAGTGCGGCGGTCTCATGGCCGTCACGGGAGGCAAGGGCATCGTCGAGTTGCGAGCGGCGGTAGTAAGCCTCGCGGACGGACTGGAGCCCGGCCTCGCTCGCGACCTGGGCGGCCAGCCGGGCCAGCTTCCGGTTCCGTCCGGGCACGGTCTTCAGGTACCGCATGGCGAGGCCGGAGAAGTCGCCCGCGGGCCAGTCGGCGTCCCAGATGCCGTCCTCCCGCTCCCACCGCATCTGCCGGCGAGCCTGGGCCCCGGCGAAGTCCCGCTCGACGAGCCGCCACAGGTCGTCGCGGCGATCGGGTGGCCGGGTGGCGTCGCGGGGCCGGCGCGACAGGGAAAAGTAATACCCGTAGCCGCCGCGGCGGTTCACGATCTTCAGGAGCAGCCGGTTCTCGCCGGCCGCCAGCTTGAGCTTCGCGCTCGCCTGGTTCACCCCGGGCCCGCGAAGGACGTCCTGCGAGACGACCTTTTTCCCGTTGAGCCAGACAGCCAGGGCGTCGTCGCTGCCGAAGTAGCCGGTGACCGTCGTCGGCGTCTCGGCCGTCAGCGTCCGGTAGAGGTACGTGACGGCGACGTCCGGGCCGGGCAGGTCCTGCACGACGCCGTCCTGCCACCTTCGCCTCGCCCGCCAGCGGACCCCCTCCCCGTAGGCCCTCTTGAGGTCGACGCCGCTCTCGGGCGGAAAGGCGTAGCTGAAGGCGTCCTCGCCCTTGGGCGGGACGAGCGGCCCGAGGCCCCAGAAGTGCGGACTCAGTGCGACGCCCGGCACCTGCCCGTACGCCTGGGCAGGCGGATCGGGATGCGACGATTCCCACTTCCGCAGCGCCTCCCGCGAGCAGCGGAGCGTTGCCTGCCACGTCTCGTGCAGCCGGTAGTAGGGCGGGTCGGCGGCGGCGTCGGCCCCGAGCGAGGGCGTTACGGCGGCAAGCACCGCGGCGACGGTGACCCCCGCCAGGCGGAAACGGCTGAGGAGGTTTCGCATGGCCTGGTTCCCTGACACACCCACCCCACAGCACTCCCGCCTTACTTTAACCGGTTTCGCGGCCCGAAGGGCAGGGGAAAACTCCGGCCGCATACGCGGTGGGCCTCGCCTTTCCGGCGAGGGACCCCGTGGGGGCGGGGGCCCAGGCCCGCGCTTTCTCCCGTCTGCTTGACGTCATCGGCTCGGAGGGCCTAACATGGTAAGTCGTTCGGGGCGCCGAGGGAGCAGTATGCGAACGCTGATAGCCATCCCTGTCTACAACGAGGAGCGGCACCTGGAGCGGGTCCTGGCCGAGGTGGTCAAGTACTCCCCCGAAGTCCTGGCCGTCGACGACGGGTCCATCGATCGAAGCGCCGAGGTCCTCGACGCCCACCCCTTCGTCGAGGTCCACCATCACGAGTCAAACGAGGGGTACGGCCAGAGCCTGATCGACGCGTTCGCCATCGCCGCCTGCCGCCGGTTCGACTGGGTCGTCACGCTCGACGCCGACGAGCAGCACGACCCTGCCACCATCCAGGTGTTCATCGACGAGGCGGCCAGGGGCGATGCGGACGTCCTCTCGGGGTCGCGGTACCTGCCGGAGAGCCTTCGCGAGTCGCCGGTGCCGGAGGAGCGGCGGAGCGTCAACGTGCTGATCACGGCCGTCCTGGCCCGGATGACGCCCTACCGATTGACCGACTCGTTCTGCGGGTTCAAGGCGTACCGGGTGGCGGCGCTTGAGCGGCTCGACCTGACCGAGACGGGCTACGCCTTCCCGCTCCAGTTCTGGGTTCGGGCGGCCCGAGCGGGCCTGCGGGTCCGCGAGGTGCCCATCAAGCTGGTCTACCTGGACCCGTCGCGGCAGTTCGGCGGGGGCCTGGACGACCCGCGTCGGCGGCTGCGGCATTACCTCGACGTTCTCGACCGGGAGCTGTCTGTTGCTGACGTCGGCTCCCCCGAGCCCGGAGCGGGAGCTCCGGGGTACGTGCGAGCGGCGCCGTCCGTCCCGCACGCCGGCTCGGCGGAGGCGCCGCGATGACGCCGATCACTCGCGAGCATTTCCGCGTGCCGCGCGACGACCGGCGGGCCTACGTCCGGCCCGAGCCTTCCGCCCTGCCGGCGGTGGTCGAGCGGAACCGGCGGCGCCTCACCGGGTACGACTTCGAGCTGGCCGGCCGGCCGTTCGCGGCGTTCCGGAGGGCCGCCCGGGCCGAGATCGTCGAAGCGGCCCGCCGCTATACCGAGAGGTGGGCCGTGACGGCGCCCGACTGGTCCGAGCCGGCCCCCGTCATCATGGCCGGCCACCAGCCCCAGCCGTTCCATCCCGGCGTCTGGATCAAGAACTTCCTGGCGGGCTCCCTGGCCCGGGCCGTCGGCGGCGTCGGGCTCAACCTCAACGTCGACAACGACGAGGTCCACAACCAGGTCCTCCGCATGCCGACGCGGGACCTGACCTGCCGCATGGGCGGCGACGAGGTCCGCATCACCGAGGTTGACCTGTCGGCGCCTGGGGACCGGGTGCCGTTCGAGGAGCAGCCCGCCGATGCGCTGCGGCCCGAGGCGGTCCA
Source organism: uncultured Anaerolineales bacterium (assembly GCA_964526295.1). Taxonomy (GTDB): domain Bacteria; phylum Planctomycetota; class Phycisphaerae; order FEN-1346; family FEN-1346; genus CAZGKW01. The sequence continues at coordinate 138,774 of CAZGKW010000002.1, forward strand.
CGAAGCGCTGGAGGGGGCGCCCGGCCCGGACGTGGCCCAATCGCTTCGCCTCGCCTGGATGGAGCTGGTCGAGGCCGTCGGCGACGCCGGGAACCTGGGCGAGGCGTTCGTCGTGGCCCGGCGGCGGGTGGAAGAAGCCGTGGGCCTCACGAACCTGGAGCTGCCTGTCTCCCTGCTTGGCGATTCGGAGGCGTTCCGCCTTTTCCTGGCCGAGATGATCCGGCGCCGGGAGGACTTCTTCGCCGCCTACAACGACTCGCTCCACGAGTACCGCCAAGCCTACAACGAGGAGAACCTGGCCCAGCCGATGCCCGACCTGGCCCGGGAGCGAGGCCGGATGGAACTCCCGTACTGGGTGTGGCGGGAGGGGGAGCGGCGGCAGCGGCTGTGGGTCGAGACGACCGAGGGCGGGAGCGTCGTCCTGGCGTGTGATCACACGATCGTGGGCCGCCTGACGCCCGAGGAGGCGGCCGATCCGTCCCAGGCGGCCCACCGGCTGGCCGAGCTTCGCCGCGGAGGGTGGAAGGTCCGCCCCCGGGCCCTCTCGATGACGCTCTTCGTGCGATTGGCCATTGCCGACGTCTTCATTCACGGGCTGGGCGGGGCCCTGTACGACAAGATCACCGACCGGCTCGTCGAGCGGCTGTTCGGCGTCGAGCCGCCCGACCTGGTCCTCGCCTCCTGCACGGTGCACCTGCCGCTGGAGACGTATCCGTCGACCCGGGAGGACCTGAAGGCGGCCCGGCGGCTGGTCCGCGACTGGCGATACAATCCCGACCGGCTCCTGCCCGACCACGTCAGGGGGCTGCCGGACCTGGGGCCGCTGATCGAGGAGAAGTGGCGGTCCATCCGCGACAAGGGCGATACGCGGGCCGAGCGGCGACTCCGGTGGCGCCGGGTCCGGGAGCTGAACGGCCGCATCGCCGCCTTCCACCCGGACGGTCCCCAGGCCGCCCGGCGCCGCCTCGAACGCGTCCGCCGCGAGCTCGACTACAACGCCATCCTGACGGACCGCGAATACCCGTACCTGTTGTACCCCCGGGGCGACCTGGCGGCGTTCTACCGCGACGCGACGCGGATCGAGGCGGTTGCCGAAGCGCCCTGCGGGTGCGGCTCGGCCTCATCCCGGGGCTGTCCGCCGAAGCCCCCCGGGCGACCGATGAAGCGGCGCGGGGCGTAGGGCCGGGCCACCGCCGCCGCAAACGCGAAAGGCCTCCTCATGACCACGCTCGCCTTCAGCACGAACGCCTACACGAACGTTTCCCTGGCCGAGGCCTGCGACCGGATCGCCGAGGCCGGGTATCGCGGGGTCGAGGTGCTGGCCGACGTGCCGCACGCCTACCCCGCGACCTTCGAGGCCCACCGGGGTCAGCGGCTGAAGGAGCGGCTCGACGCGCTGGGCCTGGAGTGCGTGGCGGTCAACGCGAACACGGCGATGGGCTGGTTCGACCCGGTGCCCGAGGAGCTGACGTTCGAGCCGAGCCTCGTCTCGGCCGACGGCCGCCGGCGGGAAGCCCGGGTCGAGCTGATCGAGCAGGCGATGACCGTGGCGGGCATGCTCGGGGCGCCCGTCCTGACGATCACGACGGGTCAGCCGGGCCCGGATGCCGATGCCGACGCCATGCGCGAATGGCTCCTGGAGGGTCTGGACCTCGTGGTCACGGCGGCCCACCGGGCGGGCGTTGAACTGGCCATCGAGTGCGAGCCGGGCCAGTTCATCGAACGGACCGCCGACCTCGTCGAGCTTCTGGAGGAGGTGGGCGATCCGCGGCTCGGGGCGAACCTCGACATCGGCCATGCCTGGTGCCTCGGCGAGGACCCCGCCGAGTCGGTCCGGAAGCTCGGGCCCCACCTCAAGCACCTGCACCTGGAGGACATCAAGGGCCGCGAGCACTACCACCTGGTCCCCGGCCAGGGGGACATCGACTTCGGGTCGGTCGTGCGTGCCCTGGAAGCCGTCGGTTACGACCGGGCGGCGGCGGTGGAGCTCTACACCTATGCCCACGAGCCGGACCGGGCCGCCCGCGAGGCCCACGCCGCCCTCGCCCCCCGGTTCGGGGCATAGGCGGAAAGGGCGTCTCGGCGGGTGCCTGCGGCGGGTGTCTACTCCGCCACGGCAATGCGGTCGCGGCCGGCCTTCTTGGCCTCGTACATGGCGAGGTCCACCCGTCGGATGATGTCGACGACGGACTCGTCCCGGCGGTACTCGGCGACGCCGGCCGACAGACTGCTGACGACGCTCTCGTCGTGGGCCTTGGGGGGGTTCATTCGGATGGTTTTCAGGAGCCGCTTGGCCAGCCGCCGGGCCTGCCCGGCTCGGGTGTCGGGCAGGACGACGAGAAACTCGTCGCCGGCCCATCGCCCCGGCACGTCGACGCTCCGCACCCCCTCCTTCAGGACCGTCGAGACGTGCCGCAGCACCCGGTCGCCGACGTGGTGCCCGAACTCGTCGTTGATCCGCTTGAGCTGGTCCACGTCGAACATCAGGACCGACAGGCTCGTCTTGTACCGCCGGGACCGGTCGACCTCGCGGGCCAGGACGTCCTCGATGGCCCGGCGGTTGGGCAGGTCGGTCAGGAAATCGGTCTTGGCCTGGCGCTCCATCTGCTGGTACAGCTCGACGTTGTAGATGCTCGCGCCGATGAGTTCGGCGACCTGCTCGACGGCCGGCAGGTCGGTCTCGGCATCGAAGTTCTCGCCGCCCTCCTTGTCGGCCATGTTCAGCACGCCGCGCACCCCGCCCCCGCCTTTGAGCGGCACGATGATGCAGGAGGCCGTCTCGTACCGGTCGGGGAAGGCCCGGTCGATGGCGATGTCCTGCTGCTGCTCGAACTCGCCGAACGCGCTGACGAGGACCAGCTCGCCCCGGCGGACGGCGATGGCCATGGGGCTCTGGGGATGGTCCTTCAGGTCGATCCGTTCGGCGATCGGGTAGCCGTGCGTGTGTCGCTGGAGGACCAGGTGGTCGCTGACGGAATCGTAGAGGTACAGGCTGGCGCGGCGGGCCCCGACGAGGGCCGGGAGCCGGTCGGTCGAGACCTGGACGATGTGTTCGAGGTCCAGCGAGTTGATCTCGCGCGACAGGCCCGCCACCTGGCGCAGCCGGCGGAACGCGGCGTCCAGCCGCTGGCGCTCGCGCTGGAGCACCTCGATGCGTGTCTCGGCGGCGGCCAGGCGGCTGGCCGGCTCGTCGTTGCGTTCGGCCAGGGCTTCGACGCGTCGGCCCAGCGCCTCCAGGGCGGCCGTCTGGCGGACGCTCCGGGCCCATCCGGCCAGCCGCCGACCCAGGGGCGCCGGCGAGGTCGGCGTCACGACGACGTCGTAGGCGTCGCGAAGGGCCGCCGGCGGCAGCCGGCCGAGGGTCTCGGCCGGACCCGCCCACACGCACCGCTCGATCGATCCCTCCACCAGGTCGGCCAGCGACTCGTCCTCGAGAAAGGCCCGGGCGTCTACCACCACCAGGAAGGCCGCCTCCCCCCGGAAATGGTCGGGCGACGGCCGGTCGGCCGTCTCCAGGCGGAGGTCCTCGGGCGGGTCCATCGCCTGCCACGCCTTGACCAGGGAGGCGTCATCAGAGCACAGGACGACCGCAAGCGACTGGGCCGGACTCCGGGAGGGGTCGGAAGGGGAAGTCGGTCGGTCGGGGCCCGAGTTTGCCGCCATCTTGGCCCGGAGTCTAAACGGACGGCCCGATCCTGTCCACCCCAAAGCCGGCGGGGGCTCTCAGCGCACCGACGTTCAGACGAGCGACACGCCCCGGTCCTGCTCCACGTGCGGTGCGCGCCGCCGGCCCGGCAAGCGTGCTCGCCACAGGCACGGTCGGCGGCTACCAGTCGGGAACGGGCACCCAGCGGCGCTTCTTCTGCCTGGTGTCCTGGCGGATCTCTTCGTATTCTTCCTGTGTCAGGTACTCGACGTGTCCGTCGAAGCAGGCGACGTGACCGCCGCCCTGGTGACGGCCGGTGATCAGGTCGCTGGCGCTCGGTTCGATGGCGCCGTCGTTGTACCGGCTCTCGCCCTGGAGGACGGATTCCTCGACCAGGAGGAAATGGCGTTTGCTGAAGTCCTCCCACAGCCGCGGCGAGCTGCCCTGCCAGGTCAGCTCGTTCATGCTGTAGCTGCTGTAGACGCGGCCGCTGACGAGCTGGTGTTTTTCGCCGTCCAACTCCTCGGTGGCGGGCTCCCAGTAGATCTCGTCCTCCTCGACGCGCTCGAGCTCCCAGTCGTCCATGTGGGTGGGGCAGAGGAAGATCTCGGGCGAACCGACCATCTCGTGGCGGACGAGCAGGCCTTCGTCGGCCCCCTCGCCTTCCTTATAGAGCCACCCCCGCTCGTACCTGCCGGGCATATCGGCCGCCTTGCACGGCGGCGGCAGGCGGCTCTGGTTGCCGGTGGCGAACGACTGGATGGCCAGGGCCAGTTGGCGGATGTTGTTCTGGCACTTGACTTCGTTGACCCGCCCGAAGGCATAGAAGGCGGCGGCGGTGATCATCCCCGCCAGGACGACGATGATCGAGATCACCACCAGCAGTTCCAGCAGCGTAAAGGCTTGTCGTTTCACGGTTTGGCCCCGTTTGCTCGAAGTCCCGGCACGCCCGCGCACCGCCACATGGGCCCCCCATTATACCCTCAACCAAGGTGTCCCGTAAGCGAAATGCGGCTCGCCTGGCGGCTGCGCTGCCCACGGAGCACGGGGGTGGCACAGGGTCGCGTTCCGAAGCCCGGGCCCGGCGCGGCGTGGGCCACATCGCAGGCGCTACTCGTTCGGCACGCGCGCGTCGGGCGGCAGGGAGGGCACCGCCGGCCGGAGCCTATCCAGGGCTCGCCGGGCGGCCCGGCGGACGCGTTCCTCCTCCTCGTCGTTCCCGGCCGCCTCGGCGAGCGCCTTGGCCGCACGCGGGTCGCCGATCTCGCCCAGGGCCGACGCCGCCGCCTCGCGGACCCGCCGGTCGGCATCCCCGAGGAGGGCGACGAGGGGCTCGACGGCCCCCGGGTCGCCGATGCGACCGAGGGCCTGGGCTGCGGCGGCGCGGAGCGACGGGTCGCCGCGCTTCAGGGCGACAAGCAGCGGCTCCACGGCCCGTGGGTCGCCGATGCGCCCGAGCGCCTCGGCGGCCTCGCGCCGGACGCTGCCATCGGCGTCCTCAAGGGCTGCGATCAGGGCGGGCACGGCCTTGCGGACGGTCCGCTCGCCGAGGGCGCGAGCGACGCTGCCGCGGTCGCCGAGACGCTCGTCGGCCAAGGCCTCGATGAGGGCGGTCCGTGCCCGCTCGCTGCCCCGGCGCGCCAGCGCCTCGGCGATCTCGCCTCGCCGCGTGATGGACGGGTCCTTGAGGGCGTTGAGGAGGGCCTCCATTGCGGTCTCATCGTCGCGGCGCGCGAGCAGCTCTGCCGCTTGCCCTCGCACCCGCCCGTCGCGGTCGCCGAGGAGCGAGGCGAGGACCTTCAGGTTGGCGCCGTCCGGGTCGGGGAACCGGGCGAGTGCCCGTGCGGCGGCGGTCCGCACGTCACGGTTCGCCGCCTTGGCCGTCGCCTTGCGGAGCGGCTCGATCGCCGCCGGCCGGCCGGTCCGGCCGAGAGCTTCGGCGGCTTCCGGGGCCAGCCCGGCGTCGGGGTCGCCCAGGATGGCGACCAGCGTCGTAACGGCCCGCTCGTCCGCGAACGCCCCGAGGGCCTCGATGGCGGCACGGCGGGCACGCGGGTCGGGGTCGTCCGCCGCCGCACAGAGCGGTTCAACGGCCCGCGGGTCGCCGAGGCGTCCCAGGCCGAAGGCCGCGCACTTGCGGACGTAGGGCTCCTCGTCCTGAAGCATGGCGACCAGGGGCGGCACGGCCCGCGGGTCGCGGTTCACGCCGAGGGCCCGGGCGGCCTCCGACCGGACGGCCCACTCCTCGTCGTCGAGGGCCGCCAGGAGCGGCTCGACGGCCCGGTCGTCCTGGATGAACTGGAACTCGATGGCGGCGAACTGGCGGACCGGCCAGTCCTCGTGGGCGAGACGGTCGATCAGGGGCTCGACCTTCATGCCCTCCCAGAGGCGGATGAGGGCCCGCTGGGCCGCCTCGCGGACTTCCGGCTCGGGGTCCTCGGCCGCTTCCCTGAGGGCGTCGAGGGCCTCGGCGTCTCGCAGCCGTCCCAGCTCTCGGGCCGCCTCGGCCCGGACGGCCGGGTCCTCGTGGCGGAGCTGCTCGACAAGCGTCGGCCCGGTGGGCTCCCGGGCTTCAGGTGCCGACGCCGGGGGCGCCTGCCGGCATCCCGCCAAGGCGAGCCCGGCTGCGACGATCCGGAGGAGGAACCGATTGCTCATCGTCCGTCCCTCTCGTTGAAGGAGTGTTTGAGGCTTTCCCCCTGTATAACCCGAGACCGGGCGGCGGTGCACGCAAAACCCCGCCCTGGGGCGCCCGCCGGCTTCCGTGCTTGGCCTGAAGCGGCGGCGCGGTAGAATCCGAAGCAGAGAAGGACACTCTGCGAGCCGCAGTGGTGAGACCGCGGGTGCTTGCCCCAAGCCGACACGTGCAGCAGGGCGACCGGGCCCGGAAGGAGCCGACCATGATCGTCGTCATGAAACGCGACGCCACCGAGGACCAGATCGAACACGTGATCGAGCGGGTCCGGGGCTTGGGCCTGAAGCCGCACGTCATCCGGGGCGCCGAGCGGACCGTGATCGCCTGCATCGGAGACGAGCGGTCCAAGGTGCCCGAGCAGCTTGCCGTCGGGGCCGGCGTGGACCGGGTGATGCCGGTGCTGGCGCGGCACAAGATCGCTTCGCGGGAGGTGAAGCCGGAGCCGACCGTCATTCCGCTGGGCCTGGGGTCGCTGGGCGGGACGGCCATCGGCATTATTGCCGGCCCGTGCGCCGTCGAGGACCGCGAGATGCTCCTGGAGACGGCCCACGCCGTGAAGGAAGCCGGGGCGATCGCCCTTCGCGGCGGGGCGTTCAAGCCCCGGACCGACCCGTACACGTTCCAGGGCCTGCACGAGCAGGGCCTGGAGTACCTGGCCGAGGCTCGGGAGGCGACGGGCCTGGCGGTCGTGACGGAGGTCGTGGCGCCGCATCTCGTGCCGATGGTGGCCCGCTACGCCGACGTCCTCCAGATCGGTGCCCGGAACATGCAGAACTATGCCATCCTGGAGGCGGTCGGCGAGACCGAGAAAACGGTGCTCCTGAAGCGGGGCCTGAGCGCCCGGCTCGACGAGTTCCTCCTGGCCGCCGAGTACGTCCTGTCGGCGGGGAACAAGGGGGTGGTCCTGTGCGAACGTGGCATCCGGACCTTCGAGACGCACACGCGGTTCACCCTGGCGGTGGCGGCGGTGCCGTCGCTCAAGCTCCAGACCCATCTGCCGGTCATCGTCGACCCGAGTCACGCGACGGGCCGGGCGGAGCTGATCGAGGCGGCGAGCCGGGCGGCCATCGCCGCCGGGGCCGACGGACTGATCGTCGAGGTCCACCCGGACCCGGAGGTGGCCCTCGTCGATGGGGCCCAGTCGGTCCACACGGCGGACTTCGCGGCGCTGGTCGAAGCGTGCCGCCGGGTGGCGGAAGCCGTCGGCCGGACGCTCTGACGCCGGCCAAGTGGGCGTGAGATTGAACCGCGAAGGGCGCAAAGAACGCAAAGAAAACATGAATTCAGCTGCCAGGTTTTCCTGATTTCCTCTGCGATTTTTGCGTTCTTTGCGGTTTCAGGCGAGGTGTGATCTTGCCGCCCGGACCTTGCGGCGGGGGCGGCGTGCGGGTATCCTGCCGTTCGACCCGCGGATGGGCCGGCGGGCCTCTGAGGGAGGCGCTTCGGACATGAGATCGTTGCTACTGGTCGGGTTGGTGGTTGCCACCGCGGGGCTCGTTGTCCCGGCGGCCGAGACGGATGCCCCGGACCTGCCCGAGGGGTGGGAACTCCTCTACCGCCAGGACTTCGCCGGCGAGAAGGCCATCGAGGACTTCGTCTTCAGCGACCCCGAGGGGTGGACGATGGGGACCGCCGGCGAGCGGCGCGTCCTGGAGTTCGGGAGCAAGTCGGCGTACAAGCCGAAGGTGCGGTCGCCGCGGATCATCGGCCTGATCAAGGACCGCCAGTTCAGGGACTTCATCCTGGAGGCGGAGGTGCGCCAGACGGGCCGTGAGTACGGTCATCGCGACACGTGCTTTTTCTACGGATTCACCGATGCCTCGAAGTTCTACTATACGCACATCGCCACCAAGGCCGACCCGCACGCCCACAACGTCTTCCTCGTCAAGGACGCCCCCCGGACGGCCATCGCCGCCAAGACGACCAAGGGGGTCAAGTGGGGCCAGGACTGGCACACGGTCCGCATCATCCGCAAGGCCGACGAGGGGACGATCCGGGTCTACTTCGACGATATGGCGAAGCCGATCATGGAGGCGAAGGACACGAATTTCGCCTGGGGATGGGTCGGGTTCGGGTCGTTCGACGACGAGGGCCAGATCGGGCGCGTCCGCATCTGGGGGCCGGAAGTGAAGAGGAAGACGTGCACGCTGTTCGAGCCGAAGAAGCCCGCCCCGCCGCCTGCCTGACGCCGGGTCCCGCGTGAATAACTCGGACGGCGCTTGACCGGTGCGACCAATCGGGTAGAACCGGAAGGCAGTGGTGCGCGGGCGCCGGGGGGTGTCCCGGCGCCCCCAACAGAGGCAGCGACCCCGCAATGGCGAAGGAAGGCCACGACCATCTCGAACTGACGCAGCCGGCGTCGAAGATCCTCCGGCGCATCCTGGCCATGGCGAAGCCGTACCGGGGCTACATTCTTGGCGGCATCGCCCTGGGCCTGTTCATCGCCTCCTTCATGGTCATCCAGCCTCTGATCGAGGGCGAGGGCATCCAGACCCTCCTGGAGGCGTTCGAGGGCGGGGAGTTCAGTTGGGCCGCCCTGCGGCCGCTGCTGCCGATCCTGGCGATGCTCGTCGGGCTGGGAGTGGCGAGGCTGATCGCCGAGTACAACAACCGCATGCTGCTGGCCCACCTGCGGATGCGGGTCCTGACGGACCTGCGGCGGCGGGTCTATCGCAAGCTCATTCGCCAGAGTTTCGCCTACTACGACCGGCAGGACACCGGCCAGCTCATCAACCGGACCATCGGCGACGTCAACAACCTGCGGATGTTTTACACGATGGTCCTGGTGAGCGGCTCCGAGACGCTCTTCACCATCGTGGTCTTCCTGGTGGTCGTGTTCGTGCGCGATTTCTGGGTCGGGCTGGTGGCCCTGCCGTTCGTGCCGGTCTACGCGGCGGCCATGCTGATCTTCGCCCGGTACCTCCACCCGCTGTTCCACGACATGCGCCGCGAGCTGGACCGCTCGACGCAGATCCTGTCGGAGAACGTGCAGGGAATCCAGGTGGTCCGGGCCTTCGGCCGGGAGAACCAGGAGACCTCGCGATACGAGTCGGCCGTCCATGCCATCTTCCAGCGGTGGCTCCGTCTGGCCAAGGCGTTCTCGGTCTACCAGCCCACCGTGTTCTTCCTCGGCGAGGCCTTGATGCTGGCGATGGTCGCGATGGCGGCCTATCGCGTGTTCTACGGGGACGTCCGGCCGGCGCTGATCTACGTCGTCTACCGTTGGGCCCGGATGCTCACCGGGCGGATGCGGCTGATCGCCCGGATGACGGGGGCGGTTCAGCACAGCCTGGTCTCGGCCGAACGGGTGTTCGAGATCCTCGACGCGCGTCCCGAGGTCCGCCCGCCGGGCGAGCCCAGCCCGCTGCCCGACGGCAGGGGCCACGTCCTGTTCGAGGACGTCACGTTCGGCTACGACCGCGACCAGCCCGTCCTGCACGACGTCAACCTGGACATTCCGGCCGGCACGAACGTCGCCCTGGTGGGCGCGACCGGGAGCGGCAAGTCGAGCCTCATCAAGCTGCTGGCCCGGTTCTACGACCCCGAGGAGGGCTGCATCCGGATCGACGGCGTCGATATCCGCGACCTGGACCTGGAGCGGCTTCGGGCCGAGATCGGGTTCGTCTTCCAGGACACGTTCCTGTTCTCGACGAGCCTGGCGGAGAACATCGCGTTCGGCATGCCCGAGGCGGAGCACAAGGCCATCGAGGAGGTCGGTCGCCGGGCCCGCGTCGACGAGTTCGCCGAGGCGTTCGAGCAGGGCTACGACACGGCCGTGGGCGAGCGGGGGATCAGCCTCTCGGGGGGCCAGCGGCAGCGGGTGGCCATCGCCCGGGCCCTCCTGGTCGACCCGCGTATCCTCATCCTCGACGATGCCACCGCCAGCGTCGACTCGACCACCGAGCGGGCCATCCAGGACAACCTGGCCGAGGTCATGAAGGACCGGACGACCTTCATCATCGCCCACCGGGCCTCGACCGTGAAACGGGCCGACCTCGTGCTCGTCATGGCGGACGGGCGGATCGTCCAGCAGGGCCGCCACGACGAGCTGATCGCCGAGGGCGGTCCCTACCGGGAGTTCTGCGAGATGCAGTGGAAGCTGGGCATCGACGACGAGGCCCTGGAGGAGGTCCGATGAGCCCCCGCATGGGCCACATGGGCGACCCGGAGCAGCCGGTCCCGACGCGTCTGAACCGTCGGGCCGCCAGGCGTCTGTTCGGTTGGCTGAGGCCCTACGGTCGGGCGATCGCGGTGAACGTGCTGCTGACGTGCCTCCTCTCGATCGTGGGGCTGCTGGTGCCCCTGCTCCTGAGGCGATGCGTCGACCGGATCGTCGAGACCTACCGGTCCCTGGAGGGGCTCGCCCCGGCCGAGGCCGGGGCCCTCAAGAGCGGTGCCTGGCGCGACGTGATGCTTCTGATCGGCGGGTTCGCGGTCCTGTTCCTGGTGACGAAGGTGATCCAGCATGTGGAGATCCGGCGGGTCATCACGGTCAGCCAGCGGTTCATGGCCGAGATGCGCCAGCGGTTCTTCCACCACCTCCACGAGCTGAGCCTGGGCTACTACGACAGGATGAAGTCGGGCCAGATCATCGCCCGCGGCACGAGCGACATCGACATCCTGGAGCACACCGTCTCGTGGGCGCCGAACCACGTGACGTTTGCCATCATCACACTGACCGGCACGATCGTGGCGATGGTGGCGATGGACTGGGTCCTGTTTCTGGCCGTGTTCCCCATGATGCCGGCCCTGTTTCTGCTGACGAACTGGTTCCGGGTGCGTGCGACGCGGGCGTGGCGCGAGGTCCGGCTCCAGACGGGCCGGCTGACGGCGAACGTGGCCGAGTCGATCGCCGGGGCCAGGGTCATCCAGGCGTTCGCCCGCAGCCAGAAGAACGAGGAGATCTTCTGGGACCTGACGAGCGAGCTGTACCAGACCCGCATCGAGACGGAGCGCGTCCGCGGCCGGTACACCATCGGCATGCGGCTCCTTCAGACGCTCATCCCGGCCGTCGTGATCCTGGTGGGGGCGTACCGGATCGCGACGAAGGCGGGGCCCGGTGCCGAGGCGGCCGGCGTCACGGCGGGCACGGTTGTCGCGTTTTTGGCCTACGTGCACATGTTTTTCTTCCCCATGGAGATGATGAGCGAGCAGTACAACCAGCTCCTGCACGCCCTGGCGGCGGCCGACCGCGTCATCGAGGTCCTCGACGCCGAGCCCGACATCGTCGACGGCCCCGACGCCGCCCGGCCCGACGACCTCGAGGGCGAGGTCGAGTTCGACGGCGTCACCTTCGAGTACAAGACGGGCTTGCCGGTCCTGAAGGACGTGTCGTTCCACGTCAAGCCCGGGTCGGTCATCGCCTTGGTGGGCCCGACGGGGGCGGGCAAGACGACGCTCTGCCGGCTCATCGCCCGGTTCTACGAGGCCCGGCAGGGCGAGGTGCGGATCGACGGCCGCGACGTCCGCACCATCGCCCAGGACATCCTCCACAAGCGGATGGGCATTGTCCTCCAGGAGAACTTCCTGTTCGCCGGCACCGTCATAGACAACATCCGCTACGGGCGGCCCGAGGCCACCGACTCGGAGGTCATCGAGTGCGCCCGCCGCATCGGCAGCCACTTCGCCATCGAGGCCCTCCCCCGGGGGTACCAGACGACGGTCGGCGAGCGGGGCTCCACCCTCTCGGCCGGGCAGCGGCAGCTCATCTGCTTCACCCGGGCGATGCTGGCCGATCCGCGGATCCTCATCCTCGACGAGGCCACCTCGAGCGTCGATACGCAGACGGAGCTGAGGATCCAGGAGGCCCTGCGGCGCCTGACGGAGCGGCGGACGTGCTTCATCGTCGCCCACCGTCTCTCCACCGTCCGCCGCGCCGACCGCGTTTACGTCATCGAGGGCGGCCGGATCACGGAGCAGGGCACCCACCCGGAGCTCCTCGCCGCCGGCGGCCGCTACGCAACCATGTACCGCGAGTTCATCCGGTCGGAGTAGGTCCGGGGCCCGCCCGGCGGCCACCAGGACGGCCGTTCGTCGCCAGGGCACTCGAAGGGCCGACATGCTTCCCGCCAACTACCACCTCCACTCCACCGAGAGCTACGACGGCCACGCCCCGCTCGGCGAGGTCTGCCGGGCCGCCCTCGACGCCGGCTTTACGGACATCGGCTTTGCCGAGCACCTCGACTTCGACCGCGACGACCCCGGCTACGGCTACCTCGACTACGACCGGTACCGGGCGGCGGTCGAGGCGGCTCGGGGCGAGTTCGCCGGCCGCCTCGCCGTCCGCATGGGGGTCGAGTTCGACTTCCGCCGGTCCTACGGCGACGAGCCGCGCCGCGTCCTCGACGGGATGGACTTCGACTTCACGATCGGCTCGGTCCACAGCGCCGGGGGCGTCCAGATCTGGAAACTCGGCACGGAAGCATACGCCGGCCTCGAGGGGCTCGACCTCCGGGCCCTCCAGGCCGAGTACTTCGACGAGGTCGAGGCCCTCGTGGCGAGCGGCGGGTGCCACGTCCTCGGCCACTTCGATTACTTCTACAAGCACCGGCCGGAGGTCTTCGGTCCGCTTCGGGACGATTGGTATTGGGACCGCGTCGGGCGGGTGCTGGGGGAGTGCCTGGAGCGGGGGGTGGCCCTGGAGTCGAACTCGCACCACGTGGGCGACCGGGGGATGGCCCTGGCGGCCGACGAGGCGATCCTCGCGCGGTACCGGCAGATGGGCGGGCGGCTCCTCGCGGTCGGCGCCGACGCCCACCGGCCGAGCGACGTCGCGAAGGGTTACGATGTGCTGGAGGCGGCCGTCCGGGCGGCGGGCTTCACGGAAGTGACGGGTTTCGAGGCGGGTCAGCCGTACGCGATTCCCATCGACTGACGCTCGCGCCCATCACCCCCTCTCCCTCGACGGGAAAGGGGCGGGGCGGGGGTGACGAACCACAATCCGGTCCCCCTCGCCCTAAGCGGATTCAGAAAAGTTTTGCGCGGTCGGTCTCCGTGCCGACCGCGCTTAGCGGCCCGGAGACGCGGCGGGCACAGAGCCCCGCCGCGCCGAAATTTGACACGACTTACCTGAACCCGCTTGGCCCTCTTCCGCCAGGGGAGAGGGTTTGAAAGGCGCCTCTCTCATCGCCGCCGGGCGAACGGCCGGTAGAGCGGGTCGCCGATGAAGCACATCTGCCACGACAGCGACGCCTGGGCCATGTAGGCCGCCTCGCCCCAGGAATGGCCCCGCAGCAGGCGGCTGACGAGGACCTCCACGTTCGGGGTGCCGCCCAGGAACGGCTCGTAGACCGCCCCCGCCGTCACGCAAGCCCCGTGCGCCAGGAGCGGCCCCACCCAGTGGCCCTCGGTCGAGCGGATGTCGGCCCCGGAGAAGCTCTGGAGGTGGTACGCGATGGCCCCCCGCTCGAACCGGAAGCCGGGCTTCACCATCGGGCCGCCGGCGTTGGCGTGGTACCATCCCAGGTAGATCGCCGCGTCGGGCATGGGGTGATTGAGCGGCAAAATCTCCGGGCGGTCGTCGAGCTCCGTCTCGTACCCGGCGGCCCGGAGCGCGGCGGCGGCCCGCTTGAGCCACACGTCGCCCGTCAGGTACCCGCCCCCCTTGAGGCCCCGGGCGTCGACGTAGGCCCGGCCCTTGAGACCATGCTTCTCGGCCCAGACGGCGTCGTCGACCAGGCGGCGGGCGATCTCGGCGCTCGGCCCGTCGAGCCGCGTCACCAGGACCATGTCCTCGTCCAGGGGCGACCCGAACGGTGCCGACGCCCCGTAGTAGGGGTTGCGGAGCGGGCCGACGAGGTTGTGCCGGCCGCCGGGCGCCAGGGCCAGCTCCGAATCGACCCCCGCCGCCCGCGACATGTGCATCGTCTCGACCTGCTCGTAGCCCTTGATCTTGACCGGCACGCCGTAGACCGGCACGAGGTACTTGGCGCGCCGCTGCCTGAGCGCCAGGCGGAGCGTCCCGTCGGGCAGACGGACGTCGACGCGGCCCTCCCACCGCTTGAGGAACGCCCGGAACGGTTCCCACAGCGTGCGGTTGAACTGCTCGCGGGTGATCTCGGCCTCGGCCGGCGCCTCGACCAGCAGGAGGTTCTCCTCCGGGATGCCCCGGGCGGCCAGGTAATGGCGGGCCACCTCGACCCCTTCCGGGACCGTTTCGGACGCCAGGACGAGCGTCTTCTCCGCTTCCGGGTGGGCGGCACGGACGGGCAGGGCGAGGACGGCCAGGAGGGCAACCAGGAGTGCGGCGGCAGCGAAGGACTTCAGCGGCATCGCGTCTCCGTGGGACTCACAGTCGGGAACAATGGCACACGCGCTTCACCCCGGGCCGCCTATCCGCCCGGCGGCCCCGCCACCTCTTCCAGCACGTGGTCCTCGACGTAGATCGGCGTCTCGTTGGCGGCGGCCAGGGCGATGGCGTCCGAGGGCCGCGAGTCGACGAAAATCTGGTCCCCGTTCCGCTCGATCACCAGGTTGGCGTAGAACGTGTGGTCCTTGAGGTTCGTGACGATGATCCGGTCGAGCCGGCCGCCCATGGCCTCGATGACGCCGTCCAGAAGGTCGTGCGTCATGGGGCGCGGCAGGACGTGGCCCTTGAGGCGGCGGTCGATGGCGGCGGCCTCGAAGAAGCCGATGACGATGGGGAACGCCCGGGCCCCATCGGATTCCTTCAGGACGATGATCTGATGGTCGCCCGTCTCGGTGATCATGATGCGGACGAGTTCACAGCGGATCTGCATGGGAGGGCCTCCCAGCTTGCCCTGGACCTGTCGAGGGGCCTGGCCGGAACCACCGGACGAACCACTGCATTCTACCGCGCTTCGAGCGCCGAGCAAGCTGGAATCACAGAGCACCCTTTGGAGCCCGCCGCGGAAGCGGCGGGGCACTCGTGGCCGCGCTGTCCCCCCGCCCGTGCTACCCCAGCTCCGCCAGGTTCTTCTCGAGGGCCGCGATGGCCTCCCGGACCTCCTCGGCCCGGCGGCGCTCCCGCTGGACGACCTCGGCGGGGGCTTTGCTCGTGAAGTTCTCGTTGGCCAGCTTCTTCTCGACGCCCGCGAGGAACTGCCGCTCCTTCTCGATCCGCTCCTGGAGCCGTTTCCGCTCGGCCTCGAGGTCGATCAGGCCCTCCAGCGGCACGTAGACCTCGGCCCCGGGGACCACCTCGGTGGCCGAGTGGGGGGGCTTGATCATGTTCGGGCCGGCCTTCAGGGCGTCGACGCTTGCCAGCCGCCGGACCAGCCCTTCGGCCTCCAGCAGCACCCGCGACGCCGTAATGTCGGCCTTGACGAAGCACCGGACGCTCGTCGTCGGGGGGACCTTGAACTTGCTCCGGATGTTGCGGACGCCGCGGACGACCTCCTGGACGGCCGCGAAGTGGCCGTCGGCGGTCTCGTCGAGCAGCACGTCGGTTCGAGCCGGCCAGGCGGCGGCGATCAGCCGCTCGCTCTGTGGCGCTTCGGCGAGCCCCGCCAAACCCCGGTCAGGCACGACGCCGTTCAGGCCTTCCCACACGGCCTCCGTCACGAACGGCAGGAACGGGTGGAGCATGCGAAGCGCCCGGTCCAGGGCGAACGCCAGCACCCGCTGGGCCGTCGCCTGCTCGGCCTCGTCCGAGAGCCGCGGCTTGACGGCCTCCAGGTACCAGTCGCACAGGTCGCCCCAGAAGAAGTCGTAGAGCGTCATAAGGCCGGCCTGGAACTGGAAACCCTCGAGCTGGGTATCGACATTCCGCAGGGCCTTCTCGGCTCGCGACAGGACCCACCGGTCCTCCCAACGCATCGACTCGGTGTCGAACTCGGCCTCGGCGGCGCCTTCGAGGTTCATCAGGGCGAACCGCGCCGCGTTCCACAGTTTGTTGCAGAAGTTGCGGCCCATGTCGAACTTCGGGCTCGTGTTGCGGCCCGTCTCGGGGTCCACCTCGACCGGCATCCGCACGTCCTGCGTCTCGGTGGTCATCCAGGCCAGCGTGAACCGCAGGGCGTCGGCCCCGTGGGTCGCGACCACGTCCAGCGGGTCGACCCCGTTGCCGAGGGACTTCTTCATCGGCCGACCTTCGCCGTCCTGGATCATCGCGTGGATGTAGACGTCGGTGAAGGGCACGTCGTCGTCGCCCGGCTCGTAGCCCTCTTTGAGGCCCGCGACGGGCCGGTTGTAGAGGCCCATCATGACCATCCGGGCGACCCACAGGGTGATGATCTCGCGGGCCGTCACCAGCACGTCCGTCGGGTAGAACGCCTTCAGGTCGTCGGTCGGCTCGGGCCAGCCGAGCGTCGAGAACGGCCACAGGGCCGACGAGAACCACGTGTCGAGGACGTCCGGGTCCTGCTCCCAGCCGGCCTCCTCCAGCCGCCGTTCCAGCTCCGCGTTCTCCTCGGGCGAGGAGACGTGGGTGCGGATCCAGCCTTCCTCCTCCGGGTGGGGCTCGACCCGAAGGAAATGTTCGCCCGCGCCCTTGAGGTAATGCCCGAACTGACCGCCGACGGCCCGGTCGAGCGCCGCACAGACCTGAGCGTCGGGCCCCCGGTCCGGGCACGGCTCCGGCGAGACGTCGGCCGGCAACTCCAGGTCCCTGGACCAGATCGGTATCTGGTGGCCCCACCAGAGCTGCCGCGAGATGCACCAGTCCCGCTTCTGGCCCAGCCACGCCAGGTACGTCCGGGCGTACCGGTCCGGGTGGAACCGGACCCGCCCGTCCTCGACCGCCGCCATCGTCTCGTCGGCCAGGGCGCTCATCTTCATCCACCACTGATCCGAGAGGTACGGCTCGACGGGCGTCTTGGACCGATCCGAATGGCCGATCTCGGTCTGGTAGTCCTCGACGCGCTCCAGCAGCCCTTGCGATTCGAGGTCGGCGACCACCTTTCTGCGGGCCTCGAACCGGTCCAGCCCCTCGTACGGGCCGCCATTCTCGTTGATCCGTCCGTCGGGCGTCAGGATGTTGACCATCTCCAGGTCGTTCCTCAGGCCCGCCTCGTAGTCGTTCGGGTCGTGGGCCGGGGTCACCTTGACGCACCCCGAGCCGAACTCCGGGTCCACGAGCAGGCCGTCGGCGACGACCGGAATCTCCCGCTCCAGAAGCGGCAGAACGACCGTTCTGCCCACCAGGTCGGCGTAGCGGTCGTCCTTCGGATGGACGGCCACGGCCGTATCGCCGAGCATCGTCTCGGGTCGCGTCGTCGCCACGGTCACGAATCGGCCTTCGTCGCCCTTGACCGGGTAGCGGATGTGCCACAGGTGGCCCGCGACGGTCTCGTGGTAGACCTCGTCGTCGGCGACGGCGGTCTGGAGGTGGGTGTCCCAGTTGACGAGCCGCTTGCCGCGGTAGATGAGCCCGCCGGAGAACATGCGGAAGAAGGCGGTGCGGACCGCCCGGGAGAGCGTTTCGTCGAGGGTGAAGCGGGTCCGCCGCCAGTCGCAGGAGGAGCCGATCTTTCGGAGCTGCTCGAGGATCAGGTCGCCGGACCGCTGCCGCCAGGCCCAGATCCGCTCGACGAGGCCCTCGCGTCCGACGTCGTGACGGGTCTTGCCCTCTTGCTCCAGGAGCCTCCGTTCGACGACCGCCTGGGTGGCGATGCCGGCGTGGTCCGTGCCGGGCAGCCAGAGGGTCTTGCGGCCCTGCATCCGCCGCCACCGGGCCAGGATGTCCTGGAGGGTGTTGTTGAGGGCGTGGCCCAGGTGGAGCCGGTCGGTGACGTTCGGCGGGGGGATGACGATGGTGAACGGCTCGCCCGGGTCGTCGGGCTCGGCGTGGAAGTGCCCCCCGGCCTCCCATGCCTCGTAGACGCGGTCCTCGACGGCCGCGGGGTCGTAGGTCTTCGAGAGTGGCTCGGCGTCACTCATGGCGGTTCTCTTCGTCTTTCGTGAGCTTGTACTCGATGCTGTCGACCAAGGCGATCCAGGAGGCGTCGATGATGTTCTCCGAGACGCCGACCGTCCCCCAGTGCTGCCGCCGGTCCTTCGACTCGATGACGACGCGGACGCGTGCGGCCGTGCCGGCCCCGGAGTTGATGACGCGGACCTTGTAGTCCGTCAGGCTCATCTGGGCGAGGTTCGGGTACCCCGGCAGGAGGGCCTTTCGGAGGGCCCCGTCGAGGGCGTTGACCGGGCCGTCGCCCTCGGCCACGGTGTGCTGCCACTGGCCGCCGACCGAGATCTTGACGGTCGCCTCCGTGCCGGGCGACCGGTCGTTGTCCTTCTTGATGGCGACCGAGTAGTGGTCGAGGTCGAAGTGGGGCGTGTGTCGGCCCGCCAGGCGACGGACGAGCAGCTCGAACGAGGCCTCGGCCGCTTCGAACTGGTACCCGAGGTTCTCCTGCCGCTGGACCTCCTCCAGGACCCGGGCCTGGAGCGCCCGATCGCCCTCGAAGTCTGTCCCGAGGAGCTTCGAGAGGATGGTGGCGTGGCCGGAAAGCTCGCTGACGAGGATCCGCCGCGTGTTGCCCACCTCGCTCGGGTCGACGTGCTCGTAGGTCCGGCGGTCGCGGGCGACGGCCGAGACGTGCATGCCGCCCTTGTGGGCGAACGCGCTCGGCCCGACGTAGGGCTGGTTCGGCACCAGCATCATGTTGGCCACCTCGTAGACGAACCGCGAGACCTCCGTCAGCTTGGCCAGGTTCTCCCGGCCGACACACTCGCGGCCCATCTTGAGCTGGAGGGCGGGCAGGACCTGGCAGAGGTCCGCATTGCCGCACCGCTCCCCGAGGCCGTTGACGGTGCCCTGGACCTGCTCGCAGCCCGCCCGCACGGCGGCCAGCGTGTTGGCGACCGCCAGGCCGGCGTCGTTGTGGCAGTGGATGCCCAGCGGCCCGCCCACCTCGCGGAGGGCGACTTTGGTGGTCTCGGCGACCTCCTCGGGGAGGGCCCCGCCGTTGGTGTCGCACAGGACCAACCGGTCGGCCCCCGCCTCCCGGGCGGCCCGCAGGCACTTCAGGGCGTACTCGGGGTTGGCTCTGTGGCCGTCGAAGTAGTGCTCGGCGTCGAAGAGGACCTCCCGGCCGGCCGCCTTGAGAAACCGGACCGAGTCGGCCACCATCGCCAGGTTCTCCTCCAGGTCGGTCCGAAGGGCCGCCTCGACGTGGAAGTCCCACGCCTTGCCCACCAGGGCCACGGCGGGCGTCTCGGCCGCGAGGAGCGCCTGGAGTCCGGCGTCCTCCTCGGCCGGGACGCCCTTGCGGCGGGTCATGCCGAAGGCCGCGATCTTCGCGCGGGAGAGGCCGAGGCCCCGGGCTTCGGCGAAGAAGGCCTCGTCCTTCGGGTTCGAGGCGGGGTACCCGCCCTCGACGTAGTCGACGCCGAGGTCGTCGAGGCGGCGGGCGATCTCGAGCTTGTCCTGGAGCGAGAAGCTGACGCCCTCGCCCTGGGTCCCGTCGCGGAGCGTCGTATCGTAAACCGTTATGCGATCCATGGTCGGCTGCCTCGCCCTTGTGTGGGGCCGCGCGTGTGGCCCGATAACGATACCGGTGCGTGGGCCGATTGTCAAAGCCATGAGGGCCCCCGGACCGCAGTCGGGGGGCGTTTGCCTGCCTGTCACATGGCGCCTGCCCTTGGCGCGGCGCTTCACCCAAGCCCCTGGTCTGCGCACCGGGGGCGTCGTCGTTAAGGGGCGATCAGGGCGTTCGCCTCAGCCGTCCTCCTCCTTGAGCCAGTACGGCCCTTCGCGCAAGCTCCACGTCCAGGCCCCTTGCTGCCCGTGGTCGAGGATGTAGCGATAGACGCGGAGCTGGTGGGCCCGGTCGGCGATGGGCTTGACGCCGCAGGACCGTTCCCACACCTTGCCCCTCCGGCCGGCCTCCGAAAGCCGGTGATAGGCATGCTTCTTGGCCCGCCCGACCCGCGGGCCGACCTTGCCGTCCGCGAACCGTGCCAGGGCGTGGACGTGGACCGCCCCGACCGACAGGGCGAGCACCTCGACCTGCTGGTGCGCGAGCATCTCGACCAGGGCTCGCCCGGCGACGGGGCGTTCGTCGCGATCCAGACGGACCGGCGGCTGCTTCAACAGCTCCCTGGACCGGCGATGCCGGGCCTCACCGGTCCCC
Source organism: uncultured Anaerolineales bacterium (assembly GCA_964526295.1). Classification (GTDB taxonomy): domain Bacteria; phylum Planctomycetota; class Phycisphaerae; order FEN-1346; family FEN-1346; genus CAZGKW01. The sequence goes on from CAZGKW010000002.1 coordinate 159,148, forward strand.
GGGGGCGGAGGGTTTCGGTAGTCGCCGTCGACGTGCCGCCGGTGCCCCCGTTCGCGCCAGCCTCTTGGATCGCCGGGCAGCCACGTCCCGTAGGTGTTGGTGGTGACGTGGTACCAGCCGCGCCAGGCGGGCATGCCGGGGCCTCCTTAGGTGCCCAACATCGCCCCGGAACGCAGTCCAGGGGGCTTTCACCTGCCTGTTGCATGCTGCCTATGCTTCGCGCGGCGCCTCCCCCAAGCCCCCGGTCTGCGCGCCGGGGGCATCCTGATCGCGCCGCCTCAGGGGCTTCATCCCTCGGGCTCGGGCCCCGTTGCGGCCTCGTCCTCCAGCAGGCGGATGCGTTTCCACCGGCCGCTGAGGAACCGGCCCCACATCACCACGCCCAGGAGGCTCATGAATGCCGCCATCACGGCCCACGGACCGTAGCTCTCCCACTCCGGGAACAGCCGCGTGACCAGCCACCCCCCGCCGACCCCCAGAGTCCACGAGCCCACAATGTTGACGATGCCCGGCCAGAGGGTGTCGCCTGCCCCCCGCAGGGCCCCCGTGAAGGTCAGGTTCAGGGCGAAGAAGGCCTGGACCACCACCAGGAACGCCATCGTGTTTGTGGCCACTTCCCGGGCCGTCTCCCGCACGTGCGGGGACCAGTCGTCGCTGAGGAACAGGGCCACGAAGTCGGCTCGGAAGAACCACATGGTTGCTCCCACGGCGATCATGTAGCCCTCGATCAGAAGGAGGGCCGCATGGGCCCGCCGCCAGGCCAGGTCGGTCCGTTTGGCCCCGCAGTACCGGCCTACCAGGGCCGTCGAGGCCGCCCCCACCCCCAGGGCAGGCATCAGGCACAGGTGGAGATAGCGGTGCAGCACCCCGGCGGCCCCCAGGTGCCCCGGCCCGAACTGGCCCACGATCCCCCCCAAAAAGACCAGGAACATCAGGGACCCGCTGAGCATGACCGCCCCGGCCGGGGCCCCCACACGCAAGAGGTCCCGGATGGCCCGCCCCGACAGGCCGATCGACTCGCGGACCCGGAACCGCCGCTTGTCCAGGCCCCACAGGAACACCGCCAGCAGGATCGCCGCCTCCAGGACGCTGCCGGCGACTGTGCCGATCGCCGCCCCGGTCAGCTCGAGCCGCGGGAATCCCCATTTGCCGAAAATCAGGAGGTAATTCAGCAAAATGTTGATGGTGTTGGCGATGCCCCCCGCCAGAAGCACCACGTTCGGCTTGTGGATGCCGATGAAGAACGGCCCCAGGGCCCGGGCCACCAGGATCGGGCCCCACCCGACGGCCAGGATGCGGAAGTAATGGACCTCCAATTGCACCAGGGGGGTCTCGTGGGGGAACAGGCCCAGCAGTCGGGGGGCAGAGGGCACCAACACGCCCGCCAGAAGGGCCCACGCGGCCAGCCCCATCCAAATGCCCTGCCAGCCGTATCGCGCCGCCCGCTCCGGCCGTCCCGCCCCCAGGTTCTGGGCGGCGAAGGTGTTCACGCACGAGAGCAGCCCCATGAAGAACGTGGCCGAGACGAACGAGGCCATGCCGCCGATGAACTGGGCCCCGAACGCATGGCCCCCCACCTGGGCCACCATCCAGGAGTCGGCGAACTGCATCAGGGTGTAGCTGGCCATGCTCAGGATGGTCGGGATGGCCAGTCGGACGACCTCGCCGACGCCCCACCAGCGGTATCGGTCGCCCTCGGCGGGCGGGGCGGGGCCCGAGAGAAGCTCGCTCACGGTCGGCTCCCGGCGGGTGCACAAGAAACCCGGAGTATACCGCCAAAGCCGGCTGCCCGAAAGCGCCCTCCCGCCAGACTGCTTGACGGGCCCCCGCCCCGGCGCTACCATGGCCGACGGCCATGTTCACCGGGCTCATCGAAACCGTCGGGACGGTCGTCTCCGCCGTGCGGCGCGGCGAGGCCCTCAGGCTGGCCGTCGACCTCGGCCCGGCCGCCGAGGGCGTCCGCCAGGGCGAGTCGATCGCCCTGTCGGGCTGCTGCCAGACGGTCGCCGCCTTGGACGGCACGGCCGCCGAGTTCGACACGGTCGCCGAGACGCTCGAGAAGACGACCCTCGGCTCGTGGCGGCAGGGCACGCCGGTCAACGTCGAGCGGAGTCTCCGGCCGGGCGACCGCCTGGGCGGTCACATCGTTGCCGCTCACGTCGACGCCGTCGGGACGGTCCTCGTCAGCGGCGAGCGGGCCGGCGGATGGTGGCTCCGCGTGGCCGCGCCCGAGCGTCTTGCCCCGGAGATCGCCCCGAAGGGCAGCATTGCGATCGACGGCGTCAGCCTGACGGTCGTCGCGGCGGGCCCGGCGGAGCTGTCCGTCACGCTCGTCCCGACGACGCTGGCCGAGACGACGCTCGCGGCGCTGAAGGTCGGCGACCGGGTGAACCTGGAGACGGACGTCCTGGCAAAGTACGTCCGCCGGGCCCTCGCGAGCCTGGCGGGGGGCGGCGAGGTGTCCGACGAGCGGCTCATGGCGGCCCTTCGGCGGGCGGGCTACACGGACTGAGGGCCCTGGGCGGCGCTGCCCACGAGGCGCAGGCGGTGGGCTTTGGGGCCGGCGGCGCGTGATGCGCCCCGGCACGGACGGGCAGGCAGGCATGTCAGGCACGCCTTTGCCACGAATCGGCATCACCCTGGGCGACCCGGCCGGGATCGGCCCGGAGGTCGCCCTGAAGGCCCTCCGCGACCCGGCGATCCGCCGCCTGGCCGACTTCGCCGTCTTCGGCCCGTCGTTCGTCGCTTGGACGGGCCTCGGGGGTGCCGTGCCGTCGTTCATCCGGGACGTCCGGGACTACGGTTCGTGGGACGGGCGTCTCGACGCGGGGCCGGTCCTCGTCAAGCTGCCCGGGGCGGACCTCCGGACGCTGCCCCGCGGCGGGCCGAGCCCCGAGGGCGGCCAGGCGAGCATCGCCTTCATCCTGGCGGCCATCGAGGCCGCCCGAGAGGGACGGATCGGCGCCATCGTCACCGGCCCCATCAGCAAACAGGCCGTCCAGATGGCGGGCTACCCCTGGCCGGGCCACACGGAGCTGCTGGCCGAGACGTTCGGGGTCGACGAGGTGGCCATGATGTTCGCGGGCGGCCCGATCCGCACGGTCCTGGTCACCGTCCACGAATCGCTCGCCCAGGCGGTCCGGTCGCTCTCGACCGAACGGATCGTCTCGACGATGCGCCTGGTCGACGGGGCCCTCAAGCGGTACTTCGGCCTGGAGCTGCCCCGGCTCGGCGTCTGCGGCCTCAATCCCCACGCCGGCGAGGCGGGCCGCTTCGGCCACGAGGAACGCGAGATCATCGCCCCCGCCATCGAGCAGGCCAAGGCCGAGGGCATCTGCGCGTTCGGCCCCCTGGCGCCCGACACGGCCTTCCACCAGGCCCTCCGAGGCCGGTACGACCTCGTCGTCGCCATGTACCACGACCAGGGCCTTATCGCCGTCAAGACGGTCGCGTTCGAAGAGTCGGTGAACGTGACGCTCGGCCTGCCCGTCGTGCGGACGAGCGTGGACCACGGCACGGCGTACGATATCGCCGGCCGCGGCGAGGCGGACCCGACGAGCATGAAGCAGGCCATCCGCCTGGCCGTCGAGATGGTCCGACGAGGGCGCGACGAGGCGTGAGGCCATGGCCGATCCCCTGACGCTGAGCGATATCCGGGACCTTCTTTCGCAGGCGGGCCTGAGGCCGCAGCGGCGGCTCGGCCAGCATTTCCTCGTCGACGGCAACCTCCTGCGCATCCTCGTCCGCGAGGCCGACCTCGCCCCGGACGACGTCGTCCTGGAGGTCGGCCCGGGCGTGGGAAACCTGACGGACCTTCTGCTGGAGGAGGCCGGATGGGTCGTTGCCGTCGAGGTCGACCCGGCCCTGGCGGCCATCGCCGAGGAGCGGTTCGCCGGGGCCGGCAACCTGGACCTCGTGACGACCGACGTCCTCCTGGACAAGCACCGGGTCTCCCCGGCCGTGCTGGAGCAGGTCCGGGTCCGGCAGGCGGAGCTCGGCGGACGCGTCAAGCTCGTCGCGAACCTCCCCTATGCGGCCGCGACGCCGCTGGTGGCCGAGCTGGTCCTGGAGGGGCCCACGCCCGACCTCCTCGTCTTCACCGTCCAGGAGGAGGTGGCCCGGCGGCTGGTGGCCGAGCCGGGCACACGGGAGTACGGGCCGGTCGGCGTGATCGTCCAGGCCCTGGCCCAGGCGGAGGTGCTCCGCCGGCTCCCCCCGAGCGTCTTCTGGCCCCGGCCGGCGGTCCATTCGGGGATGGTCCGCATCTGGCCGAGCCCCGCCCGGCGGCGCCGGATCGCCGACCTGGACGTCTTCCACCGCGTCGTGGAGGGCCTGTTCGGTCACCGGCGGAAACGGGCCCCGCGTAGCCTGGCCCTGGGGGAGCTGGCCGAAGGGTCGCCCGACGCCTGGGCCGAGCGCCTGGAGGCGATCGGCCTGGATCCCGACGCGCGGGGCGAGACCTATTCGCCCGCGGAGATCATTCGCCTCGCCAACGCCGTGGCCGAGGCGTAGAGGAAACGCGCCGTTGCCTCAAAGCCCACGGGCCGCGCCCCGTGCGACTCGGCCCCCAAGCGCCGGCTACGCGCTCTCGGCCGCTTGCTCGCCCTCCGGCATCAGCTCCGGATGGTGCTCGCGGAACCAGGCCAGCGTCTCCCGCAGGCCCTCCTCGGTGTCCACCTTCGGCTCGTAGCCCAGCATGCGGCGGGCCTTGTCGATCCGGTAGGTCATCGGGGTGGCCATGAACTTGATGCGGAACTTGTTGATCAGCGGCGGCTCGTCGCCCTTCTTGAGCTTCGCGAGGCCCTCCGAAAGCGGCCGCAGGAGCTTCACCAGCCACACCGGCGCGCGGCGCGTCGGCATCTCGTAGCCGGTCTCCTCGCAGACGATCTCGGTCAGCCGGACGCGGGTGGTGGCCTCGCCGTCGGTGATCATGAACACTTCGCCGATGGCCTCGGGTTTCGTCGCCGCCAGGTAGAGCGCCTCGACCAGGTTCCCGACATAGCACAGGGTGATGGGCTGGAGGCCCGACCCCACGAAGGTGAACCGTCCGCTCTGGAGCCCTTCGAGGAACCGCGGCAGGAACTGCCGGTCCCGCGGGCCGTAGACGTAAGGCGGGCGGACGATGGTCGTGGCGAGGCCCCGGTCCCGGGCGAACTCGGTCATAATCTCTTCGGCCCGGATCTTCGTCAGGTTGTAGTTGTCCCCCGTGCGGATCAGCGGAGCCGTCTCGTCGACGTCCCGTTGGGGGTCCATCCCGAGGACGACCATCGAGCTGAGATAGACGAACCGCTGGAGGTTCCCGCACGCCACCGCCGCCTCCGCCAGGTGTCGTGTCCCGTCGACGTTGACGCGGACCATCTCGTCCAGGGGGGCCCAGTCGGAGATGACGGCGGCACAGTGGAAGACGACGTCGACGTCCTCCAGGAGGGGGGTGAACGCTCCGGCGGGGTCGCCGACGTCGCCCTCGACCCGCTCGACGCCCCATTCCTCCAGGAGCGACGTATCGCTGGAGGATCGGACGAGGGCCCGGACCTGCCACCCCTCGTCGAGCAGCCGCCTCACGAGGTGGCTGCCGATCATGCCGGTGGCCCCGGTGATGAACGCCCGCTTCTGGTCGTCGGCCATGGGGACCTCCTGTCCACCCGGTTCAGGCGTCCATTCTAGGCGGCCCCTGGGCCGCTGCAACCGGAATCGCGGAAAGCGTGTCGCCTGCCGTGCGTTCAAAGACAGGGGCGCGGCGACGGCGGTTGGGGGTGGATCGAGAAATCGCTTGCGGCCGTCAATCGCGACGCGTATCTATGGCCGTGTCATACTGTTGCCGGTGAACGTGCCGATCAACCGGGCGTGGCACCATGGGCGCCAAACGGGGGCTGACGCTGACCGAGTTGCTGGCCGTCGCGGCGGGGCTCTCCTGTCTCGGCGCGGTGGGCCTGTCGGCCCTGCTCGACGCCCAGGACCACGCCGAGCGGGCCATCTGTGCGATGAACCTCTGTCGGCTGGGCGAGGCCATGCGCCTTTACGCCCGGGCCGGAGACGGCTATCTGCCCGACTGCGGCGCCGCCAGCCCCTTCGGTGGGCCCGTCCCGAACGACGGGTTCCACTACCCCAGCCGGTTCGACGCCCCCGGCACGTGCAACTGGCCCCACGTCCGGTCCGTGGGGAACCAGGCCAACCTGTGGCTGCTCGTCCGCGAGGGATACGCCTCGCCCGAGACGCTGGTCTGCCCCGCGACCGCCGACCGGCCCAGCCTGAACGACCCCGCGCGGCCGGGCGTCATGGGGTTCGTGGCGCTCGACCCGGCGACGGCGCGCCGCACGCCCGAGGAGGACGAGTTTTTCCTCCGCGTGGCGGCGGGGCGGTGCTCGTACTCCTACCAGAACCAACTCGCCCATCCCGGGACCGACCCGTCCGTCGCCCCGCCGGAGGTGGCCACCACCCACGTCGAGGCGTCGCCCTCGGACCTCGTCATCCTCGCCGACCGCAACCCATATACGCGGCCCGAGTTGACGCGGCAGCCGACTCTCTCGCCCGACGACCATCCCGAGGCCAACAGCCTGAACCATCACGGGCGGGGCCAGAACGTCCTCTACCTTGAGGGCCACGTCGAGTGGTGCGAGACGCCGCGCGCCGGGCCCCGCCGGGCCGACGGCCGCCGCGATTCCATCTACCGACCGGACGAGGGGCGGCCCGACGATCCGCTGAACGTCCCCCGGTCGACCAAGGACGTCTTCCTGGTGCCATGACCCCGCGCTGCCGACCGAACCCGCCGCGCCGCACCCGGCCGGGCGTGACGCTTCTTGAGCTGGTCCTCGTCATTCTGATCGTGGCGGTGCTGGCGTCGCTCGTCTGGGGGCTCGTCGCAGACGCCCTCGGCGCGGCGCGAAGCGTCCAGTGCCGGAACCGCCTCCGCCAGATCGGCGTCGCATACCGGGGGTACATGCGGGAGAGCGGCGGCCTGTGGCCGCCGATCATGACCCGCGAGCGGCCCGAGAAGCTCCTCCGGCGGATCGAGGAGGAGACGGGCCTCGCGGCCGCCCCCGAACGGCCCGCCGACCGCTGGGGCCGGCCCGGGCCGCACTGGAGCATCGTCCTCTACCCGTACCTCGGCGACTTCGGCTACTGCACCTGCCCGGCCGATCCGAATGCGGGCCGGCGGGGCAGGGAGGTGGTGCCGGAGCGGGCCCGGCACGCCGTGGCCCTGCTCGATGCCCCGCCCGAGAGCTACGCCCTGAACGTCGTCCTGTTTCGGACGGCCGACGACTTCCGGCGCCAGGCCGGATGCTCCTGGGGCACGGACGACAAGGTCGACTTCAATGGGCTTCACATGTACACCTCGCAGGCCGAGCAGCGCCGCGTCTTCGGGTCCCTCGGGCGGCGCGTCCTGTTCTTCTGCGGCGCAAGCGGCATGACCGTCGGCAGCCCGTACAACGTGCCGTTTCGTGACGGACCGGGGCTGGCCGGCGTCGAGCGGTGGGAGTGGCATCCCAGGCGGGCCGCCGAACCGTTCGTCGACGAGCCCGGCACGGGGTCGAATTACCTGTTCCACGGCGGCCACGTCGAGTACCGCGACGCCCCGCCCGACCGGTGGGAATGGGGCTATGACCTCGACCGCCGGGGTCGTTCGCCTTGACGCCCCGCGGGCTGCCTCTTACCATGCCGCGCGCTTCGGCCGGATGAAGGGAGCGCGATGGCCCGCAGCGACGGCCCCCATGCGCCCGCCGCCACCCGGGGCGGACGGGTCCCCCGACGTATCCTCCGGGGCAAGCTGCCGCGCGACTCCTTCCGCCTCGGCGGCCGGCCCTACCGCCTGGACCGCGTCCTGAAACAGGATTTCTTCGCCGCCACCGGCCGGTACGTCGGACCGGACGGCGAGCGGGTCGTCCTGAAACACTACCACACCGACCCGTTCCTCGGGCTGCCGCTCGACTGGGCCGGCCGATGGATGGCCGACCGCGAGGTCCGCCACTACCGGGCCCTCCAGGACCTCGAGGGCGTGCCGCGGCTTCTCGGCCGCGTCGGCGCGAGCGCGTTCGTGCACGAGTGGGTCGAGGGCAAGGACCTGCTGGACCGGCGCGAGCCCGTCCCGGACGACTTCTTCGACCGGCTCGACGGGCTGCTGGCGGCGGTGCACGCCCGCGGCATGGCCTATGTGGATGCGAACAAGCCCGACAACGTGCTGGTGGCTGCCCGCGACGGGCGGCCGGTGCTGATCGACTTCCAGATCTCGTGGATGCCGAAGCGGCGGGGCGATCGCCGCGGCGACGCCCGGGGGAGGAGCGGGCTGGGACCGATCCGGCGGCCGATTCTCGCCGCCCTCCAGCGGGAGGACCGGTACCATTTTCGCAAGCTGAAGCGCCGGTTCCGGCCGGACCTGATGACGCCCGAGGAGCACGAGGCCAGCCGCCGCCGGTCGGGCCTGCTCAGCCTTCACCGGCTGGTGGCGGCGCCGCTTCGCGACCTGAGGCGGTGGGTGCTCGATCGGCTCGGCGCCCGGTAGGCCGCACCTGGGCCCCTGGAGGAGACCGACGATGGGCTGGTTCATCGTGCTGTGCCTGCTGCTCTACGTCGGCTACCTGCTGCGGAGCCGGCTCCGCGTGCTCCAGTGGCTGTACCTGCCCAGCTCGATCGTGGGCGGCCTGATCGGCCTGGCGGTCGTCCAGGCCGGCTCGCACCTCGGCCGGCCGCTGCCCGAGGGGTGGCTCGATGCGTGGGGCTCGCTGCCGGGGGCGCTCATCAATGTCGTGTTCGCCTGCCTGTTCCTCGGGGTCAAGGTGCCGGGCGTACGGACGCTGTGGCGTCGGGCCGGGCCGCAGCTCGCCTACGGTCAGATCGTCGCGTGGGGCCAGTACGTCGTGGGCGTGGGGCTGGTGCTGCTCGTGCTCGGCCCGGCCTTCGGCGTCGGACCGGTCTTCGGGGGACTGGTGCCGGTCGGCTTCGAGGGCGGACACGGGACGGCGGCCGGCCTCGGGCCGAAGTTCGACGAGCTGGGCTGGCCGGAGGGCAAGGACCTCGCCCTGGCCAGCGCCACCGCCGGCGTTACCAGCGCGATCCTCGTCGGGATGGCCCTGGTGAACTGGGCGGCCCGCCGGGGGCACCTCGCCGTCGCCCGTCGCCCCGACACCCTCTCGGAGCACGAACGGGCGGGCATCATCCCGCTCGGGAGCCGGCCCCCGGCCGGGCGGCTGACCGTCTCCTCCGACGTCATCGGCAGCCTCACGCTCCAGGTGGCCGTCATCGGCGTCGCGGTCCTTATCGGCTACGGCATCCAGCAGGGCCTGTCGGCCGTGGCCGGGCCGCTCCGCTCGTGGGCGGCAGCGCAGCCGTCGGACGAAGCATTGGGCGTGCGTCTCGCGGGCGGCATCGCGACCGTCGTCGAGAGCTTTCCCCTCTTTCCGCTCTGCATGCTCGGGGGCCTCGTGGTCCAGCTCTTCGCCGACCGGTTCGACCGGCACGCCCTGATCGATCCGGGCCTGATGCGGCGGGTCCAGAACACGTCGCTCGATTTCCTGGTGGTGGCGGCGATCGCGACGATCCAGCTCCGGGCCGTCGCCGCCCTGCTGGCCCCGTTCGCGATCATCGTGGCGGCGGCGATCCTGTGGAACGTCTTCTGCGTCGTGGGCCTGGCGCGGCGGCTGCTGCCGGATGCGTGGTTCGAGCGGGCCATCGCCGAGATGGGCCAGTCGATGGGCGTGACGGCGACCGGGCTGCTCCTGTTGCGCGTCGTCGACCCGGACTACGAGACGCCGGCCGCCAACGCCTTCGCCGCCAAGCAGCTTCTGCACGAGCCGTTCATGGGCGGGGGCCTGTGGACGAGCACGGCGGTGATCTGGCTGGCGGCCTGGGGCGGATGGCCGGTCTTCCTGATCGCGTCCGCGGCGGTGGCGTTCTGGCTGGTCGTGGGGCTGGCGATGAAGGCGATGCGCTTGCGGGCCGAAGCTGGCGCGTGAAGGCTGCCGGAGTGCCCGTCAGCCCCCTCACCCCGCCCCTCTCCCGCGAGGGCAGAGGGAGGCAGACAGCACGGCCCCATAGCGGAGCCATCGGGCCGGAACCCACGGGCGGGGTCCCGCAGGCATTTCAGTCGCACGATCGGTGGGAGGTGAACTTCGACAGGACCTCCGCCACCTCACGCTCGGTCAGGTCGTACCAGTTGCGGTAGGCGTCGGCGACCGCAAACCGCGGGCCCGATCGGACGTTGGCGCAGTAGAGGCGGTCGGCCCGCCGGTGGACTCGCCTGATCGCCTCCTCGTGGGCCGTCGGGACGGCTACGATCCGCTCGGCGGCGCCGAGCTTCTCCACTGCCTCCAGCGCACAAAGCATGGTGAAGCCCGACGCCAGGCCGTCGTCGGTGAGGACGGCGGTCCGGCCCGTCAGGTCGGGCATCGGTTTCCCGCCCCGAAGCGCCGCCACCCGCCGCCGGACCTTCGCCTCGGTCCGCTCGCGGCCCGCCCGGACCTGGGACGGGCTCAGGCGGAACGCCTCGATCAGCTCCTCGTTCATCACGGCCGACCCGTCGAAGGCCACCGCCCCGTAGCCCACCTCGCTGTTCCACGCCGGGGTGATCTTCGAGACGACGGCGACGTCGAGCGGCAGGTCGAGCCGCTCGGCGATGGCCGCGCCCACCGGCGCGCCTCCGGCGGGGACCGCCAGTACGATCGCGTCCGTCCCGCGGTATTCCTCCAGCATCTCCGCCAGGACGGCGCCCGCTTCGGGCCGGCCGCTGAAGACGCGGGGCCGGTCACGCAGGTCGGGTTGCTCGATGAGTTCGGGGCGGGCTGGGTCGGTCACGGCTCTCGCTTCTTCTTCGCCCGGCTTGCAGGCCGGCAAGCGGCGACGATGGACGTGTCGGCTACTTCTCCTTCTCCTCGACGAGCCACTCGGCCTGGAGCTCGGAGATGCGGGCCAGCTCCTCGGTCGTCAAGGCCCCCTCGGCCGCCGCGCAGTTGTCGCGGACCTGTTCGGGCGTTTTGCCGCCGGGGATGACGACGCTGACGCCGGGCTCGGCGAGGACGTAGCGGAGTGCGGCCTGGGCCATCGTCTGCCCGCGGCGCTCCAGAAACCGGAGCTCCCGGGCCTGGTCGACGAACTTGCGGAATGCCCTCCCGCCCCAGTTGTCATCGTGTCGGAAGTCATCCTCGGGCAATTCGTAGCCGGGCTCGTACTTGCCGGTCAGGGCCCCCCAGGCCAGGGGGGTGCGGATGACGACCCCCGCCCCGGCGTCGGCGCAGCGGGCGATCCAGTCGCGCCGCTGCGGGCGGAGCAGGTTGTACTCGAACTGGAGGCCCTTGCACCCCCGCTCCAGGCACAGCGCCAGCTCGTCCTCGCTGCCGATCGAGGCCCCGTACAGGCGGACCTTGCCGGCCTGGACGAGGTTCTCCAGGGCCTTCCAGGTCTCGTCGCGCTCGCAGGTCTCGACGCCCGGGTTGTGGAGCTGATAGAGGTCGATCCGCTCGACCCCGAGGCGGGCCAGCGACCCGTCGACCATGCCCGAGATGAAGGCCGCCGAGAAGTCCTTCTGGAACGTGTCGAACGTCGTGCCGTACCACCACTTGCCGACCTTCGTGGCCAGGACGACGCCGGAGTCGCCTTGAAGGGCCTGCCCGAGGAGCCGCTCGCTGTGGCCGCAGCCGTACTCCTGGGCGGTGTCGAAGAACGTGACGTCGAGGCGCCGGGCCTCGCGGATGGCGGCCAGGGACTCGGCATCGTCGACGTCGCCCCATCCCTGGGCGCCGACGGCCCAGGCGCCGAAGCCGATTTCGCTGACGTCGATGCCCGTGTCGCCGAAGGGACGCTGGTTCATACTGTGACCTCGTTTGCTGCCGGTTGCGCGGCCGGCCCACGGGGCGCCGCCCATGGGCTTCGAAGGCGCCGCTTGGATGGTCCACGGGGGCCGCCCGTGGGATTCGGTATCGCCGCACTCATTCAGACGCGAGTGGTCCGCCCGAGACGGACCCGCGAGACGTGCCGGCGCATGAAGAATGGTGCTCGGGACAGGATTTGAACCTGCACGGCCGTTTGGTTGGCCACTAGCACCTCAAGCTAGCGTGTCTGCCAATTCCACCACCCGAGCACCCGATTCTGACTTTCATAGGATAGATGCGCGGGGGGCCGGTGTCAAGTTCCTCGCGGCTCGTCGCCGCGTCCCCGAGGGCCTTCGTGGCCCGAAACCCTTGCGTGGCACGGTCGGCGGGGCCTAGAATGGTCGCGTCTTCGGCGAGTGGCTCGGACAGGAAAAAAAAGACACTGAGTGTCTTTTCCTCCGGAGGAGCCCGAAGGGTGCTGCGCAGAAAAGACACTGAGTGTCTTTTTTTCCCCCAGCCCTATTACGACATCCTGGTCGACTGGGAAAAGCGTCTGGCTCACGAGGCCCCGTTCTTTCAGCGGGTGTTCGCGAGCGCGCGGGCCCGCCGCGTCCTCGACTGCGCCTGCGCGACGGGCCATCACGCCCGGCTGTTCGCCCGGTGGGGCCTGGAGGTGATCGGCAGCGACCTCTCGCCGGCGATGGTCGAACAGGCCCGCCGCGACGCTGCGGCCGACCCCTCTCCGCAGGGGAGCGTCGATTTCCTCGTCGCCGACTTCACGTCCCTGGCGCCGCAGTTCGACCGGCCGTTCGACGCCGTCATCTGCACGGGCAACAGCCTGCCGATGGCGGGCTCGGAGAAGCGGTTCCGCCGGGCGGTCGAGGGCATTTTCGAGGTCCTCGCCCCCGGGGGCGTGGCCGTCCTGCACCTGCTGAACTTCGCCCTCATCCCAACCGGCACGACGGTCTTCCGGGACTTCCGCGTGCGAGACGTGGACGATCGCGAGGTCCTCTTTCTGAAGGCGTTCCGCAAGACGGGCCGCAAGTGCGACCTCGACATGGTCGTCCTGGAGAAGCAGGCCGGCGAGTGGAAGAAGCTCGAGTTTCGCGGCCGGGCGTGGACCATCGAGCAGCCCGAGCTGGAGGCGCTCGCCACCGAAGTCGGCTTCGTCCGCCTCCAGTGGTACGGCGGGTACGAGCCGAAGCCGTTCGACCCGGCGGCCAGCCAGGACCTGATCCTCGTCGGCCGCAAGCAAGGATAGGAAGCTATTGCTCACCGTTGAGCCGCGACCCGACTCGTCCGCCATGGCCCGAAGGGCGACGGCGCAGGGGGAGCTCGCAAGGGACCGCGTCAAGCGGAGGAATTCGGCAATGACACCTGAGGAGAAGCTCCGCGAGATGGGCCTGGAGCTGCCGCCGGCCCCCGACCCGGTCGGCGTCTATATCCCCGCCGTTCGGACGGGCGACCTCCTCTTTGTCAGCGGCCAGCTCCCGATGCGCGACGGGAAGCTCATCGCTATCGGCCACGTCGGCCGTGAGGTGACGTTGCTGGAAGCCCGGAAGTGCGCCCTCCAGGCGGTCCTGAATGCCCTGGCGGTCGTGGCGGCCGAGGCGGGCGGCCTGGCCGGCGTCGCGCGGGTCGTCCGCCTGACCGGCCACGTCGCCAGCGCGCCGGGCTTTACGGACCAGGCGAAAGTCATAAACGCTGCAAGCGACCTGGTGGGCGAGGTCTTCGGAGAAGCGGGCCGGCACAGCCGGGCCGCCCTCGGTGCGGCCGAACTGCCCCTGGGGTCGCCCGTCGAACTGGAGATGATCGTCGAACTCGCGCCGTGAAGCGGTTCCTCCGCGCGGCCGAAGCAGGACTCAGCTTCGGCGCAGGCGGCGGCCGACGTCGCGGAGCGTCCTGACGTCCGACCTGTGGATCGACCCGTCGCCCAGGGGGCCGGAGTTGAGGAGCAGGTTGGCGTCCTGCTTCCGGGCGGAGGCGAGCTGCTCGATCACCCAGTCGGCGTCGCGGTGCCGCTCGCGCTTCGTGTACCCCCACCCGCGGGTCTGGAGCGTGGTGCAGATCTCGCGAGGCTTGCCCTGGTTCGTCTCCCAGGCCTGGGCCGCAGCCCGGTGCGAGGCCGGGCTCTCCGGGAACCGCTTCTTCACCTTCTCGGCGAAGCCGTGGACCTGCCGCTCGGGCGCGACGAAGTCCTCCTCGCCGCACGCGCCCTGCTTGAACGAGATGAGCACTTGCGGTTGGAGCGACCGGACCAGGGCGTACGTCTCGCGGATCGGGAACAGGTCCGGCCGGCCGTAGTACCCCATGATCGGGTCGAGCCAGATGCCCGCCACCGGTCCGTAGCCCGTCAGCAGCTCCCGGAGCTGGGCGTGGACGAACGCGATGTACCGGGCGAAGTCCGCGTCCTTCTCGAACTTGTACTCCGGCTGGGGCGTCTCGTAGGCGGGCCGGGCCGCATCCCACGGCGTGACTTCGCGAGACATGAAGTACGGGTGCCGCCAGTCGGCCGCATAGGAGTAGTAGAAGAACAGGCCGAGCCCTTTCGCGCGGCAGGCTTCGGCCAGCTCGGCGACGAGGTCGCGCCCGGCCGGCGACTCGGCCGCGCTGAAGAGCGTCTCGTTCGTTCGGAACAGGCAGAAACTGTCGTGGTGCCGCGTCGTGATGTTGACGTACCGCATCCCGGCGGCGAGGGCGAGGTCGGTGATGAAGTCGGCGTCGAACTTCGCGGCCGTGAACTCGTCTTTCAGCTTCGCGTACTCGGCGACGGGGACCTTCTCGCGAAACTGGACCCACTCGTGCCGCCCCAGCAGCGAGTAAAGCCCGTAGTGCATGAACAGGCCGAAGCGGGCGGCCCTGAACCACTCGATTGCGGCGGCGCGCGGGTCACGCCGGTAGAGCGTCTCGTAGCCCTTCAGATAGGACGGGACGGCGTCGGGAGGTGGGTCGGCCACGTCGGCCCCTTTCGCTCCGGCCAATGCGGAATGGGAGGCGGCCCAGGCGCCGCCGGCGGCGCTCAGGGCCCCTCTCAGGAACTGTCGCCGGCCCACCCGTCTCATGGAGCCTTCGCGCACTCGTCGCGGCTGTTTCATGGCCCCCTCTCCCCTGGCGGGTGAGGCGCGGGGCGAGGCGGGCCGGGCCCCTCTTGCACGGCCTGGTTCGCTGCCGAGTATAGACCGGCGGGGTCTCCGATGCCAGCCCCGCCTGCCCCTGCGCCGTCGATGCGGTCCGGCCCCGGAAAGGACGAAATTCTCGGGGCCCGGCCGCGTTTAAGCTCACGGTCGGGTCACGTCTCTGAAAACCTTGCGTTCGACGGCGGAGGGCTGCCATCATGGACGAGATAGCGGAGTACCTCGCGCACCGTCGGCGGAGGGACCTCTACGTGGGCCTTGCGATCGGACTGCTTCTGGCGGCCGCCTTCGTGGCGGTCCTGTGCGCCGCGGCGGCCGGGGCGGAGGAGCCCGTTGACACGCCCCGCCGGACCTTCGACGGCGAGCCGAAGGTCCTGCTCGTCAACGGCTACTCGACGTCGTTCCATTGGCCGAAGGTGCTCCAGCGGAAGCTCGACCGGCTCGCGGGTGGCCGAAGCCCCGTCCGCGTCCGCACCGCGACGCGCGGCGGGACGCCCATCGCCAAGTGGATCGACGTCGCCACGGGCGAGCCGAGGCCGCCCTACACGGCCGCGGTCCGGCCCGCCCTCAAAGCCGCCGGGGAGACGCCCGTCATCGTCCTCGCCCAGCAGTCGCTCCAGTGGTGCTTCGGCGACCGTCAAGCGGGCATCCGCGGACCGGACGACTCGGAGCGTATCGAGGCCGGCGCCGACATCCTGGAGCGGTACGCCCGGCGGCTCCTCTCGGACGGGGCGACGCAGGTCTTCATCGCGATGCACATCTACAAGCACCCGATGGAGCCGGAGATCGGCCACGAGCGGCTTGCCCTGAAGGCCCTCCTCGGGCGGGACGTGCCGGGCGTCCACGCCGGGCCCGACGTCTGGGCGCCCACGAAGGCGCTGTATCCGCAGGCGTTCGCCCGGGACGGCGTCCATCCGAACGCCCTGGGGGCCGAGGTGATGGCCCAGCACTGGTTCGAGGCGCTGCTCGCCCGCGACGGCCTCGACGTGCCCGCCTGGAGCCGCCAGGAAATGAACGATGCCCTCAAGGATCCGCCCGAGAAGACCAACGGAGGCGCCGAGTCGCGCCACCCGCGCGGCCGGCGGCAGGACCGGTAGCCCCTCGTCGAACCACCTTCGAGGGTGGCCGGCGCCCTTGCGTTGACCGCCGCGTGCCCCCCTGTTAGCATACCCCCGCCCGGGCCGTCCTGCACCCAAGGCCCCCACCTGGTCGATGAATGGCGAAGCTCGGCAGGCGTTCCGCGTTCGGGCCGCCCCAGGCGTACAATTAGGGGGCAGAGGGGGGCGCCGGGGGGGACGGCGGCCCCCGAGCGCGGGGTCTTTCCAGGCCCACCCGCAGCGTCCGGTGGGCAAGAGGAGCGCGAGTGGCCAGTCAGTCAACCGATGGAGGCGACCTGCCGGCCCGCCGGCCCGCCGGCCCCGTGGCCCCGGCCACCCAGGTACGGGCCCACCTGGAGTGCATCGCGGGCCCTGAGAAGGACCAGACGTTCCGCCTGACGCCGGGCGTGACGACCATCGGCCGCGATCCCGCCAACGAGGTCGTGTTGAGCGAGACGGTCGTCTCGCGCCAGCACGCCCGCATCGAGCGCCGCGACGACGAGTGGGTCCTGGTGAACCTCTCGGCCAACGGCACCCGCGTCAACAAGCAGCAGGTGGACGAGGCCGTCCTCACCGACGGCGCCGAGATCCGGGTCGGGGCCAAGACGCGGCTCGTCTTCTTCCTGGAGCAGGTGGCCATCTCGCCGACCGGCCGGCCCCAGTTCCGGGCCCGCACGGGCCGGTCCGAGGACCGCGTCAGCGTGGAGGAAGAGACCGAGGGCGAGCCGGAGGGGCCCGAGTCGTGGTTCCAGCGGCGGCGGGGCCTCGTGATCGGCCTGGGGGCCTATATCGGCGTCATGGTGATCGCCGGGCTGGCGCTGACGGTGTACCGTCTGTCGGGCGGCGGCGGCGAGACGAGCCGCGACATCCCCATCCTCCGCCTGGAGGACGTTATCGAGTACCGGGGCGAGACGTTCCGCATCGACCGCGAGGCCAGCGACGGCGTCTGGGTCACCGACCCTTGGGACAACCCCCGGAAGATCCCCCGCGAGGCCTTTCAGGCGGGCCAGGCCCGAGGCATCCGCGGCATCAAGAACGCCATCATCAAGGAGTACGAGTTCGAGACCAACCGGTTCCGGGCCGAGGAACTCAAGAAGCGGGCCCTCGACCTGTACGGCCGGCGGCAGGCCGAGCCGGAGAACCTCTTCCTCGCCGTCCGCCGCTTCCAGCAGGCCCTGGCCTACGGGGGCGGGCGGAGCTACTTCCCCGAGCCCGTCGTCGAGCGGATCCGAAAGGACGCCGAGGAGCAACTCATCGAGACCATCCACCGCGAATACAACAACGCCGTCCTCACGGAGCGGTCGGGCGACCTCCGGGGGGCCCAGGACGCCTACGAGCGGATCCTTCGCATGATCCCCGAGCGCGACAACCACATTGTCCGGAACGTCAACCGGCGGCTTGGGGCCCTGCGGAAACGGATCGCGGCCCAAAAGGGCTGACAGTCCCCCGGCACTCCGTGGCTTCGAAGCGGGCCGCCGAGGCCGCCGGGGAAGCGGCGGGAGACGCCCGTCGGGCCCAGTCCGACTCGCATGCCGGTCTCGTTGACGGACTCACCCTTGCTCGACGGGGTAGCGACGCATCAGGTCGTCCCACCCGGACGGCGGCTCCGGGGGCGTCGTTTCGTCGGGGCACGGCTCGGCAGGGGATTCCTGCCCCGGCTGTTGCGGACCCGGCCGACCGTCCTCCGGCTCGCCCCACGGCCGCCAGATGCCCAGGATCATCAGCAGCGCGACGAACAGCGCGATCGACCCGATCAGGAGGCCCAGCCCGAGGAGCACCTGGGGCCGGGCGGCCACCCACGTGCCGGCCTGGGCGCTTCGGCGTCGGGCCCGGGCACGCGCGTGACGGGCCACGATGGCCATCCGCCGAGCCGGCGGCACCTCGACGGGCGGCTCGTCGATCCGCTCCAGCAGCTTCATCAGGTGCTGCCGGCTCCGGCCCAGCAGGGACGCCACGGCCTGAAGGACCTTGCTGCGGCGGCCGAGGCGCCCCCCGAGCCGGCGGATTCGGCGGGCCAGCCGCGAGATCGTCCGGTCGGGCTTGGCGCGGGCCTGGCGGACCAGCCGCAGGTCGTTGAAGGCGACGACGTCGCGGCTGACCTCTTCGGCCACGAGGCGAGCGAGGCCTTCCGGGATGTTGAGGGCCTTCTGGACCCGTTTGACGGTCTGGGCCCGTCGCTCCAGGTCGCCCTCCCGGAGGCATTGGCCGAGGACCGCCACGTCGCGGTAGATCCACAGGCTCCCCGGCAGGTTCAGGCCGTGCTCCCCGTGCGGCGGCCAGGCGGCGATACGGCCGGTCATCATCCGGATGGCCCAAGGCAGGCAATGGACGATCGGGATGCCTTCGTTGCGGCAGACGCCGAGCCAGGTCTCCAGGAGTTTCGGGTCGTGCGCCCGGCCCACGCAGTGCTGTTCGTAAAGGGCCTCGACGCGGGCCATCCATCGCTCGACCAGCCCGGAGTCGTAGGCCCGCTTTTTGTCGGGGTTCGTCAGGACCGAGACGGCCCGGCCGACGTCGGTCAGGACCTGGAGGGCGAGGTCGCGATACCGGCCGATCTGGTAAGGCCGGAGCTTGCGTTTGGCACGGCGGCCGGCCTCGAAGATGGTCCCCCGGTCGGCCGTCAGGTTCGGGATGCGGAGCAGCTCGTAGTGGGTCGGCGCGGGCCGATCGACGCCCAGCCACTGGCGATAGGCGTCGGCCGGGGTCATCTCGTCCGGCCGGGTCTCGGAGGTGCGGTTGTCGATCATCCGGCTTCCGTCCCGCGGGGCCGCGCGCCCCTCGCATGATACCGGTCCGCCCCCCCGGGAGCAACGCGCCCCGGGGCTGGACCCTCCCAGGCCCCGGCCGATAGACTACGTCGGCCCCTACCGAGGAGTACGAGCAGAATGGACCCGGCCGCATGGCGGAACGTGCCGATCGAAGCGGCGCTCGGGCGGCCCGAGATGGCCGATCGGGCCCGCCGGGCCTACGACCGGGGCCCGCTGTGCGACGCCTGCCTGGGTCGGCTCTTGGCCGAGGCCGGCACGGGCCTCACGAATGCCGAGCGAGGGCGAATCATCCGTAGGCAAGTCGGTCGTATGGCTGCCGGGGCAGACAGCCGTGACCGCGCGTGTCCCGCCGCTCCCGCGGCGGGCCCGGTTCAAAGCCCACGGGCGGCGCCCCGTGGGCTCGGCCCGACCTGCACCCTCTGCGGCGGCCTGTTCGACGAGATCGACGGCTGGGTGGCCCGGTGCCGCGACGCCCTGGCGGACCTGGAGTTCGACACGCTCCTCGTGACGAGCCGGCCCGACCCCGCCATCGTCGAACGGGAGGAAGCCCTCTGGACAGAGGTCGGCGGGAACCTTGCCGAGCCCTATAAGCAGGCGTTCAACCGAGAGGTCGGCGGGCGGCTGTGCGAGGCGCTCGACGTCGAGCCCGACTTCGCCCACCCGGACGTCGTCCTCGTGGCCGACCATGCCGCCGGGACCGTGACCGCCGAGCCCCGGCCGCTGTTCATCCGCGGCCGGTACCGGAAGCTCGTGCGGGGCATTCCGCAGTGCCGCTGGGCCGCCTGGCCCACGAGCGTCCAGGAGATCGTCGCGGGGCCGATCCTCGGCGCCGCCGGGGGCGAGGACCACGTGTTCCACGGCTGCGGCCGGGAGGACGTCGACGTCCGGTGCCTCGGCCGGCGGCCGTTCGTCCTGGAGATCGTCCGTCCGCGTCGGCGTCGGCTCGACTGGGCCGCCCTCGAGGCGGAGGTCAATCGCGACGAGCGGGTCGAGGTGATCGGTCTGGAGCGATGCCCCGCCGGTGCGGCGGCCGAGGTCAAGGCCCTGCGGCCCGACAAGACGTATCGGGCGCTGGTGCACCTGGCGGGGCCGGTCGAGGCGGCGGCGCTCGATGCGCTCGAGCAGCTCCGCGGCCCGATCCGCCAGCGGACGCCCCGCCGCGTGGCCGGTCGGCGGGCCAACCGCGTCCGGTGTCGCCGCGTCCGCGACCTCCAGTGGCGGCCCCTCGGCGGCCGGGCCGTCGAGCTCTCTGTCCGGGCCCAGGCGGGCCTCTACATCAAGGAGCTCGTCAGCGGCGACGCCGGGCGGACGCGTCCGAGCGTGTCCGAGGTGCTGGGCGTCGGGGCCGACTGCGCCGAACTTGACGTGACAGCGATTCACGTGGATACATGCTAATATGAAAGTCCGAGGGCGGCGCCCCGTAGGCCCGAACGACGCGTGCCGCTACGACCCGTCCGCGAAGAGGTCCGACTCGTCGGGCCGACGGGTGCGGCCGCGCTTCTTCTTCGGCCGCAGGCGGGGCTCGATGCCCAGGTGCTCGGCGGCGGCGGGCGTGGCGATGCGGCCCTGGCGGGTCCGGCCCACGAAGCCGGTCTTCAACAGGTACGGCTCGACCATGTCGACGAGCGTGTCGACCTCCTCGCTCAGGGTGGCGGCGAGGGCCTCGATGCCCGCCGGCCCCCCTCCGTACGTCTCGATCAGCACCCGCAGGAACTGGCGGTCCAGCTCGTCGAGGCCCCGCTCGTCGACCGCCTCCATCCGCAGGGCCTCCTCGGCCACGGGCAGCGTGATCCGCCCGTCGGCCTTGACCTGGGCGTAGTCGCGGACCCGCCGCATCAGGCGAATGGCGACGCGCGGCGTGCCGCGGCTGCGGCGGGCCACCTCGCCGAGGGCGTCGGCCTCGGCCTCGACCTCCAGCAGCTCGGCCGAGCGGCGGGCGATCCGCTCCAGGTCCTCCTCCGGGTAGAACTCGAAGTGGTGGAACAGGCCGAACCGTTCCCGCAGCGGGGCCGAGAGGAACCCGGCCCGCGTCGTCGCCCCGATCAGGGTGAAGGGCTTGAGGGGGACGTTGATCGTCCGGGCGAACGTGCCGCGGTCGACCGTGATGTCGATGCGGAACTCCTCCATCGCCGGGTAGATGAACTCCTCGACGACCGCCCCGAGGCGGTGGATCTCGTCGATGAAGAGGACGTCGCCCGGCGAGAGGTTCGTCAGGACCCCCACCAGGTCGGCCGGCCGCGTCAGGGCCGGGCCGCTGGTGGTGCGGATGCCGGCCCCCATCTCGGCCGCCACGACGTGGGCCAGCGTCGTCTTGCCCAGGCCGGGCGGGCCGTGGAAGAGGACGTGCTCGAGGGGCTCGTCGCGCCCCCGGGCGGCCTGGATGGCGATCGAGAGCTTCTCGACGAGCCGGCGCTGGCCGACGACGTCGTCGAGGCGCTTGGGCCGCAGACTCCAGGTGAACCCCTCTTCTTCGGGGCCCTGGCTCTCGGGGCTGACGATGCGTTCACGCGCCATGGTTTTTCACCCGTCGACAGCGTGTCCCAAACCGCAGAACACGATCCTATTTGAACAAAACAACAGCGTCTGTTTGCTATTCTGCCAAGTTCCGGTGTTTTCTGCGCCTCTGCGGTTCCGTCGAGGCTACCCTTCGGCGGCGGCCGGGCCGTGGTGGAACGCCTCGCGCACGAGGTCCTCGACGGTGGCCTCGGCCCCGAGGCGTTCGAAGGCGGCGTCGACCCGTTCGGCGGCCTCCGGCCGCGCGAGGCCCAGCTCCACCAGGACGGCGACGGCCTCGCGTTTCGATTCGGGCTGTTCCTCGGCCCGGGCCCCGCCGGCGGCCAGGGCGAACTCGTCGAGCTTTCCGCACAGCTCGGCGATGATTTTCTCGGCGGTCCGGCGCCCGAGGCCCGGCAGGTCCGCGAGCCGCGCGACGTCCCGCGCTTCGATGGCCCGGGCGATCTCCCCCACCGGCGCAACGAGGCTCCGAAGGCCCTTCGCGATGCCGATCCCCTGGACGCTCACGTACCGCAGGAAGAACCGCTTCTCCGTCTCGGTGAGGAACCCGATGAGGCGCGGCACCATCTGGCCGTAGGCCGGATTGCCGTCCAGGTACTCGAGCGTATGGAGGGTGACGCGGCGCCCGACCTCGGGCCGGAGCCGGTCGGCCGCCACCGGGGCGACCATCACCTCGTAGGCGACCGGCCCGGCCGAGACGACGGCCCGGTCCTGTTCGACCGCTTCGAGCTGTCCGGCGATGCGTGCGATCATGCGTCGGCCTTCGTTCGCGTGCGGCCAACCGGGGAGGCGCGGAGGACGCAGAGGGCGCTGTGGTTGTCCAAACATCCGATGCTATCTATTTGCTGTTCTGCCACGTCCTGCCGTTCTCCGCGCTCGCTGCGGCTCTACGGTCCTATTTGACGGCTCGACCGGCATGCGGGCGGCCGTGTGGGCGTGGCACAGGGCCACGGCCAGGGCGTCGGCGACGTCGGGCGGCTCCGGCACGGCCTTCAGGCCCAGGGCCGACTGGATCGCCCGCTGGACCTGGAGCTTGGAGGCGTGGCCCGAGCCGACGAGGGCCTTCTTGATCCGCGTTGCCGAGTAGCTCGTCACCTTGAGGCCCGCCCGCCCGGCCGCCAGAAAGATCACCCCCCGGGCATGGCCCATCAGGATGGCCGTCCGGGGGTGCTTGTAGTGCGAGTAGAGCTGCTCGACGGCGACCGCCTCGGGCTGAAACTCCGCGAGGACGCCCTCGAGGCCCGACTCGATTTCCGCGAGGCGCGCTTCGAGCGCCGCCTTCGTGTCGGTCCGGACGACGCCGGCCTCGACCAGCCTCGGCGCAGACCCCGCCCCGGCGGCGTCGGTCTCGATGACGCCGTAACCGGTCCGCTCCAGGCCGGGATCGATGCCGAGGATTTTCATACGGCAACTCGGGCCCCGAGACTCGGAATCCAGAACACAGAGCACGTGCAAGTTTGCCGCCCTCACGTCTTAAGGCGGTTCCTGCGCCTTGTCGCCAAGGTCCCTCAGGAAAGCATCGAGCTCGAACTCAAAGTCGCGCAAGACGTCTTCGCAGCGATAGCCCTCCTGCGCCATTCGCTCCCAGCGCAGGTCGATGGCGTAGGCGTGCCGAAAAAAGTGCCTGAAGTCGAGGTACTTGTCCAGCCTTTCACGGAGCCCCTCGCTGATCACAGCAGGGCGGCCGGGACCCGGCCTGGACATCGCATCCAGCAACTGACGATGGGAGTCAGGACCGTGGGGGACGGCACCCTCGAATCCTATCGCGATCCGCTTGAAGGCATTCTCAATCCCGTTGTAGAAGGCGTGCAGCATGGCTGCGGCGGCCCAGAGCTCAATGGTGTCGGGCCCACTTGCCCGACACCTGTCAAGCAACGGGCGGGACCCCTCGAGCGGCCGGTGTAACATCTGCCGTTCGACGGCGAGCATCTCAACGAGTTCGCTAATCGACACGGAGCAGTCGCCCCTTGCTCTTGAGGCAATCGGTAAACGGATTGGCCTCGTCCAGGTCCACAAGGTCCAAGGGCCTTTGAAGAATGCGGCTGGCCCGCCCCATGGCGCCGAAGAAGACCTCGGGCGGAAGGCCGGAAACCGCCAGGTCGACGTCGGAGCCCTCGCGGAGGCGGCCGGTTGCGGCCGAGCCGAACACGTACACCTCCCGGGCGCCCTCGCGGCGGAGGGCCTCGGCCGCCTTGGCGATCCGCTCTTTCAGCTCTGCCTCGGTCATCGTGGTGCCTGTCTCTTTGCCTTTAGCCCCCTGGGGCGTCTGATTTGTAGCCACGGGCGCCAGCCCGTGGAAGGGAAATCGGCCCCTCAACTGTTTGTTCTTCTGTTGGAGCCCCACAGGGGGCGATTGACATCACCCGGCGAAGCGCACGCCAGCGTCGTCAATCCCGTGCCGCACAAGGAGGCTAAGGAACTCTTCCTCGAAGCTCATCTTCTGGTGGTGCTGCTCTTGCTCCCGAATGTATCGGGCGACCTTCGGCACGAGTGACCGGCTCACGCTGAACGCCCCATAGCCCTCTTGCCAGCCGAAGCCCTTCTCGTCGGGGAAGGTCCTGTGGACCCACCCGGACGAAAGGCTCTTCCACTTCTTCATGGCGTCGGCCACAGGCACGGCGGCTCGAAGTACAAGTAGGCCGTGGACGTGGTCTGCCGTCCCCCCAATAACGAGAGCCTCGCCGAACTCGTGGCGTGCCACGCCGGAGAGATATTCGTAGAGGCGCTGGCGGAGAAATCCGTGGATGGCTGGGCGACGGTCCTTGGTTGCGAAGACTGTGTGGATGAGGAGATTGGTGTAGCTGTGCCCCACGCCTCTTCTCTCAATCGCCCCTGACGGGGCTCTGACAAGAAAACAACAAGAAAGGGTGAATGGCTCCCTTGCGTTCCCAGGGCTTGCGCCCTGGGCTACAAATCAGTCGCCCCTGCGGGGTTCTGACGGAGCAACAAGAAACGGTAAGGGGTTTGCGCCTTTCCCTATGGCTTGTACCAAACGCGATGTTTCCGTTCCCATCGCGGACCTTGAGGCGTGTCCTGAACGGTTATACCGGCGTTGTCCAGTTGATCTCTTATCGCGTCGGCGGTTTCGTAGTCCTTCGCCTCGCGTGCAGTTTCTCTTTGCTGCAAGAGGATATTCACGACGCTGCTCAGAAGCTTATCACTTGATTTGTCCTGCTCTTGCGCAAACGTGAAGCCTAAGACGTTGCAGGCCATCGTTTCAAAGGACTCGCGAATACGCTTGACCACCGCCCGGTTGGGAGGGCGAAGCACCGTGGCCAAGCCTTCCACCAAAATGACTCCCTGGACCTCGAAGAGCGCGGCGAGTGCACTAGGCGTTCCGAAGTCGTCATCCATCGCCTCTTGGAACTGCTGCTCCGCCAACTGTAGTCGCTGCATGGCTCGCGTGTCTCTTGGCGGCTCTCCCTGCCACTTCACCCCCCTCCCCTGGGTCGGCAGTGTGTCGAGCAAGGGCCTGTCCACGGCTTGCTTCTCGAGGCTCTCGATGTTCTGATACGCCCGGGCGAGCCGTTCGTAGCCCTTGGCAGCGGCTTCGATGGCCTCTTCCGAGAAATCAGTTGGGCTTCGGTAGTGGCTCTGCATTACGAAGAGCCGGATGACCATTGGGTCCCACTTCTCGAACGCGTCGCGGAGGGTGATGAAGTTGCCCAGCGACTTGCCCATCTTCTGGCCCTCGACGGTGACCATGTTGTTGTGGAGCCAGTACTTGCAGAAGGGCTTGCCGGTGGCGGCCTCGGCCTGGGCGACCTCGTCCTCGTGGTGGGGGAACTGGTTCTCGATGCCCCCGCCGTGGATGTCGAGCGTCTCGCCGAGGTACTTCTGGCTCATGACGGTGCACTCGATGTGCCAGCCGGGGTAGCCCATGCCCCAGGGGCTGGGCCACTGCATGATGTGGCCGGGCTCGGCCCGCTTCCACAGGGCGAAGTCGGCCGGGTGCCGCTTCTCGGGGCTCACCTCGACGCGGGCCCCGGCCTCCATCTCGTCGACGCTCCGGCCGGAGAGCTTGCCGTAGTCGGGCCAGCTCGACACGTCGAAGTACACGGATCCGTTCGCCTCGTAGGCGTGGCCGGCCTCCAGGAGCCGCTTGACGTGCTCGATCTGCTCGACGATGTGCCCCGAGGCCCGGGGGCTGATGTCGGACCGGAGGACGTTCAGGGCGTCCATGTCCTCGAAGTAGCGGCGGGTGTACTCCTCGGCGATCTGCATCGGGTGGGCCCGCTCGGCCCGGGCCTTCTTCTCGACCTTGTCCTCGCCCTGGTCGGCGTCGTCGGTCAGGTGCCCGACGTCGGTGATGTTCTGGACGTAGCGGACCCGGTACCCCAGGTGCCGCAGGTAGCGGAGGATGATGTCGAAGGAGATGTAGCTCTTGGCGTGCCCGAGATGGGCGTCGCCGTAGACGGTGGGCCCGCAGACGTACATGGCGACGAACGGCGGGTCGGCCGGCTCGAACGGCTCGCGCGAGCGGGTCAGCGAATTCTGGACATGCAAAGCATTCTCACGTACGGCCACGTGTTGTGCCTCCATTGAACGGCGCCCGGCGGGCAAGCCCGCCGGCGAAACGCGGCGCGCCGGGCTATTCGGCTAACCGCTCGAGGACGACGACGGCCTGGGCGCAGGCGGCGTCGCCCGCGCCGACCGGCCCCAGGCCCTCGAACGTCCGGGCCTTGAGGCCCACGGCATCCGCGTCGAGGCCGAGCAGCTCGCCCAGCCGCCCGCGCATCTCGCCTTTCCGGTCTGCCAGCTTCGGCCGCTCCAGGAGCAGGTTCACGTCGACGCTCACGACGCGCCAGCCCGCCTCCTCGGCCATCCGCCGGACGCGGCCCAGGATGTCGGCGCTCGCCGCGCCCTTCCACGCCGGGTCGGAGTCCGGGAAGTGCTCCCCGAGGTCGCCCAGGCCGGCCGCCCCCAGGACGGCGTCGGCCACCGCGTGCAGGACCACGTCGCCGTCGGAGTGGGCCACCGGCCCGACGGGGGAGGGCACCTCGACGCCCGCCAGGACCAGCCGCCGGCCCTCGGCCAGGCGATGGACGTCGAAGCCGATCCCGACGCGGACGGGTGCGCTCACACGCCGTTCCCCCTGTGACCGCGGCCGGCCTCACCGGGCCGGCGCGCCTCCAGGGAGTCTATCGCCCGCCGGAGCGGGCTTCAACGGCAATCCCGGCGGCCTGGGGGATACGCGGCCGGCGGAACCGCTTCAGCAGACGCCTTAGGGCCCGTCCCCGCCACATCGGGTCCGACACGTGGTTCCACAGGCTTCGGAGGATGGCCCGGCGGATTCGCTCCCGGCCGAGCTTCTCCACCATCGGATGCGCCAGGACCTTGCGATAGGCGATCCAGGGCGGATGGCGGCGGAGGAACCGGAGCATGATCTTCGCCTGGGTCCGCCGCAGGTCCTCCACCGAGTAGGCGTCGCTCTCGACGTACCGTCGCCGGCCGACCACCCGCATGCCCGGCTGGTCGAGGACCCATCGCTCGAAGTCCGAGTCGGCGTAGGCGTAGAGCTTGTTGGGGCTGATGAAGTCGCATCCCAGCTCGGCGGCATAGTCCGCGATGCCGAGCATCTCCGCCTCGGTCTCGCCGGGATTGCCGATCAGGAAGTTACCCAGCGTGATGATGTTCGTGTCGGCCAGGTGGCGGAAGGCCCGGCGGCACATCCGGACGGTGTAGCCCTTCCGCATGGCCTTCAGGAGATGCGAGTGGTAGGTCTCGATGCCGATCATGAACATCAGGAACCCCGCCCGCTCCATCTTCCTGACGAGGTCGGCGCTCCTGGCGAGGGCGTTGATGCGGATCTCGCAGGCGTACAGGTGCCGCACGTCGCGCTCGACGAGCAGGTCGCAGATTTGCTCGACCCGCGCCAGGTCGGCCGAGAAGTTCGCATCGACGATGTGGACGATGGCCGCGTCGGTCTCGGCCAGCTCGTCGACGACGTCCTCCGGGTCGCGGCCCAGCCAGGGCTGGACCTCGCCGAAGATGTTCTCCCGCCACTTGCAGAACGCACAGACCATCGGGCAGCCCAGGCTGGTGATGACGTTGTCGCCCTTCAGGGTCAGCCAGGGGTAGCCGTAGCGGCGGACGGAGCGGTCGATGTGGAAGTGGTCGACCGAGACGCGGGGCCGGCGAGGGTTGCGGACGATCTCGGCCTCGGGCTGTTTCAGTACCCTCTCCCCTGGTGGGAGAGGGCTAGGGTGAGGGGGACCAATGCGATGCCCAAGGTCTTTTCCACCCTCACCCCTCCCCTCTCCCGTCAAGGGAGAGGGAGTTGTGGAAGAGCGACTAACCGTTTGGCGGGTCTCGGGCGGCCAGGCCGTCGGCCGCCGCCGGTACCACAGGCCCGCCACGCCCTCCGGCGTGCCGCGCTGGACCAGCTCGCGGAGTGTCTCCTCCCCGTAGCCGACCGACACGATGTCGACGCCGGGGAAGTCGGCGAACATCTCGTCGGCGTGCCGCGTCGCGTACAGGCCCCCGACGACGAGCGTCGTCTCGGGCGGCAGAGACCGGACAAGCGCGTCGGCGTAGTCGTCGCGTCCCCAGTTCAGGCTGACGCCGACGAGGTCGGCCCGGAACCGGGCGAGGAGGTCGTCGAGCGGCTCGGTCTCGCGCCGCATGTCGACGAGCATCAGGTCCTCGACGGCGGGCTTGAGGGCCGTCGCGACGATCTCCAGGCCGATGGGGTTAATGACGGCCAGCCCCCCGTAGAGCTGTTCGCTCTTCTTCTCGGGGCTGTAGGGGTAGATGAGGAGGGCCCGCTTCCAGGTCATGATGCGGCCATTATAGTGCGCCAGCAACTCGTCAGCAACCGGCCCCTGGCGTTGCCGATCCTCATGGCTGTGGAAGGGCGGCGAGTCCAGCCTGGATGACTTCGTGAAGCAAGCGAATTCGACCGCCGACCTTGGCTCGTGACTTCGGCTTCCGTGCTTCTCCGAGGTGGCGCTCGTGGACAAGCCTAGCCCACATTATTCACGAAGGCTGACCGTTTGCGCATAACAAAGGCCGCCGA
>CAZGKW010000003.1:0-171193 GCA_964526295.1 uncultured Anaerolineales bacterium
AGACGCTCAGCCGCCGGGTGCTTGTGACCCAACAACGCAACGCCCGTGCGGCCCGTGCCGCCTTACGGGGCGGACCAGATCGGCTTGCCCGCCGCGTCGAACAGGTGCAGGCCCGGCCGGTGCTCGATGACGGCCAGGCTGGCGCCAGACGTGCCCGCCGCGTCGTACAGGGCCAGGCCCGCCCCGTCCTCGATGACGACCAGGCTGGCGCGAGACGTGCCCGCCGCGTCGTCCAGGGTCAGGCCCATCCCATCCTTGGTCACCGCCAGGCCGGCGCGAGGCTTGCCCGCCGCGTCGT
This sequence comes from uncultured Anaerolineales bacterium, assembly GCA_964526295.1. Lineage (GTDB taxonomy): Bacteria > Planctomycetota > Phycisphaerae > FEN-1346 > FEN-1346 > CAZGKW01. The sequence continues at coordinate 299 of CAZGKW010000003.1, forward strand.
ACAGGGTCAGGCGCGACCGGTGCTCGATGACGCCCAGGCTGGCGCCAGACGTGCCCGCCGCGCCGTACAGGGCCAGGCGCGAGCCATCCTTGGTCACCTTCAGGCTAGCGCTAGACGTGCCCGCCGCGTCGAACAGGGCCAGGACCGGCCCGTCCTTGGTCACCTTCAGGCCGGCGCGAGGCTTGCCCGCCGCGTCGAACAGGGCCAGGTCCGGCCCGTCCTTGTCCACGCCCAGGCCGATGCGAGGCCTGCCCGCCGCGTCGAACAGGGCCAGGCGCGGCCCGTCCTCGATGACGGTCAGGCCGGCGCGACGCTTGCCCTCATCATCCACGAGCACCAGTCTCCGGGTGCGGACCTCGTCCGCGACGCCCCCGGCGGCCTGCGCCCCCGCCGTCCTTGGCGCGAGGGCGGCGGCCAGAACCCAGGCCCCCAGCCCCGCGCCCAGCGCCGCCAGCAGCCAACGGCCCCGCCGCTTCGCGCGCCCCAGTTCCCGCTCCACCTTCGCCAGCCGTTCGTCGGTCGTCATTCCAACGCCCTTTCCAAAAGGCGAGCCGCCCGGCACCGGGTGGCGGCGGCAAGACGCGCACCAGGCGGGCGGCTCGGAAGCCATCGCGTGTTGGGGTTGCCGTCGCCACGACCGCCACCCTACGCCTGCGGTCGCATGCTCGCAAGGCCAAACCTGGGTGCCCGCCGGGGCCGGCGGCCGCGCGCCAGCTGGCCGAAATCCGCCCACAGCGCGGCGTGTGGCGCTGAGGCGTCCGCTGCGTGTGGTCTGGGACCGCTGGAGCGTCCACCGTAAGGCCGCACGACTGTTGGCAGCGCGGGTGGGAGGGGCCATCGATTTTGAATGGCTTCCGCCGTATGCCCCGGAGCTCAATCCCACCGAGCAGGTCTGGACGCACACCAAGTACGCCGACCTGGCGAACTTCATCCCGGAGGACCTTGCGCACCTGCGGTCGGAAGTGGCCGCCTCCATCACCGACCAGCGGTCCATTCCAAGGTTGCTGCGGTCGTTCTTTGACCATGCTCAACTCAGACTGTAAACTGTTTCTGTGTTGGCCCGAAGGTCAATAGAATCGCTGGCCTCTACCACCAGCGCAGAAGCCGCTACTTGTCCTTCTTCTTCCGGTTACATCTGCTGCATAGTAGCTGAAGGTTGCGCAGGCTCGTCTCGCCCCCCTTTGAGAAAGGCCGAATGTGATCATACTCGAGGTTTTCAGGAGATCCGCATCGGACGCAGCGCCCTTTGTACTTTCGGAACACTTGGTGCTTCAACTCCTGGGGGACATAGCGCTTGCGCTCCTGCGCCCTTCTTGCAAATCGTTTGCGCAGGGCCCACCACCCGAGAATCGCGACGAGGGCAACGACACACCACAACAGGCGCGGATACTCCGACGTCGTATCAACGGAATCGGGCTGCCTCGTAGGATCGCCGGGCGGCGAAGGCGTGCCGTCAGCAGGGGCCCCGCCGTCCTCCTCGGGCGTTTCGTCCGGCTCCGACCACGGCAGGTTCTCGCGGCCAGTCTGAGCGGATTGACTTGGCTCCAACGGCGCCGCGTCCGGTGCCCCCTGCGCCCCGGCCTCATCCCGCTGAAGGGCTTCGCTGCGCCTGCGGGCGATGTCCCTGAGCGCTCGTTCCGCCTCGGCGTTTCCCGGGGCGAGCGCCAGCGTCTGGCGCCAATGCGTCTCGGCATACTCATCGAGGCCATACAGCTCGCACCATCTCGCAAGCGACGCGTTCGCCGCCGCGGAGCCGTCCATGGCCTTGTAGCGCTCCCAGTATTCGAGCTTGATGTCCCAAGAGACTTCCTCGTTCTGCGGCGGCACCGCCCCCCTCGCCGCACTGGCTACACACACCGCCGCCAGGGCAAGGGCAAGGCACTGCCGGCTCGACGCCAGGCCCCACATGGCCTCAAGTATCCTTGCACGGCTCCGTCCGGCAAGGGGAAAGCGAGCGGCGTTCGGCCATGCGCATGCGGCAACGAGTCCGGGGTGCCGCCTGGCTGCCGTCTTATGCCCCCTCTGCCCTGGCGGGAGAGGGGCGGGGTGAGCGGGCAGGCGACGGACGGGCCATTGACATTTCCGCCCCCATGCGGGTTAATGGGCGAAACTCGCGGGTCGGGCCGCGTATAACAGGGTGGAGGGCACGCCTTGAGCAAAGCCGGGCGGCGACGCAAAGCGGGCAGCAAACGACGACGCCTGCGATGAAAGAGCCGACAGAAATGCTGAGCACACCAAACAGCGGGCCCGCCCCAGGCGGGGCGCCCCGTGCGAACGAGGGGTGACAGGGGGACGTCCCGTGACCGAATCGCCCGATGAGCGCCGCGCCACGCCGGACCGCCGGGAACCCGAGGCCCCCCCGCCGGCCGACGAGCGGCGGGAGGGCGTCGAACGCCGCCAGTTCCCCGTCCTCGCCGACCACGACGACGTCGACGAGCGGGAAGCCGAGGTCCGACGGGCCATCGACGAGTACAAACAGGAGCGGGAGCTCAAGCGAATCTCGCTGCCCAAGCTGATCGAGCTGCTCGAAGGGCTCGGCTACCGGAAACCCGACGCCCGGGATTGAAAGGGACCCACGCAAGCTCTGCGCGGTCGGTCTTTGTGCCGACCGCGCCGGCTGGCTCTCGTATGCGGCGGGCACGAAGACCCGCCGCGCCCCGTGTTGCGGGGCTCGCCTCAACGCGATTGGGCGCCTGTCTGCGCGGGGCCCGGGGGACTCGATCATGCCCTACCTCGGCGTCAACATCGACCACGTCGCGACGCTCCGGCAGGCCCGCGGGGGCGTCGAGCCCGACCCCGTCTGGGCCGCCGCCGAGGCCGAGCTCGGCGGGGCCCGGTGCATCACCCTCCACCTGCGGGAAGACCGCCGCCACATCCAGGACCGCGACCTGGAGGTCCTCCGCCGGACCGTCCAGGTCAAGCTGAACCTGGAGATGGCCGTCACGGACGAGATGCTCGCGATCGCCTCGCGCGTCCGGCCCGACCAGGCCACCCTGGTCCCGGAAGGCCGCCAGGAGATCACCACCGAGGGCGGGCTGCCCGTGGCGCGCGACCCGGGCCGCGTCCGCGACGCCGTCGAGCGGCTCCGCGAGGCGGGCGTCACGGTGAGCCTCTTCATCGACCCCGACCCGCCCCAGATCGACGCGTCGGCGGCGTCCGGGGCCGAGGCTATCGAGATCCATACGGGCGAGTATGCGAACGCCTCGCCCGGCCCCGAGCGGGACCGCCGGTTCGCCCGCATCGCCGAGTCCGCCCGCCGGGCCCGGGACGCCGGACTCGTCGTCCACGCCGGGCACGGCCTGAACTACGTCAACGTCGGGCCGATCGCCGGCGTGCCCGGGATGACCGAGCTGAACATCGGGCACAGCATCGTCAGCCGGGCGGTGTTCGTGGGCCTGCGGGAAGCGGTCCGCGAGATGGCCCGCCTGGTCGAGGGCGCCGGCGGCTGAGCCGGCGCCGCCCCGGCCCGCCAACGCATCCACTGTTGCGAATTCCTCTCCTGCGAGGCCGGCGCCCCGAGCGGACCTCGGGCGCGCCCGAGCGCGGTCGGGCGGCCCGGCGCCGCCCGAACTCGCCGGTTTCCCCGCGGAGAATTCAGTTGACGTGACGGCCGAATGACGGCATAATGACGGTACGATGACGTGACCGTAGTGGTTGATTGCCGTATTGACGACGGCGCATTGACTGGCAGGAGACAGACCGATGACCGGAAAAAGTGCCCCTTCGGAGGGCGGAAATCCCGAAAATCACCTCGAAAACCACCTCGACGGCGTCTGGACCTTCGACAGCGACGAGCAGAGGCGAGCCATGCTCGAGCCCATCACGAAGGCCAACTGCGGCGACAAGCTCCGGCTCGTCCGCGACGTCTCGGGCCTCTCGCGGGCCGAGCTGGCACAATCCCTGGGGGTGTCCGAGTCAACGATCTACCGCCTGGAGACCCGCCAGACCGCCCCGACCGACGATTTCATGCTCCGCCTGGCGGCCCTCGTCGCCATCGGCCACGCCCGCTACGCCCGCATGAGCGAGGAAGAGAAGGAGAAGCTTTCGGCCTACCTGGCGGCCACCGGGGGGGCAAAGGGGGGCATCGGGGGGGCTATTGCGGCCACGGCGGCCCGGGACCTTCTGGGCCGCGTCTCGGCGGCGGGCGTCACCTCGGGGCTGGCGGCGATCGCCGGGACGATGCTCGGCGGGCTGGAGGTGGTGGCGCGGCTGCCGCTGATCGCCAGCGCCGCCGGCTACAAGTTCGTCAAGAACATCAAAGCGGTGTGCGATGCGAACAGCCTCCGCGTGAGGGAGGTGGACGGGCGGTACGAGATCGCCCGCAAGCGGCCGCTCGTGCCGGACCCGGAGTCGATCTACGACGACCTGCCGCCCCTGGGCGGCGGGAAGAAGCGGCGTACGACGCGGCCGCGGAAGACGAAGGGCTGAGCGTGCCCGGGTGAGTTCCGCGCGGTGGGCATGGAGAAGCCCGATCCGGTTGCGAAGACCTGCCCGTGACCGCTCAGCGGGCCACGGCGGCTGCGGCGGGGGGCGATACCGGATGCACGTCAAGTTCATCCTGCCGGCGCTGACCGAAGCCCACGGCCGATACTGGCGGCCCATCAAGTACTCGCTCTTCCCGCCGCTGGGCCTGGCGACGCTGGCCGGCTACCTCGACCCCGGCGACGACGCCGAGATTTGCGACGAGCACGTCGAGCCGCTCCGCCTGGACGACGCCCCCGACCTGGTGGCCATCGAGACGTACGTGACGTCCGCCCGGCGGGCGTATCGGATCGCCGACCATTACCGCCGCCGGGGCGTGCCGGTCGTCCTGGGCGGTCTGCACGCGACGGCCTGCCCGGCCGAGGCGCTGGCCCACGCCGACGCGGTCGTTCTGGGGCCGGCCGAGGAGGCCTGGCCGCGGTTCCTGACCGACTTTCGCCGCGGCCGGACGAAGCGGCGGCTCTACCGGTCCCGCGTCCGGGACCTGTCGGAGGTGCCGCCGCTCCGGCGGGACCTCATTCGCCGCCGGAACTACCTGCTGCCGAACTCGCTGGTCGTCTCGCGGGGCTGCCCCCACCGGTGCGACTTCTGCTACAGCGACTCGTTCTATCGCGGCGGGAAGTCCTTTTATCACGATACGATGGATCGGGCCGTCGCGAAGGTCCGGGGCCTGCCGGGGCGGCACCTGTTTTTCCTCGACGACAACGTCTTCGCCGACGCCGCCTTCGCGGCCGCCCTGTTCCGGGCGATGGCGGGCCTCGGGCGCGTCTGGCAGGGCGCGGCGACGGTCCGATGCGTCCTGGACACGGACCTGCTGGACCTGGCCGTCCGGTCCGGCCTGCGGAGCCTGTTCGTCGGTTTCGAGTCGCTCAACCAGGCCGCGATGGTCAGCCACGGCAAGCGGCACAACCGCGTCGGCGAGTACGACCGGGCCGTCGAGCAGCTCCACGACCGCGGCGTCATGATCAACGCGAGCTTCGTCTTCGGACTCGACGGCGACGACCCGTCGGTCTTCGACGCGACGACCGAGTGGGCCGTCTCGCGGGGCATCGAGACGGCGACCTTCCACATCCTGACGCCCTACCCCGGCACGGCCCTGTACCGGCGGTACCGGGCGGCGGGCCGCATCCTGCACCACGACTGGGACCAGTACGACACGCGGCACGCCGTCTTTCGTCACCCCAACATGTCTGCGGATGTGCTGGAGCGGGGCCACTGGCGGGCGTACGAGCAGTTCTACCGGTGGGGCGGCATCCTCCGGTCGGCCGCCACGAAGCCGTCGCTCGCGGGCGCCCTTCGGCACGCGGCCTACGTCGGGGCATGGAAAAAGCTCGACCCGCTCTGGGCGCTGCTCATCCGGCTTCGCCGCCTGGGCCTGGCGGTCCGGCCGATGGAGCAGGTCCTTGCCGGGCCCCGCCGCCTCGGCGCCGAAGCCGAAACGGACGGTGCCGACGGCCCCGGTCTGGATCGCCGCGGCGCAATCGACGGCCGGGGCGGGCCGATCGGGCTTCCGCCGGAGCACCGGGACGGCCTTGGCCGGCGAGGGGCCGAGCTTGGGGAGCGGCGCGGGCGACGGAGCGCCGCCCCCGGGCGCGTGTCGAGCGCCCGGCGGGGCGTTCAGGGCCGAACCCACACCGGGCTCGACCACGCCTGGGCGCCCGAGGCGCACGTGACCCGGACGTAGTAGTAGACGAACCGCCCGAGGTGCGGCGACTCGAGGGCCTCGCCGGCGAGGCCGGCCTCGTCGGTCCACTCCAGGCGGCCTTGCCAGTCGCCGGGCGATTCGCCGTAGACCGTTTCCCCGTTCCGCACGACGTCGATCGAGGTGATCTCGCTCTGGGCGGCGGCGGTCGCGCGGACCGAGCGCGGCCGGGCGGCGTCGGGCCAGTCGACGGCCTCGCCCATCCCGGCGCCGGCCGTCTCGACGTCGAGGTAGACCCGCTCCAGGCTCGTCGCGTAGCACCGGCGCGAGCGGACCGCGTCGAAGACGGCGTCGCGCGACAGCTCCGGCGCCAGGGCCGCCGTCAGGCCAGGCAGGCGGTCCAGGTGATCGTTGCCGAAACCGGCCGGCATGGTCGAGTGGGTGTCCGTCCCGCCGACGAACCCCAGGCGGAGGCCCCGGGCGAGGAGGTCGACGGCGTAGCTCGGCCCCCCGTGGACCCTCTTCAAGGGGTTCGGGTTGCCGCGGCACTCGCTGGTGCCCCACTTCGAGTGGATCTCGACGACGGGCATCCGGTCGGGGCCGGGGTAGATCGCATCGGGCACCTCGCCGTGCTTGCCGGGGCGGGTCGTGTGGTGGGGGACGACGAAGAAGTCCGACTCGGGGAGCTTCTCGGCCAGGGCCTGGCAGACGCTCAGGACGGTGCCGTCCTCGTAGCCCTCGACGAAGAGGTCGGGCCATTGGCGCATGTAGACATTGTTGTCGCCCCCCGCGCCGCCCCGGAACGACGCCTCGTAGGCCGGGACCGTGACGAACTCGGGCGGGTCGTTGTGGGCGTCGCTGGCGGCGGCCTCCTCCTTCCACTTGCCCAGCTCGCACCGGTCGTTCGAAACGTGGTCGGCGGCGCTCGCCCAGTCGAGCCCGGCGAAGTGCCGGGCCGCCGCGTAGCAGAACTGGACCGAGCGGCACCGGTCGGGGTGGCACCGGCTGAGGACGGTGTGGACGTGCGGGTCGCCCCACCAGACGGGCGTGTGCGGCCGGTCCGTGCACAGGACGGGGTTCGTGGGGGACGCGAGGTCGCCGAGGGTCGCCTCGCCGCGCAGCAGGCCCGCCCCGGCCAGCGCGACGTCCTCGACGCGGGCGCACGCGGGGCGCCCCGGCTCGAACGGCACCTCGACCGTCTCGTCGCCCGCGAACGGCCCGCGGATGCGGACCGCGCCGTCGCACTCGAGCGACGCATAGCCCATCGCGTCCATCACGGCGACGCGGACGGCGATCGGCCGGCCGGGCGCGGCGACGGTCGGCAGGACGGCGGCGACGCAGGCCGGCTCGCCGCCGGGCGCCTCGTTGGCGAGGATCCGCTGGAAGAACGGGTGCGGGTACGTGATGCGTGCCACGACCGGCGTCTCCTTCGCAGGGCGAGTGCGTTCCCCCGGACCCTGCACCATACGCCGCCGCCGGCAACAGGACAACCCTTTACGAGCCGCCATGCCCCTCGACCCCCTCACCCCATTCGACTCCTCTGGGCGTCGCTCAGAGCTTGCCGAAGGGTCAGGCCCACCCCTCTCCCGCCGGGGGAGAGGGAGCGAACGAAACAGCCTCCCGGCCGGTGCTGCGCCACGAGACGCGAGGCTTGCCAACGGCCGCCGGGGGCGCCGACAGGGCGTTTTTGACTAGACTCACCGACCTGGCCGGCACAGAATGGATGCAGCATGGAAGGGCGGCATGGCGGCGCACCGGCAAACGCAGGACGGGCAAGCCGTGGGCAAACCTCGAAGCGGGCTCCTTTTCGACGCGCAAGCCCACGTCAAGGTCGCACACTACGAGCTGTTCCATGCCGATGCGTTCGAATGGCTCCATGCCGCCGAGCCGCGTTCGATCCACGCCGTCGTGACCGACCCCCCCTACGGGCTGATCGAGTACACGCCCGAGCAGCTGGAGAAACTGCGGAACGGCAAGGGCGGCGTCTGGCGGATCCCCCCGTCGTTCGACGGCTGCCAGCGCCGGCCCCTGCCCCGCTTCACCGTCCTGAAGAAGAAGGGACGGGCCGCCCTGCGAAGCTTCTTCCGGCAGCTGGCCGAGCGGCTCCTGCCGGTGCTGGTCCCGGGCGCCCACGTGTTCATCGCGACCAATCCTCTGGTGTCGCACCTGGTCTACGTGCCGTTCATCGCGGCGGGTTTTGAGAAGCGGGGCGAGATCATCCGGGTGGTGCACACGCTTCGGGGCGGCGACCGCCCGAAGAACGCGCACGACGAGTTCCCCGACGTGACGGTCATGCCCCGCTCCTGCTGGGAGCCGTGGGGCCTGTTCCGCAAGCCCTGCGAAGGCCGCGTGCAGGACAACCTCCGCCGGTGGAAGACCGGCGGCCTGCGGCGGACGTCGCCCGAGGAGCCGTTCAAGGACCTCCTTTATGCGCCGCCGGCGCGGGGGCGGGAGCGCGAGATCGCCCCCCATCCGAGCCTCAAGCCTCAGGGCCTCCTGCGACCGCTCGTCCGGGCGGCGCTCCCCCTTGGCGAAGGCACCCTTCTGGACCCGTTCATGGGCTCCGGCTCGACGATCGCGGCGGCGGCGGCGTGCGGACTCGGCAGCATCGGGATCGAGGCGGACTCGGAGTACTTCGCCCAGGCCCAGCGGGCGATCCCCGAGCTGATCCGCCTTGGTTCGAGCGAAGGCGGGGGCAATGGCGAGAAGCTCTGACTTCGATTACCGCGTGCCGCTCCCTCCGGGCCTCGACGTCGCTGCCATCCGCCGCGCGGTGGAATACCTTGAGCGCCAGTTGGCCGATTTGGTCGAGATCTATTACGAGCAGGCCAACGTCTTCAGCGCCATGGTCGGCATCTACGGCGCCAAGGGCCTGGATGCCGTCAGTGCCTACGAGAAGCATCGGCACGCCGACACGGCCCAGCAGCGGTTTCCGGACCTGATCCGCCGGGGGAGCGGCCCGAATCCCTCCCCGAATCTCTGCCTCGAAAGCAAGGCCAGCAAGCGTCCCTGGGCGCTCCAGTCCCACTACGACCACGCGGGTTGGTACATTGTATGGCGATATCTCGTCGATCCAACCGCATCCCTCGAGCCGGACCGGCCCGTCGTCATATGGCGCGTGGATGTCGCATTCCTGGAGAAGGCCGACTGGAAGTACGAGAGGAGCCGAGCCGGACCCGGCGGCGGAGGACGGACGCACACGTTCGGCGTCAAGAACCCGGCCGCCCGCCTCCGCGACAAGGCCGTCTACCGGCGAAGCGACGTCCAGGTCCGCGGCGGCAAGCCCGTCCCCTTCAACGGCGAGCGGCGCGGTTCGTAGCCCCGGCTGCGGCCCTGCCAGGCCCGTTGCCCCCGACGCTCCCCAACGCTTAGACACTGGACATCACTTGCGGCAGGGGTTTAGAATGGCCCCGGTTAAAGGATGCGAGCAGGAGGACGGTATGTTTCAGGGGACGCTCGTCGCCCTCGTCACGCCCTACACCGGCGGCGAGGTCGACTACGCCGCCATCGAACGCCTCATCGACTGGCACCTCGACCAGGGCACGGACGGCCTGGTGCCCGTCGGGACGACGGGCGAGAGCCCGACCGTGACGGTCGCCGAGCACGAGCGGATCATCCAGACGGTGGTCAAGGCGGCCGACGGGCGGGTGCCCGTCGTGGCGGGGACGGGGGCCAACTCGACCGCCGAGGCGGTCCACCTCACGCGGTTCGCCAAGGACGCCGGCGCCGACGCCTCGCTCCAGGTCTGCCCGTACTACAACAAGCCCACCCAGGAGGGGTTGTACCGGCACTTTGCGACGATCGCCGACGAGGTCGGCCTGCCGATGGTCCTGTACAACATCCCCGGCCGGACGGGCATCAACATGACGCCCGAGACGGTGGCCCGCCTGGCGGAGCTGGGGCCGGTCGTGGCGATCAAAGAGGCCACCGGCTCGATGGACCAGACGAGCGAGGTCCTCGCCCGGTGCGACCTCGTGGTCCTTTCGGGCGACGATTCGCTCACGCTGCCGCTGATGGCCCTCGGCGCCAAGGGCGTCATCAGCGTCGTTGCGAACCTCGTGCCGGCCGAGATGAAACGCCTGACCGACGCCATGCTCGAAGGCGACGTCGCCGCGGCCCGCGAGGTCCATCGGCGGCTCTATCCCCTGTGCCGGGCCATGTTCGTCGAGACCAACCCCATCCCCGTCAAGACGGCAATGAAGCTGGCCGGGCTGCTCGACTCGGACGAGAAACGCCTGCCCCTGGTCGACCTGGCGGCGGCGTCGGCCGAGGCCTTGCGCGAGACGATGCGGGCCTTCGGTCTCCTGAAGACGTAGCGGACCCGCACCCGGGGCGGCGGCCGGGGCGGGCCGGACGGCCCGCTCGCCGTCGGCCGGGCCGGTGCACCTCTCGACGGCGTGCGTTTATGCCGATGCGACGCTCATCACGGACGCGGACCACGCTGGAACGGCGCGGCCGGCTCCTGTTCGGCATCTTCATCCTGCTGACGGTGGTGACCGGCCTGGCCTGGCCCTGGTGGCAGATGGGGAACCTCGCCCGCCTGGGCGACGTCGACCGGGCCTGGGAGAAAGTCCAGGCCCATCTCCAGCACGTCCACGACATGCGGCTGGCCCAGGACGCGACGAAGGCCGAGTCGCTGCACGGCCTGTTCCTGCCGGAGGAGGAGCGGCTCCGGGTCATCCGCGTCGGGCCGGCCCCCCCGGGCGAGCAGCGGGTCCCCGAAGCCCTGGGGCCCGACTCGTTCGAGGCCGAGGCCATCCGGACGTTCCTGGCCGAGCCCGAGGCCCCGCCCCACCATCGCGAGGTCGACGGCCGCCTGCATTACGTCCAGCCCGTCCGGGCCAAGGGCGAATGCCTGGACTGCCACGGCAGCGGGTACCGCGAGGGGGCCCTGATGGCGGCGGCGAGTCTCGAGATGGATGTCTCGGAGCGAGGGCGGACGCTGCTGGCGCACCGGCTCGTCCTGGCCGTCGCCGCCCTCCTGGTCGTCCTCATCTCGGTGGCCGTCTTCTACGCCGTCTTCCGCACGATGGTCGTGCGGCCCATCCAGCACCTGAAGGACGTGGCCGACCGCGTCAGCGAGGGCGACCTCCAGGTCCGAAGCGTCATCGATACGGGCAACGAGCTGGAGGCGCTGTCGAACGCCCTGAACCGGATGCTCGACCAGATGCTGGAGGCCCAGACGCAGCTCCGGGAGGCGAACGAGGTCCGCGACGCCAAGCTCGACGAGCTGGCCAAGGCCAACGTGGCCCTGTTCGAGATGAACCAGGTCAAGAACAAGTTCCTCACCACGATGAGCCACGAGTTGCGGACCCCCCTGAACTCCATCCTCGGGTTCGCCCAGATCCTGATGGAATCCGAGGCCGTGGCCGACGACCCGAAGCTCCGCCGCTACGCCGAGAACATCCGCGGCAGCGGCCAGATGCTCCTGGAGATGATCAACGACCTGCTGGACCTGGCGAAGATCGAGGCGGGCCGCCTGGAGGTCCGATGCGACCAGGTCACGGCCCGGTCGATCGTCGAGGCCGCCGTCAGCATGGTCCGGCCCATGCTGAGCGAAAAGGACCTCGCGGTGGAGGCCGAGGTCGACCCGGCCGTGCCCGTCATGACCACCGACGCGACGAAGGTCCAGCAGGTCCTGTACAACCTTCTCTCCAACGCCGTCAAGTTCACCGAGGAGGGGGAGGTCCGCGTCACGGCCCGCCCCGCCGACGGCGACCGCGTCGCGTTCGTCGTCGCCGACACCGGTCCGGGCATCGCCCGGGAGCAGCAGCTCCGCATCTTCGACCGGTTTTTCCAGCTCGATTCCAGCTACACCCGGCGATATCGTGGGACAGGCTTGGGCCTGTCAATCGTAAAAGAGCTCACGGGCCTCCTGGGCGGGGAAGTCGGCGTCGAGAGCGAGCCGGGGACCGGCTCGACCTTCACCGTCGTCCTGCCGGTCGACTCCAGCGACCTGGTCGGCCCGACGCCGAAGGACGCCGGCGAACCGACCGCCGAGGTCGGCGCCGAGGGCGGCGGGCAGGGGTGAGACGACCGGCGGTCGAGCCGGCCCGAGGGCGGGTCGCCGGGCCGCCCGGGCCCTCGATCGCAGTCTCCGGAGAAAGCGATGCCCATCCTGTTTCGGTGCCCTTGTGGGCGGAGCATGGTCGCCGATTCCCGGAAGGCCGGGCAGACCATCGTCTGCCCCAACTGCCACCGCAACCTGAAGGTCCCCACGGGCAAGGATCGGGGCAAGGAGATCAAGAAGCCCCCGCCGGGGGCCGTCCCCGTCTCGGGTCGGACGTGCCAGCGGTGCGAGGGGCCCGTGCCGGCCGACGCCCAGATCTGCCCCCACTGCAACGCCATCCTGATGGACGCCCCGGCGGGCGCGGGGCGAACCGCCATCCAGCTCGGCGGATCCCGGTCGAGCTGGTGGTCGGACCTGTCGCCGGGGGCGAAGGGGGGCCTCGTTGGGGGCATCGGGGCAGTCGTCCTGGTCGGCCTGCTCGTGATGTTCGCCTGGGTCCTGCCGGCCTACCGCGCCGGCCAGCGGGTCCGGGGCCGCGTCTTCGCCAAGCAGGCCCTGGAGGAGGGCCGCCGCCTGGAGGCCACGGGAAAGTTCCAGCAGGCCTACGACGGCTACCTGGACGGTCTGCTCCGGGAGAAGTACCTCCACCGAAGCGCCGACCCGGAGGACCGGGAACTGGCCCGCCGGCTCCGGGCCCGCGCCGCCGCCCTCCAGTACATCGTCCCCTCGCCGCGGACGTCGGAACCGCTCCGGTGGAAGCCGGCGAACTCGCAGGAGCTCGACCAGGCCGCCGCCCGGGTCCGGGCCCGCTATCCCTCGTACCGGCAGCGGGTCCTGAGCGTCACGGGCGGGGCCCTGGAGGCCATCCGGTCGGCCCGGTCGACCGGCGACCGGGAGGCCTACGCGGGGAAGGTCGCTGCCGTCATGGACGCCTACGTCGAGCTGATCCGCGAGACGACGCCCCAGCAGCGGTCGCTGTGGAGCTTCACCATCCTGGTCAAGGTGATCCGCGAGCTTGCCACGGCCAACAGCGTATGGGACGATGCGACCCAGCGGACGCGTTTCCTGGGGACCGCCCAGACGCGGATCGAGAGGCTCGAGCAGCGTGTCCGCCAGCCGCCCCTGACGCCGGAGGGCGACGTCTTCGACGTCGACTGACGCCAGCCCGCGGTCCGCGAGGCCCCCGACTGCGAACGGGCGGCGCAAGCTGGACAGGATTCCCTGAGGGGCCGCGACGCGGCCCAGCCCTCCGCCCGAGCCCGTCATTTCGAGCGGCCCTGAGCGGGTGCCGACGGACGCCGGGGCGACTCGAAGGGGAGTCGAGAAATCTCGCCGTTTCTTCGACGGACGAGAACGGCAACGGCGAGGGCCCCGCCTGAGGCCCGGAAACCTCGACGCCGCTCGGCGTGACACACAGGCGCGGCGCCGGCCTCCAATCCAAGGCCTGAAATCCCACTCCACAATGTCTAGAACTCTGCCTTCGCCGGCGGCAGGGTGTAGTTCGGCGCCTCGTGCGTGATCGCGATGTCGTGCGGATGGCTCTCGATCACCCCGGCGTGGGTCACCCGGATGAACTGCGTCTGGGTCCGCAGCTCGTCGATCGTGCGGCACCCGCAGTAGCCCATCCCCGCGCGGACGCCGCCGACGAGCTGGTAGATGAACTCGGCCAGGTGCCCGCGGTAGGGGACCCGCCCCTCGACGCCCTCCGGGACGAGCTTTTCGCCGCGCCGCCGCTCCTCGGACTGGGCGTACCGGTCGGCGGAGCCCTTCACCATCGCCCCGAGCGACCCCATGCCGCGGTAAGTCTTGAACGTCCGGCCGTGGTAGATGATGACCTCGCCGGGGGCCTCTTCGAGGCCGGCGAGGAGGCCGCCCAGCATGACGCTCGACGCCCCGGCCGCCAGGGCCTTCGTGATGTCGCCGCTGTGGCGGATGCCCCCGTCGGCGATGACGGGCACGTCGGCGGCGTCGCCCTCGGCGGCACAGGCGGCCACGGCGCTGATCTGGGGGACGCCCACGCCGCTGACGACTCGGGTCGTGCAGATCGACCCGGGGCCGATGCCGACCTTGATGGCGTCGACGCCGGCCCGGATGAGGTCGGCGGCGGCCTCGGCCGTCGCGACGTTGCCGGCGATGATCTGGATGTCGTGCTGCGTGCGGAGGGCCTCGACGGTCTCCAGGACGTTTGACGAGTGGCCGTGGGCGGTGTCGACGACCAGGACGTCGACGTCCTTTCGGATGAGCTCCTCGGCCCGGTCGTAGTCGTGGACGCCGACGGCGGCCCCGACGCGGAGCCGGCCTCGCGGGTCGCGGCAGGCGAGGGGAAACTTGTGGAGCTTCTCGATGTCCTTGATCGTAATGAGGCCGACGAGCTCGCCGTCGTCGACGAGGGGCAGCTTCTCGACGCGGTTCTTCAGGAGGACCTGCTGGGCCTCGTCGAGGGTCGTCTCGGGGTCGGCCGTGACCAGGGGCTGGCGGGTCATGACGTCGGCGATGGGGGCCTGCTGGTTCGCCAGGAACTTCAGGTCCCGCCGGGTCAGGATCCCGACGAGCCGCTTCTCCTCGGTGATGGGGATGCCGGAGATGTTGTTCTCGTCCATGACGTGCTGGGCGGTGGCGACCCGCTCGTTCGGCCCGAGGGTGATCGGGTCGGTGATCACGCCGTTGGCGCTTCGTTTGACCTTCTCGACCTCGCGGCACTGGTCGTCGACGGAGAGGTTCTTGTGGATGATGCCGATGCCGCCCTCCTGGGCCAGGGCGATGGCCAGGGACGCCTCGGTGACGGTGTCCATGGCGGCCGAGACGAGGGGAACGTGGATGCGGATGTCGCGCGTCAGACGGGTCGAGGTGTCGACGTCGCGGGGGACGGCGTCGCTCTTGGCGGGCAACAACAGGACGTCGTCGAACGTGATGCCTTCGGCGGCGATGCGGTCGGTCAGGCTGGCCATACGCACGGGTCTCCCGCGGCCGGATGGAGGGCGCATCACCTCGCGGGCCGGGGTCCCCGTCGGCGCCGGCCGCCCTTACGCCTGGCCGAGGAGCGTCCGGGCCCGCTCGCAGATTGCGTCTACGTCGAGGCCGACGTATCGGAGGATGTCGTCGGCCGTCTTGCCGGACTTCGGCATCCGCTCGGGCGTCAGGCTGAGGACGCGGATGCCGCCGCGCTCGGCCGCGGCGGTCGCCACGGCGCTTCCCAGGCCGCCGGCGTAGTTGTCCTCGACCACCAGCAGCACCGACCCGTCGCCGGCGCCGATCCGGTCGAGGAAATCGTCGGCCAGCGGCACGCTGTAGGCGTCCACGACGCCGCACTCGATGCCGTCGGCGGCGAGCTTCTCGGCCGCCTTGCGCATCTCGTGGACCATGTAGCCCCACGCCACGAGGGTCAGGTCCTTGCCCTCGGCGAGCACCTTCTGGCCGATCAGGTGGAACGTCTCGTCCGGGCCGTAGACGAGGGGCGTCGCCGGGCGCATGGTCCGCAGGTAGCACAGGCCGTCGTAGTTGGCCGCCAGGACGGTGAGCTTCCAGCTACTGACGCCGTCGCAGGGGTTGAGGACGACGGCCCCGGGCCGGCCCTTGGGGGTCCGGACGCTCGACAGGGCCCGGAAGTAGGCCGCGTCGACGACGCCCATCTGGCTCGGCCCGTCGGCCCCGAGGCTGACGCCCGTGTGGCTGCCGACCAGCTTGAGGTTGGCGCAGGAGTAGGCAGCCATCTCGATCTGGTCGTAGGCCCGGACGAGGAACTTGCAGAAGCTGGAGGCGAACGGGACCTTGCCCCCCAGGGCCAGGCCCGCCGCCACCGAGGCCATGTTTTGCTCGGCGATGCGGCACTCGAAGTAGCGGTCGGGGTGCTCGCCCGCGAAGATCTCCGAGAACGTCGAGTTCGACACGTCGCCGTCCAGGGCCACCACCCGCTCGGAGGCCTTCCCCAGGGCCTTCAGCACCAGGCCATAGGCGTGCCGCGTGGCCAGCTCGCCCTTGGCGATGCTCTTGGCGAACTTGGTGCCCTCGGTGACGGCCTCCCAGTCGGGGTCGCCGACGGCGATCGTCTCGTCCTTCCGCTTGGGGACCTCGCCGGTCGGCATGGGGGGGCAAAGCTCGAAGCTCGGCTTCTCTTCCGGGAGCTTCAGCTCCTCCAGGGCCGCTTCCATCTGCTCGGCCGTCAGGGGTTTGCCGTGGCAGTCGACCTTCTGGAGCTCCGAGACGCCCCATCCCTTGGTGGTCTTGGCGATGACGACGACGGGCTTGCCGTCGGGCCCGTCGGCGGCCAGCGCTTTGCGGATGGCGTCCGGGTCGTGGCCGTCGATGACAATCGGGTGCAGACGGTAGGCGGCGACCTTCTCTTCCAGCGCCTCGGCGCTCTGCTGCGGGCTGGTGTAGTCGCTCTGACCCATGCCGTTGACGTTGAAGATGACCCGGACGTTCGTCAGCTTCTGGTCGGCGATGAAGTCGAGGGCCTCCCAGACCTGCCCCTCGCGGGCCTCGCCGTCGCCGCACAGGACGAAGATGGTCTTATCGAGGCCGTCGAGCCGGGCCGCCAGGGCCAGGCCCGCCGCCACCGAGACGCCCTGCCCCAGGGAGCCCGTGGCGGCGTCGAAGAAGGGAAAGCCGATGGCGGGGTTCGGGTGGCCGTCCAGGACGCTGTCGATCTCGCGGAGGGTCGAGAGATCGTCGACGGTCAGCTTCCGCCCGCGCGTGGGGTCGGAGCCGACCACGCCGCCGAGGTCGGCCCAGGCCGCGTAGATGATCGGCACGGCGTGGCCTTCGGAGAGGACCAGGCGGTCGTTCAGAGGGTTCCACGGGTTGGCCGTGTCGTGCCGCATCCGGTGATACATCAGGACGGCGGTCAGATGGACCAGCGCGAGGGCGGAGTTCGGATGGCCGGAGCCGGCCGCCGTGGTCATGCGTACGCTGTGCCGCGCCAGCTCGATGGCCTTGTAGCTGACCGCGTCGGCGAAATCACTCATAGTCTTCCCCTGCTGGTTCAACGATGCCCGTAGAAGCGCGAGGCAAATCCCGGCGTCGCCGAAATCTGCCCCGACCTGACGCATCTCGTTCGCCGGTGCGACCATTTACCACGCTGCCCCCTGCCGAGTCAACCAAATTCCCGCCCAGGGCCCCGGCGCCGGTGGTGCGGGCGAGGAAGGGGGCACAATCCGCTTGCAGGGCGGCCCGCGGCACGGCATAACTCCTCATCAGGTACCTCCGTGGACATTCGAAAGAGGCGTGCCATGTCGCTTCGAGCGGCGGCCGAACGCGAACTGCGGATCGACGCCCTCCGGGCCTGCCGGCGGATCGAGGCATTCATCCGCCGGGTCCGCGACGACCGCCGCGCCTCGGGCGTCCTCATCGGCGTCAGCGGGGGCGTCGACTCGGCCCTCCTGGCGGGCCTGGCGGTCCGTGCCGTCGGCTCGGGCGGCGTCCACGTCGCGTTTCTGGCCAGCCCGGACCTGGCGCCGGCCGGCATGGCCGGAGCGCGGACGGTGGCCGACTGGCTCGGGTTGGACCTGGAGGTGATCGACACAGAGCCGGCGCTCCGCCGGCGGGGGTTCTACGGCCCGTGGCTGGTGCGTTTCCTGAACTTCTCGCCGCCCGGCTCCGTGGGCCCGCTGCTGCGGCTGTATCAGCATCTGACCGGAGAGACCGAGTTCGTCTCGGGACTCCGACGTGGCGACTTCGGGGGCCGGTCGCTGACCGGTCTGGCCTTCAGAGCGGCGGTGGAGCGGGTCCTGGCCGTCCAGCACGGCCGACACGTCCACCGGCGGGAGGTGCTGGAGGGGCGGGCCGCCGCCCTGGGGGCGGTCCTCGTCGGGGCGGGGAACCGGTCGGAGCTTCTGACAGGCTACTTTACGCCGGGCTCGATCGACGATTGCCCCATCTCGCCGCTTCTCGGTCTTTACAAGACGCAGGTCCGCCAGATCGCCGCCCACGTCGGCGTCCCCGCCGCCATCCGCCGACGCCCGCCGTCGGCCGGAGGCGTCGGCGGGATCGGCGACGAGCAGGTCATGGCGGCATCGTACGCCGCAATCGACCTCGTGCTCGATGCCATGGACCGCGGCGGGTCGGGCGAGAGGGCGGTCCGCCTGGGTGTCGAACCCGAGACGGTCCGACGGGTCCGCCAGATGCACCGGCTCTCGGCATGGAAGCGGACGACGCGGCACCTGCCGCCGCCCGCCGACGGGGGCATCGGGGGCGGACTGAGGACCGCGGACACTCGACCCGGACCGCCCGCGGCGCCGCTCCGGCCGCCCGGCCAGGCGGACGCCCCCGGCCGGGAGGCGGGTCCCGGCGCCGAACAGCAATCGACCGGTTTTTCGGGTGTCCTTTCGCCGACTCGAATGGTTCAAGGTGTAGCGGGCCCAGGCGACACAGCAGCGTCCGGCCGCCGAGGCGGCGGCATACAACGGGGCGGCCGGCGTTCGACGCGTCGCGGATAGCCCGGGGGAGACCCCATGTCTCGCATCCGATCTCCATTCGTTTGGGTGGCCGCAGTCGTGGTGCTCTGCGCCGGCGGCGCCCGGGGGGCCGAGCCGATGGAGGTGCAGGAGGCCCGGGAGGTCTTCGAGTCGCTCTTCGGGGCCGACCTGGGAAAGGTTGCCGCCACGCGCGACACCCGCGACGACGTCGAGCTCGGCGCGAAGCTCCTCGAGACCGCTCGGACCACCCCCAACCATCCCGAGCTCATCGCCCTGCTGTGCGTGAAGGCATTCGAGCTGGGTTCGACCCACCGGATGGGCTACGAGACCGCCGCCGAGGCCATGGACTACCTCTCGGCCCAGCAGCCCGAGAAGGCCCCCGCCTGCCAGGAGCAGGTGCTGCCGATCCGGCAGCGTCTTTACGACACGACGCGCGGCCGGGACCGGACCGAGGCCGGCCAGGCCCTGCTCGCCTCCCTCGAGACGGTCGCCGACGCCAAGACGCGGGGTCGCGACTTCGTCGAGGCGGGGTCCCTCTACCGCCGGGCCATCTACCTGGCCCGGTCGATCCAGTCCGATCGACAGGGGCCCATCGAGGAGAAGGCCCGGCACCTCGTGCGCCTCCGCCACGTCCAGCAGCAGATCGAGATGCTCCAGGGCCGGCTGGAGGCCGATCCCTCGAACGCCGTCGCACGCGACGGGATCGTCCGCCTCTGCCTGGTCGACATGAACGACCCGAAGGCGGCCGCCGGCTTCCTGAACGACGCCTCCGGCGAGGAGCTGCGCCGTTACGTCCCTGCGGCCGCCAAGCCCCTGGACGAGGTCCCCGAGCTGGCCCTGCTGGAACTGGGCGACTGGTACCGGAAGCTGGGCGAGTCGGCCGAGAAGCAGGCCCGCGTCTCCATGCTCCTCCGGGCCCGCGAGTACTACGAGCACTTCCTGGCGGTCCACGAGGAGCAGGACCTCCGGCACACCCAGGCGACGCTGGCCCTCGAGCAGGTCGACGAGGAGCTGAAGGAACTCGGCGCCGGCCCGGGCGGGGGCTCGAAAGACGGCCCGATCATCGGCCGCACACTCGACCTCCTGGCCTTGATCGATCCGACGAAGGACACGGCCTCCGGCACGTGGGAGTTCCAGGGCACGCGGCTGCACGCCGGCGGAACGGGGGCCGCCAAGCTCACCGTCCCGCTCCTCCCAAAGGGCGACTACGAACTCCAGGCCAAGTTCGTCCGGATGGCCCCGACGGACGAAGTCAACCTGAACCTGCCGGTGGGCGACTCCGCCGTCCTGGTCCGCCTCGGGGCTTCCGTGGGCCGGGGCGCCGACATCGTCAGCGGCCTGGCCCTGGTCAACGGCCGCGACGCCGATGCCAACGTCACGACCGTCAAGCCGGCGCGCTTCGTCCAGGGCACGCCCTACACGGTGGACGTCAAGGTGATCGTCCGTGCCGACCAGGCCCAGGTCACAATCGAGCTGAACGGGAGGCCGTACATCACGTGGGCCGGTCCGTGGTCGGCGCTGACGGTGCCGCCCGACTGGGCCCTTCCGGAAAGCGGGACGCTGGGCCTCGGGGCCGTCGGCAAGGACGTCATCTTCGGCGGGGCGACGCTGAAGATGCTCTCGGGGAAGGTGTGGGCGTCGCGGGAACCGACGCGTGCGATCCCGGGCCTCGCGATGCGCCCGCCCATCGAGCCGACCCACACCGCGAAGCCCGGCGGGGCCCGGATGGGCCTGGCGACGGCCTACTATAAGCTCGAGACGACCGCCACGGCGGCCGACCTCCCGAGCATCCAGCCCTACGCCCAGGACGTGGTCCAGCAGCTCTACTTTCCCTACGCCCGGTCCGCCTTGCCGCAGTCGGAGCGGCGAGGCTGGGTGGGCGCCATGTTCGTCGGCTACCTCGAGGTCAAGGCCGCCGGCGAGCACGTCTTTCACATGTCGGCCGAAGACGGGGCGATCATCTACCTCGGTCAGGACAAACTCATCGAGGGGTCCACCGACCGGTCGCGGGAGATCTCGCGGAAGGTCACGCTCAAGGAAGGGTTCTACGCCATCCGGGCCCAGTACTACCAGGGCCACCCGTACGGCCAGTTCATCCTGCGGTGGGAAGGCCCCGGCATCGACAAGCAGGTCATTCCGGTGGGGGCGTTCTGGTACGTCCCGGGGACGCGCTGAGCGGAACGGCGCGTGCGCCCAGCCCCTCATTACGCGTCGCGTCACGCCTCGCCGAGGAACTCATCGAGGTCGACCGCCCGGCCGGTCCGCGATGATTCGGCGATCGCCAGGCACACCGCCAAATCGTGCAGTCCCGCCTCGCCCGGCGCGGGGTACGGCTCGCCCGTCCGGATCGACCGGGCGAAAAGCTCGTGGACCGTCGGACGGTGGAGCTGGTCGGGGCCCTGGGTGCACGTGACGGCCTCGCCGGGCGCGTCGTAGCGGAGCAGCTCGCCCGAGAACGTCGAGCGGGTCGAGAAGGCCCTCAGCAGGCCCCCCTGCCGCTGCTTCCACAGGCCCCCTTCCGTGCCCCAGACCGCCGTCACCATGGTGGGCACCTCGGGCCGGCTCACCAGGACGTAGGACGAGGCGGCCGTGCCGACCACGCCGGTGTCGAGCTCCAGGGCGGCGGCGGTGGAATCGTCGCCCTCCATCTTCGCCAGCATCGTCTTCATGATGCCGGCGACGCGGCGGACGCGGGCCCCGAGCAGCCAGCAGATCTCGCGGACGTTGTGGACGGTGAGCTGGATGAAGCTGCCGCCGCCGGTCCGCTTCAGGCTGGTCCGCCAGGAGTCGGGCTTCAGGTCGCGCCAGCCCGGCCGGCCGAACGAAAGGTGAAACGCCGTCGGCGTGCCGATGAACCCCTCGTCGATGGCCCGCTTCATGTCGTTCAGGGTCAGCTCGTTGAGGTCGTCGATGAAGACGCCGAGGCGGCACCCGGCCTCCCGTGCCCCGCGGACCATCGCCTTGCCTTCGGCGAGGCCCGTGGCCATGGGTTTCTGGACGAAGACGTGCTTGCCGGCGGCGAAGGCGGCCGCCGCCTGCGGCGCGTGCAGGTAGTTCGGCGTGTGCAGGTCGACCATCTCGACGTCGTCGCGCGCCAGGACCGCCTCGTAGTCGTCCGTGACCTGCTCGGCGCCGAGCGCCCCGGCGGCCCGCTCGGCGACACTCCGGTCGGGGTCGCACACGGCGACGTACCGGAGCGCATCGAGGGCCTTCAGCATCGGGACCACGCGTCCCCCGGCGAACCCTCCGGCCCCCACGAGCGCCGCCCGCACCGGCTCGGCCATCGCTCCTCCCGTCACGCAGAAAAGACACTTAGTGTCTTTTTTTGGCGCGCCAAGCCCTTGCCACTACAGTACTTACGCTCGTGCGTTCTCTGCATCTCGGGTCGCCGGGGCCTAGCGCTGCCACTGGCCGAGCTTCGCGAGGAGCGACTTCGGCCGCACGCCGTGGCCGTAGCTCCCGTGGTGCCGCCAGGGGACCCGCTCCAGGCCCGTCCCCTCCAAGACCTCCGAGATGACCGCGAGGCTGAACCCCCGGAACATGTCGCTGCACGGGTCGGGCTGGCCGGGCTCGCCGCGGCACTGCCGCCACCCGAACTCGTCGCGGAAGCTTTCCTTGCCCTTCTCGCCCTTGCCCGGCTCGTAGTCGAGGAACCCGCTGCGGGGCTTCTGCATATGAAGGACCCACTCCAGCGTCTTCTCCATGGCCTCGGCCACCTCGCGGCGGCGGACGTCGTACTGCTGCGACAGCGTGCAGACCGTGTCCGTGACGTCCATGTCGGAGCAGCACCCGCCGCCGAAGTGCCCCTCGGGGGCCCCGATGGAGAGGCTGGAGTCGATCATCGCCTCGGGCCGCGGCACCTCCCGGTCGTACATCCAATACGCCATCAGGGTGTGGTACCCGCCGTACTGCTGGTGATGGACGGGGAACCCGCCGACGATGTCCCACCAGCCGGTCTCGGGGTCCTGGTTGGCCTCGTGCCACGCGAAAAACGCCCCCATGGCCTCCAGGTTGGCCGCGTCGCCGGTCACGACGTGATCGAAGCCCACGAGCGACCCGATGTCGTAGGTCCAGTTGCCGACCACCCAGGGGGTGAGCTTCCAGGGGAGCGATTCGATGCGCCGGACCATGGCGTCTGGCGTCAGGATGTCGTGGCAGGCGCGGATCGGCAACTTCGGCCTGCCGCCGAGGACGTCGAGGGCCGTCAGGATGAACGTCGTCGAGTGCCAGAAGAGCAGCTCGTCGGTGTGGTTCGGGCTGGTGCGTTCCTCGCTGCGGAAAACCGGGTCGATGTAGAGGCCGGTGGCCTCGTCCTGGCCGCCGGCGAGGTAGTCGGCCCACTGGCGCCGCTCGTCCTCGGAAAGCGAATCGAGGTCCCCGAAGAGGTACCTCGTCAGGGCGACGAACGCGCTTGCCCAGTAGGTGGGCTTGCAGAGGGGGGAGTAGACGTAGCGGCCGTAGGGCTCGCCCTCGACGCGGAGCGATTCGCAGTGGGCCAGCACGCCGTCGCGGATGGCGTCGGGGTCGTCGACTCGGACGTCGGTCATGGGTTCGGCTCCTTGTGATGCTTTCTCGACTGCGCTGCGGCTCCGAAAATCGCTGCGCGGTGGTTCTCCGCGACCACCGCGCCAAGTAGGCTGAGCGCGGCGGGCACGGAGACCCGCCGCGCCGAGCAACTTCAGAGCGTTACGCCGACCGGTCACGATTCGCGGGCCGGCTTGCGCCGGGGCAGGTCCGGGTGACGCATCATATACCAGGCCTCCCGGAGTGTCGAGAGGATGTGGCCGAGGCGGACGGTGCTCTCGCCGCCGGCCCGAGGACGGTGCGTCACGCCGGTCTCGGCGATCCGGTAGCCGAGGACGTTCGCCTTCGCGAGGACCTCGGCGTCGACGAAGAACTCGTCCGAGTGGATCGTCACCTCGTCGAAGATCGCCCGCCGGTAGAGCTTGAACGCGCAGTCGGGGTCGCGGACCCGCACGCCGAAGAGCACCGCGACAAAGAGACGGTAGCCCCGTGCGGCAAGCTTGCGGAGCCAGGGGTCCTGCCGGTCGGCCCGGTAGCCGGTGACGACGTCGGCGCCGCCGACCTCATGGAGGAGCCGCGTGATCTCGTTCGGGTCGAACTGGCCGTCGGAGTCGGTGTAGAAGACGAGGGGCAAGGTCGCGCTGCGGAACCCGCTCCGAAGGGCCGCCCCGTAGCCCTGGTTCGCGGCCTTGTGGATGACACGGACGGCCTCGTGCTCGGCGGCGAGGGCATCGGCGATCTCGCCCGTCGAGTCCGTGGAACCGTCGTCGACGATGATGATCTCGAACCGGTCGCACTCCCGCTCGAGGGCCTTGCGGAGCCCTTCCGCGACGGCCTGGAGGTTGGCCTCTTCGTTGTAGGCCGGCAGGACGGCACTGACGGCGTGCTTCGGCCCGAGCTTACGGCGTTTCTTGCTCACGGGTCTGCGGCCTCTCCTACCAAGCATCGGGCAGGACCAGCACGCGGGCCACCATCGGCCGGCGATGGCCCGGTACGGTCTCACATGACTTGGACCATGACAATGCAGCGAAACGGGCCGGGTCGGATTTGCTGTTCTCGCGAAACGCCTCCGCGTCCGCAATCAACAGGCACTGCTCCAGGCCCCTTGGCGGATGAATCAGCGCGGCGGCTTCTGCCGACGGCGTCTCCTCGACGTCCAGCTCGAAGGCGAGCTCGTGGCACTCCGGCACGCCCAGAATGACAGGTAGACGCTGGCCGGTCTGTTGCTCGAAACCCCGGCGCAGGGACCGGACCTCCGCCGCGAAATCAGCCAGGCCGCGGAACTCGTTCAGGGTCGGCACGATCAGGACGACGAACGTCCCGTAGGCCAGGAGGGTCGTGCAGGCGATCAGAAGGATCGCCGCCACCGCCCGCCGCCGGGCGACCACCACGCCGGCCGCCACCGCCCCGGCGGCCATCGGTCCGGCCAGGACGCCGACGAGCCACGCGTGCGAGCCGAGCCGATCGGCCAACCCGCGCACGACCGCCTGGTCGGTGTCGTTGTCGAGCACCTTCAGCAGCCACCCCTGGAGGTCCCCCGAGAACGCGAAGACCGTGAGCGCCCCCGCCGCCAGAACCGCCACCCCCGCCACGCCCCACACCGCCGCGCCGACCCACGGCCGAAGGGCCCGGTCCGTGTGCTGGGTCCGGACATAGTAGTCGAGGAAGTAGCCGACCAGCAGCGCCGCCGCCGGGTACGCGACGAACAGGTATTCGTCCTTGCGGAAGCTGACCGCCGAGAAGAAGACCAGCGCCCCGACGAACCAGACGAACGGAAAGAGCAGTCTCGGCCGGTCCGGGCGCGACGGCCCCCGCCACACCTGCACGAGCGCCCCGGGGAGGAACACGATCCACGGAAACAGGTCCCGGGCCATCGCCGGCAGGTAGTACCACCACGCGGTGCCCTCGAAGCCGCCCGTCCCCGTCGCCCGGCCGAAGACGTGCCGGCCCCAGTAGACGCGGCTGAACTCGCCCTCGGTCGCGACGTGGGCCGCGACGTGCCACGGCGCCGCGACGAGGAGCAGCGCGAGCAGGCCGGAGATCGGCCGAAGACGCTTGAGCGGTTCCCACAGCCCGTCCGAACGCATCCTCACAAGCAGATACATCGCCACGGCGAGAAGGGGGACGACCAGCGACGTCGCCTTGATGAGGGTCCCCAGGCCCGCGAGGCCCCAGAAGGGCCAGACCTGCCATCGCCCGCCGCGGCCCAGGTGGGCCCGGAAGAAGAAGAGCAGCGACCCGGCGATGCACGCCACCAGGAGCGGGTCGAGAATGCCCGCTCGCCCCCACCACAGGACCTTCGGCGTGCTCAGAAGAACGAGTGCTGCCAAGACCCCCACCTGCCGCGACGCCACACAATCGCCCAAGGCGTAGGTCGCGAGGACCATCAGGACGAACCCGACGGTGCTCGGCAGGCGGACCGTCAGGCGCGTCACCTCCCCCGGGACGGCGCTCGCCCCCGCCACGAGCCAGTAGTAGAGCGGCGGCTTCTGGTAGTTCTCGTCCGGCGACGCATTCGACGAGAACTGCGGCACGATCCACGGGTTCGGCTTGCCTTCGGGCCAGACCTCCGAGCGGAGCATGTTCCGGGCGACCCGGCCCGCGCGGGCCTCGTGGGCGGTGAAAAGGCTTCTCTCGCTCGTCCGCCAGAGGGCCAGCACCGCCGCCACGACCGCCAGGGCCACGGGGGTGACCCAGCCGCGGCGCGCGCCGCCTTCCGTTGTAGCGGACGCGGGCGAACCCTCGTTCGGGTGCGGGCCTTGCGGCATGCGAGGCGTCCTGCGCACCGATGATCGCTAACCGGTGAGCGCAACCTGTCGATAACTGCGCGGCGGGTCTCCGTGCCCCCGCGCAAAAAGTATCCCGGAAAACTCGGAGGGCCGCAACGGAAAAGGGATGCCGGGCAGACCAGCGGCAATTCGGCGCCGAGCAACTGCTTCAATGCCACTCAGCCGCCTCACCCCGCCCCTCTCCCGCCGGGGCAGAGGGAGGTGATGAGACCGTCTCTACGCGAACGGCCAGCCCGCCGCCAGGAGGGCCTCACACATGCGGAGATCTTCGGGCGTCGTGATTTTGAAGTTGGCCGCATCGCCCGGCACCATGACGACCTCCCGCCCCAGGGCCTCGACGAGCTGGGCGTCGTCGGTGATCCGCCCCACGACGTCGCGCCGCCGGCCGTACGCCTGGGTGATGACCTCGCGGCGGAAGACCTGCGGCGTCTGGGCCAACCACAGGTCCTCCCGGGGGACGGTGTCGGCGACGACCCGGTCGTCGCGAACCCGCTTGACGGTGTGATCGACCGGCCGGCCGACCACCGCCGCGCCCCGCTCGACGGCTACCCGCATGGCCTCCTCGACGACCGCGGGCTGGACGAGCGGCCGGACCGCATCGTGGACGATGACCAGCTCGGTGCCCGGGTCGGTCTCGTCGAGGGCGCGTGCGACGCTGTCGAGGCGCTCCTGGCCCCCCGCGACGAGCTTCAGCGGCCGCCCCTGGCCGAGACTCGCGCCGACCGCCTCGCGGGCCCGGTCGAGATGGGCCTCGGCGACGGCAATCACGCCCTCGACGATCCCCTCGAGTCCGGCGAAACAGTCCAGCGTCTGGCGGAGCACCGTCCGTCCCGCCAGCGGAGCGAAGACTTTCGTCGGCGGGGCCTCGGCGCCCCCCGGTCCGGAAGCCCCGGCGAAGCGCTCGCCGCGCCCCGCCGCCGCCACGATCAGACTGGCCGTAGGCATGGTCCTTCCCCCCGCCGGGCGGCTATGCCGGCGACCGGCCGGTCCGCGCAAGCGGACCCGCGTCCGGGCCGATCGCGTCGCCCGACTCCATTATACGGAACGCCGGGCCCGGGGGCGCATTTCGCGCAGGAGGATCCCTTTCTTTCCCCGCGATGTCACGACACGAACGTCCTACGACTCGACCCGTCCGAAGATCATCCGGCCGGCGCTGGTCTGAAGGACGCTCGTAACGGCGATGGTGACGGTCCGTCCGATCTTGCTCCGTCCGTCCTCGACAACGACCATCGTGCCGTCCTCGAGGTACCCGACGCCCTGCTTTTCCTCCTGGCCGGGGCGGAGAACGTTGACCTCGAGCTCCTCGCCGGGGAGGACGGCCGGTTTCATGGCGTTCGCGAGGTCGTTGATGTTGATCACTTCGACGCCGTGCAGCTTGGCCACCTTGTTCAGGTTGTAATCGTTGGTGACGATCCGGCCGGAGAGCCGGCCCCCGAGACGGACGAGCATCTCGTCGACGCCCTCGTCCTCGCCGGCGGCGACGGCCGTATCGTCGATCGCGACGTCGACGCCCGGGGTGGCCTGGAGCCGGTTGAGGATGTCGAGGCCGCGCCGGCCCCGGTTCCGCTTGAGGCGATCGGAGGAGTCGGCGATGCCCTGGAGTTCGCGGAGGACGAACTGGGGGACGACCAGGGGCGAGTGGATGAAGCCCGTCTCGGCGATGTCGGCGATCCGCCCGTCGATGATGACGCTCGTATCGAGCAGCATGGGCCGGCCGCCCTTCGCCTGCTTCGAGAATTCGATATACGGGATGATGAAACGGAAGTCGTCCTTCGTCTGGAGGATGAAGCTCATCGCCAGGTACGACGCGACGACGGCGATGCCGATCCGCACCAGGCCCCGCGTCTCCTCGCCTTCCACGTACAGCTCGACGACCGGCCCGAGGAGCGTCGTCACCAGGAGCCCCACGATCAGGCCCAGGAAGACCGCCGAGATGACGCTGATGTCCTTGCGGCGGAAGAGGACGTCCAGGACGATGACGAGAACGCCGATGACCATGGCCCCGAGGATGACCACGGTCGTCAGGAGCGTCTCGTGGTCCGGCCACCGGTTGGCCAGTTTGACCCCCAGCACAATCCCCACCGCCGCCAGGGCCAGAAAGAACAGGCTGCGGATGACGAGAAGAAGCATGAACCGGCCCTCCAGGATAGGCAAAAAGGATAAATGCGGCCCATGAAACGAATCAGGGGTCGGCCGCGCCTCGCATTATAGACGGGAGTCCGCGCCGCCTGCAAGCGCAGCGTCCTCCACGGACGGTCCCGGCCGCCCGTCGCGGACCGGCCGGTCCGGCGGCCGGCCGCAGCGGCAACCGGGAACGCTTGACCCCGGCCCGTCCGGCGGAGTACCCTCTGGCCCATGCGCCGCATCGGATACCTGCCCGAGGAGCGCCTGGCCCGCCGGTTCGGCAACCACCTCTACGCCCAAGACATCCGCAACCTGGTGGACCCCGAGCCGGACGGCCGGTGGGGCGTATGGGTCGAGTCCGAGGACCACGTCGAGACCGCCCGCGAGCAGCTCGAGCGGTTCGGCCAGGACCCGGAGGACCCCGCCTACGACGGCGCCGCCGAAGCGGCCCGGACGAAGAAGGCCGAGCAGCGCCGCGAGCAAGAGGCGTACCAGCGGCGTTACGTCGACGTGGCGAACCGCTGGGGTCTGCGAGACCCCCGCCGCATGGGACCCGTGACGCTGGTGCTCATCGTCGCCAGCGTCGTCGTGACGGCCCTGACGTGGTTCGGCAACACGAACGAGGGGCTCCAGGACTGGATCACGATCACCCGGATCGAGGAGACCGCCACGACCATCGCCTGGGAGCCGGGCCTGCCGGAGGTGCGGCGGGGACAGGTGTGGCGGCTGGTGACGCCGATCTTCCTCCACCTCGGCATCCTGCACATCCTGTTCAACATGTGGTGGCTGAACGACCTGGGGAGCCTCGTCGAGAAGCGGCGGAGCTCGGGCCTGCTGGTGGCGGTTGTCCTCGTCTCGGCGGTCGCGTCGAACCTGGCCCAGTACGCCGTCGCGGGGCCGAACTTCGGCGGGATGTCGGGCATCGTTTACGCCCTGGCGGGCTTCATCTGGATCCGGGGGCGGCTCGACCCGGGGTCGGGGCTGCACCTCGCCCGCCCGGCGCTCGTCATCCTGCTCGTCTGGTTCGCCCTGTGCTGGACGGGTTTCGTGGGACCGATTGCGAACACGGCCCACACCGTGGGACTCGTCGTGGGCATGGCGTGGGGGTTCCTGTCGTCCGGCCGGCTCCGCCGCCTGAAGAGGTAACCGCGCGCCCGGCGCCGGCGCGAACTGACCAAGGAAGGATGCAAACATGCCGAACAAACGACAGACGGTCGTCCGCATCAAGGACGGGGCGTTTCACCTGAACGGCCGGCCCACCTGCGAGGGCCGCACCTGGCGGGGCATGAAGGTCGAGGGTCTCCTGATGAACTCGCGAATGGTCCAGGGCGTCTTCGACGACCTGAACCCCGAGACGCGGTCCCGGTGGGACTACCCGGACGGGCCCTGGGACCCCGACCGCAACACGGCCGGCTTCGTCGAGGCGATGCCCGCCTGGCGAGACGCCGGGCTGCTCTCGTTCACCATCAACCTCCAGGGGGGCAACCCGTACGGCTACTCCAAGCAGCAGCCGTGGCACAATTCGACGTTCCGCGAGGACGGGTCCATGCGGGAGGCCTACCTGGAGCGGCTGAAATCCATCCTCGACCGGGCCGACGAGCTGGGCATGGCCCCGATCCTGGGCTACTTCTACTTCGGCCAGGACCAGCGGCTCGCCGACGAGGCCGCCGTCGTCCGTGCCGCCGAGGCCGCCACCGACTGGCTCCTGGAGAAGGGCTACACGAACGTCCTGGTGGAGATCGGCAACGAGGTCGACGCCCACCATTACGTCCATGACATCATCAAGGCCCCCCGGTGCCACGAGCTGATCGAGCTGGTGAAGGAGCGGTCCGCCGGGAGGCTCGACACCCCCGCCGGGCGGCTCCTGGTGAGCACGAGCTTCTGCGGCAACCGCATCCCCACCGACAACATCGCCGAGGCGGGCGACTTCCTGCTGGTCCACGGCAACGGCGTCGACGAGCCCGACCGGATCCGGGAGATGGTCCGCCTGTGCCGGGCCCTCCCCAGCTACCACGGCCAGCCGATCCTCTTCAACGAGGACGACCATTACGCCTTCGACGCCGCGGACAACAACATGCTGGCCGCGATCGACGAGTACGCGAGCTGGGGGCTGTTCGACTTTCGCCGGCCCGACGAGGGGTTCGACGAGGGGTACCAGTCGGTGCCGCCGAACTGGGGCATCAGCTCGGAGCGGAAGCGGGGCTTCTTCCGGCTGCTGGCCGAGGTGACCGGCAGCACGCCGCCGTAGGGATCGCGATCGGCTGCTGTCGCGGCGAGGCATGCCTCGCCCCTGCGGGCGGAGCGGGACCTAATCCTCCAGGTTCAGCCAGGCCAGCTCCTCGGGCGTCAGTTCCAGCCCGAGCGCGGCCATCGAGGTCCGTGTCTCGATGATCCGCCGCGGGCCGATCAGGGCGAACGTGGGGAACGGCTGGCACAGGACGTACGCCAGGGCAATGGCGATCGGCAGGACCCCCTTCTTCTCGGCCAGCTCGATGGCCCGCTCGCGCCGACGGAAGTTGTCCTCGGCGTACCAGCACCGGACGAGCTGGGCGTCGTCGCGCTTCTCGGGCCCCGCCCGGTCGGTGAAGAACCCGCGGGCCTGGCTCGACCAGGCCAGCAGGGGCATCTGCGTCCGCTCGTGCCACGCCCGCGACGCCGGGTCGGAGGCGGCGATGCACCCCGCCCACACCGGGTCGACCATCCGGGCCAGGCTGAAGTTGTTGCTGACGGCGGCGAAGCCCGTCAGGCCGTGCTCCTCGGCGTAGGCGTTGGCCGCCTCGACGCGTTCGATGGACCAGTTCGACCCGCCGAAGGCCCGCATGCGGCCCGCTTTCGCGTGCTCGTTCATCACGTCGACGAATTCGCCGACCGGCACGTCCGGGTTGTCACGGTGCATGACGTAGATATCGACGTAATCGGTCTGGAGCCGGTCCAGGCTTTCCAGGAGCTGGCGGGTCAGGCCCTCGGGGTCGCACTCGGGGGTATGGGCCCCCTTGTCGAGCAGGACGACCCGGTCCCGCAGGCCGCGCTTGGCCACCCACTCGCCGAGGACCTTCTCGCACATGCCGCCGCCGTAGATGTAGGCCGAGTCGAAGCAGTTCCCGCCCCGCTCGAAGAAGTCGTCGAACATGGCCGAGGCGTGGGGCATGGTGTGCTGGTTGTCGACGCCCATGATGAGGCGCGACACGTCCTTCTCCAAGCCGGCGATGCGGCCGTACTTCATGCGGTTCGGCTCGCGGACCTCCAGGGGCCGTTCGGAAAACGTCGGCGCCTTGGCGTCGAACCGCTCGCGGTCGTAGACGAGGCCGAGCCGCTCCCGCCAGGCGTCCATCATGCGGACGTTCGCCAGCGACGCCTCCCAGCCCATGGCGGGGAACTCCGGCTCCGTCAGGCCCTTCTCGATGTGCTTGGCGAACTCGTCGGCCTCCATTGCCCACAGGTACTCGTCGGTCTCGACGACGATCTCCTCGGGCTCGGCGCCCTTGCGCGTGAGTGTGATCGTGCTGCGGCCGCCCTCGGGCGTGATCCGCCAGCACTTCGGCAGGTAGATGTCGCCGGCGTCGCCGAAGATGTGGACGGCGTTGTCCATCGACAGGCCGACGCCCGTGGCGAGCTGGGCCACCAGGTCGCCGGCGAACCTCATGATGCACACCGACCAGTGGTCGACGCCCGTGGGGCCGAGGTGCCCGTAGGCCTCAACGTCGGTCGGCTCGGCGAACTCCTTGCCCTGCTCCAGGCCGGCCACCAGGCCCGCCATCGAGGTCGGGTAGCCGCCCACGTCGAGGATGCCCCCGCCGCCCAGCTCGTTCGAGTAGAGCCGATGGTCGGGGTTGAAGCCGGCGTGGAAGCTGAAGGTGGCCCGGACGACGCGGACGTCGCCGACGGCCTTCTCCTTGAGGAGCTCGATGAGCTTGTGAATGAGCGGATGGCACCGATACATGTAGGCTTCCATGAGGAAGACGCCGTTTCGGCGGGCCGCCTCGACGATGGCCATCGCCTCGGCGTGGTTGAAGCCGATGGGCTTCTCGACGAGGACGTGCTTGCCGGCGTCGGCCGCCCGGATGGCCCACTTGGCGTGAAACGCGTGGGGCATGGCGACGTGGACGGCGTCGACGTCGGGGTCCGCGAGAAGATCGTCGCAGGTCTCGTGGGCCCGGACCTCGCCGAAGTGGTCGCGGAACTCCTCGGCCCAGACCTTGGCCTCCTCGGGCCAGGTGCTGGCCACGGCCACGACCTTGCCGGTCTTCGAATGGGCGATGCCCGTCGAGACGAGCCGGGCGATGCCGCCCGCCCCGATGCTGCCCCACCTGAGCGTCTTGGCCATCGTCGCCTGCCTTTCCGTTCGAGTCGGCCGGGCGCCTCGCCCGGCTGCGTGAACCGGGCACCTTAGCGGCCGCCGCGCGCCGCTGCAAGCGTTTCGAGTGGCCATCCGGAGGGGACGGTGTGGCCCGGCGTGCGGGTCACGCCCGGTCGGCGTCATAGGCGAGGCCGACCGCCTCGCGCCACCGGTCCAGCGTCCGCATGTTCCCCAGCGTGTCGTCCCACCGCATGGCTGGGAACGGGGCCTCGCGGGCCCCACCCCGGATGGCCTCGCCCGCGACATCCACCTCCAGGGCGTACAGGCCGCGGTCGACCTCGGTGACCATTTCCTCGGACTCGACCCCCTGGCGATGGAGAACCATCCGTGCCGGCTCGCCCTTGCGGCTGGCAAACCAGGGGTCCGGCACGAGGATCGAGCCTTCCGACCCGTAGATGCGGGCCTCGCTCGGCTGTCCGACGCGCAGGCCGCAAGCGAGCTGGGCGAGCACCCCGCCGGGGAACCGCAGCGACGCAACGGCCCACTCGTCGACGCCGGTCTCGCCGAAGCGAGCGAAGCCGCACACGTCCTCCGGCTCGGCGGTTTCGCCGCCGCGGGCCGACCCGGCGACGAGCCGGGCCAACGACGCGCAGTAGCACCCGACGTCGAGGATGCCCCCGCCGCCGAGGTGCTTCGCCACGTGCCGGTCCTCGGGGCCGAACCCGCCGTGGAAGCTGAACACGGCGTGGACGACGCGGACCTCGCCGATCGCCCCGTCGCGGAGCAGCTCCGCCAGCCGGGCCACCTGTGGATGGCATCGATACATGAACGCTTCCATGAGGAAGGCGCCGCGGTCACGGACGGCCGCGACGACCCTCTCGGCCTCGGCGGCGTTCATCGTCAGGGGCTTCTCGCACAGGATGGCCTTGCCCGCCTCGGCGGCGCGGATCGTCCACTCGGCGTGCCACGGGTGGGGCATCGCCACGTACACCGCCTCGACGGCTTCGTCGGCGAGGAGGGCCTCGTAAGTGGGGTGCGCGGCCGGGACGTCGAACTCGGCGGCGAAGGCGTCGGCCGTCTCCCGGCTGCGGCTG
This sequence comes from uncultured Anaerolineales bacterium, assembly GCA_964526295.1. Lineage (GTDB taxonomy): Bacteria > Planctomycetota > Phycisphaerae > FEN-1346 > FEN-1346 > CAZGKW01. The sequence continues at coordinate 33,674 of CAZGKW010000003.1, forward strand.
CCGACCGCGACGAGCCGGCCGGTCCGCGACTCGGCGAGCGCCCGGGCGAACGTCCGGGCGATCGCACCCGTGCTCAGGATGCCCCAGCGTACCCTCTCGGTCATAGATTTATCCTTATGTATGGGTGATGCGCGGGAGGCACGATCTCACCCGGCGGCCTGAGCCATCTTCTCGCGCTGAATGGGATCCAGGATGCGTTCGGTGGCCCGCTCGACGAGCCGGTCGATGAGCGCCTCGTCGGCCAGCCGCTCGAGGAACGGGTCCTTGCGGACGGTGCTTTTCTCGACGATTTCCTCGACCTGCTCGTTGGCCAGCTCGCGGAGGCGGAGCTTCTCGGCCTCGCCCAGGCCGGCCGGCCGGAACCGATCGAGGAGGTGGTGGTACAGAACATAGCCCGCCCAGTCCCGCTGCTGCTCGAGGGAGAGAATCGCCATGACCTCGGCCCGCGGTCCGGCGAGAGCGTCGCGCCAGCGTTCCTCGGCCGCCACGAGACGCTCCTCGGCGGCCTCAACCTCTTTCGGATCGCCCCCGGCCCGGGCATCGTGCAGGTCCTGCCGCGCGAGGCGGCGGGCCTCACCCAGCCGGCCGGCATCGAGCTTGTCGCGTCTGGCTTCGTACTCGGCCCCCTCCCGCTCAAAGTCCAGCCGCTGGAAGCCCTTGATGCGGCAGACGGCGATCATCTGGTCGAAGTCGCTGCCCTCGACCCGGCGGACCGTCCTGTCGTCGAGGTGGGGGACGGTCTTCTCGCGGAGGTCGGGTCGGCACGCCGTCAGGCCGAGCGCCGCCGCGGCAGCGGCCGCGGCGAGAACGCCCCAGGTGCGTCGGTTCGCCTGCGGCATCCGTCGCCCTCTCGCCCTGTTCCCCGCGGCCGAACTGCCACGGAAGACACCATGGTGGCGCCTAGCGAGCGTCGTTGCAAGCGTTTCACGAGGCCCGGCCGCTCGCAACGGGTGCCGGAAACCGTTCGTTCCGCCCTACCCCTTCATCCCCGTCAGCAGGATGCCCCGGACCAGGAACCGCTGGGCGGCGAAGAACAGGACCACCAGCGGCAGGGCCGTGATCACGCTCGCCGCCATCAGCAGGTTCGCGAACGACCCGTGCATCGACTGGAACATCGACAGCCCCAGGGCCGTCGTGTACTTCTCCGGGCTCGACAGGTAGATCAGCGGCCCGAAGAACTGCTTCCACGTCGCGATGAAGCTCAGCACCGCCACCGTGATCAGGGCCGGCCGCGCCAGCGGCAGGATCAGGTGCCACAGCACCTGGAAGTCCGACGCCCCGTCGAGCCGGGCGGCGTCCTCCAAGTCGCGAGGGATGCTCATGAAGAACTGCCGCAACAGGAAGATGGCGAACGCCCCGCCACCCAGCCACGCCGGCACGATCAGCGGCTTGAACGTGTTGACCCAGCCGATAGAGCGGAAGATCAGATACTGCGGGATCACCAGGAGCTGGAACGGAAGCATCAGCGTCGCCAGAACGACGATGAACCAGAACCGCCGGCCGATCCACCGCAGCCGGGCGAAGGCGTACGCCACCATCGACGCCGAGATCACCTGCCCCAGCACCACCAGGCCGCACACGAAAAACGAGTTCAGGATAAACCGGGGGAACGGCAGGACGCTCATCGCCTCGGCGTAGTTGCCCCACTGAGGGTCCCGCACCAGCAGCGACGGCGGGAAGTCGTAGACGTGGTTCAGCGTCTTCAGGCTCGACGCCACCGACCAGAGGAACGGGAACAGGAACAGCAAGCTCAAGGCCAGGAGCACGACGTAGCGAAGGAGCAGGCCGAGGGGGCCCTCGCCGGCGGCCCGCGAGGGGGCCCGGCGGACCTCCTTCCCCGCCGCACGGGCGGCCGCCTGCATCGCCGAGACCGGCACCTGCTGGCCCGCCTGCCGGGTCATGGCCCCTCCGATTCGTAGTACACCCACCGCCGGCTCGTCCCGACGACGATCAGCGTCACGACGAGGATGACGGCAAACAGGACCCACCCCAGGGCGCAGGCGTAGCCCATCTCGTTCTCCTCGAACGCCTTCTCGTAGATGTGGAGGACGTAGACGAGGGTGGCGTTGGCCGGGCCGCCCGGCTCCGACGGCAGCAGATACGCCTGGGCGAAGACCTGGAAGCTCCCGATGATGCCCATCACGAGGTTGAAGAAGATCGTCGGCGAGAGCTGCGGCAGCGTCACGTGGACGAACCGCCCCCACGGCCCGGCCCCGTCGATGGCCGCCGCCTCGTACAGGTGCTCCGGCACGTTCTGGAGGCCCGCCAGGAAGATCATCATCGCGCTGCCACACCCCCAGACGGCCATGAACACCAGGGCCGGCAGCGCCCAGGTCGGGCTCTCGATCCACCCGGGAACGGCGCTCATGTCGACGGCCCAGTCGCCGGGCGCGAGGTCGTTCCACAGCCGGTACAGCCGCCTGAGGCCCGTGTTGATGAGCCCGAACTCGGCGTTGTAGACCCACCGCCACATGACCATCGTCGCGACGCCGCTGACGACGGCCGGCATGAAGAAGATCGTCCGGAACAGGGCGATGCCCGGCACCGCCTTGTTGAGGAGCATCGCCAGCCCCAGCGCCACCGCAAGCGTCAGCGCGACGCTCCCCACGGCGTACATGGCGGTGTTGATCAGGGCCCGGTAGGACGGGTCCACCCACAGGGCCCGGGGCATGGGCTCGTCGGACGTGAAGACGTCGGCGTAGTTGCCTGCACCGACCCAGTTGGCCTCCGACAGGTCCGAGATGCCGTTCCAGTCGGTCAGGGAGATGACGGCGGCGAAGAGGAGCGGCCCGATCGTCAGCCCGAAGAAGCCCACGAACCAGGGAGCTGCCCAGAGGTACCCGCGGAGGCTGCCTCGCCACGTGGCTCCGCCGACAGGGGCCGGGCGGATCGTTCCCTGGCCGGTCATCGCTCGGTCCCCTCCTCCGCCTCGGGTCCGAACAGGGGACCGGCCCGGCGGGACAGGCGATCAAGGACCTGCTCCGGGCCTCGGCCCTCCTCACGGAACATCATCCCGATCTCTTCCATCGCCGCTCGAGCCATCTTCTCCCACTGCTCGGTGATCGGCTGGAGCCGGGCGTAGTCCATCGCCTCGACGAACCGTTCGACGTGGACCTCCTTGCGCGGGCGGACCTCGACGAACAGGTCCTTCACCTCCACAAGGGCGGGCACGCTTCGCTGGACCCGGGCGATGATCTCCTGGGCCTCGCGGCTCGCGACGAAGTGGATGAACGTCCAGGCCTCGTCCTTCCGGGGCGAGTCGGCCGCCATCACCAGCGCGTCCCACGTCACCCGCGTTCCGCGCCCGCCGGGGCCGCGCGGCACGTGCTGGACGTCCCATCGCAGGTCGGTCCGGTTCATAAAGGGCATCTCCCACGGCCCGCTCGTGAACATCGCCACCCGGCCGGTCATGAAGAGGACGTTCTGGGAGATCTGTCCGGCCTCGCCGGCCCGCGGCATGACGTGGTACTTCCACGACAGGTCCTTGATGAAGGTGAGCGCCTGGAGGGCCCGCTGGTCGGTGAACGCCCACCGGGCCTCGGACGCCAGCGCGGGGTACGTGCCCTCGGTCTCCAGGAACTCCGCCCCATGGGCGTGGATGAACGGCAGCCAGTAGAGCCACCACGGCGGCGTGTAGCCGTAATGGTCGATCCGCCCGTCGCCCTCGAAGTCACGGGTCAGGGCCCGGCAGGTGGCGAGGAAGTCGTCCACCGTCCAGTCGGGTTCCGGATACGCGACGCCCAGCTTGTCGAACAGGTCCTTATTGAAGTAGATGAGGTTGTTGCCGCCCCAGACGGGCACGCCGTAGGTCCGACCCCGCCACCGGAACGACGAGACGGCGGTCGGCCAGTAGTCGCGGTAGAGATCGAGGGAGGCCCCCTCGCGCGAAAGGTACGGCGTCAGGTCCTCAAACTTGCCGAACTCGCAGAACGGCGGGAACGGCTCGTCCTGGAACAGGATCACGTCGGGCGGCTTGCCGCTCGCGAGGACGACGCGGACCTTGTCGGCGTACCGGCCGCCGGGCCAGTATTCGAGCTTGACGGGGAGGTCCGGGTGGCGTCGCTCGAAGGCGGCGGCGATCTGCTTCCACATGTTCCATTCTTCGTAGGCCCCCCAGAAGCAGACGCGGAGACGGTCTTCGCCGGCCCCGCCGCCGGTGAAGAAGAGGAGCCACACGGCCCCCGCGGCCAAACCGAGCCCCAGAGCGACCTTCAGAAGTGTCCGCCCCATGGATGCCGCCGCCTCCGCGCAGCCGGCGCCCCTCGCGCCCGGCCGCGCAGACTCCCGCCCGCCGGAACGTTCGCCGCACGACACAGCGGCACTCTCACCGCGGGCCGAGCGTCTCCGGCTTGTAAGCGTGGTCGCGTTTCCGGTCGACCGTCACGCGGACCATCCGGTCGCCCTTCTCGATCGAGTCGACCACGTCCATGCCCTCGGTGACGCGGCCGAAGACGGCGTGCTTGCCGTCGAGCCACGGCGTCGCGACGTGGGTGATGAAGAACTGGCTGCCGCCGGTGTTGGGGCCGGCGTTGGCCATCGAGATAACGCCGCGGGTATGCTTGAGCTTCGGGCTGAACTCGTCGGCGATCCGGTAACCGGGCCCGCCCGTGCCGTCGCCCTCCGGGCACCCGCCCTGGATCATGAAATCGTCGATGACCCGGTGGAACGTCAGGCCGTCGTAGTAGCCCTTCTCGGCGAGGCTGATGAAGTTGGCGACGGTGTTCGGGGCCTCGTCCTCGGCCAGCTCCAGGACGACGTCGCCCTTCTCGGTATGGATGGTGACCTGTGGGAGCGGCCCCTCGCCGGGGGCCTCGGCACCGGAGTCGGGCTTCAAAGCGGCGGCCCCGGAGGCCCCCTCTTCGGGGTCGGGGGCTGCTTCGCCGGATTCGGGCGTCTGCCCACCGGACTCCGGAACGGCCCCGCCGGTCTCCCCGGGCGTAGCGCCCGAGCCGGGGGCCGACGCGGCGCCGTTACAGCCCGCCATCGCAAGGGCCAGCACAAGCGAAGAGGTCAGGGTCAAGCATGCGAGCGCCTGAAAGGCCATCGTCGTCTCCTTGTCCTTGAGGGTCGTGCGGCCGGAGTCCAAGTCAGAGTAGCCTGCGGACGGCATGAAAGCAATTGAATTGGTGATGAGGCAGGACCGGCGGCGAAGACCGATGAGGCGCCCTCAGGAGGCCAGGCCCCCGCGAGCAGGTTGCGATGCGCCCCTCGCAGGGCCGGAAAGGACCCGGCGGCCCCGGACGTCCTTCTCAGATGCCGCGCTTGTCCCGGTCGCGGAGGACGGCCGCCGCCGCCTGCTTGGCCGCAAATTCGCAGGCGTCGTCGAAGTCCATGGCCCCCGTGGTGGAGGTGGCGGGCTCGCCCGTCTCGGGCCGGATGACGGCGTACCGGCCGTGGGGCTGGCGCCGGACGACGGTCACGCCCCGCTCCGTCCGGTGGCCCTCGGGCTCGACGAAGCCCGCTCCCTCGGGCGTGTAGACGTGGCCGAGCACGCGGAGCTCGCGGACCTCGGCCCCCCCGTCCTGGAGCTTGTTGAACCGGACCTCGTACCGGATGCCTTTGATGTAACCGACTTGGACTGGCGCGTCGCCGTTCACGGCCTTCGGTCTCCTCTTCCGTCCCCTCGTCCCACGTGTCGCCCTATCCTACCGCGCCCCAGGTGACTTGACAATCCCGCCGTCTCCGGAAACCGCGAAGGGAACGGCCGGGACGAGCCGGGCGACGCCGCATCCGTTCCCGGCCCGCCCTCAGCCGTCGGCCAGCACCTCGGCGACGTGGTCGTCCATGGCCCGCTGGTCGGCGGCGAAGGAGTTGAGGCCCGCCAGGTTCATCAGGGCGTCGAGGCCGATGGCCCCGGATTCGAGCCGGTCGTGCCAGTTCTGGAGCGTCGGGACCTTGCCTTCGGCGGCGCTCGTCTCAATGTCCTCCGGCCGCCACGCCACCAGCAGGTCGCCGAAACCGTGGTCGTGGAAGAATCCGACAAGATCGGCGGCTTCCATAGCGTCGACTTCCACCTCTTCCAGGGCATCAATGCAGTCGGCGAGCCCGTCCGGCACGTCCCACAGCGTGTTCAGGCCGACGGCCTCCGGGTCCACGCCGTCGGCGAACGCCGGCCGGTAGTCCTCGCCCGTCCGATCGCTCAGGTCGCCCGGGGCGAGGCCGAGCTCGAGGAACTCCCGGGCGGCGCTCGGCGGCATCGTCAGAACGTCGAGTCCCGCGAGGTCGCGGACCTGGCCGCCGTCGCGGATGCTCGCGCCGATCTGGCGCGTCTTGGTGCCGAGCGACTCGCCGACGCAGCGGACGGCGGCCTGCGAGGCGAGCGTCGCCCGTTCCCCGACGTAGGCCCCGTCGCCCAGCCGGTTGTCGGCCACGAACGCGTTCAGCCGGCCCAGGAAGACGTTGACGAACTTCGGCCGGGCGAACCCCGCGACGACGACGTTCTGCCGGGCCGAAAAGCCCAGCGTGTGGTTGACGGGGATGCCCTCGGCGGCGGCCCGGCGCGTGGCCAGCAGGCCCGCCGGCGTCAGGGGGATCTTGACGATGAACCGCTCCGGGCAGACCGCGTAGTACCGCCGGGCATAGGCCAGCGCCCCGTCCGGGTCGTGGGCCAGGTCGGTGTGCTCCTCCACCGAGACGAAGGCATCGAACCGCTCCACCAGGCGCAGGGCGTGGTGGGCGTTCAGGACGAACGCCAGCTCCAGCCGACGCGTCCGCTCGTCCAGCTCGTAAGCGTCGAGCAGGCCGGCGGCATCGCGGACCAGGTCGTCGTACCGGCCCGTCTGGATCTCGCGGTTCAGGAGCGTGTTGTTCGTCGTCAGGGCGGTCATCTCGCGGGTCCAGAGGTCGTCCGCGTCGCCCATGTTCCCCGTGTCGAGCCAGAGCTCGGAGCCCAGCTCCCGCAGGCGCGACCACAGGCCGTGCGAGGGGAACGTCTCGGCCAACTCGCCGAACCGGGGGCTGGACCCCCGCAGAACGAGTTGCCGGACCTCTTCCGAGAGGCCCGGCGAGCTTTCCATGCGGGTCATGAGGCGTCTCCTTCCGATGAGTTCTTTGCCCATTGTAAGGTCCCCCGCGGGTAGCATTCAACGTTCGGTGCGATTTGTCTGGCGCCGACGTTTTGCCTTGCCGCAGCGGCCCGCCCTGCCGTATACGGGGCCCAGACGCACCGGTGACGGAGCATGGCCAGCCGAAGGAGCGGCAGCGATGGCGATCAAGGTGGCGTTCATCGGGGCGGGAAGCGTCGGCTTCACCCGCAAGATCTTCCGCGACGTCCTCAGCGTGCCCGAACTCCAGGACACGCGCTTCGCCCTCACGGACATCAGCCGGCGCAACCTCGACATGGTGACCCGGCTCTGCCGGAAGGACCTCCAAAAGAACCGCCTCCCGGCGAACGTCACGGCCACGACCGACCGCCGACGGGCCCTCGAAGGCGCCGACTACGTCGTCAACTGCGTCCGTGTCGGCGGCCTGGATGCGTTCCAGCTTGATATCGACATCCCCTTGAAGTACGGCGTGGACCAGTGCGTCGGCGACACGCTCTGCGCCGGCGGCATCCTCTACGGCCAGCGGAACATCCCCTGCATCCTCGACTTCTGCCGCGACATCCGCGACGTGGCCGCCCCCGACTGCCTCTTCCTCAATTACGCCAACCCCAACGCCATGAACACCTGGGCGGCCATCGACCACGGCGGCGTCCGGACCGTCGGCCTGTGCCACGGCGTGGAGGGCGGCTGGTGCCAGATCGCCGATGTCCTTGGGGCCGACGACTACCGCGACGTCGACATCCTCTGCGCCGGCATCAATCACCAGACGTGGTACGTCCGCGTCTTCTACCAGGGCCGCGAGGTCGGCGGCGAGGAACTTCTCGATGCCTTCGAGCGGCACCCGGTCTACTCCGAGACCGAGAAGGTCCGCATCGACGTCCTCCGCCGGTTCGGATACTACTCCACCGAGTCGAACGGCCACCTCTCGGAGTACCTGCCCTGGTACCGCAAGCGGCCCCGCGAAATCCGAAAGTGGATCGACCTGAGGCACTGGATCCACGGCGAGACCGGCGGGTACCTGCGGGTCTGCACCGAGGGCCGGCGATGGTTCGAGACCGACTTCCCCAAGTGGCGGGAGGCCGACGATCCGCCCATCGGTCCCGAAGACCGCGGCACCGAGCACGCGAGCTGGATCATCGAGGCCCTCGAGACCGGCCGCACGTATCGCGGGCACTTCAACGTCAAGAACCACGGCTGCATCCCGAACCTGCCCGCCGATTGCATCCTCGAGGTGCCGGGCTACGTCGACCGCAACGGCATCGGCATCCCGCGCGTCGGGCCGCTGCCGCCGGCGTGCGCGGCGACGCTGAACGCGAGCGTCAGCGTCCAGCGGATGGCCGTCCAGGCGGGCGTCGCGGGGGACCTCCGGCTCCTGAAACAGGCCCTGCTCCACGACCCGCTCGTCGGGGCCGTCTGCGACCCGGAAGAAGTGTGGCAGATGACCGACGAGATGGTCGTCGCCCAGGCGAAGTGGCTGCCTCAGTACGCCGAGGAGGTCCCGGCGGCCCGGAAGCGCCTCGCCGCGGCGAAGCGCAAGGGCACCTACCGGGGGACGCGCAAGTCGAAGGGCGCCGCCCGCCTGAAGGTCCGGAGCGTCGCCGAGCTCCGCCGGAAGGGCGAGAAGGCCCGACGCGAGGCCACCGCCGCCGACAAGGCCGCCGACGCCCGCCGGCGCGACGCCCAACGGGGCCATGGACGCCGCGCCAGACGACGCTAGACGCGCTCCACCGCCTCGCCTGGGACCCGGACGTAGCGCCGGCACCGGGGACAACGGGCGCCGCGGCCGGCCAGTTCCGTCGGCGCCTTCAGCCGCGCCCCGCATACGCAGCGGACCCGCAGCGCTCGGGGCACTTCGGTATCAAACGGTAGGGTCGCGGGACCGCTCTTCGGGCGATGCACCGAACGCAGGGCTCGGGGCACCCGCGCCGCGACCTGGGGACCCGGCTTCCGGCGACCGAGCCACGCCCGCACCGCAGCCGGCAGCGACTCCTCATAGGCCTCCATCCGAACTGTGCCGGCCCCCACCAACAGAAGGCCGAGGCCGAAGCCGACGGCGAACCCGCCCAGGTGGGCCCAGTAGGCCACGCCCGGCAGCCCGAGCGCCACGCCCAACACGTCGAACGCCAGCCACAGCAGGACCATCCAGAAGCCGCTGACCGAGAACGTTCCGGGCCGGAAGTACCAGACGTAGAAGCACGAGACGTCGTTGCGGGGGTAGAACACCAGGTATATGCCGACGATGCCGTTGATGGCCCCGCTCGCGCCGATGGCGGGTCCGCCGTCGAACGCCATGTGGGCCGCCGCGGCAGCCAACCCGCACCCGACGTAGATCGGCGCGTAGAGGAAGTTGCCGACCTTCGCGCAGACGGCATTGCCGAAGACCCACAGGAAGACCATGTTGCCCGCGAGGTGCATGACGCCGGCGTGGAGCCACATGTGCGTCAGCCAGCCGCCGATGCCGCCCGTGCCGCCGAGGACGAAGTCGTCGAGGTCCGCTTCGCTAAGGCCGGCCTGGGCGGCGAAGACGAGGACGGTCGTCCCGAGCAGCGCGACGTTGGCGAGAGGCCACCGCTGCATCGGCACGTCCACGCGATAGGGCACCAGCAACACCGTCGACACCTCCATTCCCATCTCAAGTACGCCCGTGCGGCGCAGCCTATTCACCCCCATCGCGACGGGTGAGGCCGCGGGAATTCCGGCAATAGGCCCCGGCCAGGTCCGTTTGGCCTCATCAGGGAGCGGTTTGTCCGGTCTTGTGGGGCCCTTGCAAAGAGGAGAACGATCATGGTCCGGAAGATGTCCGTTTGGATGCTGGCGGCCGCTCTGGCGGCAGTGGTGGTCCTGCCGGCGGTGGCGGCGGGGCCGGGCGAGGAGGGACGGCGGGGCCGCGAAGGCTCGCGCGAGGGCCGACGCGGCCGAGGACGCCGCGACGGCGGGGCGCGTCGCGAGATGAGCCCTGAGGAGCGAATGGTCCGGCTCCTGAGGGAGGAGGAGGTCCGTCTCGACCTCGGCTTGACGCCGGAGCAGGAAGCCGCGCTTCAGGAGCTCGACGAGCAGAGGCGGCAGGTGTTCGACCGGGCACGCCAGGAGATGGAGGCCGCCCGTCAGCCGGCCGAGGCCGGTGCCGAAGGCCGTCGCGAGGAAGGCCGGCGCGGAGGCTTCCGCGGCGGTGGCGAGGCCTTCGCCCGGGCCCGCGAGGAGGCGAACGAGCTCTCAAGGCAGGCGCTCGACGTTCTGGCCGAGGCGCAGCGAACCACGCTCCAGAAACTCGCCGACATGCGGCACGAGGAGGAGACCCGCCGGCGGAGCCTGTGGTCGCTCGCCGACGAGCAGACCGCCGCCGAGGTCGGCCTCTCGGAGGAGCAGCGGAACCAGATCCGCGACATCCTACGGGAAAACTCCACCCAGATGCGCAGCCTGGGCCGGGAGGCGATGGAGGGGCTCCGCGATCTGCCTCCCGAGCAGCGCCGCCAGCGGATGCGCGACCTCTGGCGCGAGCAGGCCGCCGTCCGCGAGCAGATGCAGGCCGAGGCCGAGCAGGCCGTCATGCAGGCCCTGACGCCCGAGCAGCGGACCGCCTTCGGCGCCTTCGTCCAGGAACGGGTCAAGGCGGCGCGCGGCAGGACCATCACCGTCACGAGGCGGCGGCCCGAGGGCGGGGCAACCGCGCCGCGGGATACGGGCGAGCCGGCCCCGGAAGAAGCCGAGCCGTAGGACCAGCTGGGACACGCCGAACGCTGGCGCGGCCCGGCCTGCACCGTCGGCGAAGCGACGGCGGCCGATCTCTACGGCCACGGGCGGTGCCAGTCGGGCACCGTGTCACGCTGACGCTCCAGCCAGGCGGGCATCGGGCCGAACGGATAGCCCACGTCTGGGATGAACAGGCCGACCTCGCCTTGGCTCCGGTCCGGGTCGATGTCCCGGCCCCTGAGGACCGTCCGCGACCGGCCGTCCCGCTCGAATCGGACGAGCGCCGCGTCGGCATCGCTTGAGACCCCGGCCGCGGCGAACTCCACCAGATCCGCCCCGTCGCCGAAGTCGAGCCGTACGCCGCGCGGCGTCGCCGTCATCTCCGGCGGCTTCGGACCCGGGTAAAGCCCCGTGATGAACTCGACGTCGGCCCCCCGCGCCCTGAGGCGGACGCCCTCGGTGTGCTCCCGCCCACCGTTGTCGTGTTCCCAGGGGAACCGCTCGAACTCGAACGTCGTCGGGGCGGCACAGAAGAGCGTCAGGTTCGGCCACCGGACCGTCGGCCCGCGGCGCTCGACCCGTTCGGCCAGGACGTGGAGGCAGTAGACGGCCGACAACTCCGGCCCGGTGTACTCGTCCCGCAGGACGAAGTAGTCCTCCGGCCGGCCCTTCACCAGGACGACCGTCCGGCGATAGACGAGCGGCCGGTCGAACCGCTCCAGCGGGCCGATGGCGTCCCACTCCTCGGGCGGAAGCTTCAACTGCTTCCGTAGTCGGCTCGACTCGACCTGGCCCACCGCCACGTCCACTTCCGGGTCGTCCGTGCGGACGGCCAGGACGCGCTCAAATCCGTCCATATTGGCGTAGGGCCACGCGTCGGTGTGGAAGGCGACGCGATTGTGCATGTGCTCCTGGCCGGCCCGCGGCTTGTACGAGCAATGATGGTCGACCGCGACCGGCCGGGCCCGCGCGCAGTAGTGGAACGCGAGCTGGTCGCCGTGGAAGTGCCCGCGGTTCGGCCCGGCCTTGAACGCGAGGTACGTCTCGCGGTCGGTGTCGGGGCGGTTGCGGAACACGACGCCGAAGCCCGGCAGCTCCTCGGTCTCGAGTTCGCCCGGATCGACGTCGGCGCCGAATCCGCGGGCGAACTCGAGCGGGTCGGGCCGGCCGGGGTGGGTGTCGCCGCCGGGATGGAACGCCCGCTTGCCGCCCCCGACCGGCTGCGACAGGTGGGCGATGAACGAGCCCGCCGCACGGTACCGCGGCCACGTCGTCAGGTCGAACCCGAGGTGCTTTCGGCAGACGTCGGCCATCTGCTTCCACGAGCCCATCGAGTGGGCCAGGTAGCCCGGGCACTCCTGTCCCGCCCCGCCGGGCAGCGTGACGGCGTAGTAGAGGTCCGTGCGGACAACGTCCTCGACCCGGCGAGCGATCTCCTCGAACCGCGGATGGGCCGTCAGGTTGCACGCCTCTCCCACCGGGTACTTGATGAAGTCGGTGTGAAAGTTCGGATTGATGGGGCCCCATCGCTGCCAGTAGCCGCAGAACCAGTCGGGGTCGAGGTTGACCTGGACGGTCGAGAGGGTCCGCCGGTCGCCGGGACGGCGTCCGGCGCCGGCCAGGGCGCCCCGTCCCATGCCCCGCCGGGCGCCCGTCGGGTTCGTCGAGTTCGAGTAGAAGAACGCCCCGCGAAAGCCCCCCGGCTCGGTGCCCGGCCACTCCAGGATGTAGTCGTGGACCAGCTTATTGAGCGGCTGGAAGGCGGCCCGCGTGACGAGCCGCTCGAGGCCGTCCACCTTGCGGGTCCGGCCCTCGCGCCGCGGGTCCGGCTCCTGGCGGGTCTCGACCGTCTCGGCCGGCCCGGCGACGAGCAGCCAGTATCGCCTGCCGCGCCACGTCGGGCACTCAAGGCCCGCGTAGTCGGCGCTCCCTTTGAGCTTGACGCGGATCAGGTTGTCGTGGCCCCAGTACCACCGGCCGGCCCGGGCCGGGATCGCCCCCACGACCGTCCGGCCGTCGGTCGCCCCGAAGAACCAGCCCTCGTCGAACGACTGGGTCCACCGGGGCTGGAGGTTGAGGAGCGTCTCCCCGAGACGCGTCTGTCCGGGCTCGAGGGCCACCTTCTCCGTCCCGGGGCTGCCCTTGAACGGGCCGACGTGCCACCGCCGCATGGTGCCGCCCGTCGGCTGCCACCCCGCCGCACAGTCGAACGTCCACGAATCGCCCTCGTGCATGCGGTGCGATTCCTCGACGTGGACGACCCGCTCGCCGGGCTTCAGCGTCAGGGTGACCTCGGACCGAGGCGGCTCGGCCCGGACGTTCGGCGGAACGCGGCCCTCGGAAACCAGGCTGACCTTGGCAAAGAGCGGCCCGCGCCCGAGGACCGTCGTCCGGACGCTCGCCATGGGCCACCGCGTGGTCCAGCGGCTCGCGCCCATCCAGGCGCCGCCCTCCGAGCGGACCGCCAGGATGGGACCCGGCACGGGGCCGCCGCCGCCCGCCGGACCGGCAGGCACCTTCACCGCCAGCAGACCGTTGTCCAGGACGCACGCCCCCGCCTCCTCGCGAATCGTGACGAGCGGCTCGGCCGCCGGCGGCTTCCCGGGCCTGACCTCGTAGGTGTGCGACACCCCCGCCCCGATGGTCGTGGCGACCCACACGCCGCCCGTCTCGCCGACCTGGAACGGAACGGGCTTCCCGTCTTCGGTGACGACGGTCCGCTGCGGGTCGGGCGGCGCGTCGAGCGCCACCTTGAGCCGCACCAGCTCGTTCTCGTAGTCGCCGGCGTGGTTCGTCAGCGTCCAGGAAGCCGGCTCCGCAAACGTGGCCGTGCCCGCAACGCCGACCACCAGAAGTGCGAAGGTCAAGCGTATGCCTCTCATGTCACCCCTTTTCGCAGCATGTCCGGGGACAAGGCTAGCTCGAACGGCGCGGCGCATCAACGGCTTTCGGCCGCGGCGCCCGGCGAGGAGGGTTGACCGGCGAACTGGAGGTGGAGGGTGTCGATGCGGCCCGTCTCGAGGTCGGCGACTCGGATGGCGTGGCTGTTCGTGTCGGCGACGTAAAGCTTGCCGCCGACGACGCTCAGGCCGCCCGGCTCGTCAAACCGGCCCTGCCGGCCCGGTCCGTCCACCCGCCCGGGCATGCCCGTCCCGAGCCACGTGATGCAGGTGCGGTCGGCCAGGTCGATACGCTTGACCTTATTGTTATACGTATCGGCGACGAAAAGGACCCCTTCGGAGGTTGCCACGCCCAGCGGGTGCTGGAGGCGGACCTCCAGGCCCCGCCCGTCGCGGTCCCCGAAGTCGAACAGGTCGCCGCCCACGACCGTCTCGACCCGTCCTGGGGGCCCGAGGTCGATGGCCCGGATCGCACTGGCTTCGCTGTCGGCCACGTAGAGCCGCCGGCCGTCGGCCGCGAGGCCCGAGGGCTGGGCGAGGGCCGCCTCGTCGCGGGGGCCGTCGATGCGGGCCTCCCGGCCGGTCCCGGCGAACGGCTCGGCCCGGCCGGTCGAAAGGTCGATCCGCCAGACCTGGTGCCAGCCCGCCATGGCCACGTAGAGGACGCCGTCGTGCAGGAGGACGTCCCACGGCGAGCTGAGCGCTGTGTCGCGCGCCGGCCCCCCGCGGCCCGACCGGCGGCCCTGCTCGCCCGTGCCGGCCACGGTCGAGACCGTCCCCGCGGCGAGGTCGACGAGGCGGACGGCGTGGTTGCCGGTGTCCGCGATATAGAGCCGGTCGCCATCGAGGGCCAGGCCCTGGGGCCCGCGGAACCTCGCCTCCGCGAAAGGCCCGTCGTCCAGCCCGGGCCCCCCGCCGCCGACGGTCTCCAGGACCGCCCCGTCGGCCAGCCGGGCGACGACGAGGCGATGGTCGCCGGTGTCGGCGATGAACAGGCGGCCCGAAGCGGCGTCGGCCAGCACCTTGCCCGGGAAGGAGAGCATGGCCGCCGGCTCCCGGTCGCGCTCCAGGGCCAGCTCGAGCGGCTCGCGGTCGACCTTCCCCTTGGCCTCGAACCGCTCGATGAGCCGGGCGATCAGCGGATCGAACGCCTTAAAGACCCCTTCTCCGGGACGGACGGCGACAAGCTCCCCCGCCGGGTCGATGAGGGCGATCGTCGGCCACGCCCGGACCTCGTACGCCTTCCACATCCGCATCTGGGCGTCGTTGACCACCGGATGGCGGATATCGTGCCGCAGGACCGCCTGGCGGATGTTCTCGCTCTGGCGCTGTGTGTCGAACTTGGCCGAGTGAACGCCGATGACGACCAGGGCGTCGGGGTATTTCGCCTCCAGGCGGGCGAGGTCCGGCAGCACGTGCTGGCAGTTGATGCAGCAGTAGGTCCAGAAGTCGAGCAGGACCACCTTGCCCTTCAGGTCGGCCAGACGGAGCGGGCGGTCCGTGTTCAGCCAGTCGAGGTCGCTCGGGATCTCCGGGGCCGGTCCGCTCCGGCCGAAGGCGAGCCGCGTCAGCCGTCCCGGCCCGAACCCCACCGAGTACCAAGCGATGCCGCCCGCCAGCAGCGCCAGCGGGATTGACCCGAGCAGCCATCGCGACGTGCGGCTCATTCGCTCCCTCCGCTCACCGCTCGATTCCTACCGTCTATTGTCGGCGGCAAGGGGCGGGAAGTACAGGCGCCGGCGGTACCTCGGCGGTCTGGACGGGTTTCGCGCACGAGGGCCGCGCAGCGGAAGCAAGGGAGGCAAACGCTGAAAGGGGCGGCGGCGCGGGCCGCCCGGACGGGCGGCCACGCGCCGCGGGTGAGAGAAACGGCATGCAGGTCAAGCTATCAAGGTCGCCGCGCCGGAAGGGCTGAGCCCGCCCATATGGCCGTCGGACAGCGTCCCGCCCGCCGGGCCCCGGCGCTGGAGGCACCCGATCAGCCCTCCCGGCCACGACTGGCTCGACTCCGCCGGGCGGCTGTCTCGTCCCTCAACCAGCGACAGTCTACCTCGCGGGGATTAGGCGGGTGCGTGGCGGGGGTTAAATCCGCGCTAAAGCGGGGAAATGCCTGGCTGTGGCCGTAAGACAGGTCCAGGAAACGGCTTACGCCCGGTTACCCAACTGCTCGTCGAAGAAGTCCCAAACGCGGGCAGCGTAGAACCGGTGCCCTTCGCCCCCCTCATAGAGATCCAGCCGCCCCTCCTCACCGGCGTCGGCGTAGGTCCGCCGCAGGGCCGCGTAGCCCTTCCGCACCTCGCCGATGGGGAAGATCGTGTCGGTCGCCCCGGCGATGACGAGCATCGGCCGCGGGCACATCAGGCCCCCCAGGTCGGCCATCTCGGCCACCTGCGACAGGCCCGGCACGAAGTTGCACGGGCAGTGCCACATCGCCAGCGTGCTCCCGGCGAACGTCGAGAAGTAGCAGCTCGGCGCCGCGGCGGCGATCCGTCGGTCCACGGCCGCCGTGAAGAGCGTCATCGTCCCGCCGCCTGAGTTCCCCGTCATGACGACTCGCTTCGGGTCGACGTCCGGCCGAGCCAGGGCCCAGTCTATGAGCTGCATGACATCCGAGACCCGCTGCCCCAACAGCGGCCGGCCGAGCTGGGCCATCCGGTTGGCGAGCTGCCAGCACCCGGCTCGCCCTGTCGACACGTCCTCAGCCAGGACCAGCTCGCCGAAGCCTCGAAGGTCCGGCACGAGCGCCAGGTAGCCCCGTCGGACCGCCTGGACGCCGTAGTCCCGCTCGCCGGACTCGATCAGCCTCCGGGCCTCGTCGGTGGTGGCCACGCCCGCCGGCACGACCTTCCCCGGCCCGTGGCCGTGGGCGGCGATGCACACGGGCAGCTTGCCCTCGGGCTTCGGGTCCGGCTCCAGGACGTAGAGGGGCACGGCCAGGCCGTCCTCGGCGACCGCGTAGCCGCGGCGCTGCACATAGCCGTCGCACGGCTTCTCCTCGACGAAGCGGACCGGCGGCGCCGGCCGCGGCTTGCCGGCGATAGCCAACAGGTCGCAGAGCTTGCGCCGCAGACGGCGCTGCCAAGCGGCGAGGCGCTCGCCCTTCCGGCGGGACGCGTAACCGAGGGCCGGTGCCGTCTCGGCGACGGTCCGGCGGACCACCTCGTCGATCGAGAGGCCGAGGGGCTCATTGGGCACCGTGGCGGCTCCTTTCGAGGACGCGTACGGACGCCGGGCCGCGGCCCGCCTACTCGCCATCCGCGGCGGACCATTGCCGGGCGGGAAAGGTGAACCGAACGGCCCGACCGCCCTTCTCGACGCGGACCTCGAACGGCGGCGCCGGCGGGTCGGCGACCGTCCAGGCCGGCCCGTCACGTTCGGCCCGGGTGGTTGAGTCGCCGGCCTCGACGACGACCTCGGCCTCGAGTGACGCCTCACCGCGAATGGTCTCGGCGTCCCCGGCGGTGAGTGCCGCCCCGTTCTGGATGCAGACGAACGGCTCTTCGCGGCGGATCGCCCGGTGGTACGCCACCATGGCCAGGACTTCCGCGGTCGAGGGGTGCAGCTCCCCCGGCCCCTCCATCATCTCGCGGACCTCCTTGCGGAGCTCCGACGGGCCGAGGTCGGCGAACGCCTGCCCGTAGAACGCCCCTTCCGGCCCGTGACAACGAGCACAGGCCGACTCAAACGTCGAGACGGGGCCGAGCGTCAGGTCCACTGGCCCGGAGACCGTCTCGGCGAGGTCCGCATTCGCCTCGGCCGATGGGTCCATACCGGCCGGCCCCGCCGACGCGCCGCACCCCGCAAGCGCCGCTGACGCCAGACCCAGCCAGAGAACGCGGGCCCCCATCACTCCTCCCCCACGTAATCAAGCCGGTAGATACGGTTACCGCGGTCATCACTGACCAGCAGCGACCCGTCGGGGGCCTGGACCACGTCAACCGGCCGCCCGAGGACCTCGTCGTCGCCGGTCAGGAACTTGGCATAGACCTTCTCGCCCCACGGCCGGCCATCCTCGAAGAAGACTCGGGTCACGCAGTAGCCAGCCTTGTGGCTTCGGTTCCACGAGCCGTGGTAGGCGACGAAGGCGTCGCCGCGGGCGCCGGGAAAGCGGGCGCCGGTGTAGAACGTCATGGCGTTCGGGGCCCAGTGGGCCCCCGTGGGCCACTCGGGCGGGATCGTCGTCGCCGCCAAGCGGGCGATCTCCGGGTGGTCCAGGAACTCGTATCGGGGCAAGCGGCTGCCGACGACGAACGGGTGGCCGTACCAGCCGCCCTCGACGTAGCGGTTCATCTCGTCCGGCGGGTTGAGGTCGGTGATCTCCTGGTCGACGCGGTCGTCCTTCCGCTCGATGGGTCGGCCGAACCAGTCGGACCCGTGGTCCATGCCCCAGATCTCGTCGGTGCCCGGGCGGACGACCAGCTTCTCGGTGTTGCGGATGCCGGAGCAGAACTGCCGCTCGTCGCCCCCGTCGAGGGCGTAAGACCAGATCTTCTGTCGCGGCGTGTCGCGGAGGTCGCGGATGTTGCCCGAGTCGCCGATGCCGGTGTACAGGCGGCCCTTGTGGATGAGGATCGGCCGCCACCAGTGCCCGCCGCCGCTGGGGAGACGGCCTTTCGGGACCACCGTGACGGTCTCGTCGGCCCGGCCGTCGCCGTCGGTGTCGCGGGCCCGGAAGATCGCCCCCGATTCGGTGAACCAGAGCCATCCTTCGCGCCAGAACAGGCCGTGCACCGTCCGGTGGTCCTCGACGAACGTCTGGAGCGACTCGAAGTAGCCGTCGCCGTCGGCGTCGCGGCACGACTTGACGACACCCTCGCCCGGCAGGCTGACGTAGAGGGTGCCCTCGTTGTCGAAGGCCATGAACCGCGGCCGGCGGATGGTCGACTCGGCCACCGCCAAACGGCACCCGGAGCGGACCCACACGCCGTCGGGCACGTCGCGGTCGGGGACCTCTGGGGTCCCTGCCGCGCACGCCACGGCCGACAGGGCGGCCAGGAGCGCGAGACCCATATGGCTTGACCTATTGTGATTCATCGTCGCCCTCCCGACCCCGACTCGACTCGCACCGGCCGGCCCGTGCGGACCGATTCGACCTCCGCTTCCACGAGGGCGACCGCCGCGGCGGCGTCTTCCGGGGCAATCCGCTCCGACGGCCGGCCCGCCGCCAAGCACGCCACGATGTGGCGCAGCTCCTCGGTGTAAGCGTCGCCCGCCGTGACCGTAGGCGGCGTCTCGCGGCCCGCCTCGCGAACGAGGAGCGTCGGCGAGCGGCGCGAGTCGAACCGGGCCGAACCGCCTTCGAACTCCAGCTCGGCGGACATGTAGAAGCCTTCGTCGGTCGGCAGGTCCCACCCGCCGCTCGCGACGACCTCCGGCCCGCCGTCGAATCCGTAGCGGGTCTCGATCCGCACGACGCCGCCGGCGGCGTCGAGATCGCCTTCACTGGACACCTCGTTCGGCGGACCGACGTACCACCGCACCAGGTCGGCATCGTGGACGTGCAGGTCGAGGGCGGCCGAGCCGCTCCGCCGCACGTCCGCCAGCCACCCGTCCCACGCCCAGCCCGGGACGCAGCCGTGCCGGCGGAACGTCGCCGCCCGGACCCGGCCGAGGCGGCCGGCGTCGACGAGGCCCTTCAGGACGACGTACTCCGGCCAGAACCGCAGACAGTGGCCGACCAGGAGGAGCCGCTCCGCCGCACGGGCCGCCTCGACCACCGCGAACGCATCGGCCGACGTCAGGGCCAGCGGCTTCTCGCAGACGACGTGCTTGCCCGCCTCCAGGGCCAGGAGAGCCATGTCTGCATGCAGAAAGGTCGGAACACAGAGGTCGATCGCGTCCAATGACGCATCGGCCAGGAGGTCGGCGTACTCGTCGGTGGTGCGGACGCCCGCCAAGTCGGACCGACCGGCGGCCCCGGTGTCGATGTTGCCGACGGCCCCGGAGAGGTCCCCCGCGAGCCGGGCCGGGTCAAGGTCGCAAAGCCACGCGACCTCGGCCCCCTCGATGGCCCGGTAGGCCTTCAGATGGGTCGCGCCCATCATCCCCAGGCCCACCAGGCCGATGCGCGTCGTCACGGGCTGGCCCTTTCGGACAATACCCCGGCAGGTCCGCTCCGGGTTCGCGGCCCCTCGACCACGCTCAGGGCCGCCCTGGGCCCGTCGAAAGGCGGCGGATTCGGGAAGCGGTCAGGCCGGGACGGTGCGGCGCCACGCCGGGGCGTCGCGCCAGGTCGGCATGGCGCGGCCCTGGCGGCGGTAGTAGTAGCGGAAGCCCCAATGGGCCGCCAGGTTCATCAGCCAAGCGACCTTCTGCCGCGGCGGACGCTCCAGCCGCTCGCGCACGCTCGACCAGGAGAAGAACTCGTGGAACGCCGCGCTCTGGGCCCCGGCCAGCTCAGGGACCGCCATGCCCGCCGGCCGGAAGACAACCGACCCCCCGTTGTATTTCGACCAGTCGGTCGTCAGGATCCGCCCGGCCGCCTCGTACTCGTCGAAGAACGGTGTGCCGGGGTATGGCGTCAGGATGGGAAAGATGGCGAAACCGAGGCGGGCCTCGCGGGCGAAGCGGACGGTCTCGCGGCACGATTCGAGGTTGTCGGAATCGAAGCCGAAAATGAACGAGCCCCACGTGCCGATCCGGGCCCGGCGGACCTCCGCCAGCAGCGACAGGTAGTCGGCCGGGTCGCAATAGGTCTTGTTCCCGAGCTTGAGGCTCTCGGGATTGGGGCTTTCGAGGCCGAAGATGAGGCCCCGGCAGCCGCTCCGCCTGGCGGCCCGGAGGAACGCCGGGTCGCGGGCGATCGTGATCGGCGCCTGTCCGCACCAGCCGACATGGAGCTTCTCCAGCTCGCGGAAGAGGTCCCACGCCCAGGCCTTGTCTCCGACGACGTTGTCGTCGGCAAAGACGACCCGCCGGGCCCCGACGCTGCGGACCTCGTCGACGATCTCGCCGACCGGACGGGCGGCGTAGCGGCCGCCGTACATGGCATGGGTGGTGCAGAAACGGCACCGCATGGGGCAGCCGCGCGAGAGCTGGACGGCATGGCCGGCGAGGTAATCACGGGGATTCAGCAGGTCGCGGCGGGGCGTCGCGATACGGACCTTCTCGGTGACGCGATAGATGCCCCCGAGCCGGCCGGCCTCGAAGTCGGCGAGCATCTGCGGCAGCGTGCCCTCGGCCTCGCCGACCGCGACCGCGGCAGCGCGCTCCAGGCCCTCCTCCGGCCGGGCCGAGGGATGGACACCCCCGAGCACCACAGGCACGCCGAGCCGCCGGTAGGCATCGGCGATCTCGTAGGCCCGAGGGGCCTGGCACGTCATGGCCGTGATGCCCACCAGGTCCGGTGCGTCGTCGATCGGCACCGGGCCGGTGCACTCGTCGCGGATCTCGACGTCCCATCTCTCCGGGACGACCGCCGCCGCCACCGCCAGGCCCAGCGGCATGAAGAGGGCCTTGCGCCCGAACGTGACCCGCCGCGCCACAGGGCCCTGGAGCACGGCAACGAGGGGGTTTCTCGGGTTGATCAAACGGAGCTTCGGCATGGCGGACCGTTACGCGCTCCGACGGCAGGCACATTCCCGCCGGCTCACAGGCACGGTAGCAGACCGGGTGGGCGGAATCAACGGGCCGGCGGTTTCGCAGGCACTTCCCAGAGCGGCGTCGGGACGAACTCGCTCGTCAGGTAGAGGCTGCGGCCGTCGGCCCCGTAGGCGACGGCCTCGCCCTGGCGGCGGCGTGGCATCGTGATGCGCCGGGGCTTGCCCCGGAACGCGTCGGCCCAGGATTCGTCCGGGCCGCGAACGAACTCGAACGCATCGCCGTACGTGAGGAGCACCGCCCGGCGACCGTCGGGCGAAACATCCATCGCCGTCACGCCGCGGACGCTTGTTCCGGCGATGCGCCTGGCCGTCTGCGGCCCGTCATCATCAGCCCGCCACGAGAGCGCGTAAACGCCTCCCTCCAGCTTGTCCGCCAGGAGGATCGTCCCGTCGGCGGGATCGACGGCGACGGCCTCGCAATCGCGCGGGCCGTCTTCGTAGGCAAACTCGATCGTCCGGAAGACGTCCGCTTCGACCTCCGCCGGCTCCTCCTTCGTGCCGACGACGGGCTCGGCGACGACGTGGATCAGGCACCGGCGACGGATCGCCGAGTTGTCGCCGACGTCGGCCAGCAGGAGATAGCTCAGGCCGCCGCGCCGGACCGAAGCCATGTCCTCCCAGTCGCGGGCAAACACGCGCTTCAGGCGAAGCAGGCCGAGGTGCTCCCCCTCGGGCCCGAAGGCGTAGGCGACCGGCCCGTCGCCGGAATCGTTGTGCGTCCAGAAGACGCCGGGCGTGCGGCGGCTCACGGCCAGGCCGCTCGACTCGTCGATGGTTCGGTTGGCCAGATCGCAGACGTGACGCGGCTCGCCGTAAGTGATGCACTCGGCCGTCGATACGCCCGTCGGCAAACCGCTTCCCAAGGCCAAGGCACAGGTGGCGCACGTCAGCATGGCGATCGCTATACGCCGTGGACCCAAGGCAGCATGCATGGCGCGTCCTATGTGGTCGGCGTCTCGGGCTTGGGCCTTCGTCTGCCGCATTGCAGGCGGTGGAACTCCTCCGGGTCGCGGACGTTCGACCGCTCGGCCCAGGCCTTGTAGAGGGCGAGCGGCTCGGCGGCTTTCTCGGGCCGCTCTTCCGCCAGGTCGTTCAGCTCCGTCCGGTCGGCCGCGAGGTCGTACAGCTCCCACCGGCCGCGGGTCACCTCGGAAACGAGCTTCCAGTCGCCGGCCCGGACGGCCCGGTTGCCGCGGTGCTCGAAGCAGCGGGCCTCGTGACCCGGCCGTCGCCCCGTCTCCAAGACGGGGCGCAGGCTCTTTCCTTCGAGCGGGACGATTGTCTGGCCCGCGTACGCCTTCGGATAGTACTACAACGCCAGTTCGCTACTTCATCCCGCCTGGCGGCCTTCCCATGCCGCCAGGAACTCGCTTCAGGCCTGATCGCGGCGGCCTGGGAAGGCCGCCGCGCGGCAAGTGGCGTTGTAGGAATAGTCGGCCGCGGCCAGGTCGAGGCACGTGGCCATCATGTCGACGACGTGGCCGGACTCGTGCGTCAGCGTGCCGGGCTTTCGGATGCCGGCGGGGCGCCGCCCAGATGGCGGGGGCCAGGGCGTCGGCCGCCCTGCCGAGGGTCGAAAGGAAATGGCGTCGCTTCATCATGGATTCGGGGTCCCGTTGGCAGCGCCATCCCTGCGAGGCGGCGGTTTCGGCTGCAACATCCGATAGACGAAGGCCCGGTCCTCAGGGTCCCGCAATTCGCGCATCAACTCGCCCAACTTCAGCCGGAGGCTCGGCTCCAAGGGGAGGCCTGTGCCTTGCGCTTCGGTCCAGAAACGCCGTGCCCTGGCCTGCGAGGTCCCACGCAGCACGCGCCGCTCGCCATAGCGGTGATCGTCGAGGACGAGGCTCGCCCAGAACGGGGTGTCCGGCGTCGGGGACGTGATAACACCGCTGTCGGGGATTACAATCCGCGAGACAACAATGGCCCGAGTCTCGTCAAAGCGCCCCTGCAAAGCGGTGATATACCAGTCGCCGCTGCCCCTGCTAGGAATGCCGGAGGTTGGAAAGAGCACCAACCATCCGCTTAACAGCAATAGAGCACCTGAGATCCCGAGAGCGACAAGCAGGTGGCGGTTCCGCCGGCGAACTGCCTGGCCGGGGGTTTCGGACCATCCCATGGTGCCAGCACCGACGCCCTTGTTGTTCCTGCGAGCCACGCCAAGACCCGTCCCTCGGCGCCGTTACACTGAAGCGGGAGGCACCCCGCCACTCGGCGAACGCCCTCAGTATGGCAGGCGAGGGGCGGAATTGCCAGTGCCTCGGCGGCCCCGGGTGCCCGTGCCTTCGGTCTCGCCGCCGTCCTTCTCGGGCGGGCCCCACAGCCGGAAGACGACCAGGAAGGCGTCCTTCCCGCCGCCGGGACGCGTCTGAGGTCCGTGGAGCTGCTCCAGGTCGTCCTTGTCGGTGAAGCCGGCGGCCGCGGCCAGGCCGGTCGCCGAGTCGATCGCACAGGCGTGGAACACGCCGCCCGGGCCGACGTGGGCCTTCAGGAGCGCCTCCCGCCACTCCCGGTCCGCGACCAGGATGCCCGCCCCGTCGGGATAGCCGAACGGCTCGCCTTCGCTGTGCTGCGTGATCCCCCAGCCGACGACCATCACCCGCCCCCACCGGTCCCAGCAGACGGCGTTGGCGAAGCCGCGGAGGACCATCTGCCGGACGGGCTCGCCGGAGGTCGGATCGATCTCGTAACAGAACGAGCTGGTGCCCTTGCCGCCGCCCTCCTTGATGTGGAACTTCAGCTTCTCGTCCAGGTCCCGTGGGTCGCGGTGGAGGGTCGTGTTGCCGCCGTCGCACTTGCCCATGGCGAAGAGGTGGCCGTTGGGCATCGTCGCGAGGAACGTGCACCGGGAGTCGGCCATCAGGCTCCGTTCCTTGCACGGGCCGTGCGACCAGTCCCACCACGTCCATCCCGGGCCGGTGATGTAGGGCTGCTGGAGGATCGAATGGACCTGTTTGTAGCCATAGGCGAACGGCCCGAGTTGCTTCCGCTTGAAGGCCGGGATGCCGCCCTTCAGGTCCGGCTGGTGCCGCACCAGGTTGCCGGAGACCCGCACGCGGGGTTCGTCGCCGCCGCAGGTGACGATCACGCGGAACGCCGTGCCGGCCGTCGCGGCGACGGTCCCGCGGCGAACCTGGACGTCGGTGAAGCCCTGGTCGCCGGGACCTCCGAAGCGTGCGACGACGAGCATCTCCGGGTCGAGTGCCGGAGCCGCGCTGTCCAGTTCGGGTCCCCAGGCGGATTGCCGGTCCCCGCCGTAAGCCGACACCGCCCCCGCCAGCAGAAACAGCCACGTCACTGCGATGCGCCCCATCATTACCTCCGCTCTGCCGCACGACCTCAGTTACCTTGGACGAACGAACCCGGCGGCGGTTCAGCATTCTGTGCTGATGCGTGGTGTCGGTGCCCCGCAGCCGCCGAACGTCCTCGACGCCGACAACGGCCCGCCCTACAATCGGCCGTCCCCTTCCTTATACGAGGAGCGGCGGGTGGCGCTTCACCGTTGGCTGGCATCGTGCCTCGTCTTGGCCGCTGCGCTGTCGGTCCGGTTAGGGGCTGGAGCCGCGACGGCCGCGGAGACGGATGCCGCCGAAAGCTCAGCCGAATCCGCCGCGTCCGGCGGTCCGCCCGGGCTCCTGGCCGCCTATTTCCGCGAGCCCGACGCCGCCAAGCGCCGGGATATCGCCGGCCGGTTCGCCAGCATCCAGCCGAAGACGTGGGACGGATTCCGGGCCCTCCTCCACGAGGTGGCGCCCCGGGACGACCTGGCCCCGGGCGTACACCGCCTTCAGACCTCAGGCACGGAGCCCGGCGCGAGCGAGCCGGTCCAGTACGTCCTCCGCGTGCCGCCGGGGTACGAAGCGAACGCCTCGAAGGGCCTGCCGCTGGTCATCGCCTGCCACGGGACGGGCGGCAGCGGCGACGCCTTCGCTCGCGAGATGGAGTCCGTCCTCCGCGAGACCGTCGACCAGGTGCTCCTGGCGTGCCCCGAGGCGCCCAAAAAGGGCCCCTACCGCGTCAGCCGCGCCATGACCGACTACCCCCTCCGCGTCCTCGCCGACGTCCGCCGCCGCGCCAACGTCGATTCGGACCGCGTCGTCCTCACGGGGTACTCCAAGGGCGGGTACACGACGTGGGGAACGGTGCTGTTCTCGCCGGGCGAGTGGGCGGCGGCGATCCCGATGGCGTCGTGGCCGCTGACGGAGGCCCGCTCCGCCGGGGCAATCCTGTACCTGCCGAACGTCCTGAACCTGCCCGTCCAGGCCCACTGGGGCGAGAAGGACATCGTCGCGGGGCAGAAGGAAGGCATCAACACACTTAGCTGTCAAGTTGCGAACGAGATGCGCCGCCTCGGCGCCGAACGGTTCGAGGGCATCGAGTACCCCGGCCAGGCGCACCGGATCGCCGTGAACACCGACGCCGTGCGGGACCGGGTCTCCTCGGCCCGGCGCGAGCCGTATCCGCGCGAGTTCCACCTGATCTTTCACCGCGTGTGGCAGGGCCGGGCCTGGTGGGTCCGGGCCACCGAGGCGGCCACCGAGGAGTACGACTTCACGAAGCCGATGAAGGTCCCGGTCACGGCGCTCATGGACGTGCGCCAAGCCCAGCGGCAGGTTTACAAGCGGCACGCTTTCGAGCTGGCCGCCCGGCCGCACGGCGACGCGAACACGCTGCTCCTTTCGGCCCGGAACCTGCGGCGGGTCGAAGTGACGATCGGCCCGGAGATGATCGACTGGTCGCGGCCGGTCAAGGTCATCGTCAACGGCCGCATCCGGCACAGCGGGCCGATGGAGATCGACTGGTGGGAGTTGATCGAGACGGCCCGAAGGACGTACGATTTCGAGCGGCTGGTGGCGGCGCGGATGGAACTGGAAGTGCCGGTCCGTCGGTGAAACGAGCGCTCCGGCCGTGCGTTCGTCCGTTCGCACCCCGCGCTGCTTTCATTCGCCGAGGCGCTCGACCTCCTCGCGAGCGATACGGCTCCAGGTGGTGAACCGTTCCGGCCGGCCCTCGCAGGTGTGCGTGTCCTTCAGGACCATCTCGAAGACGCACCCCCGGGTCGCCTCGAGGGCGTGCCTCAGGTAGGCCCGGATGCGGTCCGGGTCGAAGTCGCCGGCCACCATCTGCGGCTTCGGTTTCCAGGAGAAGATGTATCGATTGCCGAGCCGCTCGGCGCACGCCTCGACGTCGGCGAAGGGCGAGATCGAAATCCGGAGGATGTTCGGGACCCGCAGCACGTCGTCCAGCTTGTGCGTCAGGTCTTCGCAGCACCCATAGCCGTTCAGCCCGAACGGCTCGAGCAGCCGCCGCTCGTACTGGAGGCAGAACTCTTCGTGCATCTCGGGCGAGACCTGGGCCAGCTCCTGGGCCTCGGCCGAGGCCCACACGTCGCACGGCCGGACGTGCGTGCCGTCGAAGCCGTCCCGGGGCAGCTCATCCGTCCAGCCCCGGCCACCGGATGAGTGGTACGAGTTGTCGTTGTTCAGGTCCAGGACGCCCAGCTCGACCATCTGCTGCACGCGGCTCCGGTGGGCCTCCTCGTAGAACGCCATCGCATCGTGCAGCATCTCGGGGTTGTCGTACATGTCGAGCATGACCTGGCCCAGGCCGCGCAGGGCCGTGTACTGCTGCATCAGGTGGAACGAGACGCGCTGGACGCCGCGGCGGCGGACCTCCAGGATACCGGCGAACAGCTCGTGGGCCTCGGCCAAGTCGCGCTCGGTCGCCTCTTCATCGACATAGAGTTCCGGCGAGCGGAGCTTCGCCAGGTCGGCCGGCCCCAGGAGGACGGGGTCGAACGCCCAGGCCCCGGTGGGGTCGGCCGAGGGCCGGCGCCGGGGTTCCAGGCCCCAGCCGGTCTCCCGGACGACCGTCCGCACGGTCCAGGCGGCCTCGACGACCGTGTCGTCGCGGAGCACCTCGTGCCAGTAGATCTGCATGCGGAGGGCCCGTTCGATGCGGCGGGCCCGTTCGCCTTCACAGCGGAGCGACGACTCGGGCAGCAGCTCCCGCCACGCCCCCTCGGGCGAGATGAAGATGACGGCACGGGGCCGGTCGAGCCGGTTGTGCCGCTTCCAGAGCGCGATGCGTTCCTGCTGGACCGGCAGGTGGCCGATCTCGGCGACGCGCCTCGCCAGGTCCTGGATGATCGTCCGGTCGGTCCGGGTGATTCGCGTGGCGGCTTGCATCGCACCCCTCCATGGGGCATACGGTCACGGGCCCTCACGCGGCAGGACGGCCGGCCGCTCAGGGTAAGGCCCCGCGGCGGCCCGTGGAAGTGGCGTCCGGTCAGTCGTCTGACGTGGGCCCCGAAGTCTTCCCGGCCTCGTCAGGTTCCAGGCCGGGGGGCCGAAGCGGCACCGGGATGGCAACGCCCCGCCGCTCGCCCTTCGGGCCCTCATGTGCCACCACCGAGTCGAGCACCGGCACGAGGAGCTGCTGTCCACGGTAGATACGTGCCGTGAAGGCGATGAGCGTCTCGCGCTGCCCGGTGCGGGTGGCGACGTTCTCGACGGCCAGCCCGGCCGGCGGCGAGGGGAACCAGTCGACCCCCGCGGCTACGACGCGCCACGAGAGGCGAATCAGGAACCGGGCCGACCGACCGCCCGGCGGGATGCCCCCCTCGATCCGGGCCGTCACGGTGTCGGCCGCCTGGGCCAATGGCACGGGCACTTGCTTCGCCCACTCGGCGAAAAGCGCCTCATTCGCCGGCGGGGCCGCCTCGGCGACCGGCAGCTCGAGCCGGAGCGTCGCATCGCCCGGCACACACCGGTCCCGGCAGGCCAGCCACGCCACCTCCGCTACCAGGGCGACCGACTTCCCGTTCAAGCCCTTCGGCGCCGTCACCTGGGCCGTCAGCAGGACCGACCCCTCGTAGCCGAGCCCGGCGATGTCGCCCGGCTGAGTGAAACGTTTCGGCGTCGGCCACCGGAGCGGCCCGCCGGCGAACCCGGGCGGCAGCTTCCACGTCACCTGCGTCGCCAGGCCCGCGTCGCCGGGATGTTTCCAGTAGGTGTGCCAACCGGGGGCCATCTCAAGGAGCACCCCGAGGGTGAGCGTCCCGCCGGGCTCGACGCCCGACCGGTCGGCCAGGAGCGTCGCCTTGACGAGCGTCGCAGGCTCCGGGATCCCGGCCGTTACTGCCGACGCCCAGAGCAGAATCAACCCGCCCGCTGAGGCGAGCGTCACGATCGTTCGCCGCATCGAGTGTTCCACGCGCACACCTCCTCGACCATTTTACGCACGGTCGCGGGTCGCCGCGGGCCGGAGTCCCGGGGACTCCTTCCCCGGGCAATCCCCGGCAAACTCATCCCCGTGCGTTAATGTGTGTTGCGGCGCGCCTTGCCGGGGCCGACCCGTCAGAACCGCGACCGGCGCCGCCGCGCCAGCAGCACCAGCACCACGATGCCCCACAAGATCGCCGGCGGGCCCTCGAACCACTTCCAGAACCACGGCAGCTCGTTGGCGAAGTCGACCACGATCGTCAGCACCCCGAAGGCGATGCTCGCTTCGGCCAGGAACGCGATCAACCCGGCGTACCGCTCCAGGTTGAACGAGATCAGCCAGCAGAAGATGCCGCTGAGGGCATACATCGCCGAGGCCGTCCGCACGAGGTAGTCGATGACCGGCCCTTCGGGGTACGGGCCCAGGCCCAGCCACTCGTGGACCCAGGCGTGCCAGGAGCGGGGCATGAAGATGAACGGCGCCGCCAGGAGCAGGACGGTCCCCGTCAATCGCAGGATGAACCGGATGAGTCGGTCGGCTCCGTTCACGGCGGCCCTCCTCGGCCCGTGCGGCGATGCTACGGCGCCATCGCGGCGCCAGCGCGGCGCCAGCGGCCCTCCAGATAGGCCCGGATGTTGGCCTCCTCCCGGGCCTCCCACCGCCGCCGCTTCGCCAGAAAGTGATCGTACCGCGCGAGGCCGTCCCCGGCCAGCCCTTCCCGGTAATCGCCGAAGCACGGCACCAGAAGGTCGATCCAGGTGGCGACTCGGTCGAGGTCCTCGGCCGAGAGGGGGACGCCGCCGTGGCCCGACTCGAGCATCCGCACGAGCTTGCTCTTCGCAGCGCCCGCGTGATAGGGGGGCAGCATGGGCGGGGCGGACTGGGGGCTGATCCAGCTCGCCACCGCCGGATGGGCCAAGGCCCGATACGACCGGCTCCACGTGCCCGGCTCGCCCTGGAGGCTGAAGGCCGCTGTGGCGTTCGTTTCCTCAGCCTCGGCGCCAGCGCGATCGCCTGTCGTCTGACGCGGCTTTCGCTTCAGCTTCAGATACGGAGGCGGGCGGTCCAGATGGTGGCAGCCGACGCAGTGCCGATCGAGGATCGGTTGGATCTCGCGGTGGAAGCTGAAGCCGCGGGGCGGGCCCTGCCACGGCTCGAGCTTCTCCGGTCCCGCCCGCTGGGCCAACGCGACGGCGCCGACGGGAGGGGCCCGGTTCTTGTTCTCATGGCACCCGACGCAGGAGACCGTCTCGCCGGGCTGGACGGTGAGCCAGCTCCGCATCGTCTGGGCGGCGTGGCCCTTGCCGTCGAGGGCCTGGAAGTAGACCGGCGTCCGGGCGCCGACCTCGAAGCAGGCCGACCCGTCCTCGTAGACACGGGCCGTCCCGAGGACGACCTTGACGTCCCAGGCGCCGCCGATGGAGATGGGGGTCGAGACGAGGGCGCTCCCGGCCGGGCCGCGGTTGTGATTGTTCCCCACGCCGGCGGCCCGGAACCGCAGGGCCACGACACGGAGCCGCTTGATGGTCCCCCGCTCGACGCCCGCCAAGCCCGGCCCGGCGTAGACGTCCTGCATGGTGACCGTGCCGGTCTCGCGGGTGTAATCCACGAAGTCGGGCCGCAGAGGCGGCCGGGGCCGCGGCGCGAGTGGAATCGGCTGGTTCGACGAGATGGACTCGTCCCAGGCGAGCAGCTCGCGCTCCCCGGCGGCGGTTACGAAGTAGATGGCGAACGGCCGGCGCGAGCCCGCCGGCTTCAGAGTCACCAGGAACGCGTCCCCCCCCAGGGGCCAGGGGTACTGGAACTGGTCGCCCTGCTGGCCGAGGCGGTCGACGCGGAGGGCGGGCGTTGCGCGGACCGGGGCGATGAGCTGGGCACCGCGGTCCTCCTGACGCCCGCGACCCGGGTCAATCAGGCCCAGCCAACCTTGCTGCCGCGTGTGGTGCCCGGTGAAGGTGGCGACGTACGTGCCCGTGCCGGGAACGGCCCGCGCGTGCAGGATGGTCGTCGGATAGTACGAGTTGTTGCCGTAGACTTCGGTCTGGCCGGTCCCGTCGGGGTACATCTGGAACAGGCCCTGCGGGTAAATCTGGCCGCGGTCGTTGTAGTCCCACCGGGTGTAGACGACGCGGCCGTCGGGCGTGACGGTGGGGAAGTTGGTATGGACCTGGTCGAAGGAGAGGCGGCGGAGGTAACGGCCGCGGGGGTCGCACGTGTAGAGGTTCGACACCTCCGTCCACCAGCAGTCGACTGTTTGGACGCACCGGGTGGAGTTGAAGACGATGTCGCCGCTCGGCAGGTACTGCCCCTCGTAGTCGGCGAAGCCGAGGCCGTCGGTGATCTGGCGGACGGGGCCGGCCGAGATCCCTTCGTCGTCGTCGGTGCCTTCCAGGGCCACCTCGTAGAGATGGTAGTCGTCGTCGCGGTCGGACTTCTTCCAGGCGAACAGGACCCGCCGCCCGTCCCACGAGACCTCGGGGTCGCGGATGACGCCGTCGCGGTCGTCGAGCAGCGTCCGGACGGTGCCGTACGGGCCGTCCATCTCCAGGAGGCACAGGCTCGACCCGGGGCGGAAGTGCCGCTCGCGCTGAGCGTCCGACTGGCCCTCCGTGTAGGCATAATGTGAGCCGCCCATGTCGAAGTGCCGGGTGAAGATGACGCGACGAAGGCGATCGAGGTGCGGGCCGAGACGGCGGACTCGGCGGGCGTGGCAGGAGGCCAGATAAGGGGCGTCGGCGGGCCCGGTCCGGCCGTCCTGCTCACACCAGTCCTCGACGATCCGCGCCGGGACGTCGGGCGGCGCGCCGGCCCGGACGGGACGGGCGCTCAGGGTCGGCGCGACCAGCACGGCCAATGCCGCCGCCATCCATCGCCCGAGAGATCGCATCGAAATCCCTCGACCGCGCCATCTTACACCATGCCCGGCGGAAGGCATCCTCATTCGGCGGGCGTCACCTCGACCTCGAGCGGGCGCGTCGCGCTCTCGACGACCAGCTTCCCCCGCTGGGGCTCGGTGCCCTCCGCCAGGCCCACGATAAAGCGGGCCGGCGTCGCCTTGAGGAACTTGCCCAGCCCTTTGCGGCCGAAGCCGAAGACGGTCATGTTCCCCTGCATCGGCCAGTACGAGTCGACGAGCCGGTCGTCGGCCTCCTGGGCAAGGAACAGAATCCGGTTCCG
Source organism: uncultured Anaerolineales bacterium (assembly GCA_964526295.1). GTDB lineage: Bacteria > Planctomycetota > Phycisphaerae > FEN-1346 > FEN-1346 > CAZGKW01. Next base: position 65,309 of record CAZGKW010000003.1, read on the forward strand.
CACCGGGTCCCCGAAGTAGAGCCACTCCGGGTCGGGCAGGTCGCCGGTCCACCTCTTCGAAGCGGGCGTCCTGGTGCCGTCGGACCGGACGCAGAAGTCGGTGGCCTCGTCCAGCTCGCCGCCGGGCGTCCCTTCGTAGAGGAACCAGTAGGCGTGGTCGGCCCGGGTGACCGTCAGGCGCGCCAGCGCCGGGAACACGTCCCAGTGGCAGGCCCATTTGCCGTCGGCCGACTCCGACGCGATCCGCACCCGGACAGGCCCTCGGTGGACGATGCGGCTCGTGCATTTCGTGCCGCCGGGGTGGAAGTAGCCCTCGGGATGGACGAGGTTGGGGATGCCGCGGTACCGCCCGTCGGAGCCGCCCTTGGGGTGGAAGCCGATCCAGTCGCGCCCGTCGTGGTCCTCGAGGCTGGCGAAGCCGGCCCCGGCCTTGTGGTAGTACCACGTGGCGGCAGGGGTCTGGAGGCGATAGCTCTCCTGGCCCTCGTGGTCGACGCCGTCGGTCAGGCGGACGAGTTCATCCGTCGGGGCGGACCGCCTGCGGCTCGGCGCGCCCGGTTCGATGAGGAACTGCCGTGCGTTGCCGGCCGGCATCTCGCCGCGAAGCCAGATGACGAGGATGCCGTGACCCGGCTCGTCGGGGTCGGCGTCGAACTGATGCGGCACGGCGACGCGGGCCCGAGGCCGGGCGGGGTCGGTCTCGAAGACATGGGGGGCACCGGCGCCCGGCGGCACGCGGACGGCGACCTCGACGGGTAGCTCGAGGCGGGCGACACCGGCGGCGCCGACCTTGACGCGGGCGCGGCCCCCCTTGGTGAGAGCGGCGACGGGCATGGCAGCGCCGCCCCAGCTCGTCTCCGGACGCGCCGATGGCCGTTCGGGCGTCGCGGCGGCGTAGACGCGCGGCGCGCCTGAGGCCCCCCTGCGGGGTCGTGCCCCGGACGCTCCGGCCGACCTCTTGTCACGCACGGACAGGCACACCAGGTCGCCGCTGCGGTCCTTGCACGCGACGATCCCGTCCGACAGGGCCACGTGCGGATAGCACGTTCCGCCGACGAGTTTCTCGGCGCGGCCGAGCTCCCGGTACTCGCGGACCGACGGCGAGGCGTCAACCAGCACGAGCCGCCCGTTGCCGAACGCCAGGAGCTTCTCGTCGGCAGCGGTCACGAGGCACGAGCCGTGCCCGAAGCTGCCGCCCTTCCACCGCGTCTCACCCGTCGCGAGATCGAGACACTTCAACGATTTATCGGCGATGAAAACCTGGCCCTTGTGGATGACGGGGCTGGAGACCTTCGAATGCTCCCGCGTCTGCCACCGTTCCTGGACGCCGCGCGCCGTGATCTCGAAGCAGGCCGTCCGGCTGACGTTGTAGTCGCTCGTGACGACGATGCGGGTGCCGGCGACGGCGGGGGTCGGGATGTTGTTGGCGAAGTCGGTCTGCCACTTCCACGCCGCCAGTGTCCGACCTTCGTGCCCCTTGTCGGCCCGCATCACGACGACGTTCTGAAGGGCGAGCGAGACGAGGCAGTCGCGTCCGGCGATTTGACACGGGACCGGTCCGCCCGAGTGGCCGGCGGGCCGGTTGTACTCCGAGCGCCACCGCTCGGCGCCGGTCTGCTTGTCGAAGGCGACGATCGTTCCCTCGGCCGCGCCGACCTCCACGATCACCAGGTCCCCCCAGACGAGCGGCGAGCCGGGGAACCCGTAGTCACGCCGGCCCTTCCCCACGTCCGGCCGCTGGCGGATTGTGTAGCGGTCGAAGAAGTTCACGCTCCAAACGGGCTTCCCGCCCGCGGCCGCGTCCCAGCACTTGAGGTCGCCGTCGATCGAGACCGTATAGAGCCACCCGGTGTCGGCGTCGAAGGTCGGCGTCGCGGACGGCCCGCCGTAGGCCCCCGTATCGCCGGTTCGGAGGCGGCTCTGGTAGCGGCAGGGGTAGGACTGCTTCCACAGCTCGCGTCCGGTGGCAGCGTCGAAGCAGTAGACCGTGTCGGTGCCGGTCTTCGCCCGGCGGCCGCCGCTGCCGTGCCAGCCCATGGTGTAGAGCTTGCCGTCGGCGATGATGGGCGAGGTGCACCCCTTGCCGACGCTGGCGCGCCACAGCTCCCGCGGCGGCCAGCCGTCGGGCCATCCCGAGCTCTCGGGCGTCACGTCCGTGTGGTCCGGGCCGCGCCACTGGGGCCAGTCGGCGGCCTCGACGGACGCCGCGATGGCCAGGACGACGACCCCGCACAGCCACAGGCGCATTCTCATGGCAAGCCCTCTCTCTGGCGGCGGGCCGTCTCGGCCGCGACGGTCAGACGTCGACCCACTCGCCGGTCCGGGCCGATTCGCGGGTCCGCTCGATGAGCCGCTGGACGTAGGCGCCCTGCTCCAGGGGTGGATCGCCCGACCGCCCCGCCGCCACATTGTCCAGGAAGTGTGCCAGAGAGGCCGCGTGGGCCCGGAGCCAGCCGGGCGTCGCCTTCGGCGTAGGGAACCGGGTGTCGGGCGGCGGATAGCGCTGGCCCGTCGCGACGCGGGTCCACCCGCGGCGGCCGCCCATCGGCTCGCCAGGCGCCGTCGCGTCGAAGATGTCGAGGTAGTGCGGGGCCATCAGGTTAAACCGCAGCGCCCCCTTCGAGCCGTGGACCTCCAGGCGCAGCTCGTCCTCCGTGCCGGTCGCGAGCTTGGTCGCCTCCACTGTCCCCAGGGCCCCGCCCCGCATCCGGGCGACGACCTTGACGGAGTCCTCGGCCTCGACCGGCACCCGTCGCGAGGGGTCCGCCGGGTCGGGCCGGTCGGGATAGGCGATCCGCGTCGCGGCGACGAGACGGTCGAAGTCCTCGCCCAGGATCGCGTGGACCAGGTCGAAGGCGTGGGACGCCAGGTCGGCGATGACCCCACCGCCGGCCTCCGCCGCGAGCTTCCACTTGAGCGGCGTTGCCGGGTCGGCGCTGCCGGCGTGCAGGTACGCCGCCCGGTACTCCAGCACCGCCCCGAGGAAGCCCTCCTCGACGAGGGCCCGGGCCCGCATCGTCGCGGGGAAGAACCGGTTGTGGAACGTCATCTGGCCGGTCGCGGTGTAACCGTCCAGGGCGGCAGCGACCTGCTCGGCCTCGGCCCACGTCGCCACGAGCGGCTTGTCGCAATAGATGTGCTTGCCGCCGGCGATGGCCGCAAGCAGGGGGGCCTTGTGCAGGTGGTTGGGCGTGCAGATGTGGACGATGTCGACGTCGGGGCCCTCGGCGACCTCGCGCCAGTCCGTGACGGCGTGGTCGGCGCCGACCTGGGCGGCCCCCTTCTCGGCGGTCTCGCGGCGGCTGGTGCAGACGTGCGTGATCCGGGCACGAAGCGGCGGCGGGTCGCGAAGGAGCGGCAGGTTCAGGTAGCCGTAGGCGTGGACGCGGCCGATGAAGCCGAACCCGATTATCCCGACGCGATACTCGTCCGCCATCGCTGTCCGCCTTCCGTCAGCCCAACGGCGCGCTCACGAAACGCCTCGCCGCGCCCGCTACCAGTGTAACCGGCGATCCCGGCCGAGTGAATCGGAAGAACACGGGTGGGGAGGCGGCGGCGAGGCGACCCCGGCGGTACGGCCCGGCCGAGCCGCGACGGCCGGCGCCTTGGGATGACACCCGTCGACGTGGCACATCGCCGGGCTACGGCAGCAGACGCTCGTCCCACGTCTCGACGCCGGCCGCCTGCCGTCCGGCCAGGAGGTCCGCCAAGGCCCGGACGGCCAGCCGGGCGTCGCCGACGGGCCAGTAGAACGCGTCCCAGTTCTCGCCGTCCTCGCCGTCGTGGTTGACGATCACGGCGTCGTATCGCCAAGCGGTCTTGAGTTCGCGGTAGGCGCTCGTGCACCGCCGCTCGACCTCCTCCAGGTCGAGAAGCGAGAGCTCGCCCTTCTGGCGCCGCGTCCGGCGGAGGAGCTTTCGACGCATGACGTCGGCCACGACGCCCGAAAGCGACGCGTGCCGCGCGGGGGCCTTCATCTCCTCGATCTCGGCCTTCGAAAGCGGCGAGACGAAGATCGCGAGCCGCTCGACGCCCTCCGGCAGGTCCATCTCCAGCAGCTCCGCAGCCACCAGGGGGTTGCCCTCGTAGAACGCATCGCCCTCGGCGGCCTTGCGGCGGACGGCCTCCAGGTCGACGGCCATGAGGTCGCCGCGAACGTCCATCGCAAGGTAGCCTTCGCGGGAGAAGAGGGCCTCCATCTCGTCGCGGGTGCGGAAATGGTAGTCGCGTCCGTCCACTTCGCCGGGCCGCGGCGACCGGCTGTTGTAGAGGACGACGGGTTCGAGCGGCCCGGCCAGGTCGGGACACATCCGCCCCAGGGCCTTGACCATCGGCCCCTTGCCCACACAACTCGGCCCGCTGAGGATAATCAACCGTCCCATCGCAAGGGCTCCTTGTGTGTCAGCCGCGCTTGCCAGCGAACGCGTGCGGCGGCGGCTCCAGACCTGGCCGCCCTCAGCCGAGGAGGTGTCCGACAGCGATGCCCCCCTCACCCCGCGTCTTCGTCCCGGCGCCGCAGGACTACGGCGGGCACGCTCGTGCCCCTCTCCCGCCGGGGGAAAGGGAGGTCATGGGCCCGTCTTAGGCGAACAGGTTGCGGTCGAGGCGGCGGTACAGGACCCCCAGGCCCCGGCGGATCGCCGAAACGCCTTGGGTGGCCGCCATCTCGGCAACACAAGGCGCGGCTATGCCTCGAACGCCTCGCGCGGCAAGCGGCTCTGGCGGACAATCGAAGCCAAGGTGCCCGGCTTGAGTTCCTTGTGGTCCGGGACAACCGCCGTGACGGTTGTATCGGGGAGGCGTTTCTGCATCACGATGTGACTTCCTCGGCGGCGGACCTCGGTGAACCCCTCGGCCGCCAGGATCTCGCAAACCTCACGTCCGGAGAGGACTCGCAGCCTACCCAATCGTCACCTCGAGCGAACTCAGGTACACCTCGCCGTGAAGGCGCTCGGCAACCTCCTGGGGGCCGGCGGTCTCGAGAAACAGCTCGACGGCCTCCCGGAGGTTCTCGCGGGCGGCTTCGATGGTCTCGCCCTGGCTGGCTACGTCCAGTTCAGGACAGAGGGCCACGTAAAGGTCGCCCTCCTTGTGGATCGCCGCCGTAAACGTTCGCTGCGGCACGATGGCCCTCCGTTCCTTGCGGCTTGGCATTGTATTATCCCGCAGCCTGACCCACAAGGGCACAGGCCTCACGCGAACAGGTTGCGGTCGAGGCGGCGGTACTGGACGGCCTCGGCCAGGTGCGTGGCGGAGATCTCCGGCGCCGCCTCCAGGTCGGCGATGGTCCGGGCGGTCCGGAGGATCTTGTCGTGGGCCCGGGCCGAGAGGCCCATCTCGTGCATCGCCTGCTTCAGGATGCTCTCCCCCGCCGCGTCCAGGCCGCAGTGTTTCTTCACCTGCCGGTGCGACATGCGGGCGTTGGCGCGGCGGGCGTCGCCGAAGCGCTGGGCCTGGATGCGGCGGGCCCGCTCGACCTGGTCCCGCATCGCTTGGCTGGTGGTCCCCTCGCCGCGGCCGCGCAGTTCCCGGTACGGCACGGCGGGCACGTCGAGGTGGATGTCGATCCGGTCGAGGAGCGGCCCGGAGATCTTCCCCATGTACGCCTGGACCTGCCGCGGCGTGCAGTGGCACTCCCGCTTCGGGTCGGTCATGTAGCCGCACGGGCACGGGTTGAGGGCGGCGACGAGCATGATCCGGGCCGGAAACGTCAGGCTGGCCTGGGCCCGGCTGATCGTGACGACGCCGTCCTCCAGCGGCTGCCTGAGGACCTCGAGCGTGTGCCGGTTGAACTCCGGCAGCTCGTCGAGGAACAGGACGCCGTGATGGGCCAGGCTGACCTCGCCGGGCGTCGGGTACGTCCCGCCGCCGATCAGGCCGGCCTCGCTCGTCGTGTGATGGGGCGAGCGGAAGGGCCGCGTCGCGATGATCGCTTCACCGGCCGAGAGGAGGCCGACGCTCGAGTAGACGCGGGTCGTCTCGAGCGATTCCTCCAAGTCCAGGAGCGGCAAGATCGTCGGCAGCCGCCGGGCGAGCATCGTCTTGCCCGCCCCGGGCGGACCGACCATCAGGACGTTGTGCCCGCCGGCGGCGGCGATCGTCAGCGCCCGCTTGGCGTGCTCCTGACCGCGGACGTCGGCGAAGTCGACCTCCGCGCCGCGGGCCTCCTCGAAAGCCGCCTCCAGGTCGATCGCCGACGGCTCGATCTCAAGCTCGCCCGTCAGGAACCCCACCGCCTGGGCCAGGGCCTTGACGGGGACGATCTCGACACCCGAGACGACCGCCGCCTCGCGAGCGTTTTCGGCCGGCAGGATGAGACCCTTGAGCCCGGCGTCCCTGGCCGTCAGGGCCATCGACAGGGCCCCTTTGACCGGTCGGACGGACCCGTCGAGGGCCAACTCGCCGACGCCGGCGTAATCGCGAAGGCGGTCCGAGAGGAGCTGGCCGGTCGCCGAGAGGGCCCCGAGGGCCAGCGGCAGGTCGAACGCCGGGCCTTCCTTGCGGATGTCGGCCGGGGCGAGGTTAATGGTGATGCGGGTGTCGCCGCCCGGCCAGCGGTAGCCGGAGTTCTTGATCGCCGCCGCGACGCGGTCCTTCGATTCCTTGACGGCCGCATCCGGGAGGCCCACGACGACGATGGCGGGCATGCCGCTCCGGACGTCGAACTCGACCTCCGCGACGTACCCGTCGATGCCGAAGACGCCGACCGAAACCACCTTGCCGAGCATGCGCCGCTCCGTGCGAATGGCTGTATGTACGCGCCACGGAAGGGCGGCCATGCTACCGCGCCGGCACGGGAGGGGCAATGGGAAAGCCCGGCTGAGGCCGGTCCCCGACGGGCCCCGCCGCGCCGAGGCTTCGGCGCACGCTCTGTGCCGAGGGTCGTGCGGGAGACGACAGGGGAGTCCGCCGGATGCGTCGCCGGACGCTCAGTACGGCCGGGCCCGGCGGAGCGCTCCCTGGAGGTCCGTCAGGTGCCGCTGCTCCTCTTGGACGATGGCTTGGACGGTTTCGGCGGCCGCCGGCACGGCTTCGGCCAGGCGGCTGAAGAAGCGGACGGCGTGCTGCTCCATCGAGACGGCCATCTCCAGGGCGTCCGGCAGGCTACCCTTCATGGCGACGCGCCGGACCTCGGCCGGCTTGGGCAGCACGTCGGCGGCCATGAGCCGCTCCAGCTCGGCCAGGTGGTCTTCGCTCGGGAGCGTGCGGCCCCCGTCGGCGGCCAGGTCGCGTTCGAGGCGACGGTAGGTCTCGAGGTGCCGGTGCTCGTCGTCCGCCAGCCGGCGACAAAGCTGGATCACGTCGGCCGAATCGCAGACACCCGCCAGGGAGCGATAGAATTCGAGGCCCCGCTGCTCCAGGGCCACGGCCGTCCGTACGACCTCTGCGGCGGTTACCTGTCCAATCATGTGAGAGTCCTCCATCCACAGCGCGGCCGGCTCCCGCAGCCCGTCTGCGGAAGCCGTGAAGGTCGGCTCGTTGCGCTCTGATTATCGGCGTTACGGCGGTCCAGGCTTCACCGAACCGAGGGGCGGGGGGACCGAAGCGAGCCGTGGGGTTTCCGGCGAGGCACTGCCTTCGCCCAGGGCCGGGAGGCGACGGCCGAACCGGTTGACTTCGCGGACGCCTGAGAGAGGAGGACGGGTGTCACTTCAGCTTCCGGATTTCCTCCGGCACGCTCTCCATCGGCTTGACGGCGATCACTTGGCGGTTTTCGGACGCGATCATCCCGGTTCCCTTGATCCAGAGCTGACCGACGAGCTGCCGCCACGTCCCCCGATCGATGGAGAACTCGCCCCGAGGGCGTAGCCGGCGTGCATGGACGTGGGGACGCCTTCCCCGCCGCCGAACGGGCCCTTGAAGGTCCCTTCGACGCCCTCCAGGACTAGATACTCGATAGTGGCGACGCGGTCGCCATCGGGCGTCTCGGTCACGGCGACCAGCTTGGCCTGATTCCGGTGTGCGGCCCGGTCGCAGACGAAGCCATGCCCCATCGAGATCAGGTTCATCTCCAGGGGCCAGGTGTCGCCGACCTTGACGGGGCGGCCGGGCAGCTCGAGCATCATGGCCACGAGGTTCTTCTGGCGGCCCTCGAGATAAAAGGAAACGATCTTTCCGCGTGGGGTGATCTCGCCCCGAAGCTGAACCGTGCCCTCCATCTTTCGGGCCATCCGCTTGAGAAACGCATCCGGCCCGTCCTCCTCGTCGGGCGGTTTCGGGTCTTGCGACTCGGGGGACGGACCCAGGATCATCCGTGCGGCGAGGTTGCCGTTCGGCCGCGGCGCGAGGACCCACGTCATCGAGTAGGACGCGGGGAAATCGTCGGCGAGGTCGCCGAAGAGCTCCCTGAAGGCCTTGCCGAGCTCGGCGAAGCTCTCGTCGCCGGGGTCGGTGCCGATTTCGGCGTGAGGCTCCTCCTCGGGCGCGTCCGCGTCGTCCTTGCCCGGCGAGCCCTCGTCGCCGGGCTCCCTGGCCCAATCGTCCATCATCTCCCTGAGCATCTTCGCCATCCCGCTGAAGTCCGCCGCGCCACCCCCGGTCCGCACGGACTCCATCGAGACCTTCAGCCCGAGGGCCCCGCCCGGCGGCGCCTTCCACTGGAGCAGGACCAGTTCGCCGTCAGGAGGCGCCCCGGCATAGGTGGGGCCGCAGGCCGTCGGGACCAGGGCGATCAGGAACACCTGGAGAAGCCGTCGAGACATGGCAGACCTCCTTCGAGCCGGCGCAGCCGGAATCGGGAGATGTCGGCATTCTACCGCGCGATCCGGCCGGCTGCACCCGCCGATCCGCGCGGACGCCTCAGGGGAAGCGCAGGCCCAGGACCCACTGTTCCCACCGCCCCTGGAAGGCCGCCATGTCCTTCTCGCCGAGGACGCGCTTGAGCGTCTCGTAGCCGGTGGAATCGTCCGCATGGCTCTTGTGGAAGGCGTGGTAGAACTCGCCCAGGAGGCCCTTCTCCTGGAGGTAGTAGCAGAGGTAGCGGGCCTGGGCGTAGTTGCGACCCGAGGCCATGCTGCGGAACTGGCGGTCGGTCGTGCCCGTCAGCTCCTCCAAGGGCGGCACTTTCCGCGCCCGGATGGCGTCCTGGAGGCCCTTCAGCCGCCAGTTCGTCAGGCCGACGATCCGGCCGTCCCGCTCACTCGACTGCTCGTAGAGCGAGGCGAGGCCCTCGTCGAACCACGTGGGGCACGCCGGGAAGTTCGCCCGCATGTACGGATGGACGATCTCGTGGACGAGGGTCCCTCCGCCAGTGGCGATATTCATGATGAGCGCGTTATCGCGGTGGGAGAAGTAGCCGAACGGCGTGTCGGGCTCGTCGCCGAACAGCTCCTTCGTATGCTTCCGGTAGCTCGCCCTGTCGTTGAACAGCCAGACGTCGATGATCTCGGCCGGGGCCTTCTCGAAGTAGGCGTCCTTCAGGCGGTCGACGGCCCACTTGACGGTCCGCACGCTGCGGTAGCGGACGGTCGAGGGCGGCTCGTCGCCCAGGACGACGAACGGCGGCTGGACGACGATCGTGAAGCCCTCCGGCACGCCGCGCTTCAAGCCCCGGACGTGCTGGGCGAAGTCGGCTGCCGTGTGGCCCTCGGGCCGTGCCGGCGGACGGATGCGGCCGGGCTTCAAGGGAATGCGGACCAGCAGCCACCGCTTCTCGGTGTACTTCAGCGGCCACAGCGAGAGGAACCGTTCGCGCTTCATCCGCCGATAGGCGCCGCCCGTCTCGGCCGGCTCGTGGTAGAGAAGCTCGTCCGACGCCGGGTCGTGCCCCAGCACCAGGCGGAAGTGCTCCGTGGCGTCGTCGCCGTCCGAGGTCCGCATGCAGACGATCGACGGGACGCGCCGCTCGAGGTCGGTCCGCAGCGCGTCCCACTCCTTGCTCGCGCCCTTCCCGCCCTCCTTCGCGTCGATCCAGTGGCTCACTGTGCCGACGCGGAAACCGACCGCCTCCAGCCCGGCGACCAGCTCCCGCGTGCGGCACCCGCGGCCCATCGCCGGGTCGAGGCCCGAGGCGGCGAACACGTCGTCCTGGGTGATCTCGTGGCCGAGCTTCCGCAGGTACATCTCGGCGCACGCCTCGCCGCAGAAGTCGGGCCTCTGGCGAACATGCGGCACGCCCTCAATAGCGACGGCCTGCGGCGCCGGTCCCTCAGGCTCGTCGGCCTCAGCCCGCGTGCCGAAACCGGCCGGGGCCAGCGCGACGGTCATCATCACCAAGAGGATCGGGTTCGTCCGGCTCGCGTCGGCCATGCCTGAGGGTCTCCTTGGGCCCATTGCTCCCCCACCATTAGACACGTCGGGGCGGCCTGCGTTCGAGGGAAAACCGGCCCCTCGACGAATCGCTTGATTCGCCTCGCTCCCCTCACTATCGTACGAGCCCGAAGGTGGATTCGTCATGACCAGCCGCCCCTCGGGCCCGTCGAGCCGCCGGTCCTACCCGGCGACCTATCCCCCGCGACCGCTGCTGCGCGTCCTCGTCGCCCTGGCGCTCAACCTCGCCCTCGTTCTTGCGGTTGCCGTCTTGGCGTCGAAGCACGAGGGGCTGCCCGAGCTGACGGCCAACACGCTGCTCGTAGGCCTGCTGCCGGTCTCGGCGGCGATGGGGCTTCTCGTGGCGTGCCGTCGGATGGACTTCTCGCTGCCGGCGCTCTTCATCCTGGCGGCGATGCTCCGGGCCAACAGGTTCGCCATGAGCGACCACGGAGCGACGGCACGCCTGGCGGTCACGGCGGGCCTCTGCGCCGGCGTGTGCCTGGCGGCGGCCGTGGTCACCTGGTACGGTCGCATCGCCAGCGCCCTCTGGACAGCCCTGGTGGCGCTGGGCGCGGTGGCGATTGCGGCCAAGGCGAAGCCCCTGCCCGTGCCGCTGACGACGGTCGCGGGGTGGCCCTGGCCGGCGGCGGTCGGGGCATCGATGGGCTTCCTCCTGCTCGGCGCCGTGGTGCTCGGGGCAGGACGGGTGGTCTCGCCGCCGTCCAGGCCGCCGCTCGTAGGCTCCGGCATCCGGGACTTGGCGGGTCTGGCGGCGGCGTGGGTGATCGCGGGCTTGGCGGTGGCGCTGGCGGCCGCCAGCGAGGACGCCGTCAAGGCGGCCGACGACGCGCTCGGCGTCTACTCGGCACCGCTCGCGGCGGCGGCCCTCAGCGGGGCGATCATCCTGCGCGGCCGATGGGGCGCCGTGGCGGCCGTCGTCCTGGCGTCGGTGGGGCACCTCGTGTGGGCCCTGGCCACCAGCGCCAACCTCGGCGACCGGACGGCGGATCTGCTTCTGCCGGCGGCGGGGCCGCTGGCCGCCGTGCCGCTGTACCTGCTGATCGACGCTGCGATCCGCCGCTGGACGCGTGAATCGGCGCCCACCGGCCTGATGGCCTGACTTCAACCGCCATGGGCGAAGCGCGCCGGGCAAGCCCGGCGGCGAAACGCGCCGGTCGCCGCGTTTCAACCGTTCGAATCCATTGAAGCGGATCGATGGCACCACCGAACCTCCTGTTCCTGTTCACCGACGAGCAGCGATTCGACACGCTCGGATGCTATGGCAACGAGCGGATCGAAACGCCCTGCCTCGACCGCCTGGCCGCCGAGAGCACCTGCTTCGAGCGGTGCTACGTCACCCAGCCGGTGTGCACGCCGTCGCGGTCGAGCATCATGACTGGCCTCTGGCCCCACACCACGGGGTGCACGGAGAACAACGTCCCTCTGCCGGACGACGTGCCGACGCTGGCCGAGATGCTCTCCAAGGGCGACTACGCGACGGGCTACTTCGGGAAGTGGCACCTCGGGGACGAGATCTTCGCCCAGCACGGCTTCGTCGAGTGGCGGAGCATCGAGGACGGCTATCACCGCTGGTACCGCGAGGGGCGCGACCCCGACGCCCGGTCGACGTACCATCACTGGCTGATCGACCACGGCTTCGCGCCGAAGGACGGCGAGCGGTTCGGGCGCGACGAGGCGGCCCGGCTGCCGGAGGCGTTCTCGAAGCCGGCCTACCTGGCCCAGGAAGCGTCGCGGTCCATCCGCCATCACCGGACCCGGCCCTGGTGCCTGTACGTCAACTTCCTCGAGCCGCACATGCCGTTCTTCGGCCCCCGCGACGACCAGTACGACCCGACCGAGGTGGCCCTGCCGGCGAACTTCGACGCTCCGCCGACCGACGACCAGCCCCTGAAGACCAGGCTCTTCCATCGGGCCTATCGCGAGCGGGGCCACAGCGGTCTGCCCCTGGAGACCGAGGCCGACTGGCGGCGGATGATCGCCAACTACTGGGGCCTGGTGGGCCTCGTCGACACCCACGTCGGCACCATCCTCCGGACGCTCGATGCGTGCGACCTGGCGCACCGGACGATCGTCGTCTACACGTCGGACCACGGCGACATGATGGGAAGCCACCGGCTGATCGCCAAGTGCGTCCAGCTCGAGGAGGCCGTCCGTGCGCCGCTGCTGGTGCGCCTGCCGGGCCAACGGAAAGCACGACGCGTGGCCGGGCCGGTCAGCCAGATCGACCTGGTCCCGACGCTGCTCGACCTGATGGGTCAGCCGGTCCCGGACGGCCTGCCGGGACGGAGCTTGCGCGGTCCCCTGGAGGGCGCCGAGGACGAGCCGGGCGAAGACGTCTTCATCGAGTGGAACGGACCGAACTGCGGGCTGGCCGGCGACGTCGTGGGCCGGGTCGAGCTGCCCGAGGGGCTCCGGGCCGAGGTCGACCCGGCCGAGGCCGTCGAGGCGATCACCGACCCGATCCGAACCATCATCACGCCGGACGGATGGAAGCTCAACTGGAGCCCCCGCGGCGAGCACGAACTCTATCACCTGGCGGACGATCCGGGCGAGACGCAGAACCTGGCTGTCGAGGAAGCGAACCGGCCGCAAATGCGGAAACTCGCCGACCGGATCCGGGCCTGGCAGGAGCGGACCGGCGACACGACCGACCTCCCCGACCTCTGAGCCGTGCGCCGCGAGCGCCGGCCCCCTCCAGTGGGCCTCAACCGCGCGAACTCACTTGTCCCGAAGCGGCGGGGCAATATGGTAGGGCCCATGCGCGACGCCGAACGCGAGAACCAGCAGGAGATCGACCGCCTGAACCAGCGGGGCGGGCGGATGCTCAGCCTCACGGACCTCCTGGAGGCCGGCACCGTCGGCCTCGACATGGCCGCCGAGATGGCCCGCGTCGCGGCGGCGGGCGGCTCGTTCCTGACGGCGGCGGGACCCGGCGGCGTGGGCAAGACCACGCTCATGGGGGCCCTCCTCGCGTTCCTCCCGCCGGGGACTCGCATCCGGCCGGTCGATTCCGAGCGGACGCTTCGGCGCCTGGCCGACCGCGAGCCGGACGGGCCCGAGTGCCTCGTCGTCCACGAGATCGGTGCCGGGCCCTACTACGCCTACCTGTGGGGCCCCGCCGTGGGGCGATACTTCGACGTGGCGACGGGGCCCGGCCGGTCGCTGGCGTCGAACCTCCACGCCGAGACGTACGACGAGGCGGTCGCCCAGCTCACAGGGCCGCCCCTCGGCGTCGCGCCCGAGACGGTCGGGCGGATCGATCTGCTGGCGTTTATGGCCCGCAGCCATGGCAAGCGCCGCGTCACCGAGGTCTGGCGCAGGAGCGAGGCCGTTCGAGCCGTGAACGGGAGTTTGCGGGTAGGTTCGAACTCGGTCAGCCTTCAAAAGCGGGCCTGGCTCTGGCGCCCCGCCGACGACGCCTTCGAGCGGACGGCCTCGCGGCCAGAAGACAGAGAGCTCGCGCGCTTCCGCGAGTTCTTCCGAAGAGCGCACCAGGACCGGTGCCTGATCATGGAGGACCTGCGCGCCCGGGCCCTGGAGGAATTGTTCGCGCCCGGCCAATGACACCGGCCCGGCCGGCACGGTAACCGACCGCGCAGGGCCGTCACGTGTCCTCTCGGCCGCGGGCCTTGACGGCCGCGACGCGCTCGGCGAACTGCTCCGTCTCGGCGCGGACCTGCTTGACGAAGCTGTTGTCCTCGGCCGACCCGAGGACCGCTTCCATCTCCTCGGGCGATTCGTAGACCATCGCCCGGAACGGGTCCTCGAAGTCCTTCTTCCGCGTCAGGAAAGTCTGGTCGGCCACGTACTGCTGGATCTCGACCGCCCGGTCGAGGGCGGCGTGCCACGCCTCGGCCGTCAGGTCGGCCGTCCCTTCGAGCGCCAGCAGCGTCCCCAGGGCGTGCCGGCACTTGTCCTCCGGGTACCGGGCCCACAGCTCGTCGCAGCGGGCGTGGATGGCGTCCCAGGAGTCGAGGCGGCCGGCCTTGACGTCGGCCTTGAGGGCCTCCAGATCGGGACCCTGAACGAGCTGGCCGCCGAGGTTCACCCACCGGGTCTCCCGCGGGCCGCCCAGGGCCTCCTTCATGGCGGCGAGGTCGGCCCCCTGGTGCTCCTCCATCCACGCCAGGAGGTTCTTCAGGGCGTAGTAGTGGAGCATGTCGCGGTAGGCGTGGTAGCCCTCGCGGGGCTTGCGGATGACGGTCTTGCGGGCCCCTTTCTCGATGCCTTCGCCGAGGACTTCGAGCGACGCGACGGCCTCGGCGGGTCCGTCGAGCAGGTCGCGGCCGATGGCGCAGAGGTCCTCGACGCTTCGGCCCTCGACCGGCTCGCCCTCGGCCCGGAGCGAGGCTCTGCCGACCCACTCTTCCAGCAGGGCCATCCCGCCGAACATCTCCTCGGCCGTGTCGGGCGCGAGGCTGTCGAACTCGATGTGCTGCACCTTGCGCCGGCGCTTGTCGCGGGCCCCGAACTTCCAGGCGTTTCGCGCAAGAGCGTACATATTATAGAGCCACCAGTAGCCCGGCATCAGGAGGAGCCGGTCGCGGGCCTCGTCGTCGGAGAGCAGGGCGAACGGCAGGGGGACGTTCAGTTCGGCCGGGTAATCGCCCTTCGCCAGAAGCAGGAACGAGGCGAATCGGCAGTTGTGCTTCACGCTGACGCACAGGCCGGGCCAGAACCCCCGGCCGGCGTGGATCTCGCCATCGGGGGCCCGGCTGTTGTGGTTCGACCCGATCGTCGCGCAGGCCGCCAGGTTCGACTGGCCCATCACGAGCGACGCGATGAGGAACGAGTTGTTGTGGTGCTGTTCGTGGGCCGGATAGACGAGGTTGTTCAGGATCTCGCAGCACGAGACGGTCGAGTTGTCGCCCAGGTAGGAGTGGATGAGACGGGCCCCGTACTTCAGGTTCGAGTTGTCACCGAGGATGAACCGGACGGCCTTGCACCCATAGAAGATGTGGCAGCCGTAGCCAATGATGCCGTTGACCAGCTCGACGCCCTCGCCGATCTGGGAGGGCTCCTCCTCGCTGGAGTTGATGGTGAGGTTCTTAAGCTTGTTGGCGCCCTTGATGTAGCCGTGGGGGCCGACCTTGACGTCCTTGATGATGCGGGAATTCTTGATGACGCAGGCCTCGCCGATCGTGCCGTAGAACCCCCGACGCTTGTCGAAGCCGGCCCGGGTGACCTCGCCCAGCCTCTCGACGAACGCCGGGTCGCCGCGGAACCGGGCCCACAGAGCGGCGTCGCCCGCGGTCATGCCGTCGAACGGCATGACGGACCGTCCGCCGGCTTCGTTGATGAGGTCGAGCCAGATCCGGACGTCCTCGTCCTCGCCCTCCTTGACGCTGCCGTTGCCGAACTTCGCGTGGTTCGTACAGTGGACCTCGTCGACGTTCATCAGGATGACGTGGTCGCCGATGATGTAATGGGCAAGGTAGCGGACGTTGTGGATGGCCACGTCGTCGCCGATGTCGCAGGAGATGATGCGGCTGTTGGTCAGGCCGACCGGCACGCGGAGATCGTGGTGCTCCAGGTAGACGGCCGCCAGGCGGCCGATCCGCACCAGGCCGTAGAACTCGCAGTTGCGGACGAGGCGCGGGGCGAACTCGTCGGTCACGAGGACGGTCTCCCAGTCGTCCGCCTCGTTGGCGTTCTTGACGAGCGTCTCGATCTCGTCGGCCCGGAGCTGGCGCCACGCCTCGGGAGGCCTCGGCGACTGCTCGTTCCGCAGGTAGTGCTCGTCTTTGCCCTCGGGGACGTACGGCGGCTCGATGAAGCCGCGGCCCAGAGAGCCGATCGGCAGCACACTGATCTCACCCATGGTGCGGTCCCTCCTGTCCGTGGGGCGACGGTCTTGCGAACGGGAACGGGCGGCGTCCCGCCGCCGGGCGCAGCACAGGATCTGCCCCCGGCCGGACGCCGGCCCGGGCCCCCTCGGGTAGACGTGCCCGTTCACTCACGGCCCGGCCCTACCACCCCCATGCCGACTGGATCCAGCGGTAGTAATCCTTCATCTTCAGGTCGGCGGCCGCGTCTTCGGCAACGAACACCTTCGTGTCCGGGTGCCACTGAAGCGCGCTGGCGGTGATCATGCAGGTGACGGGGCCCTCGACGGCCGCCGCCAGGGCCGGCGCCTTGTTCTTGCCGTTGACGACCATGACGCACCGGCGGGCCTCCAGGACCGTCCCGACGCCCATGGAGATGGCGTGCCGGGGCACGTCCTCCTTCCGGTCGAAGAAGCGGGCGTTGTCGTCGATCGTCTGCTCGGTCAGGGTCACCATCCGCGTCCGCGACCCCAGGGAGCTGCCCGGCTCGTTGAAGGCAATGTGACCGTCGGACCCGATGCCGAGGACCTGGAGGTCGATCCCGCCGGCTTCCCTGATGGCCGCCTCGTACCCCTGGCAGAAGGCCTCGTGGTCGTCCTC
This sequence comes from uncultured Anaerolineales bacterium, assembly GCA_964526295.1. Lineage (GTDB taxonomy): Bacteria > Planctomycetota > Phycisphaerae > FEN-1346 > FEN-1346 > CAZGKW01. The sequence goes on from CAZGKW010000003.1 coordinate 82,006, forward strand.
CGTGCCGGAGGGCACGTGGACCCGGTCTTCGGGAACGTTGATGCCGTTGAACAGGTTCTCGTGCATGAAGTGCCAGTAGCTCTGGGGGTGGTCCTTGGCCAGGCCCACGTACTCGTCGAGGTTGAACGTCGTGACCCCGGAGAAGTCGAGCCCCTCCTCCTTGTGCATCCGGGCCAGCTCCTTGTACAGCCCGACGGGGGAGGACCCGGTGGCGAACCCCAGGACGGCGTTCGGCTTGGCCCGGACCAGGTCGGCGACCACCCCGGCCGCCTTCGCACTGAGCTCGTCGTACGACTCACAGATGATGATGTCCATCGGTCGTGCCTCCTCTTGCGTGGGCGGTGTGTGCTCTTGCGTGTAGGGACCGCGCGGCCGCCCTTGGCCCGGCCCGGTGCGGCGGATTGTAGCCCCCGGCTGAAGCGACGCAACCGGTTTTCGTGCAAGCGCGCAGACCGGGCGGCGGCGCTGCCAAAAGGACCCCGGGCGAGGTCGACGCGGGCCTACTCCCGGTACGGCTTGACGTGACGGGAAACGCCCAGCCGCGGCGCCTCCAGCTTCATCGGCCGGACCTCGCACCTGGGGCCACGCGTTCTGGAAAACCAGTCGACTTCGCGCTGGAAAGGGTCGCGTGCGCGGGCCAGCTCGCCGGGCATCTCGTCGCCGCGTTCCTTGAAGCGGGCCTCGACCTTCCGCCAGAAGGCCCGCACGTCGGCCGGGCGCGAGGCGGGGTTCCAGTCGTAGGGCACGCTCGGATCGCCGATGGCGTAGAGGTGGCCCGTGGTCCGGATGAACAGACGGTTCCCGGACGCGAACACGGCGCTATCCGTGTGCAGGGAGTGCGTGACCTTGCCGTAGGCCTTCCCGGCATAGCAGGGCAGCGCATAGAGTTCGGGCGCCAGACGTTCCATGGCCGGCATCCGAGGCCAGTCGTCGCCGCCGAGGAGATTGCGGTCGCTGAGGACCTTCGGGGCCGACGGGTCGCTCATGTCGCAGGTGGTGAAGCGGGCGGTGCACAGGCCGTCGGCCCGACGCTCGGCCCAGCTCGACAGCATCCCATCGCGGGTGTTGAACCGGTTGCCCGGGTACGCCCACAGCAGGACGTTCCCGGCGAGGATGTTCGACAGGCCGCCAATGCCCCCGCCTCGCTTGCCGGGCACCAGCACCTTTCCCGTCCGGGCCTCCACGACGTTGGCCGCGCGGGACTGAATGACCGCGTAGTCCGGCGTCGCCACCTGTGCGTGGTAGCTCGGCGAGCTGCGGTCGCCGAGGTCGTAGAGTTTCTCGGTGCGGACCTCGTCGCGGCTGACCATCGTCAGCCGGTAGGCGGCGAACGGGGTGGCCATGTTGTCGCCGCAGGCCGAGCGGTAGACGACGTCGCCCGAGTTGAAGACAGACGGGCCGCCCGACGGGCCGCGGTCGTATTCCCATGGCAGGAAGCCGACCTCCTTGCCGTCGACGGCCCGGATGATGTTGCAGAGCGTCGTGACGACGACGTCCATCGTCTCGCCGCCGCTGTCCAGGAGGCGGACGATCTTGTGCGACCCGACGTAATAGCCGCCCTTGCCGCCCTCGATGCGGGAGCTGCGGGTCGGCGTCTCCCACAGGACCTCTCCGGTGTGCTTGTCGAGGCCCCGGAGGCTCTCGGCGCCGTTGTGCATGTCGACGTAAACGTCGCCCGCCAGGAGGCCCGACTGGCACTGCGTCCGGTTGCCGCTCGTGTCCTCGAACCGTCGCCCCCAGATCGTCCGGCCGTCGAGGTCGACGCAGATCACCTGCCCGTAGCCGAAGGCGGCATAGACGTAGCGGCCGTCCGAGATGGGGGCGTTCATGCAGGTGCCGAGCATGTGGCCCCACTCCAGGCCCATGCGGACCTTCGGCTCGGCGAGGGCGTGGATGCGGTCTTCGATGGCCGAGTGCAGGGCCATGAGCCGTTTCTTGTCGGCTTTTGGCTTGCCTTCCCCGCCGAGCGTCGCGATGTGGGCCTTGAGCTCGGCCAGGGTCGTCTCGGCGGGCGTCCGCCAGTCCGTCCCGGGGTCGAGCCGCTCGAGTTCCGCCAGGAGCCGCGGCAGGACGTTCCGCTCGAGGGGGGGCAGGATCTTCGCCCACTCCTCGGCGGGCACGATCGCGTGCACGGTGCTGCTGCTGGTCATCGCCGGAAAGTACGGCAGGCCCTCGCGCCAGACGTCGTGCATGGCCCGGAGCTTCGCCGCCAAGGCCGGCTCGACGCCGGCGCACGCCAACGGGTTGGCCGTCACCGTCCACAGGACCTCTCCTGTGCGGGCGTCGCAGCAGACGAGCTGGTACGGCTCGGCCAATGTGAAGACGCGGTCGCCGACGACGATCGGCTGGGTGTTGGCCCAGGAGGGCATCTCGGTCTTCCAGACGATGTTCTTCGACCGGCGGTCTGCGAAGCCCCAGTAGGTGGCCTTGATCATCTTCTTGCCCCACCGATCGAGCTGCTCCCGCTCGACCTCGACCGGGGTGCCCTCCCACCACTCCGTCACCGGCGTCGCGCCGGGGAAGTAGCCGTTGCCGTCGCCCATGAAGCCGACCGGTCGCTCCTCGGACGGATAGAAATCCCGGTGACCGAGAGGGACGGGCGCAGCCGCCTCGGCCCGACCGAGGTCGACACGGGCTGCCAGGAACACGAAAGCGCCCAGGCCAGCCAGAAGGGGGACGGCAACCTCGCGATGCATCAAAGGTCCCAAACACAATCTCCTCACCCCACGTCCGGGCTTGCCACCGCCTTCCGGGCGGCGCGGACACCGGCATCCACCCTCTTAAGCCCGCCCCGGATGGCGGCGGGCCGCAGGAACCTGCCGAGCCACGAGTGTCGGCTTCACGTCGACGGGAGGGGTCAGCGCCGCTTCTGGAAGAGGACTGTCACGGGACGGGAGATCTCGCGGATCCCGTCGACGGTCGTGATGGCGTAGATCGCGTGCAGGCCGGGCGGGAGGGCCCCGAGCGTCACCCGGTAGGGGCTGCCGTGGACCTTCAGGACCTCCAGCTTCTCAAGGCCCGCGTAGTACTCCACCTTCAGGTCGTCTCCGAGGGGCCCTGAGGCGACCAGCTCCCACGGCACGCCGGCCTCCATGTAGGAGTTGTGCCAGCCGTGCGGCCGGCGCCCGCCGTAGGTGGGCCGGCCCTCGAACATGGGGAAGTGGATCACCGTCCGCGGGTCGAACGAGACGAACGCCTGCCAGATGCGGGCGGTCAGCTCGGTCGGCAGCCACACCAGCCGCTTTGAGTCGCCCTTGTAGTCCTTGACCGGGACGACTTCGGGGAAGCTCGTCTCCCACGTCTCGGCCAGGCCGAACCAGCCGTCCTCCTCCCGCAGGGCCTTCAGGTTCGGCCCCTTGGCGTAGTCGTGCTTCTCGGGCAGACGCAGGCGGAGACACTCGAGGAAGTAGGGGTAGATGATCGCGTCGGCCTTGTGCTGGCGATGGGCGACCATCCACATCGGCCCGTTGGCCCACAGGGCGCCCTTCTCGCGGAGCCGGGGCATCGTCTCGTTCGCCGTCCGAAGGTGCACCCCGTCGCGCGACCCGTAGACGTGCAGGTGCGGCGTCCGGAGGACGGCCTCGTCCGCCGTCTTAGCGCCGGCCATGCCGATGACGACCGGGGCACTCGCCACGCACTGCTCGGGGTAGAGGGCGGCCGCCTGGGCCGAGTAGCCCCCGGCGAACGACGCCCCCGTGACGACGAACGGCAGGTTCGGCAGCTCGCGGATGCCGGTCGCCTCGGCAAGGGCCCGGAGGGCCTGCCTGTACTGCTTCGGGTGGAACGCCCCGCCGACGCGGACGAGGCCACAATGGGCCAGTATCTGGTTGAACGGCCGGATGCCCTTCACCTCGTACGTCCCTTCCCAGCCTTCCATACCTTTGGGCCGGCGAAGGCTCCCTTTGCCCTCCTCAAAGGCGAGTTGCGTCCCGTCGGCCAGCCCGACCTCCTTCGACCCGGCCGACCAGAGGATCGCGCGGACCTTCGAGCGGTCGTACCCCTTGGGCATCAGGACGAACGGAGAGATCTCGTCGTCGTCGACCTTGGTGCGGGCGAGGGTCATCTCATACGGGCCGACCGGCGGATGGTACTCCTGGTACGCATCGCGGGTCTCGACTCGCCCGACTCCTTCGCCCACGGTGAAGCTGAGATGGTCGTAGACGACGGGCGTCTGTCGGCCGCTCCCGCCGGCCGTCGCCATGACGCCCACCCAGACCGTCTGGGCGAGGACGACCTGGCGGTGCCGGTCGACGGGGACCCACGTCCGGCCGTCCTCGCTGAGGTCGGCGTCGACGAATGGGTAGCGCCGCCTGAGGCGGAGCCAGAAACCGTCCGTGAGCGTCATCTTGGGGTTCGTCGCGGCCAGGAAGCACCGCCGGGCCCCGTCGTGGTCGCTCGGGGCGACGTGGTAGCGCATGAACCACTGGATGCAGCGGTTGCCCGAGTAGCCGTCGTAGCGGACGTTGAAGCACTTGTCGGTGCCGCTGAGCCCGTCGCGGACCGTCACGCCGTACTTCGGGTTCGGCGTGCCGGACGGGGCCTTCACCACCCGGGCAACGAAGGTGAAGTTCGACGCGTCGGTCCGGAAGCCCGCGAAGGTGGCCTCGTCGCGGCCCATGTAGGCCTCGCGGCCGGTGGCCTGGAGCGTCAGGGCCCCGCCCTCCCACTGGCCGAGCGACGCCTCGGGCGCCGGCTCGCGCCCGAGTCTGACGATGGTGACGTCCTCGGGCCCCAGGGTCTCGCCCGCCGCCGGGGCAGCGAACACGCCGGCCGCCGTCAAGACGACGCCAAGAACTGACACGTGGACCTTCAGCATCCGCTGCTCCTGCCCTCTGTCCCCTTCGGGGCCCCGCCGCCGAAGCCGACCCGCCCCGCTCCGAGGCGGCAGTCCATTCCACTGACAAACTGCTTCCTTCTCAGCGTACCCACCGCGGCACGGTGGGGAAAGGGGTTGTCCGCGGCCCCGACGCGGGTAGAATCGGCGTGGAGACACCGGCGTCCATGAAGAAGCGATGGCGGGGGCCATACGGACCTGGCAGGCGAGGGAGCATGCTGATGCGGACCGAGAGACCCAGGGCAGCGTGCGGTGTGTGGGCGATGCTGACAGGGGCGGCGGCACTGGGCGTGATGGTCATTCTGGCGGGCGGGACGGCCGCCGATGCGGCCAAAGACGGGGCCATCGTGGAAGCCCTGGCCGAGCCGCCGCATTGGCCGATCGGGATGCGGCTCTCGGACGAGATGGTCGGCGAACGGGCCGCCAGGAAGAAAGAACGCGGGGCCGACGTCCTGATCTGGACGCCGCCGGGCGTCAAGCACATCCGGGCCATGATGCTCGTCCCGAACAACACCGACTCGAAGAACTTCCACGAGCACGAGCCGCTGCGGAAGGTCGCCGCGCAGCACCAGGTCGGCATCGTCTACCTCCGGGCGTTCTACACCGGCATCGAATACCACCACAAGAAACCGGTCGAGACGCCGCCCGCCGCGCCGGGCAACATCCTGAAGCTGCTGGACCTCATCGCGGCCGAGACGGATGTGCCGGAGTTCCGCCACGCCCCGTGGATCACCTTCGGCAAGAGCTCCCGCGGCGAGTTCCCCTTCCGCATGGGCTGGATCTATCCCGACCGGACCATCGCAGGGATCACCTACCACGGCGAGACCCCCACCTGGCCCATCCCGAAGTACGCCGCCGAGCAGGACCAGACCATCCTGTACGTCTGCGCGAACGGCCAGGAGGAATGGTCGGGCACGTGGTACCGCCACGTCCGGCCCAGCCTCCTGAACTACCGGGCCAACACCCCCTGGCTGGGGCACCAGGTGGTGGCCCACGGCGTCGGGCACGGCAGCTACGTCGACGTCCACGGCAGCACGGGATGGGGCCAGCCCGTGCCGGAGGGCAAGATGAGCGTCATCCGCATCTGGGACTATCTGACGCTGTTCGTCGACAAGGCCCTCGCACTTCGCCTGCCCGAGAAGGGCCATCCCACCAGCGGCCCGCTGAAGCTGCGGCAGGTGGACCCGGCGTCGGGGTACCTTATCCACCCGCGGGCGGTGGAGGAGCTGCTCGGCATGAAGTGGCACGCCTTCCGCTACTCCGGCAGCGAGTACCAGATCATCCCCTGGCCGGAGGAGAAGCATCCCGTCATCGACACCGAGCAGGGGACCGTGGACCCGGCCCTGCTGGTCCGCCGGGCCGCCGACGTGCCGAAGGACGAGCGGGAGAAGATGTTCTGGGTCGCCGACCGGGAGCAGGCCGCGGCGTGGCTCGCGCTGCACGACGTCCACGGCCGCGGCAAGGGCCTCCTGCCCAAGGCGGCGACGGCCTTGTCGCCCTGACGGACCGGTCGCCGCGCGCGCCGCTTGTGCGGCTTGGTGGCCCACTCGCGGGTCGGTCCCGGTGAGGCGCCGCGGCATAAGCCGCTTGACTTGCGGGCGGATTGGATGTACTTTATGGGCATAGTGGGGCTTCTTGTCGGCTTTTAAGGGGGGTCGACAGAGGCTCCTGGACCTGAAGAGATAATGCGGCAGTCGCTGTACGGCGGCTTCCGGGGGAGTGACCCGGGTGCCGCCTTTTTCTTTGCGCCGTGCCGGAGCCCGAACGCGACAGTTCGGGGGGGCCGGCCGACGGAGCGCATCCGGAGAACGGCCGCCGGGGAGGCGGTCGATCAGGGATTGGCGTAGGCCATTCGGGCATGTCCAAGGGGGCTCGCCCACAGGTGAGGAGGGGTACCATGCGTTTCTCGATCCGTCTCGGTGTGCGTCTGCTGCTGGTGGCCGCGATCGCGTTCGCGTCGGCCGCACCGGTTTTGGCCGGCACGATACCCGCCACGTGGACGGGGGGCGGCGACGGCGTCGGCTACAACGACGCCGGCAACTGGGACACCCCCGACGTGCCGGTGAACACGGTCGCGGACGATTATCTCGTGACCATCGGGGCCGGTGCGACCGTCGACTATGACGTGCCGGACGGCGGGGGCGGCAGCAACGCGGTGACGCAGTTCACGCTGGCCGGCGACAGTACGATGAACGTCCAGGGCCGCAACCTCGTCGTCAACGACACGGCCGACGTGGCCGGGCGGATCGTCGTGACGAGCGGCAGCTTCACGGCGGCCCACGTCTCCAGCACCTTGTCGGGCGACCGGGCCCGCCTCGAGGTCAACACCTCGGCCAACCCCGCCGACTCGGCCAACATCACTCTGAACGCCGGCGGGACCTACTTCGCCACCAACAGCGCCCTCAACGGGACGAACTTCCTCTCCGCCAACGGCACCAACGCCAGCCTCGACCTCTCCTTCCTGACAACCCTCGACAGCTTCGCGGACCACTTCGGCACCCACACGCGGACGATCTCGGCCACCGCCGGTGGACAGATCGACCTCTCGGGCCTGACGCTCCTACGCGGCGGGTCGGGCTCCCACGGCGGGAAGGACACGGTCCGCGTCGTCGCCCAGACGGGCGGCACCGTGGACCTGTCGAACCTCCAGCAGACGGACGGGTTCGTCCACTTCGTCACGGATGCGACGCCGTTCAGCCTGCCCAAGCTGGCCCACGCCGGGGCCGTGACCTACGAGCTGCCCGACAACGCTACGCTCAGCCTGCCGGAGCTGCTCACGCAGGACGGCGGCGGGTTCGACATTACCGACGGTTCGACCGTCGACGCCCCGAAGCTCCAGGCCCTCGCGAACGGCCACGTGGCCTTCAGCAGCCCGGGCACGCTCGACGCTCCCATGTTGACCGACTTCTCCGGCAGCGTCCTGACACTGACCGACCCCGCCCAGACGGTGACCACCGGCGGCCTGAGCCAGATCGACAACGCCCGGTTCATCCTCTCGAACGGGACCACCTTCAGCCAGATCACCGACACCGATTACGTCATCACGTCGGCGGCGATCTCGACGGCTACCGTCATGTCGGCGACCGACGGCGGGACCGTCCTCGACGCCAGCTCGCTGACCACCATCGACAGCTTCGCCGACCACTTCGGCACGCACACGCGGACGATCTCGGCCACCGCCGGTGGACAGATCGACCTCTCGGGCCTGACGCTCCTACGCGGCGGGTCGGGCTCCCACGGCGGGAAGGACACGGTCCGCGTCGTCGCCCAGACGGGCGGCACCGTGGACCTGTCGAACCTCCAGCAGACGGACGGGTTCGTCCACTTCGTCACGGATGCGACGCCGTTCAGCCTGCCCAAGCTGGCCCACGCCGGGGCCGTGACCTACGAGCTGCCCGACAACGCTACGCTCAGCCTGCCGGAGCTGCTCACGCAGGACGGCGGCGGGTTCGACATTACCGACGGTTCGACCGTCGACGCCCCGAAGCTCCAGGCCCTCGCGAACGGCCACGTGGCCTTCAGCAGCCCGGGCACGCTCGACGCTCCCATGTTGACCGACTTCTCCGGCAGCGTCCTGACACTGACCGACCCCGCCCAGACGGTGACCACCGGCGGCCTGAGCCAGATCGACAACGCCCGGTTCATCCTCTCGAACGGGACCACCTTCAGCCAGATCACCGACACCGATTACGTCATCACGTCGGCGGCGATCTCGACGGCTACCGTCATGTCGGCGACCGACGGCGGGACCGTCCTCGACGCCAGCTCGCTGACCACCATCGACAGCTTCGCGGACCACTTCGGCACCCACACGCGGACCATCTCGGCGACGAACGGCGGACAGATTGACCTCTCGGGCCTGACGCTCCTACGCGGCGGGTCGGGCTCCCACGGCGGGAAGGACACGGTCCGCGTCGTCGCCCAGACGGGCGGCACCGTGGACCTGTCGAACCTCCAGCAGACGGACGGGTTCGTCCACTTCGTCACGGATGCGACGCCGTTCAGCCTGCCCAAGCTGGCCCACGCCGGGGCCGTGACCTACGAGCTGCCCGACAACGCTACGCTCAGCCTGCCGGAGCTGCTCACGCAGGACGGCGGCGGGTTCGACATTACCGACGGTTCGACCGTCGACGCCCCGAAGCTCCAGGCCCTCGCGAACGGCCACGTGGCCTTCAGCAGCCCGGGCACGCTCGACGCTCCCATGTTGACCGACTTCTCCGGCAGCGTCCTGACACTGACCGACCCCGCCCAGACGGTGACCACCGGCGGCCTGAGCCAGATCGACAACGCCCGGTTCATCCTCTCGAACGGGACCACCTTCAGCCAGATCACCGACACCGATTACGTCATCACGTCGGCGGCGATCTCGACGGCTACCGTCATGTCGGCGACCGACGGCGGGACCGTCCTCGACGCCAGCTCGCTGACCACCATCGACAGCTTCGCGGACCACTTCGGCACCCACACGCGGACGATCTCGGCGTCGAACGGCGGACAGATCGACCTGTCGGCGGTGGGACTGATCCGTGGGGGCTCCGGCTCGCACGGGGGCCTTGACAGCCTCCGCGTCGTCGCCCAGACGGGCGGCGAGATCGACCTCTCGAGCTTGACCACCGTCGAGGGCGCCACCTTCTTCGAGGCCGACGACGGCGGCATCCTTCGCTTCGGCAACCTCGCGATCACCGGCAGCACCGACATCACCGCCGACGGCCTGGGGAGCACCCTCGCCGCCGAGGGCCTTACCCTCGACCCGACGGCGGTCGTCTCCGTGACAAACGGGGCCAGGATCGGCCTCGGCGGCGACTTCCAGAACGCCATGACCGACGCCTCGGCCTTCGACATGGACACGGGCCTGCTGGAGGTCTGCGGGGCCGGCACCGCCTGGCTCGAAGTCGCCGGTGAAGACCTCGGGGTCGGCGGCACGTCCGGCAACTTCGGCATGATGCAGCTCGTCATCGGCTCGCCCACCGAGACCGAGATGGTCTTCCTGACGGACATCCTCGACAACGACGGTCTGGGGCAGGCCGCGCGGGAGGCGCTCTACCTGTACGGCTCGGGCGGCCTCGACGGCCTGGAGATCTACGGCGGGTCGAAGCTGGTGATCGGTGACATCCCGGTCTACGCCTTCATCGACGGGTCGACGGTGGAGCTGCACGACCTGTTCGGCCCGGGCGAGGTGATCGTCGAGTACAACGCCAGCACAGGCAACGACGGGTTCCTGGTCATCCCCGAGCCCGCCACGCTGGCGCTGCTGGGTGTCGGCGGCCTGGTGTTTGCCCTGCGGCGCAGGGCCGGAGCCTGATGCGGTACCCGGCGGTGCTTGGAGGCGGCGAAACGGCGCCGCGATGTGCGGTCCGGCGAGCCGGATGACGATACGCGGCGTCGACCCGGAGTTGCACATTTCCGGTGCACGTGCCGCCCTCGATTGATGCAGCTTCGGCCGGCGGCGCGCGTACCCCCTGTCGCGGTCCCAACCTAAATCGTTTTGCAGGGACAGCTTACCGCCGTCTCCGTTTATCAGCTCCTTCTGGCGCGCCGATTGCTCCTTCTCCTTAGGCGAGGTGTTTGCGTCCAGTGCTTAGGCGAGGTGTGTGCGCCCAGTGCGGGCCTTGGCAAGGAGAGGTCGGATGCGGAGGACCTGGGGGTGGTTGGGCACCGTTGCGGGGGTTTGGGGGGTGTTTTTGGGGTCCGGTTGGGCCCCCGCCGGTGAGGCGCCGCCATCGGGCCCGGCCGCAGCGACCGGTGAGGCTGAACCGCCTGCCGAGGGTACCCCGCCGCCAGCGCCAGCCCGCGACGCGGTTGGGCCCGAGGGCCCGCGGCCCGGCGAGGCGGCCGCCCCCCTGTCCTACCGGTTCGACGAAGTCGTCATCACCGCGACGCGGCTGGAGGAGTCCGGCTTCGACCTCCCCTACGCCATCGACACGGTCCCCCAGCGGCAGGTCCGGGAGCGGTCGTACCGGACGACGCCCGAGGCCCTCCGCGACGTGCCCGGCGTCATGGTCCAGAAGACGACTCACGGGCACGGATCGCCCTTCATCCGGGGATTTACGAGCTTCCGCAACCTGTTTCTCGTCGACGGCATCCGGCTGAACAACTCGGTCTTTCGCCCTGGCCCCAACCAGTACTGGAACACGGTCGACCCGCTCTCGGTCGAGCGGTACGAGGTCGTCAAGGGCCCCGGGTCGGTGCTCTACGGGTCCGACGCGGTCGGCGGCACCGTCAACGCGGTCACGCGTGGGCCGCAAGGCTACGGCGACGTCCTCGGCTACGGCGGGCGGCTCACCTACCGCTTCTCCACCGCCGAGCGGTCACACGTCGGCCGCATCGAGGGCTGGGCCACGCACGACCGGAAGCTCGGAGTCTATGCGGGCTTCTCGGCCAAGGACTTCGGCAGCCTCGAAGGAGGCCGGGACGTCGGCACCCAGCACGACACCGGCTACGAGGAGTGGGACGCCGACTTCAAGACCGAGTACTTCTTCGACCCGGACACGCGGCTCGTCCTCGGTCACCAGTCCGTCCGCCAACTCGAGGTGCCCCGGACGCACAAGACGGTCCGGGGCATCACGTGGGAGGGCCTGACGCGCGGCGACGAGCTGGCCCGGGACCTGTGGCAGGAGCGTGACCTGACCTACGTCCAGCTCCACGCGGGGAACCGCCAGGGCTTCGTCGAGGCCGCCCGGTTCAGCCTGTCGTGGCACGAGCAGCGGGAGCGGCGGGAGCGGCTGCGGACTGGCGGCCGCTTCGACGAACAGGGCTTCAACGTCGGCACGCTGGGCGCCAGTGCCCAGTTCGAGAGCCCCACGCCCGTCGGCCGCCTGGTCTACGGCGTCGACTACTACCACGACAACGTCAACTCCTCCTCGACGGGCAACCCCATCCAGGGCCCGGTCGGCGACGACGCGGCCTACGACCTGCTGGGCGTCTTTCTCCAGGACGCCATCCCCGTCCACGACCGGGTGGACGTGGTCCTGGGCGGCCGGTACGAGTACGCCCGGGCCCGGGCGAGCGAGGTCTCGGACCCCGTCACGGACCGGCGGATCCGCGTCAGCGACGAATGGGACGCCTTCGTCGGCAGCGGACGGGTGTTGTGCCGGCTCGATCGGAAGGGCCACTGGAACGCCTTCGGCGGCGTCAGCCAGGCGTTCCGGGCGCCCAACCTGTCGGACCTGACGCGGTTCGACTCGGCCCGCACGGACGAGTTCGAGACGCCTGCGCCGGGCCTCGACCCGGAGCGGTACCTCTCCTACGAGGCGGGCGTGAAGGCCGCCTACGAGGACTTTTCGCTCCAACTCGCGTATTATTACACGGACATCCGCGACATGATCCTGCGGTTCCCCACCGGTCGGACAGTCGATGGGGACAGGGAGGTCACCAAGAGCAACGTCGGCGACGGGTTCGTCCACGGGGTGGAGCTGGGCGGGAGCTGGCGGTTCCATCCGCAGTTTACGGCCTTCGGGACGTTCGCCTGGCAGGACGGCGAAGTCGACACGTTCCCCACCGCCGCCCAAGTGAAGGAGCGGGAGCCCCTCAGCCGCCTGATGCCCCCCCAGGGCCACGTGGGCTTGCGATGGGACCATCCCAACCGGAAACTGTGGGCCGAGGTCACCGGCACCTTCGCCGAGGAGCAGGACGACCTCTCGACCCGCGACAAGGAGGACACGTCGCGGGTCCCCCCCGGCGGCACGCCGGCCTACTGCGTGCTCTCGCTGCGGACGGGATACCGCATCCGGGAGAACGTCGACCTGACGTTGGCCCTGGAGAACGTGACGGACGAGGACTACCGCATTCACGGCAGCGGGGTCAACGAGCCGGGGCGGAACTTCCTGGTGGGATTGGAGGTCCGGTTCTGATGGGACGGGCGGCCGGCATAACGCGTGGCGGGAGGATGCGGCGGATCGGACCGCCCGGCGCCCCCTCGCTGGCCCTGTGGATCTCGCTCGCCGCCCATGCCGCCGTCGTGACGGTGGCGGCGCTCGCACCGCCCGGCCGCGGCGACCGGGCCGGGCCGGCCTCGACCGTGGACGCCGAGCCCCGCTGGACGACCGTCCGCCTCGTGCCCACGCCTGTTCCCCGGCGGTCCAACCAGGCGCGCCGACCCCACGTCGAAGAGCGCCATGCGCCGGCATCGTGTTTCGCCCTGGCCCGCCGGGAGGTACCCTTGGAGCTTGAGGCCGCGCCGGCGATTGGCCCTGGGCCGGCCGCCGCCCAGGACGGTTCCGACAGCCTCGTCCCGGCGTCCGATGCCGAGAGGCCGTCCGTTTCACCGACGATCCGGGCTGTCGCCGCTCTCGATACGCCGGCCGCCCGTGCGGCCGAGCTGCCGACGCCGCCCGAGCCGCTTCCGAGGCGAATCGCGCCGCGGCAGGTCGAGCCGCCGGCGGCGGGGCCGTCTGCGGTCGCCGGCGTCGGCCGGCACAAGGCGGCGACGCCGGTTCGGGTCCTTCACCTGCCCGCACCGGACTACCCGCGGGAGTCGCGCCGGCTGGGCGAGGAGGGCCTGGTGGTGCTCGCCGTCGAGGTCCGGCCGGACGGCGCACCGGGCTCGGCCGACGTGGTTCGCGGCGGCGACACCCCCCGCCTGGTCTCGGCGGCGAAAGCGGCCGTCAGGAGGGCCCGGTTCCTCCCTGCCACGCGAGGCGGCCGGCCGGTGGCCGCCACCGTCGAGATCCCCTTCCGCTTCGAGCTCCGCTAGGCTCGTCCCCGCACGCCGTCGCCTCCTACGATGGACTGCTGGGCAGCCCCCGTCTCCGGCCCTGAAGAGGGCCGAGCGACTGCGCAGCGATCGGTTGTACCCTCTCCTGGCCCGTCACGCCGTCAGACTGCGTGGGGGCACTTCTTCAGGACCATGAACCAGTCGAGGACCTTCGTGTCCTCGGCGGGCTTCTCGACGCGCTGCCTGGCCGTGCCGCAGTCCCTTGGCGGCGCCCGCAGCGATTGGCGGCAAGCATCAGGATAGCGCCGCCCGCGGCCAGGAAGAGCGTGCCCGGTTCCGGGGTGATGTTGACGTAGAACTCATGGTTGCTGTCGGCCCACCTGCCTCCGCCCTTGCCGGCCACGCTGCCGAAGACCGAATAAACGTCACGCAGTTGGCCCCCTTGGGAGGCTGGGCTTCCGCCGCGCCCACCAGAACCGCCAGCAGACCCATCGGCACCAAGACCGAAGCGGTGGCGCACTTCATTGACTATCTCCTTGGTGGGAGCAGACCCCCGGCATGCCCGGCCCGCCCTTGCCGCTGCCCCCTGCACCGCCACCCTTGATCCATACCTGGGACCCGACTGCACGGCGGGCCATCGGGCAGGTCGGACAGCGACCGACTGCTGACAGGGCCTCGTCCGGCATCCTTCCGCGCCCCATCGTCCGACCACCGCAGGAGTATAGCCCAGATTGGCACGAAGTCAAACCGGGCGGAGGCGAACGGGACTTATTAATAAGAGGGGGACAGGCACCCTTTCCATAAGGCCGGAAAAGGAGCCAGTCCCCTTTCGGCGCAAAGAAGCGGGCGGCCGCGTGGCCGCCCGTGTGCGTTTCCGGATGTTGCTGCGCCCGCTCACTTGCCGTGCGGGCACTTCTTCAGGACCATGAATCCGTTGAGCACCTGCCCGTCCGCGGCGGGTATTTCGGCGCGCTCGTCGGCCCTGCCGCAACAGCCGGGTGGCGGCGCGATAGCCCTGTCGCCGATGGGCCCGTTGGCCGGGGTCGTGGCGGGCGGCTCACGCCGAGGTTTCTTTGACGCGCTCCTCCTGGCTCAAAGCGGCCAGTTTCTCGACCTGTTTGACGTCCAGGCCCAGGTCCTCGGCGACCCGCCGGCCGTAGTCCGGATCGGCCTTGAAGAACAGGGCCGTCTGGCGGAGCTGGATGCGCTTCTGGGCGCCCCCCAGGTGGGCGACGATGTTGCCGACCAGGTGCTCGCGGTCGGTGTCGGTCATGACGCGGCGGTACAGCTCGCCGGCCTGGAAGAAGTCGTCGTCGGTCAGCTCCTGGGGATGGCGGGCGGCCTGGCCCTTCAGGTCGATGGGGGGCTCGGCGACCGTCGGGTCGGGCCCGGGGCCGCCCATGGAGTTGGGCCAGTAGTTCGGCCCGCCGCCGCCGTTCTCGTCGAACCGCGCGTACCCGTCGCGCTGGTAGTTGGCGGCCTTGGCGGCCTTCGGGGCGTTGACCGGCAGGAGCTGGTAGTTCGTCCCGAGCCGGTACAGGTGGGCGTCGTGGTACGAGACGAGCCGGGCCTGGAGCATCTTGTCGGGCGAGGCGGCGATGCCCGGCACGAAGTTGCCCGGACAGAACGCCGACTGCTCGACCTCGGCGAAGTAGTTCGCCGGGTTCCGGTTCAGGGTCATCCGGCCGATCTCGATCAGGGGGTAGTCGCCGTGCGGCCAGACCTTCGTGATGTCGAAGATGTTCCAGCGGTAGTCCTTGGCCTCCTCGGGCGGCATGATCTGGACGCAGACCCGCCAGGAGGGGGCCTCGCCCCGCTCGATGGCCTCGTAGAGGTCCTTCGTCGCGTGGTCGGGGTCCTCGCCGGCCAGGCGGCACGCCTCCTCGCGCGTCAGATTCTCGATGCCCTGCTCCGTCTTGAAGTGGTATTGCACCCAGACGTACTCGCCCTCGGCGTTGTACCACTTGAACGTGTGGCTGCTGTAGCCGTTCATGTGGCGGTAGGTGCGGGGCGTGCCCCGGTCCGAGAAGAGGACCGTCACCTGGTGGATCGACTCCGGCGTCAGGGACAGAAAGTCCCAGAACATGTCCGGGTCGGGGGCGTTCGTGGCCGGGTGCCGCTTCTGGGTGTGGATGAAGTCGGGGAACTTCAGCGGATCGCGGATGAAGAAGACCGGCGTGTTGTTGCCGGTCATGTCGTAGTTGCCCTCCTCGGTGTAGAACTTGACGGCGAACCCGCGGGGGTCGCGGGCGGCGTCGGCTGAACCTTTCTCGCCGCCCACGGTCGAGAATCGCACGAACACCTCGGCCTTCTTCCCCACCTCCGACAAGAACGCCGCCCGGGTATACTTCGACATCTCGGCCGTGCACTCGAAGACGCCGTACGCCCCGGCCCCTTTGGCGTGGACGACGCGCTCGGGGATCCGCTCGCGGTTGAAGTGGGCCAGCTTCTCCGCCAGGTGCACGTCCTGCATCAGGGCGGGACCGTGCGGGCCGGCGGTCACCGTGTTCTGGTCGTCGTCCACCGGCTGGCCCGACGCCGTGGTCAGTCGCTCGCGTTTCTGCTTCGCCATCTTTGGGTTCCTTTCGTTTGCAGGCGGCCGGGCCGCCCTTGCTCGGTTCCGTCCCCCGTGTTCCCCTCTTACTTTCGCTTGGCCGATCGTCGCCGGATTCACGTCCCGCCGTCGCGCCGCGCGGACCCGGCGTCCGTCAGCCCCGTTTCGTCTTCCGGCCGCGGCACTTGACACACACGCCGCGGAGCTGGACCTGGACGAAGCGGACGTCGCCCCAGCCGCGGACCTCCTCGGGCGGCTCGAACGCATCGAGCTCCTCGCTGTAGAAGTCCCGCACCGTCCCGCACTGCGTACACACGAAGTGGTGGTGGCGGTCCATGTTCGCGTCGAACCGGGCCCGCTCGTGCAGCGGGTCGACCTTGCGGACGAGGCCCTGCTCCTCCAGCAGCGCCAGCGTGCGGTACACCGTGTCGCGCGAAATGGACGAGACCCGCCGTCGGACGCGCTTCCACACCGTTTCGGCGTCGGGGTGCTCCTCGGTGCGGGCCAGCTCGCGGAACACTTCGGTCCGCTGGTGCGTGACCTTCAGGCCGTTGGCCCGGCACGCCTCTACGAGCTGCTCGACGCGGCGGCGGACGTCTTCCTCGCGAATCGCCATCTGCGGCCGTTCCTCCGACTCGTTCCTAGATCGTAACTTATACGATTTAACGGCCCCGGCGTCAAGTGCCTTCTTCCACGTGGCCGGCGGCGGACAACGCCGCACACGCGGGCAGGCCCTGCCCTCGTGCGGTCAACTGTTTGTCCGAACGGGGCAGAGCCCCGGGGCCCGATCGCGGGTTGATACAGGGAGAACCGGGGCCCGGACCCTAGCGGAAGAGGGCTTGTCTGTGAGTCGATGGACCTATGCTGCGGTGGCCACCGTTGCGGCCGTGTGCCTGGCCGGGCCGGCGTTCGGTCTCGTCAATCCGCTCCTTCAACCGTTCCACCTGTGCGAGCGGTACGGCACGGTCGCCGCCTTTGCCGTCACCTCGGTGGACATCGAGGGTCGCACGGCCGAGCTTTCGCTGCGGGAGTGCGTCAAGGGCACCTGGACGGACACGACGGTACAGTTCGCCGCGAAGGCGCCGGAGCTGGAGGACGCGTTCCTGACGTTCATGGTCGAGGGCGAGCTGGTGGTCGCGTTCGTCGGCAAGCAGGGCAGCCGGCGGGGCGCCGGCGACGTCCTCTTCTACGCCGCCGACGGGCGGTGGCAGCTCGCGACGATCGAGGACCCCGCCCGGCCCGCCGGATGGCTCTGGACCAAGGACACGGGCGAGGAGTACTTCGGCACCTTCAACGGCCGGGCCGACCGTCTCGTCGAGATGGTCGCCGACTACGTCAAGGGCCGGTACTACTACCCGGCCCAGCCGCTGACCCGGTTCGGCCCGGACGTCGAGGTCGGGCGGCTGCCCGGTCCGGGGCGGGGCGTGGCCCTCTACGACCTGGACGGCGACGACGACCTGGACGTCTACGCCTGCTCTCTGGACGGCGACCGGGCGTTCATCCAGACGTCGGACGGGCGGTTCGAAGACCGGACCGAATCGCTCGGCCTCGGGGGCCTGAAGGGCCCGAGCGTCGGCGTCGCCGATCTGAACGCCGACGGCGCGCCCGACCTTCTGGCCGGGACCGTCGTCCTGCTGGGCGACGGCCGGGGCGGGTTCGCCCGTACCGACGCCGGCCTCCCGGCGCTCGGGCCCGACCGGCTCAAGTGTGCCCTCCTGGCCGAGATCGACGGCGACGGGCTCCCCGACGTCGTCCTGTCGCTCGTCGGCGGCGGCCTGCGGCTGTTCCTGAACGCCGGGACGGCGCCCCTGGCGTACCGCGAAGCCACCGCCGACACCGGTCTCGACACGGAACCCTGCGGGGCCGGGGGAACGGGCTACGTCTGCTGGGGCGACTGGAGCGGCGACGGCCGGACGGACCTGTACTACGCCTCGGGCCGCGGCATGCTCCTGGTGCAGGACGAGCGGGGCCGGTTCGCGCCCGTCCGCTACTACGGCAGCTACGACTTCGCGTCGAACGAAGGCGAGGAAGGCGTGGCCGGGGCGGGCTGTTTCGCCCCGCTGTGGCGGCCGGCCGGCACGGACGTCATCACGACCTCCGATGCCGAGCTCATCCTGCTGACCAACGAGGGCGGCCGGCTCGTCGACGTGACCACCGAAGGCAACGAGATCACCGAATGCACCCCCGCCATGATGGCCGTCGTGGCCGAGGACCTCAACGCCGACGGCCTCGTCGACCTCTATACGGCCAGCCGCAAGCGGCTCCCGAACATCCATCACGAGAACCGCGGGTACGGCTCGTTCATGGCCTCCCACAAGTACGACCCGGCCATGTTTCCCGGGGCGGCCCATCGTCAGGGGGCGTGGGGACTGGCGGCGGGTGACGCGACCGGCGACGGGCTGAACGACCTGGTCCTGACGGGCCACGACGGCCGCGTCACCCTCATGGTCAACGACTCGCTGGGCCTGCGGACGCCCGTCGAGCATCCCACCATCCAGCAACAGCGGCTCGCGGGCACCCGACTGCTGACGGTCGGCCTGGCCGGGCGGCGAGGCGTCCTCGGGGCCCAGGTCGTCCTGACCGATGCCGCCGGCAATGCCGTCGCGAAACGCGTCGTCGGATCCAACGTCGCCACGGGCTGCCGCAGCCCCGATGCCGTCAACCTCGCGGTCCTCGACCCGGGCGGTTACCGGCTCGCGGTCCGCTGGTCGGACGGCCGGACCACAGCGATGGAGGTGGACCTGACGGAAGCCAAGCGAAAGGTGGTCGAGATGGCCGCGGACGAGCCGGGGCCCGCGGGGCGCTCCCGGTCCGCATCGGCCCAGTCGAGGGCGCGGCCGTGAGTCCCCCGAGGGGCCGGGCCGGGCCGTCGGACCTTCGCCTGGTCCTGGTGCGCCACGGCGAGGCGATGGACCACGAGGTGCCGGGGTCCCACCAGGGGCCGCTGACGCCGCTGGGGCACCGTCAGGCGGCGCGCGTCGCCCGCCGGCTGGCGAGTGAGACCCTCAGTCACATTTATACAAGCGACTACAGCCGCGCCCACGACACCGCCCTGGCGATTGCGAAGCGGCACGCCGGCACGCCGTTCGTCGTCACCCCGGACGTGCGCGAGGTGAACGGCCTTCACACGCGCCGCGGCCGGACGCCGCGCGGCCGCCTCGAAGAGACCCGCCGCCAGAGCGAACGCGTCGAGCGGTTCGTGAGGCGGCTGATAACGACCCATCGGCCGGGCGAAACGGTCCTCGTCGTGACGCACGGCAACTTTATCAACCTGTTCGTGGCGCTGCTGGCAGGCTGGGACCCGAAGGCCGCCGTCCCGCTGGACACCCCCAACGCCTCGGTGACGGTCGTGACGTGGCGGGCCGATCCCTTCGCGCGGTGGGTCCGGCCTGTTAGAATCGACCTCCTGGGCTGCGTGGCCCACCTGCCGCAGGGCATGGTCACCGGGCGGGCCGGCGGCTGAGAGCAACGGAACCGGAGCGGGGGGGGGGGGAGAAGGGAACGGACGTGGGCGTGAAGCGAATCGTCATCCTCGTTGGGACCGCTTGTGGTTGGCTCGGCGTCGCCCTGGCGCCGGTGGTCGCGGCCGAACCCACCGCCCACGATCCGCACTACGGCGACCGGGCCGTCTGGCCCGCATGGGTGGAGAAGGCCGACTTCCGGAAGGAGACGTGGCCGCCGGGCCGGCTGCTCGTCTGGGCCGCCAGCGACGGCAGGGCCAACCCGGCCGACCCCGCCTGCTGGATCGAGCTCCGGCCGCGCGCGTCCGGCGCCGCCTCCCGAGGACGGACCCCCGCCAAGGGGCCCGACGAGAACACCGACGTGGTCTTCCCCGGCGGGGTCCGGGTCTCCGGCGCGAAGGGCCAGGGACGGCTCCTGGTGCGCCACGTGACCGTCGAACCCGAGGCCCAGGTCAGGCTCTCGGAGGTCGATATCCAGGGGAACCTCTGGGTCAGGAAGGGCGGGTCCTTCTCTCGGGCCAAGGGCATCTTCGGCGGACGGGACAAGCACACCTTCTGCCGAAGCGACAACGAGGACGTCGAGTTCATCCCCAACCTGGTCGTCCACAACAAGCGCCCGGGGGTGTCCACCGAATGGATCGGTCGGTGGAAGACCGGCGACGAGGTGAACCTGTTCTCGGGCACGTTCATCGTCGCCCCCGGCAGCACGTTCCTGCCCACCGACCGGCGGGCGATGCGGATCCGACCCGACGCCGAACTGGTCCTTCTGTCGGCCTCGACGGTCCACACCCGGGGCAACTGCTACAAGGGCAACGATATTGAAGTCGAGGGCAAGCTGCTGGCCGGGACGGCCGAGAGACCCCTGACACGCGACTGCACGCTGGGACTGAGCTTCAAGGCGCTCGGAAAGGGTGGCCTCCGGGGAGCGGACGCCGACAACGTCGGCCTGCTGCTCTTCCCGGACGGCGTTATCGCCGTCAGGAGCGCCGACCCCGAACGAGCGCGGCTGGTCTTTCGTTGGCACCGCCGCCCGAGCGAGAGCCACGGCTTCGACGGTCGCGAGCCGCCGGCGGTGGCCGCCATGCCGCACGGCATCACGATGCTGCTGCTGGGCGAAGCGCGGTTCGACGGCGTCCGGTTCGAGGACGTCCTGGAGGGCGGGATCATGATGCTCGATACCGGCGCTCGGAAGAGTTGGCAGCACGTTGCTTACGGGCCGGGCAACTTCGGCGAGCCGGCCGAGCTGTTCGCATCGAGCGCCGGCCGCGAGGATCGCGTGCGGAGCGGCGGCGGCACCGGCAGGGGCATCATAAGCGACGGAGAGACTCAGTGACGGAGATGCGGGGTCGGGCGGTCTCGATCATTGCCTGTCTCCTGGCTTGCGGCCCGGCCCTGGCGGCGAGCCCGGCGGCCAGGCTTGACCCTCAGGGCCCCCTTTACAAAGCCGCATCGGCCCACGCGCCGAACTTCGCCAGCAAGGCCCTCTGGCCCTACGCCGTCGAGAAAACCGCGTACACCAGGGAGACGTGGCCCCCGGCCCGCGTTCTCGTTTGGGCCGCCGAGGAGGCCCCCCGCCGCGGGACGATCGCCTTCGCCGACCCGGCCAACTGGACCACGCCCGACGGCAAGCCCGTCGCACGGCCCCCCGACGAGGCGACGGACGTCGTGTTCCCGGCCGGGTGCCGATTCAACACCAAGGAGCCCTTCATGGCCCGGCACGTCACGGTCGAGCCGGGGGCCCACGTCGTCGTCTGGAACGTCCAGATGACCGGCAACCTCTGGGTCAAAGAGGGGGCCACGTACCGCCGCATGAAGGGGGTCTTCGGCGCCGCGGACCGCGACACCTTTGCCCGAAGCGACAACGACGAGATCGTCTTCATCCCCAACAACCTGACGGTCAACAAGAGGATGGACAAGTCGCTCGAGTGGCTCGGCCGGTGGAAGATCGCCGACGAGATCAACATGAACTCCGGTTCGTTCATCGTCGGACCGGGCAGCCTGTTCCAGCACACCGACCGCCGCCGCTCGGTCATCCGCGCCGACGGCGCCCTCGTCCTGATGTCCGGGGCGACGTTCGAGGGGCGCGGCAACGTGTACCAGGGGTCGGACCTCGAGGTCGACGGGCGTGTGCTGGCCGGAACGCCGGCCCGTCCCCTGACGCGAGACTGCGTGCTCGGTCTCAGCTTCAAGCCCAATCTTGACCCGGAGGGGTCGCCGCGGGCGCGGCGGCGACCGCGCGACGACGTCGGCCTGAACCTGCGCCCCGGCGCGAGCCTTGTCGTCACCAGCGCCGACCCAAAGACGGCCCGGCTCGTCTTTCGCTGGCACCGCAACCCCCCCGAAACCAAGCCGTTCGAGAACGGCGAGCCGCGCGAGATCGCGGCACTGCCTCACGGCATCGCCATGAACCTTCTGGGCGAGGCCCGCCTCAATGGCGTCGAGTTCAACGACGTTCTCAAAGGCGGCATCCGACTCCCGGACCTGGCCGCACGCCGGGCCTGGCAGAACGTGGTCTTCGGCCGGGGCAACTTCGGCAAGCCCGACGAGCTGTTTGCCATCCAAGGGGCCGGGAAGCGATCACGGCCCAACTGAGGGGACACGCGATGAAGCGATCTCGAACCTTCGCTACGGCCCTGGCGGCGGCCCTCCTGGCGGCCCTGGCCTCAAGCGAAGCCCGGGCCCGGTCGGTCCTCGACGACGTGGACTTCACGAGTGCGGCCTACCGCACCGCCACCGCTCACGATCCGCATTTCGCCGATAGGAGCATCTGGCCCGCATGCCTTCAGGTCGAGAAGACGGCGTACGCCAAACAGACGTGGCCGCCCGCCCGCGTCATGGTGTGGGCCCGGACCGACGTCCGCCAGTTCAGCGGCAACGTCCTCGATCCGGCCAACTGGCAGGTCGACGGCCGGCCGGCCACGAACCCACCTGACGAGAACACCGACATCGTCTTCCCCGACGGCAACTACCGTGTTCGGTCGACCCAGAGGGCCGACATCCGATGCCGCCACGCGACCGCCGGCGTCGGCGTCTTCACGGCCCTTCAGGTCAAGGTGAACGCCCGCGGCAACGTCTGGTTCAAGCGGGGGGCCATCTGCGGCGGCGGAAGCTGGAGCGGACCCGGCGACGTCTTCGTCCGCAACGACAACCCCGATTACACCCGAATGAACTGCCTCCTCGCGAACAAGATCGTCATCAACAAGGCCGTCGAGGCCTCCGTCGAGTTCATTGGCGTCGGCCGGACGAACGACGAGTTCGTCAACCAGTCCGGCACTTTTCTCGTGGCGCCGAACTCCCAGTTCTGCCCGGGCGACCGCTCGATGCAGTACGTCTTTCCCGGGGCACGGATGGTCCTCCTGTCCGGGTCGACCTTCCACAAGCGGAACAACCAGCACGCCAAGACCGACATCGTCGTCGGCGGCGAACTGCTCGCCGGCCTCCCCGACCGGCCGCTCACCCGCGACTGCATCCTCGGCCTCAGCCGCAAGTCCAAGGGCACCGGCGACCGCCACGGCCGTCCCGACGACGTCGGTCTCCTCGTCGAGACAGGCGGCAAGCTCCACGTCTATAGCGCCGACCCGAAGAAGGCCCGCCTCGTCATCACCCATCCGGGACTTCAGGACGGGAGCTGGGACCCCCGGCAGGACGGCGTCGAGGGCAAGGTTCCCCTGCGGACCGACGTCGTCCTCCAGGGCAACCTCAAGCTCGACGGCATCCTTTTCGACCGCATCCGCAAGGGCGGCATCATGATGACCGACCCGTCGATCATGAAGCGTTGGGCCGTCTTCTACGGGACCGAGAACGACGCCTCGCCCGACGCCCTGTACACCAGGCTCGACGGGCGCTACGCCGTCCGCGTCGACCTGGGCGTCGGCGGCACCGCCCGCGAAGAGCTCAGGGAGCTTCGGAACCGATAGGCGCCGAACGGCCCCGCCCCAAAGGCGTGCGACGTGCGGCCCTGTGCGGCGCACGTCGCCGTACCCGATCAGGTCGCGGCTGAGCCAGCGGCCGAGGGGGGCGTGGTAGTACCGGTGCCGGACGTGGTACAGGCCCGTCTCGGGATCGTAGCGGTAGCCACAGTAGAGGAGACCTCGTTGGCGACGTCGCTTGCGCCGTCGGAGTCGCGGCTCATGGCCCGCAGGATCGTCTCGCATCGACGCTTGACGGCCCGGAGGGGATGGTCCTCGGGGACCTTGTCCTCGAGGTTGATCATCAGGAACATCGAGCTCTGGACGTCGGTGCTCCCCGCATGGCGAATCCTCCCGTTCGTGGACCGCCCGACACCCTAGCGCATCCTTTATGATACGTCAATGCAAAAAGCGGGCCTTCTTGGCGGCCTGTTAGGGGTCGTCAGTCTCCCTGGCCAGCGTCACCACGCGGGCTTTGCCCGCGCGAGCGGAAGGTTGTATACTGAAACCGACGGGGGGGTATTCTGAAAGCAGGGGGGCTACTCAGGAAGCCGGTACTCGCGCCGCAGGGGAAGCGGAACCGGGCGGGCCCCCATCTCGACCGAAGCGAACGAGACGAGGAACTCGTTCCTGCGCCGGCGCGGCCGGCCGGACCCGTCCGACCCCCTGGCCGCCCACAGACAGAGAGCACGACAGCCATGCAACACTCGCTCCTGGCCACCCTCGCTGTTGGCTTGAGCCACGCCGCGGCCCCCGCCGCCGAGACGCCGCCGCGCCCGCGGCTGATCATTCTGGCCGACATGGGCAACGAGCCCGACGAAGAACAGCAGATGGCCCACATGCTGGTCAACTGCAACGAGTTCGAGCTGGAGGGGCTCATCGCGGTGACGGGCAAGTTCCTCAACGAGAATTCGCCCAACAAGTTCAAGCAGGTCGTCCATCCGGAGCTGTTCCTCAAGCTGATCGACGGCTACGTGCAGGTGGAGGCGAACCTCCGGCGGCACGCAGACGGCTGGCCTACGGCAACGTATCTCCGGAGCATCGTGCGGCCGGGGCAGACGAGGTACGGGCTGGCCGACGTGGGCGAGGGAAAAGCGTCGCCGGGGTCGAAGCTGATCGCCCGAGCACTGGAGAAGGACGATCCCCGGCCGCTGAACGTGGTGGTCAACGCGGGATCGAACACGCTGGCGCAGGCGCTGGTGGATCTTCGGGCCGCGAGGCCGGCGCGGGAGGTGGAGGCGATGGTCCGCAAGCTCCGCGTCTTCGAGAACGGCGCCCAGGACAACTGCGGCGCCTGGATCTGCCGCGAGTTCCCCGACGTTCACTGGATCCGCAGCAACCACCAGACGTACGGCTATATGGGTCAGGCCCGCCCCGGCAAGCCGGCCGCCGGGCCGTATTGCTGGGGCCCGCATCCACGGTCGCACCAGGGCCAGCACCGGTGGGCCGAGGACCACATCATGCGGGGCCACGGGGCGATCGGCGAACGCTACCCCTACCGGTTCAACGGCAACGGCTTCCTCGAGGGCGGAGGCACCATTCCCTGGATGGGCCTGGTCAACAAGGGACTCTACGACGTCGACCACCCGCACTGGGGCGGCTGGAGTGGACGGTTCACCCGGACCAAGCGGAAGAACGTCTGGTCGAGGCACGCAAGCGTGCGGGCCGACGAGCAGATCTATGGTGACTTCTACGTATACACCGAAGCGTCGGACCAGTGGACGTGCCCCGACGAGGGCGTGGCCTACGACGGCAAGTTCGCGCCGGTGTGGCGATTCCGCAAAGCGATGCTCCACAACTGTCAGGCTCGCTTCGACTGGTGCGTCAAGCCGTACGACCAGGCGAACCACCATCCGGTGGCGGCGGTCGGGGGAGACAAGACGGATGCGATCCTGCGCGTGCGGGCGAAAGCAGGCGGCACGATGGAGTTCGACGCCTCGGCATCGGCCGATCCGGACGGAGACGCCCTGTCGTTCCGATGGTGGCTCTATCCCGAGCCGGGGACCTACCGCGGCGAGATGCCGACGATCGACGGCGGCGACGCCAGGCAGTGCTCGCTCGAGCTCCCCGCCGACTCGGCCGGCAGGCAGATTCACCTGATACTCGAAGTCACCGACCAGAGCGACATCGTCACGCTGACCGATTACCGACGGATCGTGATCGACGTCGAGGAGGAGGGCCGCGACAAGGCCCGCTAGGCGACGATATCACTGCCGGCCTGGGCCCGTCGCAACAGCAACCGCCTTCCGGGCCGGCAGGGAACTGAGGTCAAGCGAGGTCCGCCGGGCGTCGTCTCCGGTCCGCGGCGGGCCCGAACAGCCTTTCCGATTTTCACTCTCCGGTCCCCGGCCCTGCCTCACGGGTTGATGATGACTTTGTTCCGCTGGGCCTGCCCCATCGCCGCGACGGCCTCGCCGATCTCCTCGAGCGGGAAACGGTGCGACACAATCCGCTCCGGATCCGCGACGCCGCGCTCCATCAAGCGGATGGCATGGCTCATGGCGCCCGGCGTCGTACCGAAGGACGCGTCCATCCGCGCCTCCAGGAAGCGTACCAGGCCGCCGTCCACTTCGAACGTCTCGTGCGTCGTGATACCGAAGACGTTCCACCGCGCACCGCGGCGAAGCAGCGAGACCATCAGACGGACGGCCTCGATGGGCCCGGCCGCCTCGACGACCAGGTCCGGTCCCCCAGGCAGAATCTCGTAGATGCGGGCCTTCGCATCCTCGGTGTCGGGGTTCACGGTGTGCGTGGCGCCCAGGGCGGCGGCGCTTCTCAAGGCGTAGTCGCTCGTGTCGACGGCGATTAGACGGCCCGCCCCGGCAGCCTTCGCAACCATCAGGCACAAGAGGCCGATGCCCCCTGTGCCGATGACGACTACGTCGTCGCCCACCTGCATCCGGCTGTACTGGATGACGCCTTTCCACGCGCCCGAGAGCGGCTCGGTCAGGGCGGCCGCATCGAACGAAATATGCACCGGCTTGTGGAACAGGCACCGCGCCAGCGTTCGGGTGTACTCGCCGAACGAACCGTTCCACGTCGTCGGCGGCCCGTCGCCGCCGGTCGTGAACGACCCGGCACAGCAGTGCGTGTTGCCGGTCCGGCAGTGTCGGCAGACGCCGCAGTAGCCTGAGGGCTGGAGGATGACCGCGTCGCCCTCGGCGAACCTGTCGACGCCCTTCCCCACCTTCGCCACTACGCCGGAGGGCTCGTGGCCTGGAACGATCGGAACGTGACGTTCCTCCGGATGCCTCCGATGGCCTTGTAATCGGTCTGGCAGAACCCGCACGAACGGATGCGGACGACCTTCGCCGGCCCGCCAGGGCCTCGGAGAGCCGCCAGGAGCGGCCCCCGGCGCGCAGCGCATTGGCAGCGCGCCGTTGCCCCGGGAGGCCAGGAGGTGGCAACACTCGTCAGCAAGAAGGGCCGCCCAGGAAGAAGGGCGAGGGCGCGCAAGGCCTGGCACACGCCGCCACTTACGCGCACTCGGCGTCATATATCGCTGGTGGGGCACCAGGGACTCGAACCCCGGACCCGCTGATTAAGAGTCAGTTTCAACCCCTTGACCCGCTGATTGATTGTCAGCGGTTCCCCTTGTTTTCGCTTGATTCCTGCCCGATTCCGCGTACACTGTGCTAGGCCGTGCTAGCCGCCGATTGACGCCGAGTATAGCACAATCATAGCACCGCGGACCGACTGACGGACCGACTGACAGGAGGCAAGCCATGGGGCAAGCGACGCCGAAACGACGTAAACGAAACGAGCCCACCCGACTTACGTTCAGCAAGACCCGCGTCGCCGCCCTCCCCGCACCGGAGACGGGGCGCACGTATGTCTATGACCGCAAGGTGCCCGGCCTGGCCGTCTGTGTGACGGCGAGCGGCACGCGGACCTTCTACATGTATCGCAGTCTGAACGGCCGCCCGAAGCGCGTCCGCATCGGCCGCTTCCCCGACCTGAGCGTCGAGCAGGCCCGCCGTCGGGCGCACGAGCTCCTGGCGGAGATGGCCCGGGGCATCGACCCGACGGCCGCGAGGCGGGCCGCACGCCAGGCCCTGACCTTCCGCGAAGCGTGGCAAGCCTTCCTGGCCCACGGCGAGGCGCGCAACCGCCCCTCGACGGTGCGGGAGAACCGCCGCATCGGCGAGACGTACTTGCGCCCCTTGATGAGCCGGAAGCTGGCGGAGATCACGCGCGACGACGTGGCGGCCCTCCATGCCCGCGTCGGCAAGCGCGGGAAGTACCAGGCCAACCGCCTGCTGGCGGCCGTCTCGGCCTGCTACGGCCACGTGGCCCCCGGCCTGGACAACCCCGCCAAGGGCGTCAAGCGGTTCAAAGAACGCAGCCGCGACCGATTCCTCGATGCCGAAGAGCTGCACCGCTTCTTCCGGGCGCTCGACGCGGAACCGGCCGAGCACTGGCGGGACTTTTTCCTGCTGACGTTGCTGACGGGCGCACGGAAGGCAAACGTCTTGAGCATGGCCTGGGCCGACGTCAACCTGGCGCGCGGCGTCTGGCGAATCCCGGCCGACGAGGCGAAGGGCGACGAGCCGCTCGTGTGCGTCCTGGCCGACCCCGCCGTCGCCATCCTCCGCCGCCGGGCCGCGGCCGCGAACGGCGACCGCTGGGTGTTTCCGAGCGCCGCGAGTGCGAGCGGGCACCGGGCAGAGCCGAAGAAAGCGTGGGCGGCCCTGTGCAGCCGGGGCGGATTCGTGGACGGCGACGGCAAGGCGACGCTGCGGATCCATGACCTGAGGCGGACCTTAGGCTCCTGGCAGGCCATCGGGGGTTCAAGCCTCAACGTCATCGGGCGGAGCCTGGGCCATCGGAACCAGGCCACGACGGCTATCTATGCCCGCTTGACTGACAACGTGGTACGGGCGAGCGTCGAGACGGCCACGGCGGCGATCCTGGCGGCAGGGAACGGCGCGAACGCAACGGACGAGGGGCCACCGCCCCGCCGTTGACGGGGGCGCGCGCCGGACGGTAAGGTTTTCCTCTTGACAGCGGTGGTGGACGGCGGTAACCTTGTGGCGAACGAGGCTCTTTACAATTGAATAGCGGCGCTGGCCGTGCCCTCGATCTGCACCTGGGGGCGGCGGCCGGGTCGGCTCGGGGCGGTTTTGACGCACCGGCCTCGAAGGCGAGATTCCCCTCCCCTCACGGGATGAGGTGCGGCGGCCCGCAGCGGCCGCCTATGTTGGTTCGTCTCGAACCGGATACCTCGACTCACATGTTTAGCTACGTGTGGGCCGGGGTATCTTTTTTTTTAGGGGCACTCCAATGACGCATCACGATGAGCACATTCTGCTGAAGCGCCGCGAGGCGGCCGCGTTTTTGGGCGTCAAGCCGCAAACCTTGGCCCTCTGGGCGTCGGCCAAGCGGTACGGGTTGCCGTACATCAAAGTGGGGCGCTCCGTCCGCTACCGAAAGAGCGACTTGCTGGCGTTTCTGGAGCGCCGGACGGTCGGCCCGGTCGCCGAGTAGGAGGCCGGCCATGGGACACGCGACACTTGACGACGCCCTGGCTGCAACGGCCCGGCGCGTCGGCGGTCGGCTGGTCGCGTCGTGGATTTATCCGAACGGGGCGGTGACAGCCCGCTTCGCACTCGGGGACGGCGCCAAAACGTTCCGGCCGTTCTGCAAGCGGGACGGCGACGGCTGGATGGAGGGCGATCCGCCGGGCTTGTGGCCGCTCTACGGGGCGAAACGATTGGATCGGTTCCCATCCGAGCCGGGGTTCCTGGCCGAGGGGGAGGCCAAGGCCAACTGCCTCTCGGCCGTCGGCCTGATCGGCCTGGCGTCGGCCCACGGGGCGAATGGCGCGGCGAAGACCGACTGGCGGCCGCTGGCGGGGCGCGAGCTTTTCATTCTGCCCGACAATGACGTGTCCGGTCGGAGGTACGCCGACGCCGTGGCGGCCCTCGTGACCGCCCTGGACCCGCCGGGCCGCGTCCGTCTCCTGGTACTCCCGGACCTGCCGGTGAAGGGGGACATCGTCGATTGGGTGGGTGCTGATGGGCTGATGGGCGCCAAAACGCCCGACGAAATCCGGGCGGCGATCTTCAAGTTGGCCGCGGCGGCCCCGCCTTGGACGGCAGAGGCGGTGGATGAGGTCGCGACGACCGACCTGGGCAACGCCGAGCGGTTTGCGCGGACGGCCGGGGGGAAGGCCCGATTCGTCGGCGGGTGGGGCCGGTGGATCGTCTACCGCGGCGGACGCTGGGCACGCGACGACAGCTTCGCCGTCCTTCAGCTGGCCGGGCAGACCGCCCGGGGCGTCTACGACGAGGCCAAGGCGGCCCCTGATCGGACGCGACAGCGGGAGCTTGCCGACCACGCCCGGCGGAGCCAGTCGCGGGACCGCTTGTCCGCCATGGTGGACCTGGCCCGGCCCGCCCTGGCCGTGGCCGTCGAAGAGCTCGACGCCGACCCGTTCGCCTTAAACGTGCGAAATGGTGTCCTCGATTTGCGAAGCGGCGAGCTCCGGCCCCATCGGCCGGCCGACTTGGCTACCCACCGGGCGGCGGTGCGGTATGACAAGGACGCGACCTGTCCGCGCTTCCTGGCTTTCGTTAGCGAAATCATGAACGGTCACGCCGGGCTTGTCGCGTACATGCAACGGCTCGTGGGGCTGTGCTTGACGGGAGATGTGTCGGAGCAAGCTATGTGGGTCTTTCACGGCGACGGGGCGAACGGCAAAACGACCTTTCAGGAGGCGATCTGCGGTCTCCTGGGCGACTACGCCGCCGAAGCGCCGCCCGACCTGTTGCTCGTGCGAAGGAACGCCGAGCACCCGTGCGAAGTCGCGGACTTGTGCGGTCGGCGTCTTGTCGTCGCCTCTGAGGCCGACGAAGGCCGACGGCTTCGGGTGCAGCTTGTCAAGCGTTTGACGGGGAACGTTCGCCTGAAAGCCCGGTTCATGCGCGGCGATTACTTCGAGTTCGGACGGACGCACAAGCTGATCCTGGCGACAAACAGCCGACCCGTGATAAGGGAAGCGACTCTGGCTATCTGGCGGCGGATTCGTCTGGTTCCGTTCTCCGTGACCATCCCGCCGGAGCACCAAGACTCGCACCTGCCAGAGAAGCTGCGAGAGGAACGCTCCGGCATTCTCAACTGGGCGATCAAAGGCTGCCTCGACTGGCAGGAGGGCGGCCTGGACGAACCGCCCGAGGTGCTGGCCGCCACCGAGGACTACCGGGTAGGCGAGGACCAAGCCGCTGAGTTCTGGGAGGATTGCTGCGTGTTCGGTCCCGGCATCGAAACGTCCCGGGCCGACTTGTACATGAGCTATACCCGCTGGGCCGCCGAGATCGGCGACCGTCAACCCCTCGGTCGCCGCGCCCTCTACGACCGGGTTCGACGGCGGCGCGACGTGGACGAGGCGACGAGGCGAATCGGCGGGCGGGTGACCCGGCTTTTCGTCGGCATCGGCGTCCGGGCACCGGAGCCTATCGGCCAAGGTTCATGACTGTTACAGGTTGTTGCAGGTAGTGCTGGTTAACCTCTACGCGAGCGCAATAGCCTGAGGGGAACCAGATCGTGCTGCTACAACCTGTAACAGCCCCCGGAATCGACGGCCACGTTGCATGGCCCGCGACGGGGCCGGAAGGGAGACGAAGGCACCTAACCCCTGGCGAATGAAGGGCTTACGGCAATGATGCAAAAAAACAACGCTCTGGAGAACGGCGAAGATCGGCGGGGTTCGGACCGGCGCGGCGCGAATTCAGGCGTTGACGGGCGTCGGGGCCGCATCCGGGCGGCGGTGAGTGACTACCTGGGGCGATGGGGGCGAAACCTGACGCCGTACCAGCGGGCAGAACTGGCGCTGAAGCTCAAGCCGCTCATTGCGGCGAAGGCAAAAGAAAACATAAAGCGCGGAGGGGGTTCGGGGCCGTCGGGTCGTCAGAAATCTGACAACCCGACAGACACCAAAAAGGAACTTGCCAAGGGGGGCCGAGCGGCGGTGAGTGTGCCGCATTCCGTGCCGCTTTCGGGCGGAGGCGGACGGGAAGGCCGTTCTGAGGGCCTGGCGCGCGGCTCCGGGGTGGCCCCTGGCGGCTCTGAGGGCCTCACGGGCGGCTCTGGCGGTCCTGGGGGGCCTCTGGCGGCCTCTGAGGGCTTGCGGAAGGGCCGCATCCGGGGTGCTGTGTGTGACTACTTGGCTGGCCGTGGGGGCCGAAACCGGCCGGGGGCTAGCACCAGGGTAGCACGGCACGGGGGCGGGGGCGGGGAACTGCCGCTTCTGGCCTCTGAAGGGCGGTCTGAGCGTGCGGACCCACTGATAGGGTATCAGGAGGCGGGGCGGGACCAGGGCAGCGGGGGCGGCACACCCAAAGCAACCGTAGATCAAAGTGATACACGGTTGGACACTGCCTCCCGCTTGGCCATGGAGCACGACGACCTCCACGCCCGCACCCTCCCCACCACGTCGAGGGCAGCGGGCTCAGTGGCACGGAGCGTCGGGCGAACCCGCCAGGCTCACCGGGGGGCGAAGGGCCGGCGGCCGAGCGCGTCGCAGGGGCAACGAGGCCCCCCCCATGTCCCCCCCAAGGGGCGGGGTGCGAACGTAAACTGCTTTCGTTTCCCAGTAACCGGAATTGGAACGCATTCACGAGAACCGATACGAAAGGGTGAGACGATGGCGACCGACGAAGTGGCGGGCGACGTGGAGGGCACGGGGCTGAGCCTGAAGGAAGAAGCCTTCGCCCGGGCCTACGGCGATCCCGATTCGGAAACCTTCGGGAACAAAACTGCGTCCGCGGCGGCGGCCGGTTACGGGTCGCCGCGAGACTCGGGTTGGCGGGCGGCAAAGCGGCCGCGGGTCCAGGAGCGGATTGCCGAGCTTCAAGAGGCGGCGCGGGCCGCGGAACCGCAAGTGTTGGCGAACCTGGAGCACGTTCGGCGGCTGGCGATTGAAAAAGGCGACCTGGCGACGGCCCTTCGCGCGACGGAGCTGGCGGGGAAAAGGCTGGGCCTTTTCTACGAGGCGCATAGCGTCACGATGGCCGGCGAGCTGGAGCGGCGGGAGTGGGATGAAGAGGTGGCGGTCCAGGCTGTGGAGATCGGCAAGATATTGCTGGAGCGCCAGGCCGCGAGGGAGCTGCCGGCGGCCAGCGGGCCGGATTCGGAGAGCGTCGAAACAGACGAGGAGACGAGTGATGAATAAGCACATGCTGCCACCCCCGCCGCGGAACCTGACGAAGGCGGTGATCGAGAAGGTCCTGCGCGGCATCCGGGCCGACGCCCGGGCCGACGCGACGCATCCGCTCGTGAACGCGAGCCACGAGCAGCACCGCGAATACGTGCGGCGAATCTTGGCCCTCGAAGATGCGGCCGCCGCCCCGGATTCGTTGAGCGCATCCGAGCGGGACGAAGTGCTTGGGCGGCTCGGGGCCATCGGTCGGGAGTTGGACGGCGCTGACGCCGCGTCGCGGAAGCGCTTGGAGGCCGAGCGGCGGCAGCTGGGCAAGCGACTTCACGGGGCGGAGCCCGCCGAGATGTTCGACGCGCCGCCGGAACCGCTGACCGCCGGGGAACGGCTGGACGTTCAAGACGCGATCCAAGCGCTCTTGCGGACGCCGGGCTACATCGACGGGTCGTTGAAACGGCGCGACCCGCGCGAGCACGAGGGGATCACGGCCCGTTTGTCCGAATTGTATGCCGGGCTGCACGCCGTCGGGCCGACCGAAGGGCCTGCCGTGCGGCCGGACGAGGGCGACGTGGACGTCGACGTCGACGTCGAATGAGCCGCGGCCCCAGGCCGCCCAGGAAGGAGACCCGACCGATGGACTACACGAAACGCTTTGACGACGTTGCCGAGGAACTCCGGCCCCTGGCCGAGGCCGTGGCCGCGGCGGAGACGCAACACGCCGCGATTAGGGACCGGCTGCAGAACGCCGAACGAGAGGTGGCCCGGCTCGACAAAGCCCTGGAGGCACACCGGCGGCGGGGCGTCGAACGCTTGGCCGGCTCCACGGACGACGTTCAGAGGTTTGAGGGGCGACACCGGCGACTGTCGCGCGAGCGCGAGTCGGCGGCCTCGACCGTGGCGCTTTTGAAGTCGGACACGTTGCCAAGGGCTGCGGCCACGCTTGCTTCCGCGCGGGGCGAATTGGCGGCGGCGCTCAAGGCGCTCGCGGCGGGCGCACACCGCGACGCCGAAACGGCCATCCACGAGCTGCTCAGCCAGGCCCTCGACGAGCGCGACAGTTTCCAGGTTGCCGTCGAGGCCCTCTTTGCCGAGTACGCCGCGGCTTGGGGGGGCGGCGGCGGCCGTCCACGCTCGAAATCGGTCCGGCTCCCGCCGCTCGCGGCCCTGGAGCGGGTACGTCGGCAGGTTCAAGCGCCGCCAGGCCCCGATAATCGGGGTCTACGGGCCGCAGAATCTACGGACGCGGCCGAGGGCGACTCCCAGGGCCTCCCCGCCGAAAAGTCGGCTGATTGACGCCTGAAACGCCGAAAAAGTGGGACCGGCGGGCACGCGCCAAGGCGCGCCGCCGGTCGTGGATGCTGGTACCCGCACAACTTTGTGGAGGCAGAACAATGACGCATCACGATGACCGCGTTATGCTGAAGCCCGCCGCGGCGGCGAAGTTTTTGGGCGTCGGGCCGGAGGGCCTGGCCGCGGCCGAGCGGGACGGCCTGCCGCGTATCACGGTAGGTCGTGCCGTTCGCTACCGGCGAAGCGACCTATCGCGCCGGCTCGCCGCCGGACGAGATGAGCATCCTACGCGGTAGGCGGTACGAACGGGAGAAGCAAAGCCACGGGGGGGATCGGCGGAGCGACGAATCAAGTGGCCATTTTGGCCACTTGAAAACCGCCGAGCTATAGCACCGGGCTAGCACCGGGGCCAACGCGCGTGACGACAGAGAGCGGGGCCGCGACGTAACTGTCGCGGCCCCAAGGCTTTACGTGGTGGGGCACCAGGGACTCGAACCCCGGACCCGCTGATTAAGAGTCAGCTGCTCTGCCAACTGAGCTAGTGCCCCACGGGTCGCCGTATTCTAACGCGCCTCGGCCGAGCGTCAAGTCTGTGCCGCGACAGCCCCGCCCCACCCGGAATACAGAAGCAAGAACGGCGCAGCGACGCGCCGCTCAGGCAGCGGTCGGAGGGCATCTCGTCGGCGACCGCGCAGGCCTTGCCGGAGGCGGCGACTCGCCCGGCCCGCTGTGTGGCCGGCGCTCATCCGTCGAGGGTCCACCCCGGACGGTAGTCGCGGCCCAGCAGGTCCTGCCCCTCGGCGCTGTTCGTGATACGGCCGGCCCGGCCGTCGTAGGCGAGCTTCGTCCCGGCCCGGTAGGCCACCAGCCCGAGGCACATCATCTCGGCCATCCGACCGTTGTAATCGAAATCGCACGAAGTCTTCAAGTCGCCCTTGCAGGCGTCGATCCACTCCTTCTGGAAGTGGCCGACCGGCGGGATGAGGTCCTCCTCTTCCCGCGGCCTGTAGTAGGTCATGTCGGCGTCCACGCCGTGCGGCAGGACCATGCGCGACCCGAAATCGGCGATCAGGAACCCCTTGGACCCCTTGAACATCGCCCCGTGCCCGATCTTGTTCAAATCGACATAGCCCCTGGGCGACCGCGGCATGGCCCCGCCCTGGTACCACGTCACGAGCACGGCCGGCCGCCAGTCGTTGGCGGGCACCTCGAACGTGGCGGCCAACTTGACGGGGGTGACCTCGGGGTTGAACGGGTCGCCGGTGGCCTCGGCGGACGTGGGCAGGTCGGCGTCGAGGGCGTTCCACGCCAGGTCCATCGTGTGGGCCCCCATGTCGCCAACCTGGCCGCTGCCAAAATCCCAATACATGTTCCAATGCAGGCAGTTCGCGCCGGGCTTGCCCCCGAAGTAGGCCGGGCTGTACGGGTGGAAGGGCGACGGCCCGATCCAGAGGTCGTAATGGAGGGCCTTCGGGGGGGACCCCTCGGCCGGCGGATAGCCGGACCGGCGGATCTGGCGGTTGCCCCAGGCGTGGGCCTGGCTCAGCTCGCCGATGGCGCCGTCGATAATCAACTCGCGGACCCGGGCGAAATTGGGGTTCGCGTGCCGCTGCGTCCCCACCTGCGTCGCCAGCTTATGCCGGTCCTTCAGATACGTCTCGCGGACGACGCGGCATTCCTCGACGCTGTTTCCGAGCGGCTTCTCGCAGTAGACGTGGAGCCCGCGGTTCATCGCCCAGTTCGCGACGAAGGCGTGGGTGTGGTCGGTCGTGCAACAGACGACGGCGTCGAGGTCTTTCTGCTCGAGGCATTTGCGCCAGTCGACGTAATGTCTGGCCTTGGGGAACGTCTTGGCGGCCAGGGCGAGGTGCCTCTCGTCGACGTCGCACAGGGCGACGACGTTCTCGTCCCGGAGGGCCCCGTGATGGGCCTTGCCGCGCCCCCACGCGCCGATCAGGGCGACGTTCAGCTTATTGCTGGGGACGTCCGCGCCGCCGAGGACGTGGCGCGGCAGGACGAGCCAGCCGGCGCCCGCGCCGGCGGCGGTCTTCAGGAATTGGCGTCGCTGCATGAGAAAAAGCTCCTGCCGCATACCGGGTGCCGGTGCGACCTCACGGTTCTCCTCGCGCCTCCGAACGAACGGCCGGGCGAGGGCACGGCGGCCCGAGACGGCCTCCACCCATAGGAACCGGCCGACGGCCCCGTTGTAACGCGAATAACCGGCCAAGTCCAAAGCCGAAAACCCGGAAGGCCGCGGCCCGAGGCCCGGAATCGGCGGGCCCGGCCTTGATGGCGTGCGCCGGTGCCGCTCTAATGGCGGCGGCGGATGGGTCCGCCGCCGGGGGGGGGCCGAGGAAGTCCCGTGAGAGCCCAAGCGATCCTGTGGCTTGCCGTGCTCCTGGGCGCGGCGACGGCGGCGACGGCCGGCGACTGGCCCTGCTATCGCGGTCCGACGCGCGACTCGGTCTCGGCCGAGACGGACTGGTCGCGCGACTGGTCCGCCCACCCGCCGCGGGTCTTGTGGAAGAAGAACGTCGGGACGGGCTTCTCGTCGATCGCCGTCGCCGGGGGCACGGCCTACACCCTTGGCAACCGCGACGGGACGGACACGCTCTGGGCCCTCGACGCCGACACGGGCGCGGTCCGCTGGCAATATCGCTACGCCTGCGAGCTGGACCCGCTTCGGCACGAGGGCGGCCCCAAGGCGACGCCCACGGTGGACGACGGGCGGGTCTACACCGTGAGCATCGAGGGCGACCTGTTCTCGTTCGACGCCGAGGCCGGCCGCATCCTCTGGCGGGCCAATCTCGGCGAGGTCACCGGCACCCCCCGGCCGATGTACGGCCACGCGGCCTCGCCGCTCGTCGTGGGAAACCTGCTGGTCCTGAACGCGGGCGGCGGCGGGGCGGCCCTCGATAAGCAGACCGGCCGCCTCGTGTGGAAGTCCGACGCCGAGCGTCCGGGGCACGCCTCGCCCCTGGCGCTCGGCCGGACCGTCGTCATCCTGACGAAATACGAGTGGAAGCGGCTCGACCCGGCCTCCGGCAAGGTGGCCTGGACCCAGGACTTCGGCGACCGGCCCGGGCGGATGTACCACCTCGTCGATCCGCTGATCGTCGGACGCAACCTCTTCATCACGGCGAGCTACGCCAGCCGGTGCGCCCTCGTCCGGGCCGACGACGGCCGCAAGCTGTGGCAGGACCTGGGCCTCGTCTCGAAGGTGCTGAACCCGATCGCCGTCGACGGCCACATCGTCGGCAGTCACCAGGAACGGTCGTTCCGCTGCGTGGACCCGGCGACGGGCGAGGTGAAGTGGGAGAGGCCTTTCGCCGGCAGCCCCCTGCTCGTGGGCGGGGACTGCCTGATCCTGACGACCGATGGCGAGCTGATCCTGGCCGACGTCGGCCCCGAGGCCTACCGCGAGCGGGCTCGCGTGCGGGCCCTGACGGGTAAGTGCTGGACGACACCGGCCTTCGCAAACGGTCGGTTGTACGCCCGGAATGCGGCAGGGGACCTCGTCTGCCTGGACCTTCGGAAGCCGGAAGAGTGAGCGGCGGGACGGAACGGCAGGACGACCGAAGGGGGATGAAAATCAGGCGGCGGCGAGCGGGGGGACACTCAACCGCCGCCCTTTGCCGGGATACAATCCCGGCTTTTCCTCCAACATTGTTGGCACCTTCGTGCCGCGGGGGCAAGCGCGTTCTTGGCCGATCCGCCGCGTCCCCCCCCCACCCGTATGGTCGGGCCCCAAGACAGGCCCGCGCGCGGGCTAGGGGTCTAAACTTTGATGGCCTTTGGGCCCAGAAAGCGTGGAATGGTTGCGGGGATACTAGGGGAAGTGCTCGTGGGCGTCAAGCGCGTTTTTCACCGGCTTCTTGCAGAGCGGGGCGCCGGGGCCTGGCGCCCCTCGAGCCGCTCCGCCCACCAGCTTTTCCATGCCTCGATGGTCTCGCGGCGTGCGGCCGGGGCGCCCCGCGGGTCGTAGATCCAGGGCTTTCCGGTCAACTCCGACAGGGCCTGGGTGATCTTCTCTCGGGCCGACTCGCCGGGCCTGTCGAGGGCCCCCACGAGGGCCCCGAGGACGTTCGGTCCGCGGGCGTCCATCCTGGCGAGCACGGTGGCGGCCACGCCGCGGACCCGCTCGTCCTCATCCTCCAGGAGGGCGGCCAGCCGGGCGACGGTCTCGTGCGTGCGGTGCCCGGCCAGGGCGCGGGCCACCGTCGCCCGGGCCCGCGGGTCGTCGCTCTCGAGACCCGCCTTCATGACCGCTTCGGGCACCTCGCCCCGGAACACCAGGAACCCCAGCAGGGCCCAGGCGACCAGGCCCGGATCGGTGTCGCGCTTGACCCGCTCGATGATGGCCGCGTCCAGCGAGGCGTCTCGCTGCTTCGGGCCGTGATATGCGACGACGTTCCGGACGCCGCGGGAGGGATCGTCCAGCAGATCGACGAGGGCCCGGACGGCCCGGGGCTCGCGGATGTCCGCCAGCGCGGCGGCCATCCACAGGCGCGAGTGGTCCGGCCGGTCGCGCTTCGCCACGGCTGCGATCAGCGTCGGCAAGATGGGCGGCCCCAGCCGGACGGCTTCGTCATGGGCCCGCTTCGCCGAGAACGCATCGCGGTCGAACTGCTTCAGCAGGTACGCGTCGCGCTCCTCGACGGACATCTTCCCCAAGTCCGGGGCGGCGACGTCGACCGCCAGGGCGTCGGTCGGCACGACGAGCGGCCGGCCCGAGGCCTGCGGCAGGCAGAGCGTGAACTTCGCCACGGCCTTGCCGGGCGCCAGAAGCTTGCCCCACGTCCCGGCCGGTTCCGGCATGGGGCCGCCCTCCCCTTTCAGGTACGCCGTCAGCAGTGCCCGCGCGTGCTCCGAACTGTAGGCTTTCGCGCCGGCCAGGTCGATCGGCTCGAAGTGGATGACCTCGCCGGTGGACCCGTCGGGCGACTGCGTCCGGCGAGGCTCCTTCAGGTGCACCCTCTCGCTGTAATAGCCGACGCTGTCGTCGCCGGCCTTCTGGACGATCAGGAACCAGCCGAAGACATCGTCGACGGGGCCGAGCCGGGCCGGCGGCGAGCCGACCGTCGTCAGGGCCACGCGAAAGCGGACCGGTCCCCCGACGGTCGCCCGGCCCTCGGTCACGAGGGCCGCCTGGAGCCCGCCGATGGGCCGGCCCCACGAGAGGTCGTCGGCCCGCACGCCGGCCGCCATAGCGTCGAGCAGCACCATCAGGGCGAGACCGGCCGACCAGCGACGTGCCTGTCCGATGAAGCCCATGGCCTCCATGCTACCGACAGACCGTCTGGGCGGCAAGCTCGGACCGCCCGGTCGCCAACTCGCGTCAAAGCCCTTGCCCGAGTGAACGTCCGCGCGGTACAAACGTCCAATACCGCAAAGGGAAACAACGTGCGCCCGGCGCTGTCGGCCATCCTGGTTCTCACAACCACCGCATCATCGGTGCCGGCCGGCGAGACCTTCTCTCTGACCCACGTGGCGGCCGGCGATCAGGCCCAGCCCATCCTCCAGATGACGATGCGTGGCGTGGGCGGCACGGACGAGAAGCCGGCCGGCCTGACCGGTCCTCCCGAGGCCAAGCCCGACACGGTCCGCTATTTCCGTCTGCCGGTCGAGGAGAAGCCGCCCTGGGCGGCCGTCGTCGCCGGGACGCCCCCGAAGCTTTACGTCGACGCGGACGCCGACTTCGATCTTTCCGACGAGACGCCGATCGAGGAGACGGCGGAGGGCGGCCCAGCCGTCTTCGCCTCCGTCGCGCTCTCGGGCGCGACGGGGGCCCGCGCTCGCATCCGCAGCATGAAGGGGCCCGGGAGCAACGAGCTTCCTTTGTACCTTCTGATCGGTCCGGCCGGCTACGTCGCGGGCGAGGCATCCCTGGGTGGGAAGACCTACCGGGTCGGCTTCGTCGACGGCAACCTGAACGGGCGCTACAACGATGCCGTCGACCTGGACCGGGGGTTCGGCGACGCCGATATCGCGCTGGTGGACCTCGACGGGGACGGGCAGTTCGATAGACCGAGTCCGCCGTTCGACGCCATCGAGATGACGCCGCTGGCCCGCGGCACAAGAATCGACAGCGGCTACTACCGATTCGACGTCGCACCGGACGGCACGAGCGTCCGTGTCGCGAAGATGGGGCCCGAGTTCGGGACGCTCGACCTGGGCGGGCCGGACGTCGAGATGATCGTCATGTCGGACTTCGGGTACCAGGCGGTCCGGGCTGTCGACGGCAAGGCTCGCGTGCCCGCGGGGCGCTACCTGTGCCTGATGCTGCGTCTGACGCGGACCGACGAGGACGGGGCCGGGTGGGTGCTGAGCGGGCGGGGCGGCGAGAAGCTGGGCCGGTTCCGCGTCGAGGCGGACCAGACCTTCAAGGTGGAAGCCGGCCCGCCGCTGACGGCCGCGACGACGGTCCACAAGCAGCCGGGCGGGGCGGTCCTGATCGGCTTCGCCCTCCGCGGGACCGGAGGAGCCGAATACGCGCCCGGGGCCGAGAAGGACGGGCGGATGCTGCCCGCCCCGACGTTCGAGATCGTCGACGAAGCCGGCAAGGTGGTCCACACAGGCAAGTTCGAGTATGCGTGAGGCGGAACGTGCCGGCACTCGTGGCGAGTGCCGCAGGACTTCAAGGCCCGGTTCAAGGTCCGTGTCAAGCCGAGTCTCGGGCCCTTCCCGTGGCGGCCCGACGAGGCGTGGCACACGGTCGCCTAGGCCGCGCGACCGGCGTGCGATTGGCGCACCGGCGGCGGGGTGCGCGAGGGGGCCCGGCCGCCGAGCCTGCCGACTGTCTCCACCCCTGGACACCCTCGCCCGGCCTGTTCCCGCTGCCGCGCTTCGAGCACCTTCTAAGGGGGAGACTGGAAGCGAAGGGACGTGACCCATGAATGGCGGAGCCTGTACCGACCCGAACGACCGTGACTGCAACGAGACGAACCAGGGGCCGTGCGACGCCTGCTCCCCGTGCGAATCGCAAGGCCGGGCGCCGAGCCCGTCCGAAGAGGCGGCGCGATGTGCGGAGCCGTCACCGTGCGGCGGCGGGGCAAGCAGCTCGGCGGACGGACCGCTCGCACACTTCAGGCGGATGGTCCCGAACTGCCTCGCCTACGCCGAGGCGGCCAAGGCCGAGGGCCGCCCCGTAGTCGGCATCCTTTGCGAGTTCACCCCGCGCGAGCTGGTCCTCGCCGCCGGCGCCGTACCGGTCTGCCTGTGCGGCGGGTCGGTCGAGATGGTTCCGCCGGCCGAGCGGGACCTCCCGACGAACCTCTGCCCCCTCATCAAGTCCACCTACGGCTATCACGTGACCGGGAAGAACCCGTTCCTGGAGATGGCCGACCTGGTGGTGGCCGAAACGACCTGCGACGGCAAGAAGAAGATGTACGAGCTGATGGCCGAGACGCGGCCGATGCACGTCCTGGAGCTGACGCAGAAGCAGGACGAAGCGACGGCCTTCGGGCACTGGCTGATAGAGCTCCAGCGGCTCCGTCGGGTCCTGGAACGGAAGTTCCGCGTCGAGATCACCGACGAGAAGCTCCGCGAAGCGATCCGCGTGATGAACCGCGAGCGGCGACTCCGGCGCGAGATCGCCGCCCTGATGAAGGCCGACGTGCCGCCGCTGACCGGCCGCGAGGTGATCGACTTCCGGAGCAGCATCTCCGGGGTCGAGGTGGACCTGGCGCAATACGAGCGGGCCCTGGAGGACCTGCCCGGCCGGACGGCCGTGCCCGACGCCGACTCGCGGGTCCGCGTCCTCATGACCGGCGTGCCGATGGCCCACGGGGCGGAGCGGGTCCTGGAGATCATTGAAAAAGGCGGTGGCCTGGTGGTCGCCCAGGAGAACTGCACCGGCCTGAAGCCGATCCTGGAGGACGTCCGCAACGGGCGGCGCGACCCGCTTCGGGCCCTCGCCGAGAAGTACTTCCGGCTGCCCTGCTCGGTCATGACGCCGAACGAGCGGCGAATCGAATCGCTCCGCGACCTGGCCGTCGCGTACCGGGCCGAGGCGGTCATCGAGCTGGTCTGGCAGGCGTGCCTGACCTACGACGTCGAGTCGGCCCGCGTCAAGCGCCTGGTCGAACGGGAGCTGGATCTGCCGTACCTGCGGATCGAGACGGACTACTCGCCCTCGGACTCGGCCCGGATCGCCGTCCGCGTCGAGGCCCTGTTCGAGGGCATCCGGCAGTCCCGCTCGGGCTAGGCCACACGAATCCGCCGGCCGGGACACGACGTCCGCGAGACCGCTCAAGCCGGTCCATGCAACCGGTGCCGCAGCACGGAGAGGCGTATGATCGGGGCGGGCATCGACGGGGGGTCGCGGGCCATCAAGGTCGTCCTGTGGGACGACGAGCGGCGAGAGACCGTCGGCTCGGGCGTTCGCGACCAGGGAGTGGACCACGACGGGCTGGCACGCGAGCTCTTCGAGGAAGTGCTCCGGACGAGCCGCCTCGACAGCTCGGACGTCGACCGGATCGTGGCCACCGGCTACACGCGGGCCGGCATCACGTTCGCCGACGCCACGATCACCGAGATCACGTGCCACGCCGCCGGCGTCCGCTGCCGCGTCCCGGACGCTGCCACGATCGTCGAGATCGGCGGCCAAGACAGCAAGCTGCTGCGGCTCCGGCCCGACGGGACGGTCCGCGACTTCGCGATGAACGACCGGTGCGCGGCGGGGACGGGCCGGTTCCTGGAGGTCGTGGCCGCCCGCCTGAAGACCGGCCTGGAGGGCCTGGGCGAGCTGGCCGAGGCGTCGACATCGCCCGCGCCGGTGAGCAGCATGTGCGTCGTGTTCGCCGAGACGGAGATCATCGGCCTGCTCTCGGAGGGGACGCCGGTGGAGGACATCGTCGCGGGGGTCCAGAGGTCGATCGCCTCCCGCGTGGCGGGGATGCTCGGCCGCGACGTGGAGCCGCCGGTCGTCTTCACGGGCGGCGTGGCCCTGGTGCCGGGGATGGCCGAGGCCCTCGAGTCGGTCCTCGGCGTGCCGGTCCGAGTCGCGCCGGGGCCCCAGATGACCGGGGCGCTGGGGGCGGCGATGCTGGCGTGCCGCCGCCGGGCCGACATGTGAGGACGGCCGGACGCATCAGTCCCCGGAGGTCGGCGCGGCCTTCGGCGCGTCCGGAGTGGGGTCCTCAGCGTCCTTCCCGGCCGGCGTTTCAGACGGTTTCGAGGCATTCTCCTCCTTGGCAAGCAA
Organism: uncultured Anaerolineales bacterium; assembly: GCA_964526295.1. Classification (GTDB taxonomy): domain Bacteria; phylum Planctomycetota; class Phycisphaerae; order FEN-1346; family FEN-1346; genus CAZGKW01. Next base: position 125,065 of record CAZGKW010000003.1, read on the forward strand.
CTCCTTCAGGACCTTCTCGGCGTCCTTCGGCCGTGCCCCGCCGGGACCGCGGCTGGAGAAGCGGACGGTCCCCTGGCGGTCGATAACGACCGTCCCCGCGGGGTACCCGCCGTAAGGTTTCAGGAAGTCGCCCTCCATGGTGTCGATAAGGCAGGGAAGCGTCAGCTTCAGGTCGCGGAGGCACTTCGAAGCGACCAGGGCCCGCTCCTCGACGCTCTCGGGCTGGGTGATTTCGAGCCCCCCGCGGCGGTCGCGCTGCCTCGGGCCGTCGGCGGTCTTGCGGGCGGGATGGGCCTCGCGGATGTAGACCAGGAAGAACTCGGCTTTCGCCTTGTACGCCACGTACAAGGCCTCAACGGCGCGGCTGGCGCGCCGGAACGGCGGTCAGGTGTAGCTCGAGGAGAAGAGGACGATCGGCCGCGTCCCGACGAGCGAGGAGAGCTTCACTTTCTCCTCGCCGATCCGTCCGACGACCTCGCCATCGTCCTTCTCCTCGAAGAGCAGCCGGTGGAGCTCGAAGTCGGGGGCCTTCCGGCCGACCTCGACACGGCCCGTCGACGGCCGACGGCTGCGGCCCTGCGGGCGGCCGCCGTCAGCGGCCCACGCCGGCGCGGCCGCCATGGTCAGTGCAAGCGCCAAGCCCATCGCCTTGCCCGCCCAAGCCGGGCGCCCGTGAGGCCCTCCTGTGCGTTCCATGTCCGCCCTCCACCCCCGCATGGGAAACGGCCGTCCAGGCCGTCGATCGACGCTGATTCTATTCTACCCTGGATTCGGCGGAAACAAAGGGCTTTCGCCGCGTCCAACTACAATGGGGAGGGTTTGCACGGGATGACCGGGCACTTTGTTGACAGCGTCCCGGACAGCCTCTAGACTGTGGGCGGTCGAACGGCCGACGAATTGGGTAAGTAGCGGCCCGACGGCCGCCCAAACCCGGCCCCTTGGAGGACCCGCCGATGAAATGGGCCTTTCGAGCCGTAGCGGCCGGCCTCTGCATCACCCTGGCCGGCACCCTCCTGGCCGCCGCCGCCAACACGGGCACGCTCAAGATCACCACGCCCGGCATGGTCTTGAAACTGAAGATCCAGGGGAAAGACTATCCGATCCCGCCCAACAAGGCCGTGTCGCTTCCCGCCGGGGCCTACAAAACGGCGGGCATCGAGCTATACGCTCCGGAGCCCCGCACCCGGAACCTGTGGCGCCTCAACGGCGGCGCCACGGGCAAGCTCGCCCAGGTGGAGATCAAGGCGGGCGAGGAAACCACCGTCGAGGGGGGCCAGCCGATCACGGTCCGCGCCCCGGTCAGCATGTCCACGAAGGCCGGCCTGACGACCGTCCTGATCGGCCTCGCCTACAACGGCACATCGGGGGAGTACTACAGCTCGGTCGTCTACAAGGGCCGGGCCCGGGTGCCCAACCCGAAGCTGCTGGTCGTCGCGGAGAACGGACAAGTCATTCATAAGGCCCAGTTCGAGTATGGCTGAGGTGGCACGTGCCAGTACTCGTGGCGAGTACCTCCCAGCTTCAAAGGCAAATTCAGAGTCGTGCCGCAGCCGAACCTGGGCCCGTTCAAGTGGACGGCCGAGGAGGAGTGGCACGAGGTCAAGTAGTCCGTGCGCCGACACGCCCAGGCGGGGAAGTGACCGGCCACTTCCCCGCCTGCCTTTTTGCGCCGACCGACCTGCCGGAAAAGGGGTGCCATGCGGAGACTCGCCTCGGCCGTGCTGCCCGCCTGCGCTGCGACCTTCGCCGCCACCTGCTTCGCGTCCGGCCCGTCCGCGGCGTCCCACGAGGGGCCTCCACCCGGACAGGCGGGCCTGCTTGCCGGGGAGCCGGCCCTCTGCCCTACGGACCTCCACCTGGCGTACAGGCCGGAGAGTGGGTCCGCCGAGCCGCCGACCCGGACCGAGTGGTACGGCCCTCTCAAGGACATTCCGCTCGGGCCGGGCAAGCTCAGCTTCGATTCGCCATCGTGGCGGTCATCTGGCTGGGGGCGTTCTTTCCGATCGCGCTGAACGCGGCGGCAGGGGCCGCGAAGGTCCGCGATGCCCACCTCGAAGCCGCCGCCGTCCTCGGGGCGTCGCGGCGACAGGTCCTGACGAAGATCGTGCTGCCGAGTGCCGCCCCGTCGATCATGACCGGTCTGCATGTCGGAGGCGGCATCGCCTGGCGCGTTATCATCGCCGCCGAGATTTTCCCCGGGACGCGCGGCGGCCTGGGGTACATGATCGCGACGGCGCACGAGCAGGCGTCCTACGAGTACGCCTTCGCCGGCATCCTCGTCATCGGGGCGATCGGCCTGGCACTCGACGCAGCGCTTCGCCTGGCGGCCCGGCGGGTCAGCCGATGGCAGCCCAGGGAGCGATGACCGTGGACCGGGCCGCCGAGATGGCCGAGATGATCCGATTCGAAGGCGTCGGCAAGCGCTACCGGACGCCGGGGCGCGGCGACGTGTGGGCCCTGCGGGACGTCGACCTCGTCTGCCCGGCGGGGGAGATGACGTGCGTCCTCGGCCCCTCGGGGTGCGGCAAGACGACGCTCCTCAGGCTGGCGGCGGGCCTGGAGCCGCCCACCGCCGGCACCGTCCGGATGAACGGCACGCCCGCCGTGGGGCCGTCACCGGGTGTCGGCCTCGTGAGCCAGGAAGGCGGGCTCCTTCCCTGGCGTCGGGTCTTCGGCAACGTCGCCTTCGGACTGGAGGTCCTCGGAGTCGGCCGGGCCGAGAGGCGGCGGCGGGTCCGGCACTGCCTGGAGCGGGTCCATCTGCCGCCGGGGCTCGAGCGGAGCTTCCCCCACGAGCTGTCGGGTGGGATGCGGCAGCGCGTCGCCCTGGCAAGGGCCCTCTGCCCCGAACCGCGGGTCCTCCTCATGGACGAGCCGTTCGGCAGCGTCGACGAGCCGACGCGGCACCGCCTCCAGGACGAGCTGGTCCAGCTCTGGCGAGAGGCCGGCCTGACGGTGCTGTTCGTCACGCACAGCCTGGAGGAGGCCGTCTATCTCGCCGACCGCGTCGTCGTCATGACGTTCAGCCGGACGGTCGCCGACATCCTGATCGACCTGGCCCGGCCGCGCAACCGCCTGGCCGACCCGTTCGTCGAAACGCTCATCTCGGTGCGCCAGGTGCTGGCGCAGCACGTGGACCCATGAGACGAGAGCCCACAGGTCGATTCCGACGGACGGCCGACCTAGGCCGTGGCGAGCGTCTCGGCGAGCATCCGGGCGGCTGCCCGGACGACCTTCGCGCACCGCTGGGCCTTGACGTGGGACTCGAGCTTCTGGCGGTCCCCGGCCTTCATCAGGTCCAGGCCCGAGATGGCCCGGCACTCGGTCGAGCCGAACGCCTTCTCGAACCGCTCGACCCGTGCGCCAACCGCCTTGAACGTCCGCACCTTCTTGGGCTTGTAGTCGGCCTCCTGCCGACCGACGGCCAGGCCCACCATCATCGCCGACCCTGTCACGCAGCCGCAGGTTTTGCCCTGGAGACCGCACCCGCCGACCAGGCCGAGGGCGATGTCGGGAACGAGGTCGCTGCGGATGCCGAGCGCCTCGCACCCGGCGGCCAGGATCGCCTCGCCGCACGTCTTCCTGCCGGGGATGAATTGCTTGCGGGCGGCACCCGCGAGCGCGTCCCGATCGACCTTCGGCAGGGCGCTCATGGTCTGTTTGCCCGCGGCCGTGGCGGCCCATCCGCCCGCGGCGGCCGCCGCCGGACCCGCCGCTGCCACCCTCAGAAACCCTCGCCGGTCCATCTTGTCCTCCTGTCCGGGGACGCGGTTTCTGTCACGGCTTCGCGGCCCGCCGCGAGCCGCACCCTCCGTATCCTACGGCGCGACCGGTGTTCGTCAAAGCCTTGCCGCCGAGAGGCGTCGCACGCGCCTCCTTGTCGGCTTCGCGTGGAAACCTCTATAATGCGGCGGCCCGTCAGGGCCTCGCCGCCGGGGGCCCCGTCATGATTGATCTGGAGAAGCGCAAGCGCGTCATGCAGCGGTCCATCCGCCTGGGCCACTGCATCTGCGACCCGAAGAAGGCCTGCCCCTGCGACCTGTTCCGCAAGGAGAACGTCTGCCTCTGCGCGGGCGAGACGCTGACGCGCCAGGAGCAGGCCGGGCCGGTCCGCCTGACGCAGCTCGTCGAAAAGGCCGGCTGCGCGTCGAAGATCGACCAGGCGTCGCTGAAGCGGGTCCTGGCCGACCTGCCGGCCATCGAGGACCCGCGGGTGCTCGTCGGGTCGGCCGCCGGCGACGACGCGGGGGTCTTTCGCCTCGACGGTTCGACGTGCCTCGTCCAGACGGTCGACGTCTTCACGCCGTCGGTGGACGATGCGTATACGTTCGGCCGGGTCGCCGCGGCAAACAGTTTGAGCGACGTCTATGCGATGGGCGGCCGGCCGCTGGTGGCCCTCTCCATCATCGGCTTTCCGATCCGCGAGGTCGCCGACGAAGCGATGCGCGACATCCTCCGCGGCGGCATCGACGCCATGAACGAGGCCGGCGTCCCGGTCGTCGGCGGTCACAGCATCAAGGACGCCGAGATCAAGGCGGGCTTCGCCGTCACGGGCCTCGTCGATGCCGACCGGATCGTCACGAACGCCGGGGCCCGGCCGGGCGACGCCCTCATCCTGACGAAGCCGCTCGGCGTGGGCGTCCTGTCGTTCGCCATCCAGATCGGCCGGGGGCCCGTCGGCGCCGCCGACGATATCGCCCGGAGCATGAGCGCCCTCAACAAGACGGCGTCCGAGGCGATGCTCGAGCGCGGCGTCCACGCGTGCACGGACGTCACGGGCTTCGGCCTGATAGGGCACCTCGCCGAGATGGCCCGCGCCAGCGGCGTCGACGTCGAGATCGTCTGGGACGACCTGCCGCTCTTCGAGGGCCTTCTGGAGTGCCTGGCCGAGGGGATCGTCCCCGGCGGCATCGAGCGGAACCGCGAGTCCTCCGAGGCGAGCGCCGTCGCGGGCGAGGGCGTGACGGCCGCCATGATGGACGTCTGCTTCGATCCGCAGACCTCGGGGGGCCTCTTGGTCGCCCTGCCGGAGGAGGAAGCCCGGCCGCTCGTCGAAACGCTCCACGAGGCGGGCGTCACGGACGCCGCGATCATCGGCCGCGTCGCCGGACCGGGCGTCGGGAAGGTGCTCGTCAGGACGACGGGCCGACGGCGGATGCCGACCGCGCGAGAGGAGGAAACCGTGGTGACGCCAGAGAACGAAGCCGCCGCACCGGCCCCGGCCGAGAGCGAACCGTGCTGCGCACCGCCGGAAGCCGCCGAGGAACCGTGCTGCTCGGGGCCCGCAGCCGCCGAGGAACAGCCCTGCTGTGCCGAGGGCCACGCATCCCCCGCAGCCGCCGCACAGACGGCCGCGCCCGCACGCACGGAACAGATGTTCAAGGCGTTCATGAAGTCGGCCGGGTCGCCGGGGGCCCTCGATGCCGCCACCAAGCAGGCCGCCAACGTCGCGCTGTCGGTCCTGGCCCGGTGCGGCCCGTGCATCCGGGCGCACGTGGCGAAGGCCCGGCGGATGGGCTTCTCGGAGGAGGAGATCGAGGAGGCGGCCTGGATGGCGGTTGCCTTCGGCGGCTCGCCCGTTATGATGTTCTACAACGAAACGATGAAGGGCGGCTGAGGCGGAGGTGATCGGCGCCTGGTGGCGCTCCTGGTCTTCAAAACCAGTGCGGGGCCCGAAGGGGTCCTGGGTGGGTTCGATTCCCATTCGCCTCCGCCAGGTTTCCGATGCGAAGCGACCCCCGGCCGACCGATACCGCGCAGCGACGCTGTCTTGCAGAGCGAGGAAAGCGCTTGGCAGGCCGATCCGTACCCCGCAGTCCCCGCCGTGGACGCAGGGCCGCGGTGCCGCTCGTCCTCATCGGGCTGGGCGCTGCGGGGCTCGTCTACGGCGTCCTGTTTCACACCCAGACGGTCCTGCCGAAGCCGGCCGAGTCGGCGGAGGAAGCGGCGCCCTCGGGCGACCCGCCCGAGGTGCTGCCCGAGGAGGACGCCCCCGCCTTCTCCCCGGACCAGCTTTTCGGTCAGCCGTCGGAGGACGACGAGCCCTTCACCCTCGACATTGAGCCCGGGCCGGGCGCTGCGCTCCAGGCCCAACCGGTGGGCGACGAGCCGTTCGTCGAGACCGAGCCGGAGATGGTCCACGAGGTGACGATCGGGGGCCTGAAGCGGCTCGATACGGGCCAGCTCGCCCGGACCTATGAGGCCTCGAAGGGCGTCCCCGCGTTCTGCCCCACCTGAGTGAAGTGACCCCCCGGGTCATGGTGGCCATGGCCAAAGCACGCTTCCGGAAGCAGCCGTCCCGCGTCGTCCGCTGGCGCCCCTGGTTCCAGGCGGGGTTCCTGCTCGTCTGGCTCGACCCGCTGCTGCTGCGGCTCCACCAGGTATGCGGGCCGGTGTTCCACTGCTACGCGTGTCCGCTGGCGACGTTCGCCTGCCCCATCGGGGTGATCGCCAACTTCTCTGCCCTCCACGTCGTCCCGTACATGGCGATCGGGACGCTCGTGGTGGTCGGGGCCCTGGTGGCGGGGTTCATCTGCGGGTGGGTGTGCCCGTTCGGGTCCCTCCAGGACCTGCTGGACAAGGTGCCGTTGCCGAAGCTGCGGCTGCCGCTGTGGGCGGGGTACACGCGGTACCTGGTGCTCGTGGCGTTGGTTCTCGTGGTGCCGTTCTTCTGGGGCGAGTCGCATCCGCTCTTCATCTGCCGCGTGTGCCCGGCGGGTGCGCTGGAGGGCGGCGTGGGGCAGACTGTCAAGGGATGGATCACGGGCGTTGCCGCCAGCCCGGTGAGCCTGACGAAGTGGATCCTCCTGGGGGCGTTCCTGGCGGCGGCCGTCTTCATCTACCGCCCCTGGTGCACGCTCCTCTGCCCCTTGGGGGCGGTGCTGGGCCTTTTCAACCGGGCCAGCGTCGTGTTTCTCCGCGTCGACGACAAGATGTGCCACGATTGCGGCGCGTGCCGCAAGGTCTGCAAGATCGGCCTCGCGCCGGAGAAGCAGCTCAAGGACCCGCTCTGCATCCGGTGCATGGCGTGCACGCGATGCGATGCGGTGGGGGTCTCGACCGTCTTCGCCCGGCAGAAGGTCGAGAGCGCCGCGTAATACCTCCCTGTCCCCTGGCGGGAGAGGGGCGGGGTGAGGGGGCAAGTGCCTTCAAGCCCCACTCAGGCGCAACCCGCCGCTACTGCCGCAGATACCGGGTGTGCGACGGGGTCTTCCGCGTGACGCCGATCCGGTCGAAGTAGTCGAGCAGCGGGATCGCGAACTTTCGCGTCGTCTCCAGGAGGTACTTGAACTTCACGCTCTCCAGGGCCCCTTCCCGGCGGAGGTAGTCGACAAGCTTCTCGCGGGCCTGCGCGATCGCATCGCGGTGAAAGAGCAGGCCAGGCGCGACCTCGACCAGCCGCTCCCGCTCCAGGAGCCGGCGGACCCCTTCCCGCACGGCCGGTGAGTCGAGCCCCGTCGCCTCGACCAGCTCATCCGGTCCCGGGGGGCGAAACGGCGTATCGAGCAACGCCTCCTCGACCCGCCGCATGGCCTCCCGCTCCGCCTCCGGGATGGCCGGCTCGTGTGCGGCCAGAGCCAGCCGCCCGTGCCTCTCGGCGAGCCCGCCTTCCGCCTCGAGTTGCCCGCGGACCGTGTCGAAGACGTCCCGATCGAGGTCCGCCGCTTCGCGCAGCGCATCCGGCTCGATGCCCGGGCTGTCCGGCTCGGCTTCATGATGCTCCGCCACGCGGCGAACCAGCCGGTCCGCCAGGGCCGCCGCCGTCTCGGCGTGCAGCCACCGCCCGCCGCAGACCTCAACGGCCCGGCCGGCCTCGCAGAGGGCCTCCAGGGCCTCCCGCACCCAAGGCGGCGGCTGCTTCGTCCGGACGGCCAGCTCGTCCTGGCCGGCGGCGTGCCCCTCGGCGGTCCGCAGACAGTACTCCAGGAACCGCCCCACGTCGGTGACAGCGTCGGCCCGGGCCTCCAGGTCCGCCGCGACCTCCGGCTGGGTCCGCTTCAGCCGCCGCGGCAGGGCCTCGACGATCGTCCCGCCGCCGACCGTCACGACGGGCGAGAGCGACCGGATGATGAACCGGTCGCCGGGCCCGGCGACAAGGGGCTCGGCCAGGAGCACCTGCACCAGCCCTTCCTCGCCGCCACGCAGGAGATCCCCCGTCATCAGGTAGACCTTCGCCGACACCTCCGACGTCCCCGTGTGGAAGTGAACCTCGGCGGCGTTCCTCACGGCCGCCGTCTCGTGCGGCAGCACTCGCAGGACGCAGGCGTACCACTGCTCGGGGGCGAAGTAGCCCGGCACCGTCACCACGTCGCCTCGCGAGACGGCCTCGGCGTCCCACCGCGGCACCTGGAGGGCCGCACACTGGCCGGCCAGGGCCCGGTCGGCGTCGCGGCCGTAGACCTGAATGGCCCGGATGCGGCCCGCCTCGCCCTGCGGCAGGAGGACCACCTCGTCACCCGCGGCGGCGGTGCCCGCGACAGGAATCCCGGTCACGACCGTCCCGTGGCCCTTCACGGAGAAGGTCCGCTCGACGGGCAGCCGGAACACGCCGTCGGCCCGCCGCGACGGGACGCGCGAGACGAGCTCCCTGAGGGCCGCCAGGAAGGCGTCGAACCCTTGGCCGGTGATGCTCGAGACGGGCAGGATCGGTGCCCTCTCGAGGAACGTGCCCGCGAGAAACGTCTCGAGATCGCCGCGCACGGCCTCGACCCGCTCCGGGAGAACGCGGTCGATCTTCGTCAGGGCGACGATGCCCGCCTCGACGCCCAGCAGCGTCAGAATGTCGAGGTGCTCCCGCGTCTGCGGCATGATGCCGTCGTCGGCCGCCACGACAAACAGGACGGCGTCGATGCCGGCCGCCCCCGCCACCATCGTCTTGACGAAATGCTCGTGGCCCGGGACGTCGACGATGCCGACCTCGACCTCGCCAAGGGTGCACGGGGCGAACCCGAGCTCGATCGAGAGGCCCCGCTCCTTCTCCTCCTTCAGGCGGTCGGTGTCGCACCCGGTCAGGCACTTGATCAGCGCGGTCTTGCCGTGGTCGACGTGGCCCGCCGTCCCGAGCGTCAGGTTGATCTGCTCTCCGGCCACCCGGCTACCCCTGGGCTTCGAGGACGGCGGCGACGGCACGCACGAGGACGTCTTCCTCGCCTTCCTGAAGGGTCCGCGGGTCGAGAAGGACGCGGCCCTCGTGAATCCGGGCGAAGACCGGCGGATCGCCCCGGCGGAGGCGGGCAGCCAGGTCCTCGGCGCTCGCACCCGACGGCGTCAGCGACACGAGCCGCGTCGGAATGTCCTGCCCGGGCAGCGAGCCGCTGCCGACCTGCGAGAACCCCGCGACCACCCTGACCCCGTCGGCCGCGCCGGGCGCGGCCTGGCGTATCGTCTTCGCGATCCGGTTGGCGTGGTCCTCGATTTCATTCAGGCCCCGCAAAATCATCCGGAGCGTCGGCACCTCGGCCAGGGCACGGGCCTCGTCGAAGAAGAGCGTCAGCGTGGCCTCCAGGGCCGCCAGCGTCAGCTTGTCGACCCGGACGATCCGGGCGAGGGGGTTCTTCCGGACGGCCGCGACGAGGTCCCGCCGCCCCAGGATGATGCCGCCCTGCGTCGCGCCGAGGAGTTTGTCGGCGCTGGACGTCACCAGGTCCGACCCGGCGCGAACCGAGTCGGGCAGCGTCGGCTCGTAGGCGAAACCGAACCGCGAGAAATCGACCAGCGACCCCGCCCCGACGTCGTCGATCAGCACCACCCCGCGCGACCGGGCCAGCCCCACGAGGTCCGCCAGGGCGACCTCCGACGTGAAGCCGACGACACGGTAGTTGCTCGGATGGACGCGGAGGATGGCGGCGGTCTCCTCCGTGATGGCGGCCTCGTAGTCCCGCAGGTGGGTCTTGTTCGTCGTGCCGACCTCGACCATGCGGGCCCCGCTGGCGGCCATCACCTCCGGCAGGCGGAACGACCCGCCGATCTCGACGAGCTGGCCACGCGAGACGATCACCTCCCGCCCCGCGGCCACCGTGTTGAGGACGAGCATCGTCGCGGCGGCGTTGTTGTTGACGATGGTGGCGGCCCCGGCTCCCGTCAGGCGCGCGAGGAGCCACTCGATCCGCTCGTCGCGGCGGGACCGCTTGCCCGTCTCGGCGTCGAGCTGAAGGAGGGAGTAGCCGGCGAGATGGTCCCGGATTCGCTGCATGGCCGCCGGCGGCAGGACCGCCCGCCCCAGGCCCGTGTGGAGGACGATGCCGGTCGCGTTGATGACCTTGCGAAAGTGAGGGCCGACGGCCCGGGCGGCCGTGGTCCGAGCGAGCGACAGGACGGCCGATTCGACGGCCTCCCCGGAACGTGCCTCGTCGCCGCCGTCCCCCTCGAGAAGATCGGCCCGGACGCGGTCGACGGCCTCGCGAGCGGCCTCGGTCAGGATCGGCCCCGGCGCGGCCTCGGCCCAGGGCTCGTCCCGCAGCGCCTGGAGCACACGGTCCACCGAGGGGATCCTGCGCAGCAGCTCCTGCGGCGTCGATGCCACGTGCCTTCCTCCCGAGCCCGGGGCCCTGCGACCAGACGCATTATGGACCCGTTCAGGCGTTAACTCAAGCACCTGCGGCCCGGAGGCAGATCACAGCATGGCGAACGGCAGGGCCCTGGCATGGGGCCCCAGCGGAAGCTCGGCCTCGCCCGGATGGACGACGTAGCCTTTCGCCGCACGGTCCCCGAGCTGGTCACAGAACGCCTCGATACCCCGGGCCATCCGGCGGTTCGGCGTTGCGGACGTCTTGGTCTCAACGGGCACCAGTCGTCCCTGGGTCTCGACGACCACATCTACTTCCGTTCCGCTCGACGTCCGCCAGAAATACACTTGCGGCTCCTGGCCGCGGTTCCGGTAACCCTTCACGATTTCGTTGAGGAGAGCCGTCTCGAAGATGGCGCCGCCCATGGGGCCGGAGCTCGGGAGCATACTGGATCTCGTCGAAGATGACCGGCGGTGGGTAAGCCTCGAGGAAACCGGGCGAGGCGGTGGTGGCGGCCGCCCGAACGTGCGGGGGCCCTGACAGGCCGCTAAAGAACGTTCTGGCCGCTGCCAGAACGCGGCGCCCACACAAGGCGACCCGCATTCTTGGCCCTGAAACCGCGGATTGCCACATGCATGGCAGGCCATAAAATGGGGACTGGCCGACTTTTTTGGCGGCCTGCTGAGGAGACGTAGGCGCAGCGATCCGAGAAAAGGCGCTTCAGAAGGGTGGTCTTGCCCGACTGACGAGGACCGGTGACGGTAACACAATAGGGAACTCGCCGGCGGCACGCTCAAGAACCCTCTCCAGGGCACGCGGGATGTAGGTTTGCGGTACGTGGACCATGGTGCCTGTAATTTTGCATTCCGAATGCAAAATTGCACGCCGTTTTCCCTGGAAGCGGGTCGGAGCCACAACCTGCAGGGGTTCCACAGGCACCGACCCCCATTGCAGAGGCAGGCCCTGAGTCACGTACGTGCCCAACGGGACAGATCGTCGACAGGCCGGACCGAGAGGGTGGCAGGCATTTTGGGCCGGTTGGCGGGGATTTCGGAGGGCGGGGCGAGGCGGATGCGGAGGGCACCGCAGGAGCAAAACGCGGCCGTGTCCATCGGCCTCAACGCCCGAACCACGCCGGCACGGACAGCGTCGTCGAGAGGCCGTCGACGGTCACTTCGATCTGCCCGCGCCGCACGAAGCGGTACGAGGTCTTCGGTGGTCTCGCGCCGTCGGCGTCCACGGCGGTCAGGACGTGCAGGAACACGGTGCGGACCGACGCCGTGCCGGGGTCGATCTGGACGACGTGCTTGCCAAACTTCCGGTGGAACGGATCCCCCGCCACGTGGCCCTTCGCCTTCCCGTCGGAGGTGAACGCTCGGGCGTCGTCCCGGCTGTTGACGACCAGCGTGTACTCCGCCGGCGCGAGCGTGCGGCAGAAGAGGCGCGCCTTGCGGCGGGCGGGCTTCAGGCGAGCGTCGGCCCAGTTCTGGTCCGGCGTCTCGTTCGTCACGGCCAGCAGGCGGTCGCCAATCTCGGGCGGCGCCGGGCAGTGAAGCTGCCACTGCCTCCGCACCGACGGGTCGGCGGTCTGCACGACGTCCAGGACGACGAGGTGCCGGTGGCCCAGCCAGACCAGCTCGCGGACCCACCCGGCGCACTTCTCGGGCGGGTTCGTCTTCGTCAGGTCGGCCCGGCACCGGGCCTCGGTCGGGCCGACCCGCCAGTCGGTAATGGTGGCCACGTCGTGGCCATGGCGCTGGCGGATGGCCAGCCACTGGTCCCACGTCGCGTGGTCGCTCTTCAGGCCCCGGCGGGTACGCTGGTCGCCGCGGTCATCGGGGTCCGCCGGGTCGGTGAACAGGACGACGTTCGTCGAGATGCAGTTGCGGTGGTACCGATCGGAGGGTGAATCGTAGGGGCCGTACTTGCCGCTTCGGTCGGCGAGCGGGGCGTGCCGGAACACCTGGAACTCGCCGGCCGAGACGCCGCCGTGGACGTTCATGGGATCGCCCATTCGGAAGAAGACGTGGGTCGCCTCGTCCGGCTCGCCCGGCGCGGGCCACGCGCTTCGGAAGAACCCGTAACCGCAGCTCTCGCGGCCGAACAGTTCCGCCCGCGGCAACTCCGTCAGCGGCCGGGTCGGCAGCGTCACGTCGCGGAACAGGAAGTTGTGGGCGTACTCGGTGTGGTAGAGGCTTGACCCGAACCGCCCCAGCCACCGCCGGGCCCACGCCCGCCCGTGGCAGTCGCGGGTGACGTAGGTGGCGATGTCCAGCCCCTGGCAGAACTGATCGTGCGAGCCCCAGATCGGGCGGTACAGGTCGTTGATGTCCGTGAAGGCGAAGCCGGGCCGCATCGACCAGAGATAGAACCGCACGATGCCGCCCAGCCAGTCGCCCTGCCGGTCGCGGACCCAGGGGGCGGGGTTCCGGCCCGTGGCCGACCACCATGCGGCACAGATCCCCGACAGATCGACGTAGGTGTAATACATCGTATAGCTGGCCCCCGTCGCCGCGCCGTCGACCCAGGCGTACGCCCGGAAATAGTCGCTGACACCCCAAGTCCGAAAGAGCGTCAGGTACTCGTCGGCCTTCGGGTGGACGCCCTTCAGGGCGATGCCGGCGAGCGTCACGCCGGCCAGGGCCCCCGGCGTGCGGGAGTAGAAGAACGGGGCCCGGCCGCGGGTAATGTGGAGCACGGCATCGTCGGCCGCGGCGACGATCCGTTCTGCCACCGCCCGTCGGGTCGGCTCGTCCAGCGCCACGTAGAGCCAATCGTAGAGCGTCGCGAGCTTCACGAGGTTCAGCCCGCGGTCGCTCCACGATCCGCCGCCCACCTCCATCCGCTTGAGGCCTTCGATTGCCGCCTGCAAGTCCTCCGGCTTCCCGCCGACCATCCACAGGAGGGCCCGCCCCATGGGCCTCGACCGCCATTTGCCGCGGACCGCACGGAACTCGGGGTTCGCAGCCGCGCGGCGGAGCTTGGCGACCGTCAGGCCGTCGAAACCGTCCTTCCGCAGGAAGATCCTCGGGCGGACCTCCAGGATCGGCGCCTGGAACGGATTGGCATCGGCTGCCTGGGGCGGGCGCCTCTCCGCCGCATGCCCGGCCGCTCCTGCCGTCAGGATGACCGCCAAAGCCGCCACTACCAGCTGCCCGGCCGATGTCATGCCGCGTCTCCCTCTCGTGCGCGTCGGGGCGTATTATCCAGCTCGCGGGGCGGACCGCAACACCCCGGGCCGCCGCCGGCGTGGGCCTCGGTATCCCAAACGCCCGCCACGTCGCCGCGACATTGCTTGCCCCTGTATCGGCCTGTGGTAGGATACGCGGCAGCGAGCGCGGCGGCCGAGGGGCCCGAGGGGGTCGTTGTGCCTCTCGACGGGTGTGGCGAGGGTACTCCGCGTGGCCGGCGGGAGGTCTGGGGAGAAGACAGATGAGACACTGTCCGTGGAATCGAGGGCGGGTGTGGGCCGGCAGCTCGGCGGCCGTGTGGGCCGTCCTGCTGGCGGGGCACGTGGCTTCCGCCCGGGCCGCGGCGCCGCGTTACTCCGCTCTGTGGGGGCGGGAAGGCGAGCTCTGGCGACCCGACGGCCGCCTGCCCGACTTCTCCTATGCGGGCTACCATCGAGGCGAGAAACCCCTGCCGGACCGCGAGGCCGAGGTCAGCGTCAAGGACTTCGGCGCCGCCGGCGACGGCAGGACCGACGACACCGCCGCCTTCCGGCGGGCGCTGGCCGAGGCCAAGGGCCGGACCATCGCCGTGCCGCCGGGCCGGTACGTGATCACCGACTTCCTCCACATCCGCGACTCGGGCACGTGCCTGAAGGGGGCCGGACCGGACCGATCGGTCCTGTACTTCCCGACCCCGCTGAACGAGATCGAGCCGAACTGGGGGGCCACGACGTCGGGCCGAAGGACGTCGAACTACTCCTGGTCGGGCGGATTCGTGGCCGTTCGCGGCTCACCGTCGAGGGAGGTCCTGGCCGAGGTCGCCGCCCCCGCGAAGCGGGGCGACACCCTCCTGACGGTCTTGGCGGCGGAGCGGTTCGAGACCGGCCAAGACGTGCGGCTCGAGCTCTCCGACACCGGGGACCAGACGCTGGCCCGGCACCTGTACGCGGATGACCCGGGTCCGATGCAGAACCTGAAGGGCCGGGCCCACGTGCGGTTCTTCTGCCGCATCACGAAGGTCGACCCCGCGCGGAAGCAGATCACGTTCGACCGGCCGCTACGCACCGACGTGCGTGCCGAGTGGCGTCCCAGGCTGTACGCCGCGACGAGCAGCGTGGAGGAGGTCGGCGTCGAGGGGCTGCACTTCGTCTTCCCGAACACGCCGTACAAGGGCCACTTCACGGAACTGGGCTACAACGCGATGGCGATGTCCGGCTGCCGGAACTGCTGGGTGCGGAACGTGCGGATCACCAACGCCGACAGCGGCATCTTCCTGGGCGGGGCCAACATCACGGTCCGGGGGGTCGTCATCGATTCCGAGCGCCGGCCGGAGCGGTCGCGCAACGCCACCGGCCACCACGGCGTGACGCTCGGCGGCCAGGACAACCTGCTCGATCGGTTCGTCTACCGCACGCGGTTCATGCACGATATCACGGTGACTCGCGGCTCGGCGGGCAACGTGGCCATGCGCGGCACGGGGCCGGACCTCTGCTTCGACCACCACCGCTACGCCCCGCATGCCAACCTCTTCACGGCCATCGACCTGGGCGAAGGGGGCCGCATGTTCCAGTCCGGCGGCGGCGCGGCCCTGGGCCGGCACTCGGCGGCGTGGGAGACGTTCTGGAACATCCGTGCCCGCCGCTCGCAGAAGTGGCCGGACGGCTGGGGTCCCGACCTGATGAACCTGGTCGGCGTCGAGACGACTCACCCTTCGGTGATCGAGCCGGACGGCCGGTGGTTCGAGGCGATCAACCCGCAGGCCCTGCACCCGCAGAACCTGTACGAGGCGCAGCTCCGGCGCCGCCTCGACGAAGCGCCGTAATCATCCGGCGCCCGGGCGCCGGCAGCCGTTGAGCGTCAGACGGCTCCACAGGCCGCGGAGGAACATGCCATGGAAGGGCTCGGCCCCATCGACTGGGCGACGGTCGTCGCCTATTTCCTCCTCGTCTTCGGCCTTTCCTGGTGGGTCATCCGGAAGAACCAGGACACGCCCGACGACTACTTCCTGGCCGGGCGGAACCTGGGCTGGTTCATCATCGGGGCCTCGATCTTCGCCTCCAACATCGGGTCGGAGCACCTCGTCGGCCTGGCCGGGTCGGGGGCCACCGACGGCGTGGCGATGGCCCACTACGAGCTGCACGCCTGGTGCCTGCTGGTCCTCGGGTGGGTCTTCGTCCCGTTCTACATGCGGTCCCGCGTGTTCACCATGCCGCAGTTCCTGGAGAAGCGGTTCAGCCCGGCGGCCCGGTGGGTGCTGTCGGTCATCTCGCTGGTGGCGTACGTGCTCACGAAAATCGCGGTGGCGATCTTCGCGGGCGGCATCGTGTTCTCGGTCCTCCTGCCGGAAGTCCGCTTCCTGGGGATGAACAGCTTCTGGATCGGCTCGATCCTGATCATCGTCCTGACGGGCGCCTACACCGTCCTCGGCGGCCTGCGGGCGGTGGCCTACACCGACACGCTCCAGACGTTCACGCTGGTCCTCGGGTCGGCCCTGGTGACGATCTTCGGCCTCCAGGCCCTGGGCGGCTGGGGCGAGCTGCGGGAGATCTGCGGCTCGGAGATGTTCAACCTGTGGAAGCCGCTCGTCCCGGCCGGCGTCGAGGGCACCTGGGCGCCGGTGACCGAGACGAACGCCCAGGGAGAAGTGGTCCGCCAGGCCTGGTACTTCAACGGCAACTACCCCTGGCTGGGGATGCTCTTCTGTGCACCGATCATCGGCCTGTGGTACTGGTGCACCGACCAATACATCGTCCAGCGGGCCCTGGGGGCGCCGAACGAACAGCAGGCCCGGCGGGGCAGCCTGTGGGCCGGGCTCCTGAAGCTCCTGCCCGTCTTCATCTTCATCATCCCGGGGATGATCTGCTTCGCCCTGGCCGCCAGCGGCAAGGTCGAGGGCCTGCGGCAGACGCTGATGGAGGGCGGCCGGATCGACGGCGAGCAGGCCCAGAAGGCCTTCCCCCTGCTGGTGCGGCACATGCTGCCGGTGGGTGTGCGGGGGTTCGTCGTCGCAGGCCTCCTGGCGGCCTTGATGAGCAGCCTGTCGAGCGTCTTCAACGCCTCGGCCACCCTGTTCACGATGGACTTCTACTCGCGGCTCCACCCGAACGTCTCAGAGCACAAGCTGGTGTGGATCGGCCGGATCGCCACCACCGTCATGGTCGTCGTCGGCCTGGCGTGGATCCCCGTCATCCAGGGCAGCCGGGGTCTGTATCACTATCTCCAGGGGGTCCAGGCGTACCTGGCCCCGCCGATCTTCGTGGTCTTCTTCCTCGGCGTCTTCATGAAGCGGATGAACGCCAAGGGGTGTCTGGCGGCACTCGTGGTGGGGTTCCTGCTGGGCCTGTTCCGGTTGGGGGTCGATACGCCCGTGGCCCTGTGGAACGTCAAGTACGCCCAGGGATCCTTCCTCTGGATCGTCAACAGCATCTTTTTCCAGTACTACAGCCTCGTGATCTTCCTGGTGTGCATCGGCGTGATGGTGGGCATGAGTTACCTGACGAGTCCGCCGCCCTACCAGAAGCTGAGCGGCCTGACGTACGCCACGCTGACCGACGACGACCGCCGGACCAGCCGGCGGAGCTGGGACTGGCGCGACGTGGCCGCCTCGGCGGCGGTCCTGCTGATCATCCTGGCGGCGTACCTGTACTTCAACGGTTGAGGCGTCGGGGCGGATCGTCGGTTGGCTGATGGGAATGGCGCGCCCGGGAGGATTCGAACCTCCAACCTTCGGATTCGAAGTCCGCGACTCTATCCGTTGAGCTACGGGCGCAACTGCTTTGAAACCGAACACTTACACGCACGGCCGAAGAACCGACGCCCGCCCGATGCACCGGCAACTTGTATACCCCGAGCAGGATGCGGTCAAGCCCATTCACAGCGCTTGCCGGACCGCCGCGGCGCCGCGGCCGCTATCGAGCCTCGCCGAAGACGATCCTCTCGCCGTCGAAGCGGACGGTCCGGTCAGGAACACGCCGTGCATGGACGCCCCGTCGGGTTTCGTGACGGTGTAGAGCTTGGCCTCCGTGCGCTCGAGGGCGACCTCGACGTTCAGATAGCCGTCCCACGGCCCGCCGCGCTTCACCTCCATCACAAGGGTAAGTTCGTGTTCGGACCCCTCGGGCGAGGGCCCGTCGACGCGGCCGACCTGGACGCGGGCGGTCAGGTCGCGGGCCACGCCGTAGACCCGCTCCCACCGGCCCCCCCGCCGGCTCAGCAGGAGCAGCAGGGACGCATCGTCCGCCCCGGCCGGCTCGTCGCCGCGAAACAGCGCGTCCAGCAGGCGGAGCTCGTATTCCTGCGGCGGGTGATACGCTTCGGCCCCGGCGACTGGTTGCACGCCGAGCAGGACGGGCAGAAGCCCGGCGTACAAGAGAAGAAGTCGCATCCCACACCGCATGACATTCTCCCGGAATCGGGTCGGCGCCGCCTTCGGTGGAGCGCAGGGCGTGCGTCTCGATCCTAAGGGACCCGCCGGGGCCGATCAATGACTTCGAAGGCCGAACGAACCGCCGCTCGCCATAGACGGCGCGAGGTGCGCGGCGCGCCCGCCGCACGGGAGATCGGCCATTCCGGCCGATTCCTCCGCCGCCGCGGTGGGTTAAGAGAAGCAAACCCCGGGGGCGGCATGCCGCTCCGTCGACCGATCGGAGACCGACCGATGAGGACCCTCGCCATTGCCGTCGTCGCCGCATTAACCGCGGCGTTCGCACTCCCCGCCGGGGCCGCGCAGGAGCCCTGGCCCAAGGACATGCCGGGCCACACGCCCGTCCGGCCGGGTGAGCATCCGCGGCTCCTGTTTCGCAAGAGCGACCTGCCTCGCCTACGGGCCCGGGCGAGGACGCCCGAAGGCGAGGCCATGCTCAGGCGGCTCCGCGTGGTCCTCGACGGACGGCTCGGCACCTCCATGCCGGAGAACCTCGGCATGCAGGGCCCCGCCGGACGCGACGGGTCGGGCGACTTCTCGAAAGCCCCCGCCGGCAGCGTCTTTACGATCTCGCACGTCGTCGGCTACGGCCTGCTGTACCAGATGACCGGCGAGCAAAAGTTCGCCGACCTGGGGCGGGAGGCGATGGAGGCGGCCTTCGCGGGCCATCGCGGACGCGACCGCCGCTACGCCTTCAAGGCCCCTCACGGGGCCCTCCGGGCCGGGCCGTCGCTCGGATGGACCGCCGTCGGATACGACCTGTGCTACGACGGCTGGGACGAGGCCTATCGGCGAAAGGTCTGCGAGGCCATCGAGAACTACAACGAGGGCTCGAACATGAGCCTCGCCGAGCTGGTCCGCGGCAGCCGGCACAGTCCGAAAAGCAACCATTGGGGCATGCAGGTCGGCGGCGGGGCCATGGCCATCCTGGCCATCATGAACGACCCCGGCGTGGATCAAGGCAAGATCGACGAGCTCCTGGGCGTCAGCTCGAAATCCATGGTCCGCAACTTGACCGAGGGCTTCGGCGACGGGGGCTACTTCACCGAAGGCGACGGCACGGGGAGCATGTCGAGCCACATCATCTTCCTGCCGGCCCTCCAGGCCTGGCGGAATGTCGCCGGGAAGGACTTCATCACCCCGCGCCCGAACGCCCACTGGACCAGCCTGAAGTGGCTCCTCGGGACGGTGGTACGGAACGGCCAGCCGCACTTCCACAAGCGGGACGGCTATCCCCACAACGTGTGGAACCGGACGGGGATGAGCGGCGGGGGCTACTTCGGCATCGGGTTCGGCGTGGCGACGCCGCCCCAGAAGGCCGGCTGGCTCTGGTTCTACAACCAGCACTTCAAGGCTCGTGACGCCGCCGCCGGCGCCCCGTTCGACACGGTCAGCGTGTTCCCGCACCACGTCGTCCAGGCGTTCGTCAACTGGCCGTTCGGCCTGGCACCGGTCAACCCGGCCGAGTGCATCCCTCGGGCGAGCGTCGACCACAAGTTCGGCTACTGCCTGTTCCGCAACCGGTGGAAAGACGAGAACGACATCGTCATCTCAGTCCTCACAAAGCGTCCGCGCAGCCACACCAAGAAGAACGAGGTCGGCCCACTCTGGATCACCGCCTTCGGGAAGGACTCGCGGTGGGGCCGAATGGACGGCGACATCAAGCACTTCTCCGTGACTCAGGACGGCTGCGCGGTCGTGAAGACCGCCGACGGCACGTGCCTGGCGGTCGACTTCTCGGAGCACTCCGGGGCCGAGGGCATGCTGGTGATGACCGGCCCCGGTGCCGGCCCGCCCGACGGGCCGGCGATGCGCGTCACGGCCGGCGGCCAAGCGCTCACCTTGAAGTTCCTCACGTCGGGATCGGCCCCGTCGGTCCAGGTCCGCGGCGACGAGGTCGTCGTCGGCCGGCAGACGGTCACGGTCCGCGATGGGCTGATCGTCCTCGGGAACACGGCCGGGCCGTGGCAGGGCCCGACAGAAGAGGCGATGCAGGCGGTCGCCGGGTGGAAGTGACACCCGCCCCGCCCGCGGGCCGTCGAGGCCCCGCCTCGTCGCGAGCCTTCCTGGCCCGGGCGGCAGGCTGCGCCGTTACTGTCTCAGGCCGCGAAACGACTTGATTTATCCCGACCCCCGCGGGTAACCTAGAGGCGTGGCATCGCTTCCCGGCGGAGAGGGCCCCCGCAGTCTGGGGCACCGCCGGGACGATGCTGACACATCAATGGGACAGTGGCCAAAGGAGTGGGTCATGGGAAAGCGGTGGATCGTGCTGATGCTGGTTGGACTGTTGGGTCTCGGACTGACGCTGGTCGGCTGTGAGCAGGAGGACGAGGCCGAGCCCGCACCGCCCGAGGGGACCGGGATGGAAGAGGGCGGCGAGGACATGCCTGAAGGGACCGCAGAGAAGCCCGCGGGCGAAGAGGAGGACGCGCCTGAGGGCACCGGGTACTGAGCGACTACGGCATGTCTGAGAGCGGGTCCGCCGCCGACGCCGGCCCTTCGGGCCTCCCCTCGATTGCGGCGGGCCGCGACTTGCCGCACGAGGAGAATCCGTCGGGCCGCGG
This sequence comes from uncultured Anaerolineales bacterium, assembly GCA_964526295.1. Lineage (GTDB taxonomy): Bacteria > Planctomycetota > Phycisphaerae > FEN-1346 > FEN-1346 > CAZGKW01. Next base: position 145,727 of record CAZGKW010000003.1, read on the forward strand.
CGGACGACAGAATCGGTGCGTAACGTATGCCGCATGGGGGCTGGCGGGGATCGTCCTCGTCGGCCTCCATCTTCATTTGAGCGGCATCTCCTCGGAGTTCGTCTACGGCAGCCCGATGCGGAGCCGGCCGATTCCGGACTTGGTCGGCACACTCGTCCTGGCGGGGGCCATCTACCTGACAGTGGCCTCGACGCTCGCCCCCCGCGGCTCGGGCGGGAGGCCCGTCCTGGGGTGGATCGTTGTGGCCGGGCTCGGCATGCGGGCCGCCCTTCTCCTGTCGCACCCCATGCTGGAGAACGACTTCTACCGGTATGCCTGGGACGGGGCCGTCGTTGTCCGGGGGTACAACCCGTATTCGTTTTCTCCCGAGGAGGTCGCCACTGCGGAGGTGGGCTCGGGGGTGCCGCTCGAGCTTCGCGACCTGGCCAAGGCACGGGCCACGGACCTCCTGCCCCCCGGTGCGGCGCCGACCGACGAGCGGATCGTCGACCGCATCAGCTACCCGCACCTGCGGACGTGCTACCCACCGCTGTCCGAGCAGGCATTCGCTCTGGCCCACCGGATGAAGCCGTGGAGCCTGGTGACGTGGCGGCTGGTGCTGGGGACGTGCGACGCGGCGGCCCTGGTGCTGCTGGTGGTCCTGCTGCGAACGCTACGCCTGCCGCTCGCCCTCTGTGCGGTGTACTGGTGGAACCCGCTGCTGGTGAAGGAGACATACAATTCGTGTCACGTCGACGTGGTGGCGCTGCCGCTGGTGCTGGGGGCGGTGCTGCTGGCGGTGCGTGAGCGGCACGTGCTGGCGGCGGGCCTGTTGGCGGCGGGGGCGGCGGTGAAAGTCTGGCCGGTGCTGCTCGTGCCGGTGCTGCTTCGGCCGGCGGCCCGGCGCCCGGGGCGGCTCGTCGCCGCGGTGGTCGTTTTCGTCGCGTTGACGGCGGGGCTGTTCTATCCGCTGGCGGCAGCGGGGCTGGACGAATCGTCCGGACTGGTGACGTTCGGCCGACGGTGGGAGCTGAACGACGCCCTGTTCATGGCCATCAAGTGGGCGGTCCGCCCCCTGGCCGAGGTCGAAGGCATCGAGCCCGGGGCCGCGGACCGCGTCGCGGGGCGGATCGCACGGGCGGCCGTCGCCGCAGCGCTGGTGGCGTGGGTGGTGGGGCGGGTGCGGCGGCCGATAGCTAGCGGCAGGGACCTCGCCGGACGGTGCCTGGCGGTGGTGGCGGCGGCGTTCCTGTTGAGTCCGGCCCAGTTCCCCCACTACTCGCTGTGGTTTTTGCCGTTTCTGGCGATCCGGCCGCGGCTCTCCCTGCTGCTGCTGACGGTCCTCCTGCCGGTCTACTACCTGCGGTTCCTGCTGTGGAACACCTATGCCGACCTGCCGCTCGTGGGGGAGGTCCACGTCTTCGATGACTTGGTCGTCTGGGTCCAGTACGTGCCGGTGTGGGGGCTGCTCGTGTCGGAATGGTACGCGGGCCGGAAGCGGCGGCGGGCGCCGGCGGAGGTGGTGGGCTGAGATGCGTCGCGGCGCCCGAATCTCGGTCGTCATCCCGGCCCTGAACGAGGAGCCGGCCATCGGGAAGGTCGTCGGGGCCGTCCCCGGCTGGGTCGACGAGGTGATCGTCGCGGACAACGGCTCGACCGACCGGACGGCCGAGGTCGCACGGGCAGCGGGGGCCCGGGTCGTCCACGAGCCGGAGCGGGGCTACGGAGCGGCCTGTCTGGCGGGGATCGACGCCGCCGACGAGCCGGACCTCGTGGTGTTCCTGGACGGCGACTTCAGCGACCGGCCGCAGGAGATGGACCGGCTGGTGGACCCGATTCTGGCGGGGGAGGCCGACCTGGTCATCGGCTCCCGCGTCCGGGGCCGGGCCGACCGGGGTTCCCTGACGCCACCGCAACGGTTCGGCAACTGGCTGGCATGCCGGCTGATACAGCTCTTCTGGCGGGTGAGGCACACGGACCTGGGACCGTTCCGGGCGATCCGGGCCGAGGTCCTGGCGTCGCTCGGGATGCGGGACCGCAACTACGGATGGACCGTCGAGATGCAGGTCAAGGCGGCCTCGCGAGGGCTTCGCGTCAGAGAGGTGCCGATCAGCTACCGCCGACGAATCGGGAGGTCGAAGGTCTCCGGGACGGTCCGCGGCGTCCTCGGGGCGGGAACCAAGATCCTGGGGACGATCTTCCTGGCGGCACTGGGCGACTGGCTGCATCCCCGTGGACATTCGTGAAAACGATTCCGCCAGTCCGTCCCGGGCCCGGAGCCGAAGCTCCGGGAAAAGTCCGCCGGCGTGGAGCGCCGCACGCGCCGCGCTGCGCCCTGGCGGCTCAACGGAAGAAATACTCGCCCCGGAGGAACCGGACGACGAACGGGCCGAAAATGATCAGGACGACGCTGATCAGGATCAGCATCATCGGGACGAGCATCTTGACGGTGGCCTCGCCTGCCTTGCGTTCGGCCCGCATGCTCCGGCGCATGCGAAGCAGGTTGGCCTGGAGCTTCAGGACCTTCGCCAGGGGCGTGCCGAGCTTCTCGGCCTGAAGGACCGCCGAGACGATCCCGTCGAGCCCGTCGACGTCGATCCGCTCGCCGAGGTGGGTCAGGGCGTCCTGCCGGCTGCGTCCGAAGTCGATCTCCCGGACGACGATCGCCAGCTCCTGGTTCATCGGATCGTCGGGGTCGTCGCGGATGACGGCCTGGGCGGCCTCGTAGAACGTGGCCCCGGCGTCCATGGCCATGGCGATGAGGTCGAGCGTGTAGGGCAGCCGCTTCGAGATGGCCCGCAGCCGGGCCTGGGCCCGCTCGTGGAGAAACAGGTAGCACCCCAGGAACCCGCCGATGAAGCCGGCCGTGACGTAGGCCACGCCGCCGATCGGGCCCACCCGCTCCGGCCCGAGCAGCAAGAACACCGTCAGAGGCGCCGCGACGGCGATCAGGACGCCCCAGACGAGGCACAGCACCAGGTACTCGTCCGGACTGTACTGGTTGGGGTTCCCCAGGCCCAGCAGGAGCATCATCAGGTGCTGCTTGAACCGGGGAACGTTCAGACGCCGGGCCAACTGGTACAAGGCCGCCGTCATGGGCCGCAGGGGCTGGAACTCAAACAGGGTGTTCCGCTCGACGTTGTCGACGCGGACGGCGAAGACGCCCTCGTACTCGGTGTCCAGCTCGGGCGAGCGGAAGAGGGTGGCGACGATCATGAAGATCGCCGCGAACAGCAGCACGTGCGCCGTAACCAGAACCACCGTCATCCATCGAGCTCCTTGGCCTTCTCTTTGGCACGTCCGGGGCGTCGGCCCAACCCGCCACCTCAGAACCGGCACCCCCCTCACCCGCCCGTCTCCCGCCAGGGGAGAGGGAGAAGGACGGAACGGCGCTAGATCTCGAACGAGACGATCTTGTGGATCCAGGCGTAGGCGATGACCGCGAGCCCGGCGGCGATGCCGAGCACCAGCAGGCCCCACTGGTCGCTGAGGAGGTCGCTGATGAAGCTTTCGTCGATCCCCCAGTAGATGAGCAGGATGAGCAGCGGGGCGAGGACCATCATGCGGGCCGACATGCGGTTCTGGGCCGTCATGGCCCGGACCTTCTCCTCCAGGCGGTTGATCTCGCGGAGCGATTCGCCCAGCCGATCGAGCGTCGCGGGCAGGTCCCCCCCGCGGACGCGGGCCGTCTCCATTGCCGCAAACAGGAGCTTGTAGTGATGGAGCTTGATGCGCCGGGACGCCCGCCGCATCATCTCGTCGACGCTCGTGCCGTGCTCGTACTCGCGGATCATGAGGCCGAATTCCTGCTGGATCGGCGGCTCGGCGTTCTCCCGGATCAGCTCCATCGACTGGACGATGTTCAGGCCCGCCCGCATCCCGTTCGCGAGCGTCACCAGGCCGTCGACGAGTTGCTCGTTGAGCTGCCGCCGGCGCCGACGCTGGAGCACGAGGACCACCAGGTTCGGCACGAAATACCCCACGGCCATGCCCAGGAGAAAGAGCACCATCGCCCCGAGCATGCCCGTCCCGGAATGGACGCCGAACATGGCGAACAGCAGGCCCGCCACGACCGCGGCGGCGATCATGATGCAGGTCAGGTGGCGGGGCGTCAGGTCGAAGACGAACAGCTCGGCCAGGGCCTGCCGGGCGGCCTCCTCCTGCCGCTCGACGAGCCGCCGGGCCGGCACCCGGAAGCCCACGACGAGGCCGAACCCCGCCGCGCCGGCCAGGGCGAGCGCCCCGAGATGGTAGAGCATCGTTTCCATCATCAACAAATCCTACTAGACGAACGCCTCGACGGTCAGGAGGCCCTTGGCCAGGAGGTCCTTGGCGAACATGGGGATGTAGCCGGTGTGCATCAGCTCGCCCCGCTTCCGGTCGCGTCCGACCGGCCGGACGAAGATGTCCTCGACGACGATGGTGCCCTCGTCGCGGTCGAGGCCGGCCACTTCGCTGATGGCCGTCACCTCGCGCCTCCCGTCGGCGAATCGCGTCAGGTGGCAGACCGCCTCCAGGGCCGTGACGATCTGCTCGCGGATGGCCCGGATGGGCATGTCGACGGCCTCCAGGACGAGGCCTTCGAGCCGCTTCATCGCGTCCTGGGGGCTGTTGGCGTGGATGGTGGTCAGCGACCCGTCGTGGCCGGTGTTCATGGCCTGGAGCATGTCGAGGCCTTCCGGCCCGCGGACCTCGCCGACGATGATGCGGTCGGGCCGCTGGCGGAGGGCGTTCTGGACGAGGTTCCGGATGGTGTAGCTGCCCTTGCCTTCGACGTTGGCCTGGCGGGTCTCGACCCGCACCAGGTGCTCCTGGTGGAGCTGAAGCTCGGCCGAGTCCTCGATGGTGATGATCCGTTCGTGCGGCGGGATATAGGCCGAGAGGACGTTCAGCAGCGTCGTCTTGCCGGAGGCCGTCCCGCCGGAGACGAGGATGTTCTTGCGGCCCAGGACGCACGCCCGGAGGAAGTTGGCCGCGAACGGCGTGATCGTGCCGAAGCCGATCAGGTCGTCGATGGTGAACGGGACCTCGGAGAACTTCCGGATCGTCAGGACGGGCCCGACGAGGCTCAGCGGCTCGATGGTGGCGTTGACCCGGCTGCCGTCGGGCAGACGGGCGTCGACGATCGGGCTGGACCGGTCGATCCGCCGGCCGATCGGCGTCACGATCCGCTCGATGACCGTGTGGACCACCTCGTCGGAGAAGAACGACCGGCCGGTGTTCCGGATGACGCCCGTTTCCTCGATGTAGATCTTCTCCGGGCCGACCACCATGACCTCGGTGACGTTCGGCATGTCCAGCAGGTCCTGGATGGGCCCGAGGCCGAAGACGATGTCGAGGATCTCCTTCATGATGTAGCGTTTGACGACGTAGACCCACAGGGCCTCGGTGACCTGGGGGGCCTCGCGGTCGAACGCCGTCAGGAAGTCCTCCTCGACCTTCTCGATGTCGCGTTTGACGTTCTCCTCGCCGAACTTCAGGTCCAGGTCGCGGATCAGCAGGTCGCGTAGCCGCACCAGGCCGGCCTCGTACTGGGCGTCGAGGACGGCGTCGCCCGGCTGGAGGATGGGCGGGCGCATCTTCGACCCCGCCCGGCGGGAGATCTCCGTGATCACGTCCCGCTTGAGCTGCTGCTCGCAGATGAACCACCCGCTCTCGTCGTCGACGTCGGCGACGGCCGCATCCAGGATCTCCGACAGGTGGGCCTTGACGTGGCCGATGTAGCGGGGATCGTCCTGGGCCTCGACCTCGAGAGTGCGAAGGTTCAAGCGCTTGAGGAGCTCGACATGGACCCGCTTCTCGATGGCCATGGCCTTGGCCAGGGGCGAACGCTCGCGGCGGATGCGGATCTTGCCGGCGGGCTTGGCGTCGGCCGCCTCCGGCGTCAGGTACAGGGCCCACTCGCCGATCTGGACCTCCTGGCCGGCGGCCAGGGGCACCTGCTCGCCCACGCCGACCAGCTCATCGTCGACGAGCGTCCCGTTCAGACCGACGTTCTCGATGAAGTACTGGCCGTCCTTGCGGAGGATGCGGGCGTGCTCCCGCGAGACGAACGGGCTGGGCAGCTCCAGATCGTTGGCCGCGTCGCGGCCGATCCGCACGACGTCCGAGGTCAGCTCGACCTCGTGTCGGACGTCGCTGAGTTGGCTGTAAGCGATGAGACGCACGGCGGGTTCTCCTCTACGGAAACAGCGAGCCCGGGATGGCGTCGGCATCTCGGCCCAGGTACTTCCTCACGACGTCCTGGTTGAGCTTCGGCTCGACCCGGACGTCCACGTCGGGCTGGGACGGCAGCGTGATCTGGAAGCGGTTCCGGTGCTCCTTCAGCAGCAGCTCGAGCAGGAGGTCCGCCTGGTCGGGCTTCAGCTCGATGCCGATCCGGTCGTACTTGCCCCGGCGGGCCGCCGGCAGGACCTGGGCCGACCCGTCGATCGTCGCGACCCGGACGTTGTTCAGCACCGTCACGACCTCGAGGTCCTCCTTCTTGTCGTCGGGGGTCTGCTCGAAGATGCCGCGGACCGTGACGTAGGACCCGGGCTGGAGCTGGCCCCCGACGCTGGTGTCCTTGTCCACCGGGATGCTGACCAGCTCGTACCCCTTTCGGACGTCGATGATGTTGTGGAGACTCTCGGCGGTGTCGACCTTGAACATCGGAGCATAGAGGACCTCGCCCTCGTACATGTTTCGGGGGGCCTTCTGGTTGATCACGAGGTTCCGCTCCTCGGCCCGGAGGGCCCGCTCGAAGGCCTTTTCGAAGGCGGCCGGCACCCGGGCCTGCGTCAGATGGCTCTCGCGAATCTCGTCGCCGGACTTGACGTTCGCCCGGAGCTGGAGCACCTCGAAGGCGTTGCCCGTGACGCTTCGGATCTCGTTGCTGATATAGAGCTGCATCAGGATGACGGCGAGGAGGGCAGCGACGATCGCCGCCACCAGCACGCCGGCACTCGGAAACGCCTGCCCACTCGATCTGGCCATAGAGTCTACTCCTTGGCTTCGTCCGCGACCTGGGCCCGGCGCGGCCGCTGCGCTTCGTAGCCCGTGTCGTAGACCGCCGCGAGCGTCTCGTCCGCGGTCTGCCGCTCGCGGGCGAAGACGAACCGGTAGTGCGGCCCCCGGCGAAAGACGATCAGCCAGCCCCGGTCCTCGGCCCGCCGACCGCCCGCCGACGCCGGCTCCGGCATCTCCGACTCGCGGACCCAGCCGTCCCCGGCCGAATACCGCTCGTAGAACCGCGCCAGGGCCTGCGAGATCGGCTCGCGAATCCGAACCAGGACCATCCGCGTGTCGCCCCGGGCCGGATGGTCGAACACCGCCAGCACCTGGGCCCCCTCCGGGACCATCTCGGCCGGCACCGCCCCTTCCGGATACGCATGGGGCAGGCCGAACCGCTCGGCGATGAACCGCCGCCGGTCCTCGGCCGACTGGTTGCCGGGGTGCTCGTACTGGCCCTCCTCGGCCCCGGCCAGGAGGACGCCGGCCAGGAGCCGGCGCATCGTGTCACGGGCTTCCTCGCCGGCCGGCTCCCGCTCCGCCCCCGCCGGCGGCGCTACCGCGCGCTCCGGCGGGAAGTGCGTCGCCTCGCCGGGCAGGAGCCGCGGTTTCCCGTCACCGCCGTCACGACGGATGATCGCTTGCGCGAAGACGACGAACGCCACGGCGATCGCCGTGGCCGCCAGCAGCCGCCACCCGTACGACGACCACGTCGGCCGGGGCCGGGCCGCCTCGGCCTGCCGGTCCTTCGCGGCGTCGGCGGGTCGGCCTTGGGCCGCACCGGGGGGTCGGTCGCCCGTTGCGTCCATCGGCCGGTCGCTCGGGTTGGGCCCTTCGGGGTTCACTCGAAGACGCCCCCTCCCCCGCCCACGGCAGCCGCGCCGTCGTCGTCATCGCGGCCGAGGTCGTCCGCGTCGTCCAGCTCGTCGCCGGAGGCGTGGAACATCCGCTCGATGATGTCGTCGCGCGTCTCCTGGAAGTGCTCGGCCACCTCGCCCTGGAGATTGTCGCGGAAGCTGTCGAAGATGGGCTTCAGAGGGCCGCTCCGGGCGATCTTCCAGGCGTCGATGTGGTGGAAGTGCCACGGGCTGGAGTCGCGGAAGTATTCGGCCTGGGCCGTCCGGGGGAGGAAATTCCACAGCCGGCCCCGGCGGTCGAAGCGGCGGCTGGCGGCCGTCCGGTGCCGGCCCGGCAGGTTCCCCGACAGGCGGTCCCAGTAGTCGAGGGCCTCGGGATTGCCGGCCCGGGCGACGGTGGGGGGCTCGACCTCGCGGCGGAGGCGGTTCAGCTCCTCGCCCGTGCCGCGGGGCCGGCCCTCCTCGCCGCCCCCGGCCTCGGGGTCCCAGTCCTCGGCCATCTCCAGCTCGGTCCAGTGGCCGTGCTGGGCGTTTCGCCACAGCCGGTGCCGGGCCGCCACCAGGGCGTGCTGCTTGGCCAGCATCCCCAGCGACATGTAGAACCCCAGGCCGCTGACGAAGATGACGATCGGCAGCGTCAGGACGAACTCCAGCAGGGCGTTGCCGCGCCGGCGCGACCGCGCCGGGCTCAAGAGACGCGCCTGGCTACTCCACATTGGCTTGGAGGCGTTCAATGGGTCACCTCCCGGACGAACGTATCGTCGTAGGCCTCGATCATGTCGCGGATGGGGCGGACGTTCTCCTCGGTGACCACCTGGCCCACCTCGCCCGCCTCGGCCGGCATCGAGCGGGCCAGCTCCGGCAGCAGGACCCGCCACCGGTCGGTCCGCATCAGCTTCACCTTCCAGTGCTGCGTGAACAGGTCGTGGCTCCACCGGTTGTACACGCGGGTCTGGGCGTAGCAGACGGTCTTGCTGGAGGGGTTCGGGTTGATGAACCAGTCGGTCCACTCCTCGACCGCGCCGGAACGATAGGCGAACCCGTTGAACGTGAACGTCCGCTGGACGTGGGCGGTCTGGAGGTCGGCGATGCGCCGGTCCAAGAGGACCGGCGCGAAGTCGGGGGCCCCGCCTGCGGGGGGCAGGTAGTCCCGGTGCAGGTGCTGGTCGGTCTCCAGTTCCGCCCCGTTGAAGCGCATCAGCGTCACGTGGTAATAGGTCTGCTCCTCGGCCTCGGTGTACGGCCAGGGGGTGCCGTCCGGGTACATCGGCGGATGGGGGGCGAAGATGCCGAGCTGCGGATAGTGGGTCGTCGAGCGCTCGTTGACCTTGTACCACCCGGCCTTCCTCGGGTCGAGTCCCTCGCGGGCCTCGCTCGACCGGGTCCACCCGTTCAGGTGCATGGACTTCACGGACGAGCGGTGGAAGTTGCGGGGGCGGGGCTTCTCGGGGTGCCTGAGGTCCATGTTCGCAAAGAACGTCGCGGTGGGAAACTCGTACCGGCAATCGAAGCTCACCCGTTCCCACCAGACCCGGCGGATGCGGTCCGGCTGCTCCTCCTCGAGCTTCAGCGCGTCCTCGTAGACCATCTCCCACTCGCGCAGCGACACCTCGTCCTCGCTGCTTCCGAACATCATCTCGAGCTTCATGTCCGAGACGATGCGAAACAGGACCGAGAACCGGCTGATGTCAAACAGGCCCATCGGCCGCGTCTCCAGGTAGGGCTCCCGCCAGTACTCGAACGGCCCGAGGGGGCCCCCGCCGTAGCCCCGGTACCCCATGACGTGGGCGAAGCCGCCGATGACCTGCTTCTCGCGGGGCTCCGGCATGCGGGCCCACTGCATCGGGTTGCGGAAGTCCTCGAACTCGCCGTCCACGACCGGCAGCTCGGGCCAGACCGGCACCAGCAGGCCGAACTCGCAGTTGTCCTCGTTGGCGATGTCGATGGCCTCGCGCTGGGCGGCCCGCGGGACGGCCTCGGTCATCGCGTGAGAGAACCCGTCCATCAGCTTCGCGCATTCCCACAGGATCCCCGTGTCGTACCGGCAGAACTCCTCGATCGGGACCCCCTCCACCACGTCCTCGAACTGGTGGATGATCTCCTGCTCCGACGCCGCGTTCCCCACCACCAGCCAGTCGCTGACCCGCGTGTCGATCGGCACGTCGTGCCCCACCGGCGAGGAGCCGATCCCCGAGACGAGGTCGTCGATGCACTCGGTGGCGGGCGGCACGACGGTCTCGAGGGAATCCAGCAGCAGCACCAGGGCCAGGAGCTGCGTCTCCACCACGTTGCACATCGAGACGGTGTTCAGGCCCCGGGCGTACCAGCAGGCGCCGCCGGCGGCCACCGCGTCGGCCGCCGACTGGACCTCCACCTTCGTGTTGAGCTGGAGCCCCGTGTTGACGATCAGGAACACCAGGGCCGCCAGCAGCAGGAACACGAAGAGCATGACGAAGATGGCCTGTCCCCGCTCGTCCCGGTGCAGGCCCGAAAGGGCCCGGACCCGAACCGGGCGGCGGACACGGCCCAGGCTGGGCCTCGGACGGTTCATGACTTCCCTCCGCCTGTCTGCTCCTGCTGCTCGAGCTGGAGGGCCCGCTCCAGCCACCCGTCGACCTCGACGGTCCGTTTCTGGCGCTTGGCCAGGTTGAAGAACGCCGCCGCCTTCGCGTACTCCCCCTGCTCCAGGTAGTACTTGCCCTGGGCCAGGTACCGCTGGTAGTCGGTCTCGACAATCAGGTCGTTGACCTCGGCGGTGTCCATGGTCTCCTGGGCCCGCTCGAACTCGGCCTTGGCGTTGAGGTACTCGCCGCGGCTCAGGAGGTCCTTGCCCATGTCGAAGTGGAGGTGATAGCCGCGGAGCTGCTCGATCCGGGTCGCCAGCGAGGCCAGCTCCTCGGTGTCCTTGACCAGCTTGGCCTTGGCGATCTCGTCGGCGGCCTCGTCCCACTCTTTCCGGTCGATGAAGTCGCGAACCCGGCCGACGTGGGCCTGGTAGGAGGCCCGGGCCAGCTCGTCGGTGATCCGGGGCCGGTCCTTGTGGTCGGCGGGCATGAGGCGCAGCGCCTCCTCGTAGCTCCGGATGGCCTGCTCCCAGTTGCGGGCCCCGATGGCCTTGTCGCCGGCGTCCATATGGCCCTTCAACCGGTCGGCCTGCTTGAACTGCTGGATCTCTCGCAGGGCCTCGGGGTGCTGCGGATAGAACTGGAGGACCTGGGCCCAGACCTCGACGGCCTTCTCGGGGAGGCCGGCGTCCCGGAGGCCTCGGGCCTTCTCCGCGAGGCCCTCCGCCCGGGCCTGGTTCCGCTTGGCCTTGACCCGCTCGGAGGAGCGGACCGCCAGGGCCTCGCCGTAGAGGTCCTCGGCGGTCTTCCAGTCGCCCTGGGCGAAGGCCTCCTCGGCCTGGGCGAAGACCCGGCCGAACCGGATTCCTTCCTGCGTCTCCCGGATGAGGTCCATCACCTCGGGGGTCTCGCGGAACTGCCGGGCCCGCTGAAAGGCCGTCAGGGCGGCGTCCAGCTGGCCCTTCTCCAGAAGGGCCCGGCCCTCCAGGATCCGCGTCCGATAGGCCCGCATCCGAAGCTGGTCCTGGAGCTCGGAAATCCGGGCGCTTAAGTCCAGCCCGTGCCGGGCCAGGACCTCGTCGCCGAACAGGCCCCGCAGCTCGTTGTAGACCCGGATCGCCTCCTCGAGCTGGCCGTTGTCCTCGGCCCGCTTCGCCAGGGTCATCTGCTGGTCGAGCTGGCGGCCCTGGTTGAGCTTGTCGCGGAAGTTGCTCGACCAGTTGGTGCGGCCGGTCTTGTCCTCGACCTTGCCGAGACCGTTGTCGGCCCCGACCCAGTCGCGCTGCTCGAGGGCCAGCTCGGCCTTGGCCTGCCAGTGGCGGCGATAGGCGTTCTCGGCGATGTCCTGGAGGCCGGGGTAGGTCTTCTCGATCTTTTTGAAGGCGGCGGCCGCGTCGGCCCACTCGCCGGCGGTGAAGAGCCTCTCGGCCTGGCTCTCCGCCGTGTGGGCCTCCTCGCGTCGGGCCGCCCGCATGGCGTCGGAGACGACGACGCCTGCGATCGAGACGAGGATCATGGCCCCGGCGATGATGCCGCCCCAGATGGCCGCCCGCTTCCAGGTCCACTTCGAGACGGGCAAGGGGGCGGTCGTCTCGGCGGAGGGGGCGGCGGGGACGCCCGCCTGGGCGGCGGGAGCGGGAGGCCGGGCCGCCTGCCGGGTCGGCGGGGCCGCCTGCGTCGGTCCGCCCGGCCGGGGACGCGTCACGGCGGGGGCCTGGGGCGAGACGACGTCCTCCTCGATCTCCTGCTCCAGGTGCTGCGAGTCGGCCTCCGTCAGGCCCTGGCCCTTGACGTTCATGACGAAAATGCGCCGCAGCCACCGGATGATCTGGTCGGCCGTGCCGAACCGCCGCGACGGGTCCTTCTCCATCATCCGCTCGACGATCTTCGAGATGAGCGGCGGTATGCCCGGCTGGACGTCTTTCAGGGCCGGGGCCCGAAGGCCCGGGTTCGAGTGCCAGTGCATCCACCGGACCTGCTGGGCCCGCTCGTCGCGGAGGACGTCGGCGAAGATCTCCCCGAACTTCTCCGGGCCCAGCAGCATCTCATAGGCGATGACCCCGAGGCTGTAGATGTCGGCCCGGGGGTCGATCGGCTGGCCGGTGAACAACTCCGGCGCCATGTACTTCGTCGTGCCCATCGGGAGACTGGTCCGCCCGCCGCTGTGACCGATCAGGCCGAAGTCGGTGATCTTCAGGGCCCCGTCGGTGGCCATCATGATGTTCGACGGAGTCAGGTCGCGGTGGACCACCCCCCCGGCGTGCATGGCCTTCAGGCCCAGGGCCGTCGAGAGAACCACCCCGAGGGCGGTCTGGAGCGGCACGGCCCCCCGGTCCATCATGGCCCGAAGGGTCTTGCCCTCGACGTACTCCATGACCAGGAAGAGCTGGTGGTCGCGTTCGATCAGCTCGTAGACGTTGACGATGTTGGCCTGGGTGGCGCTCAAGCGTGCCAGGGACTGGGCCTCGGTGCGGAACCGCTCGACGAAACGCTCGTCCTGCGCCAGGTGCGGCGCGATCTGCTTGACCGCCACGTGCCGCGCCAGGCCCGGGTCGTAAGCCTTGTACACGACGGCCATGCCGCCGGCGGCCACCCGCTCCCGGATCTCGTACTTGCCGAGCGTGGCCCCGACCTGCATGGTGCCCGCAAATGGCTCCTGACCGCTCATGCCGTCTCCGTCCGTTCGTCGCATCCGTCGCGCCGCGACCCGCGAGGCCGTCGTCCGGCCCCGGCGAACACGTCCGATCTTACCGCGCGACCCCGCCGGTGCCCCAGTCGTGGTCCCACCCGCTCTGCCAGTCCAGGCCCTCGTCGACCTCGGACTCCTCGACGTCCTCGGGCCGCAGCTCGCGGCCGCCTTCGTTCGAGAGCTTGCCCAGCAGCCGGACCAGCGTGTAGTGGACCTTCTCGCCGTCGAGGCGCATCTCGGCCCCCGGGTCGCGGAGCAGCCGCCCGGCGTAGGGCACCTGGAGGGGGAACCGGAACTCGACCTTCACCACCAGCTCCTCCCACCAGGCATAGTCCATGTAATCCTCGTGATAGGGGCAGAACGAGACGTACGTCCAGCCCCACTGGGTCCAGGCGTCGCGCCGGTGGTGCCGGTAGGGGCAGTCGTCGTCCGGGTTGCCGTCGTCCCGCCAGTGCCACGGCTTGGCCAGCTCGACCTCGGTGAACTCGTTGGCGTAGTTGTACTGCTCGCGAACCCGCTCGAACCACCAGGGGGCCTCGTCCTCGTAGAGCCCGGCCATGCGGGCGGCCCAGTCGGCACCCTCCTCCTCCGCCTCCTCCAGCATGCGGCCTTCCTTGAGGCTGTCGTAGGCCGATCGGGTCCGTCCCTCGACGACGTCGCCCCCCGCCCGGCTGTACCCCATGGTGGTCGAGTCGGCCCGCCCGGCAACCGGCACGAGCGCCAGGACGGCGGCCCGGCGAATCAGCTCCAGCTTGTCCGAGGGCGGGTTGTCGGCCACGTCCGGATTGTACACCAGGTTGATTCGCTCGCCGCCGACCTCCAGGGGGACAACGACGCTGGCCACCCGGGCGGCGGCGAAGCCCGAGTAATGCACCACCATGTTGGCGTTGAACAGGAGGGCCGCCTGGGCGATGATCAGCAGGACCATGACCGCCACGGGAAACAGGAGCGTCATCTCGACGGCCGAGGTGCCGCCCTGGTCGCCGTGGAGGCGGGCGATCCGCCTGGCTCGCCGCCCCGGCCCGAGCCGCACCAGCAGGGCCGCGACCGCCGCCAGGGCCACCAGGCCGCCCACCACGATCAACAGGCACCGCAGGGCCAGGGGGCTGGCCGCCGCCGCCGAGAGCCACCGGGCGTCGTCGCCGCCGAACCGGCCGGCCAGCCAGACGAGGCCGACGACGCTGGCCGCGCTGGCGGCGCCGAGGACCGCGAGGGTCCAGTTGCGCTTTCGCATGGGTCTCGTCCCGCATCCGCGCCGTTTCCGGGCCGCCTTCAGAACAGGCCCAGGACGGCGTCCCAGAGCGTCACGTCGAACGTCCGCTCGACCTCCACGTTCGCCACGTACAGCAGCGTGCCGATGCAGACGGCAAATCCGAACGGCACGCCGACGGTCGCCTCGGGCACCGCCGTATCGGTCTTGACGCCGGGCATCGCGAGCAGCCTGACGGCCGCCCCGAGGTGCCCGAGGAGGGTCCGCACCCGGCCGCGCCCGATCACCAGGACCAGGCCGATGACGGCCCCCGCCAGGAAGGAAACGAACACGGTGTGCAAGGCGCCGGGCCAACCGACGAACGCCCCGACGGCGCCCATCAGCTTGACGTCCCCGCCCCCCATGCCGCCCAGGACGTACGCCAGGAACAGGAAGCCGAACCCGAAGCCGAACCCCGCCAGGTGGTTCGTCAGGCCCTGCCAGGCACTGCCCTCCACGTGCCCCTGGATCGCGCCGAACGCCAGGCCCGCCACGATCCCCGGATACGTCAGCCAGTTGTAGACGCTGCCCTTCTTCAGGTCGCAGGCGGCGGCCGTGACGACCATCGCCGCCAGGACGACCTCGGCCACACGTTCGATGGGCGGCCCTCCTCGTCCCCGCGGCGGCCGGCACGGGCGCTGGGCCCGCGCCGTCGGGCCGGAACACAACGGACTCCGCATCGCCGGCCGCGCCGGCGGCACAGACGCCGACGTCCTAACGGCGCCACCCCCCCGGTCTAGTCGTTGAAGTATTCGTCGATGTCGGATTCGCTGGAGTCGCGGGCCCGCTCCCAGATGCCCTGGACCCACTCGCGGACTTCCTTTCGGAAGATGATGAGCAGACCCAGAAGCGGCAGGGCGATCGCCGCGATGATCAGGATCAGCTCGACCCCTTCGACGCCGCGCTCGTCCTTGTGCAGCCGCCTCAGGTGGCCGATCAGGCCCGACCGCCACGGGCGACGCTTCGCCAATGCTCGAATCATTTCTCGTCCCCTTCTGTTGAATCGTCGCGCCCGTCTCGCTACATGAACGGCCACGAGACGTAGAACGCGATCATCCCAAAGTAATCCGCCAGCACGTCGGCCAGCAGCAACAGCACCACGATGATCGGGACGCAGAAGACGCCCAGCACCAGGACGTAGTCGATCGCCCCGCCCGACTCGTCGCGGTGGAACCCGGCGGCCCGACGGAGCCGGCCGTGCCGCGCCCCGCGCAGCGCACCACCCACTCGGCGCGGCGGGGCCCCGCGCCCGCCGCGCAAGACCCGTCGGGGGCCGCCCGGGCTGCCTCTCGGGCTGTCTGTGCGCACCGTCATCGCCGGCTCACTCGCCTTCCTTATCGGCCAGCAGGGGGGCCAGGCTTGGCAGCTTCCGGACCTCCACCTGGACCGCCACCTCCTCGGCGAAGGCCAGCTTCCGGCCCGTCCATTCCAGGCGGGCCTCGGACAGCTCGGTCTCCCCCTCCGGCATCCTCAGGGCGAACAGGTCCTCCACCCGGTAATCGCCCCGTCGGCCGAGGGGCAGGACCTGGCTGATCTCGACCACCCGCCGGCCCCCGTCGGCGAACCGCATCATCTGGACGATCACGTGGATCGCCGAGGCGATCTGGGCCCGCAGGGCCGACAGCGGGATGTCCACGTTCGACATCATCGCCATCGTCTCGAGCCGATTCAGGGCATCGGCCGGCGAGTCGGAGTGCAGCGTCGTCATCGACCCGGCGTGGCCGCTGGTCATGGCCTGGATCATGTCGAGGGCCTCGCCGCCGCGGCACTCGCCCACGATGACCCGGTCGGGCCGCATCCGGAGGCTGTTCTTGAACAGGTCGCGGATCGTGACTTCGCCGCGGCCGTAGCGGTCGGGCGGGCGTGCCTCCAGGCCGATGACGTGCGGCTGGCGGAGCTGAAGCTCGCCCGATTCTTCGATCACGACGATCCGCCGGTCGTCGTGGATGTACTCCGACAGGACGTTCAGGAGGCTGGTCTTGCCGCTTGACGTCCCGCCGCTGACGAGGAGGTTCTTCTCGGTCCGGACGCACAGGATGAGGAAGTCGCGGGCCATCTCCGAGAGGGCGTGGCTTTCGACCAGGTAGTCCATGTCGAACGCCTCGCGGGAGAACTTCCGGATCGTCACCACCGTGCCGCGGCGCGAGCAGGGCTCGCGGGCCACGTGGACGCGGGACCCGTCGGGCAGCCGGGCGTCCATCAGGGGCCGCTCGTCCATCAAGCGCTTGCCGGAGTACTGGAGGACGTTTCGGACGGCGGCCAGGAGGGCGTCGTCGCTGGGGAACCGGGCGTTCGTGAGGATCAGGCGGCCCTTCTGCTCGATGTAGATCTCTTCCGGCCCGTTGATCATGACCTCGGTGACCGAGGGGTCGCGCAGGAAGTCCCCGATCGGATCGAGGAAGTGCTCGATCGTCTTCTCGAAGATGGCGTCGAGGCGGACGACGTCCTCTCCGGACGCCTCCACCGCCGGTTGCGGTTTGGCCGTCGTCATCCGAGACGTTCCCCGCTTTTTCTGGCCCCTCTATTATACGATTTCGCGGGGTACAAAACGCAGCAAACTTGGCCGAGCCCCCCAGTTAGAACGTCCAGAGAAGGCCCCGGTTGCGAGAAAACCGCGGCTTCGGCCACCGAAAACGACTACGGCTTCCGCCGATCGCGTTCGGTCCCCCGGGGGCCGGGCCGGCCGGGGCACCTCCGGGCACCCGGCACTTGGCGGCGGAACGTGCGGCTGGCCTTCCGCTCTCCGCGTCGGATTTCGCCCGCCTGCCGGATGCTCTCGCCCAGCTTCCTGAAGTCGGCGTCCGCCATGTCAGGTACTCCCGCACCAGCCGGGCCAAGGCGCGGCCCGCAAGCGGGCCAGCGAAGCGGGCGAATCGGCTGCTCCGGGAATGGCCGCCCGGCCGAACGTCACCCGCGGCTTCCGCAGCGGGCTCGACTCGGCTTTCCGCTTCCCGCAGACTCATTCACTCGACGCTCTTGAGGCTGAGGCGGCGGGCCTCGTCGGCCACCTCTTCCGCCTTCAGGGCCCCTTCGCGGGCGATCTCCGTCGCGACGGTCTTGCCCGTCTCGGTGTCCTCGGCGGTGACGTGGATGCGGCCCTTGCGGTCGTAGGAGTACGTGACCTTGACGATCAGGCCCGCCGCCCGGCCGGGCGGCAAGCCCCGGACCTGGACCTGCCCGATGGTGATGTTCGCATCCGGGTCCGGGGCGTCGCCCTGGACCACCTGGAGCAGGACCTTCTGCTGGCCCGCCTGGCTCGTCTGGTACGGCTTCGTCACGCTGACGGGCAGGCGGCTGTTCTTCGGGATCAGGACGTCGTTTCGGTACTGGAGGGTCTGGGCGTCCTTGATGATGAGGCCCAGGGCGTGGGCCGCCACGTCGACGGTCCGGATCTTGCCCAGCTCGGCGGCAGCCTCGGCCGAGAGCTCCCGGATCGGCTCGGCGTTTCCAAGTGCACAGATGGCCGCATGGATGGCCGCCCCGGCCGCCACCGCCTCGTCCACCGGCACCTCCAGCCTGACCGTCTTGCCGCTCATCCGTTCCAGGAGCCCCTGGACCATGGGCATGCGGGTCGAGCCGCCCGTCGGGATGATCCGCGAGACGCCTTCCCACGTGATGCCGGCCTCCTCCAGGACCATCTCGGTCGTGAGCTGCGTGACGGCCAGAAGGTCCTCGGTGAGCGACTCGAACTCCGACCGGGTGACTTCGTAGTTGCCCCAGTGGCCCTTGTAGCTGACGGGGACGGTGGTGGTCTCGCGTCGGCTGAGGGTCCGCTTGGCCTCCTCGGCGGTGATCGAAAGGTACGCCAGGGCCTGCGGGTCGTGCCGGGGGTCGTCGCCGAACTCCTCGGCGAACCGCTCGGCCAGGTACCCCACGAGCCGCTCGTCCCAGTCCTTGCCGCCCAGCTCCACGTCGCCGTCGGTCGCGAGGGTGATGAACTCGTTCCCGCGCTTCTCGATGACGGTGACGTCGAAGGTCCCGCCGCCGAGGTCGTAGACCATGTAGACGCCGTCCTCGGCCGACTGGGCCAGGCCGTAGGCCAGAGCCCCGGCGGTGGGTTCGTTGACGATGTCGATGACGTCGAGGCCGGCGATGGTGCCGGCGTCCTCGGTGGCCTTGCGTCGGGCGTCGTCGAAGTAGGCCGGCACGGTGATGACGGCCCGGTGGACGGGCCCGATGTGGAGCTCGGCGTCCTGCTTGAGTTTCTTCAGGATCAGCGCCGAGACCGTCTCGGGCGTGTACGTCTCGCCGTCCACCTTGAACCGCCACCGGGGGTTGCCCATCTGGCGCTTGACGTGGAGGACGGCCCGCGACGGGTCGGCCAGGGCCTCGCGGCAGGCGTCGCGGCCGACGAGCACCCCCGACTTGGTGAACGCCACGACCGAGGGGGTCAGCAGTTCGCCTTCGGCGTTGGGAACGAGGACGGGCTTGCCCGAGACGTTGACGTAGGCGAGGCTGGAGAAGGTGGTGCCGAGGTCGATGCCGACGGCCCGATGCTCGGTGCTCGGGGAGGCTCCGGCCATAGAGGTGTCTCGCTCTTCACGGCGGTGCGCATGGCCATTCTAGGCCGCGGGAGGGGGTTGTCAAGCGAGACCGTAGGACGGCGCCCAATCGCCGGCCAGGACGGCGCCTTTCGCCTTGAGGGCCGGCCCGGGGCGGCCTATAATCCGCGCTGCTTCAGGTGATGCGCGGGCCGCGCCGAGAGACGCGGCGGGCACGCCACACCCGCCGCGCCGAGAGTCCAAACGGCTTGCCCGTTACCCGGTACTTGACGCCCCTTGCAGGTGCACGATGCCCGATCAACCCAGAAACCTCGTCCACAAGGTCCTCGGGGCCCATCTCGTCGGGGGCCGCCTCGAACCGGGCACCGAGATCGCCATCCGCATCGACCAGACGCTGACCCAGGACATCACCGGCACGATGGCGATGATGGAATACGAGATGATGGGGGCCCCGCCCCCCGCCACGGACCTCAGCGTCAACTACGTCGACCACAACCTGATGCAGCTCGGCTTCGAGAACGCCGACGACCACGCCTTCCTCCGCACGTTCTCCGCCAAACACGGGTTCTACTTCTCCAAGCCCGGCAACGGCATCTGCCACCAGGTCCACCTGGAGCGGTTCAGCGTCCCCGGCGGGACCCTCCTCGGGGCCGACAGCCACACGCCGACCTCCGGCGGGGCCGGGATGGTCGCCATCGGGGCCGGGGGCCTCGACGTCGCCTCCGCCGTCGCCGGTCGGCCGTTCTACCTGACGGCCCCGAAGGTCCTGCGGGTCGAGCTCTCCGGCCGGCTCCAGCCGTTCGTCACGGCCAAGGACGTCGTCCTCAAGATGCTCGCAATCCTCACGACCAAGGGCAACGTCGGCTGGATGATCGAGTACGGCGGGCCGGGCGCCCAGGCGCTGTCGGTGCCCGAGCGGGCCACCATCACCAACATGGGCGCCGAGATGGGCGTGACGACGAGCGTCTTCCCCTCCGACGAGGTCACCCGGGCTTTTCTGAAGGCCCAGGGCCGCGACGACGCGTGGCAACCGCTGGCGGCCGACGAGGGGGCCCAATACGACCGCACGATCGAGCTGGACCTCTCGGCCGTCGAGCCGATGATCGCCTGCCCCCACTCCCCCGACAACGTCCGGACGGTCCGCGAGGTGGCCGGCCGGCGCGTCGACCAGGTCTGCATCGGGAGCTGCACGAACTCCAGCTACCGCGACCTGATGACGGTGGCCCGGCTCCTGGACGGCCGCAAGGCCCGGCCGGAGCTCGACCTGGTGGTCGCGCCGGGGTCGCGGCAGGTGCTGGAGAACGTCGCTCAGACGGACGCCCTCTACCAGATCATCGCCGCAGGGGCCCGCCTCGACGAGGCGGCGTGCGGGTTCTGCATCGGCGCGGCCCAGGCCCCCGCCACCGACGCCGTCAGCGTCCGCACCATCAACCGCAACTTCGAGGGCCGAAGCGGCACCGCCTCGGCCGGCGTCTACCTGGCCAGCCCCGAGACCGCCGTCGCCTGCGCCCTCGAGGGCCGCATCACCGACCCGCGGGACCTGGGGCTCGGGTACCCCGAGATCGACGAGCCCGACCAGTACGTCCTGGACGATTCGCTGATCCTGCCGCCGGCCGAGGACCCGGACGAGGTGGAGGTGGTCCGGGGGCCGAACATCGTGGCCCCCCCGCCGTTCGAGCCCCTGCCCGACCGCCTCGCCGGGCCCGTGACGCTGAAGGTCGGCGACAAAATCACCACGGACCACATCATGCCCGCCGGGCGGTTGACGGTCTACCGGAGCAACGTCCCGGCGTACGCCGAGTACGTCTTCCACCGGGTGGACGCGGGCTTTGCGGCCCGGGCGGTCGAGCAGCGGGACGCCGGGAGGGCGGTCTTCATCGTGGCCGGCGAGAGCTACGGCCAGGGGTCGAGCCGCGAGCACGCGGCCCTCTGCCCGCGGTACCTCGGCGTGCGGGCCGTCCTGGCCCGGAGCATCGAACGCATCCACCAGGCGAACCTCGTCAACTTCGGCATCCTGCCGCTCGTGTTCGAGACGGCCGAGGACTACGAATCGGTGGAGCAGGACGACGAGCTGGTCCTGGAGGGGCTCCGCGGCGGCGTCGAAGGCGGCGAGACGGTCGAGGTCACGAACGCGACCCGCGGCACGCGATTCACCGTCCGCCTGCTCGCATCGGACCGCCAGCGCGAAGCCCTGCTCGCCGGCGGCGTCCTCAACTTGGCGGCCGGGCAAACCGAGAGCGACTGAGCCTCTCATTCCTCCCTCTCCCCTCCGCGAAGAGGGACAGAAAAAAGACACTTAGTGTCTTTTTTTGTGGCGTAAGTCCTTTGTTGGAAGGCAATTGCGCCTCGAAAAAAGACACTTAGTGTCTTTTTTCGAGGCGAGGGTGGGCAGTACAGGTGATCAAGCCTCGTCATCGTCTGGTTGCCGCCGTGCCAGGCGCGAGCGGTACCAGGCCACGATCAGGACGACGGCGATCCCCACGACCAGCCCGGCGATCGCGCCTTGCGTGACGCCCAGCCCCAGCCCTACCTCGGCCGGGTCGAACCGGGGGTCGTCTCCGCCCGCGAAGATGCTCCGATAGTACCCCGGCGCCTGCGTCCCCAGGACGTAGCCCAGCAATCCCCCCAGGGCCGTGCAGGCCGCAGCGCTTGCGGCGATGATCAGGAACGCACGAAGCGTCGTCATCCGCTCACCCTCCGTCAGTGGCAGGCAGCACGCCTGGGCCAGGGCACAGGTGACCACGGCAGGCAGCAGAAGATAGAATTGCAGAATCGAATAGGCGACGAACAGGGGCAGGACCTGGCCCAGCGTCGGGTAGTCGTCGCGAAGCAGCGTCTCGGCGATCACGAGGCCCAAGAGGGCCAGCCACGCCCACAGCGCCGCCCACAGAAGCGGCCCGATGCGGAACCGTCCTTTGCGCGCTGCCCGGACCCCCACGAGCAGGCCGGCCGAGGCGGTCACCCCCACCAGCAGAGCAACCCGTTCGGTCACCCCAGACCCCCGGCCCGCGATGGTATCGGCCCGAGGCATCGATGGCAAGGCGAACGCGGCAGGGGTCCGCGGCGCAAGCCAAGCGGGTCCAGGCGAGTCCTGTCACCATTCGGCGCGGTCCGTGCGGAGACCGACCGCCGAGAACGTATGCGCATCCATTTCCCAAGGTCGAGGGTCCGGCGACGCGCAGAAAAAAAAGCCTCCTGGGCGGACGTCCCAGGAGGCGCTCCCTCTCCCGCACCGACGTCCCCTGTCGGCGCGGTCTAGCACAAGGCCAGGTAGGTCATCAGTGCCAGCAGCAGGATCTTTACTCGCCGCGTCATCGTCGTGTCCCCCGAAGCCGACTCGTCTCCCCGTGTGCCTGCATCTTGACTATACGCGAGTTTGGGGCGGAAGCAAATTGATGTAACCCTGGGCAAGATGGGCACTTAGGGCGCGGCCTAGGAACGTCCGATAACCTCGCCGGCGCGCGGCACGGCCACGCGGTCCTTCGCCCGACCGTGCATCGGGCCATGGCGGACGCTCCGCCGATCGCGCAGACACGCCCACGCGACGGCGCGCGGGCGTGCCGTCCGGACGGCGCCGCCGCCCCTCGCCGGCGGCGAAAGACGCCCTGCACTTGACCCAGATCAAGGTAGACAAGCCCACCCCCCCACGTATAATGGTCCGACTCCGGATGGGCCGATTCGCCCGGCGGCCACTGCCGCGCCCGTCCACAACCGAAAGGGAGACCGTCCGATGCAGGAACAGGTGCAAGCCGTGATTGACGAGATCCGTCCGATGCTCCAGGCCGACGGCGGCGACATCGAGCTCGTGGAGGTCGGCGAGGACGGCAACGTGAAGGTCCGCCTCCAGGGCGCCTGCAAGGGGTGCCCGGGGGCCCAGATGACGCTCAAGATGGCCGTCGAGCGGCGCCTGAAGGCCAAGGTGCCCGAGGTCCAGGCCGTCGAGGCCGTCTGACGCGGAACCTCGATTCCGTCCGTCTCAATCCCGAACCGCTGCGAAAGGAGGAAGAGGTTGGCTCACGTGATCAGTGATGAGTGCGTATCGTGCGGCTCCTGCGAGCCGGAGTGCCCCGTCGAGGCCATCAGCGAGGGCGACGCCATCTTCGTCATCGACGCCGACAAGTGCACCGACTGCGGCACGTGCGTCGAGGTCTGCCCGGTCGACGCCATCAGCGCGCCGGAATAGCCGACCGCGGCGCGGGAAGGGACCTTCGGCTGCCCGACCGCTGGTCGGCGGGCAGCCTTTTCTTTGCATGGGGCGCGGACCTCGGGCCGCAGCGAGAGAGGGGCGACGGTGGAAGCCGGACTCGATTACGCCAGGGCGGTCGCCGAGCTCAAGCGGGCCCGGCGGATCGTCTTTACGACCCACGTCAAGCCGGACGGCGACGGCCTCGGATGCATCGCCGCCCTTCGGGCCTGGTTGGGGGCCGACGGCACGGCGTGCGAGACGATCGTCCCGACGCCGCCCGCGGCCAAGTACGACTTCCTCGACCCGGACGGCTCGATCCGCGTCGCCGACGGCAGTCTCAACCGCGCCGCCGTCGACCCGCCCGACCTCGTCTGCGTCGTCGACACGGGGACGTGGCAGCAGCTCGACCGGGTGCGGCCGCTGGTCGCCGACTCCGGCGCGCCGGTCCTCGTGATCGACCATCACCGGACGCAGGACCCCTTGGCCGACCTCGCCCTGGTGGACCCGGAGGCGGCGGCGTGCGCGATGCTGGTGCACCGGTTGCTCGTCGAGGGGGGCGCGGCGTTGACGCCGGAGATGGCGGCGTTCCTGCTGGCGGCGCTGGCGTCCGACACCGGCTGGTTCAGTCTGCCGAACGTCGACGCCGAGACGTTCCGCCTGGCGGCGGCCCTGGTCGAGGCGGGGGCCCGGCCCGACCTGCTGTACGAGCAGCTCTACCTGAACCAGGATCCGGCGGCGCTCCGCCTGCTGGGGCAGGCCATCGACGCCATGCATCCGGCCCTGGGGGGGCGGGTCATGGTGGTCCGCCTGTCGCGGGACCGGTTCCGCCGGGCCGGCGCCTCGGACGCCCACACCGAGAACGTCGTCAACGAGTGCCTGAAGGTCCGCGGCGTGGACGTGGGGGTGCTGCTGGTAGAGGTCGAGGCCCACGCCGACCACACCCGCGTCAGCCTCCGCAGCCGGCCGGGGACCAACGTCCTCCAGGTGGCGGAGCGGTTCGGCGGCGGGGGCCACGTCCGGGCCGCCGGCATGCGGGTGCCCGGCGACCTCGAGGAGGCCGAGGCGGCGGTCCTGGCGGCGGTTGCCGAGGTGCTCGACTGAGGGCCTGTCCGAGTAACCTGCTCTACTGCGGTCGGCGGCGCCCAGTCGCGGGCACCGCGGTGGGCAAACTAACGGAAAGCGCGGCGGGCAAACTAACGGAAAGCGCGGCGGGCAAACTAACGGAAAGCGCGGCGGGCAGTCCTGCCCGCCGCGCTACGGCAAGGGGCACCGGGCACCTCGCGATGGGCAAGACTGCCCACCGCGCTACAAAATGATGGAAAGCGCGGCGGGCGAACTAACGGAAACCGCGGCGGGCGAACTAATGGAAAGCGCGGCGGGCAGTCCTGCCCGCCGCGAAAAGGACTTCGAAACGCAAGTGACGCGGTGGGCAAGACTGCCCACCGCGCTACGGCAAGGGGCGCCGGGCACCTCGCACAAGGACCGTGGCGCGGTGCCCAGTCGTGGGCACCGCGGTGGGCAAGACTGCCCACCGCGCGGCAAAATGAAGCAAAGCGCGGCGGGCAAACTAACGGAAAGCGCGGTGGGCAAACTAACGGAAAGCGCGGCGGGCAGTCCTGCCCGCCGCGAAAAGGACTTCGAAACGCAAGTGACGCGGTGGGCAAGACTGCCCACCGCGCTACAAAATGATGGAAAGCGCGGTGGGCAAACTAACGGAAAGCGCGGCGGGCAGTCCTGCCCGCCGCGAAAAGGACTTCGAAACGCAAGTGACGCGGTGGGCAAGACTGCCCACCGCGCTACAAAATGATGGAAAGCGCGGTGGGCAAACTAACGGAAAGCGCGGCGGGCAGTCCTGCCCGCCGCGAAAAGGACTTCGAAACGCAAGTGACGCGATGGGCAGTCCTGCCCGCCGCGCTACGGCAAGGGGCGCCGGGCACCTCGCAAGCTCCATGCGATGGACCGCGTTTTCAGGCTTGATTCCGGCGGGACCGGGCGTTACAGTTCCCGGTCTCGCATGACGGTTCGGGACGAACGGGAGAGACCATGTACGCCATCATCGAAGACAGCGGCCGGCAGCTCCGCGTCGAGGAGGGCCAGACCCTCCAGGTCGACCTTCGCGACACCGAGCCCGGCTCCGAGCTGGTGTTCGAACGGGTGCTGCTGGTGGGGGTCGGCAAGGACGTACGGGTGGGCAAGCCCCTGGTCGACGGGGCCCGCGTGACGGCCGAGGTGCTGGGCGACTCGAAAGGGCCGAAGCTGGAGGTGGTCCAGGTCCGCCGCCGCAAGAATTCGCGCCGCCACATCGGCCACCGCCAGAAGTTCCTCACGGTCCGGGTGACCAGAGTCGAGGTCTGAAAGCGTTGGCGGAACGGCCGTTTTTCGCGTATAATACCTAACCCGCATTATTCACGAAGGCGCCTGACGAGCAAGGGATTCAGGTGATTCGCGGGT